>JAEZUE010000047.1 GCA_023443455.1 Verrucomicrobiota bacterium
CTTGCGTCGTTTTTTTCACCCCATTCCCCCTCCTTTTCTCTGTATCCACTCCACAAATCATCCCACCCGCCCTCACCGACACCCGGCGCCAAACCTCCGCAACACCTCGGCAAACACTACAGCCGCCAAGAACGCTCACTGTAGGCAAACGGATCCACCTCGGGGTCAACCGGACGCAACCCCGCGTCGATCTTCGACGCTCAGCCCACGAGCGTGGCGGCTGCCGCTACGTTGAGGCGATGCAAGCAGGGCGGTCGGCCCCAATGAGAACATCGACAAGGGCATATTCCCCTGTGGGAGAATTCCAGCACCGAACAGCTCGTGCAAAACGGCACCTATCATTCGCGCCGTCGAGCCATTGGCCGAATACCCTCGGAACCAATCCGTTCGTCAACAGCGCTTCAGCTCGGTGTCGCCGGCTCGGTCCAGTTTCTGGGGAAAATCCAAGGTGTAGTGCAGTCCGCGACTCTCGTGCCGCTGCAAGGCGCAGCCCACCACCAACTCGCCGATGACGATCAGGTTGCGCAACTCCAGCAACTGAGGATCAACCGAGAAATGCCAGTAGTAGTCGTGAACTTCTTTCGCGAGGTTCGCCAGGCGGGCCCGCGCACGCTCGAGACGCTTGGTAGTCCGCACGATCCCAACATAGTCCCACATCGCGCGGCGCAATTCGTCCCAGCTATGGGTAAGCACGACTCGTTCGTCGGCATCATCACCTCCGAAATCCTTCCATTCTGGGATCGGGAGCGCGACTGGCGCAGGGAACGCAAGATACCGCTCAACCGCCTCCGCGGCCCGGTGCGCCACCACGATCGCCTCGAGCAGCGAGTTGCTCGCGAGGCGATTGGCCCCATGCAGGCCGGTACAGGCGACCTCGCCGCACGCATAAAGACCGGCCAGATCGGTCGCACCGGAGAGATCCGTCGCTACCCCGCCGCAAGTGTAGTGCGCCGCAGGCACGACGGGAATGAGGTCGCGCGCCATGTTCAGCCCCGCCTTTTCGCACCCGGCGAAGATCTGCGGAAACCGCTGCCGCAGCCAAGCCTCGTCCTTGTGCCGGATATCGAGCCAGACGTGCGGTGTCCCCGAGCGTTTCATCTCGGCGTCGATTGCTCGTGCCACGATGTCGCGCGGAGCGAGATCCGCCTGCCGATGGTAACGCGGCATGAACGCCTCGCCCCCGAAATTGCGCAGGATCGCGCCCTCCCCGCGCACCGCTTCGCTGATGAGGAAGCGGGGGCACCCGACCGGAGCCCCCGCGCCGCACGCGGCGTAGAGCGTCGTCGGATGAAACTGGATGAACTCCATGTTCCGCACGGGCACGCCCGCCCGGTAGGCCATCGCAATGCCGTCGCCCGTGGCGATATCGGGATTCGTCGTGTAGAGGTATACCTGACCGGCGCCACCGGTCGCGAGCATCACCACCGGCGCGGCGAGCGCGAGCACCCGCTGTTCCCGGACATCCAATACGTGGAGACCGAGCACGCGGTTCCCCTCGCCATCCGCCGCCGGATCCACCTTCGCCGCCGTGACGACATCGATCGCGAACAGATGCTCGAACAGGTCGATGCGCTCGCTGGCGGCGACCGCGCGCAGCAACGCCTCCTCGATCGCCTTCCCCGTCATGTCCTTGACATGGAGGATACGCCGGTGGGAGTGACCGCCCTCGCGGCCAAGGTCGAAGTGCCCGTCCGGGTCGCGGGAGAAATCCAGGCCGATCTCGACCAACTCCCGCACGCGCGAGGGCCCGTCGCGCACGATCTCACGCACAACCTCCTCCACGCACAGCCCGTCGCCGGCCACGAGCGTGTCGTGCACGTGGTTCTCGAAATTGTCCTCCGCGGCCATCACCGCGGCGAGGCCTCCCTGTGCAAAGTTGGTGTTGGAATCGGCGCGGTTCTTCTTCGTGAGAATCGCCACGCTCCGGCCCGCCGCAGCCGCCTTGAGGGCGAAGCTCAAACCGGCGATTCCGCTCCCAACGACGACAATGTCGTACGAATTCCTCATAATAGATCGGTGTTTTTCTCCGCCGGGGGCGCAGCATCGCCCGGCCCCAGCGCGCGCTGCATCATCACGACATCCAGCCACCGTCCGAACTTCAGGCCGACCGACCGCATCACACCGATTCGGACAAAGCCCAAGCGGGCGTGGACCCGGATCGAGGCGAGATTCGCACTGTCACCGATGACCGCGAGCATCTGTCGCGCCCCGGCCACCTCGCAGCGTTCGACAAGCGAGCCGAGCAACCGCGTGCCCAGCCCCCGCCCGCCCCAGTCCGGCGCCAGATAGACGGAATCCTCACAGGTATGCCGGAACGCGCTGCGCACCCGGAACCAATTGGCATAGGCATACCCGACAACCTGCCCACGGCATTCCGCCACCAACCAGGGGAAACCCCGTCCGCGCACCTCGCGCCACCGGCGCACCATTTCCCCGAGGTCGGGCGCCTCCTCCTCGAACGTGCCCGTTCCGTTCGAAACATGATGCGCGTAGATCGACCGGACGGAAGGCAGGTCGGCCTCGGTGGCATCGCGGATGGTACAGTCGGCAGCCATGTCGGCGAGGCCCGCCACCGTCAGAGCAGAATATTGTCGATCAGCCGCACCTCGTCGACCCACACCGCGACCGCGAGCAAGCTTTTGCCCGGCAGGATCTCCCGCATCGGCTCCATCGTGCAGCGGTCGACGATCTGCGCATAGATAAGCCGAATACGGCGATGCTCGCCGAGGCGGTGCGTCGTTTCGGCGATCACCCGGTCGGGGCTGCGCACCCCGGATTCGACCATCTTGCGCGCGTTGAAGAGCGCCTGGGACAACGCCAGCGAATCCTGCCGCTGTATCGTGGAGAGATAACGATTCCGCGAGCTCATCGCCATGCCGTCCGCTTCGCGCACGGTGGGGCACACGACGATATCCACGCAGAAATGCAAGTCGTTGACCATCTTCTTGATCACGGCGACCTGCTGCGCGTCCTTTTGGCCGAAGAAGGCCACGTCGGGCCGCACGATGTTGAACAATTTCGCCACCACCGTGGTGACCCCGCGGAAGTGCCCGGGGCGAGAATGGCCGCACAACCCCTTCGAGATGAGCTCCTCGTTGACGTAGGTCGAATAGCCCTTCGGGTAGATCTCCTCCACCGACGGAGCGAACACCACATCGGCGCCGGCCTTCTCGCAGGCCTGAATGTCCGCTTCCAACGTACGCGGATACCGGCTGAAATCCTCGCTGGGACCAAACTGGGTCGGGTTGACGAAAACCGACACCACCACGGTGTCACATTGTTTTCGCGCCGCCTCGATCAAGCTGACGTGGCCCACGTGGAGCGCGCCCATCGTCGGCACCAAGCCGATGAGCTGGCCCTTGGATTCCAAGTTCATGGCCAGCGACTGCATGTCGAAGATCGAGTGGATGACTTGCATGATGACGCGTCGAGCGGGGAGCGGTTCGCCGAACCTTTGCGGTCACACGCCTGTGACACAAGCCTTTACACCCGCGAACGCCATGGCGCTCACCGCGGGCAGCCACATCCCGCGCGGCCGCTCAAACCGCTCCTCAAGTGCGGACGAAGCGAGCCGATGGCCTGACCACCCGGACTGCCTGCCGTGACAGCGTCTGTCTCGTGCGCGAAGTCGGCAACCCCAGCCCCAATCACCCGGACCCATCCCATGCGAGTGCATTGCAAACTCTTCGCGCTCGGAGCGGCCGCCGTCGTCGGCATCGCCGTCCCCTCGGCCCTCCTGATCGGCAATATGGCGAGCCAAGCCTCCTCCCTGCGCCGTTTCCGCGACACCACTGCGATCTCCCTGCAAGCCTACCAACTCGCCGACAACGTCACCCGGGAGCGACAGCTCGCCTACCAGGCCGCAGGCTTCAGCGGCGAAGGCTCCCCGGCGGAGCAACTCGCCCGCTTTGCGCAGGCGATCGAGGCGTCCCAAACCGCCATGCGCGAACTGCGCAACCTCTCCGAGCGCTCCCGCGCCGGCCACAGCCCCCGTTTCCGCGAAAGCCTCGAATCCGCGCTTCGCTCGGAGCCCGTCGTCGCCCCGTTCCGCAAGGAACTGCTCTCTCCCGACCGCACCACCGATCCCGACCAGATCCGATCGCTCCGCAGCACGGTGCTGAAAGCCTACGACGTCGTGCTCCTCACCCAGGCCAACTTCCTCCCAGTGCTCTGCCTGGAGACCGGCGACGCCGAGCTAGTCCGTAGAATCTCGACACAAGACAACGTCGCCCGGCTGCAACGTGACTTCTGGAAGGTGAAAGGACTGGTCAACACCGTCCTCCGCGACAACCACCTCGGCGAGACCGCCTACGGGGAGCTGAAGACCAAACGCCTCGCGATGGACGACCACCTCTCGCGCCTGCACAGCATGGCCGACGCCGAAACGGCCAAGGCGATCAACACCCTCCTCACCGACTCCGACTACTCCCGTATCATCACGATGGCCGATACCGCGCTGAAACTGGGCATCAAGGCACCCGATTTCTCCTCCCTCGGAATCAACCAAACCGACTACCAATCCGGCCCCTTCACCCGGGTCGAGTCCGCGTTCTCCCGGCTCTCCGAGGCCGTCGCCAACAGCATAACCTCCTACACCGACGAGCACCTCGCGACGACCCGACAACAGCTTTGGATCATGCTCGCCGGCGGGCTGGGGGGCCTCGCCGTCCTCGTCGGCGCCGTGACCGTGATCGCCCGCAGCATCAGCCGCCCGTTGCGCGCACTCAGCCAGGAGCTCATGGCCGCGACCAATCACGGCACCCAATCATCCCAGGTGATCGCCGACTCCTCGAAATCGCTGAGCGACGACGCCTGCGAGGAGGCCAGCGCCCTCGAGGAAATCAGCGCCTCCGTCGAGGAGCTCAACTCGATGACGCTGTCCACCCTCGCGCACATCCGCAACCTGTCTCAACTCGCTCGCGACGCCGACGCGGCCACCTCCGGCGGCGCCCAACAGATGGGCGAACTCGTCGCCGCGATGGACGGCGTCCGGCAGACCAACCACGAGATCGCGAAAATTCTGAAGTCGATCGACGAGATCGCGTTCCAGACCAACATCCTCGCCCTCAACGCCGCCGTCGAAGCCGCCCGCGCCGGCGAGGCCGGCGCCGGGTTTGCTGTCGTGGCCGAGGAGGTACGCAATCTCGCCGGCCGCAGTGCCGAGGCCGCCCGCGAAACCCGCAACCGCATCGAGTCCGCCATCGGCACCAACACCCGCAGCGCCGAGCTCAGCCAGGCCGTCAACGCCCAGTTCTCCACCGTCACCACCGTCACGAAAAACTACCACGAACTGGTCCAGCAGATCGAACAGGCCTCCAGCCAGAGCACCCAAGGACTCTCCCAGGTGCGCGACGCCATCACCCGCCTCGATTCGATCACGCAACGCACCGCCGCCACCGCCGAGGAAAACGCCGCCGCCTCCCACGAATTCCGCCAACTGGTCGACCAGCTGCGCGAATCCGCCGGCGCACTCGAATCGATGGTCGCCAGCTGCAATGCCTTCACGACAGCAAGCCGCACCCGGTAGCCCTCGGTAGGTCCATGGCTCCGACTCGACCCCGCCTTTTCCGACCGCAGCACGCTCCCGGATATCCCAGCAGCAGGAAGCCTCAAGACCTTCGACGGGCCATCGAGGATCGAATGTCTCACGAATTCCTCCACGGCGATCCGGCACCGACTCCGCTCGAAGGCTGAAACTCCCGGCCTACCGCTGCTCCGCGCGCAGCAGCAGCAACCAACAATCGACCGACGGCTTTCTGAAGACCGCTCCGCGCGTCCATTTTTTCGACACGTCGGCCATCTGCGTCGATCCGGTCCGCGGGTCCACCCACTCAGCCGCGTAACTGGCTTGGGGCAGATCCGAGGCGAGTTGGATCCCTTCGCCCTCGACCGAGCAGAACAGCACCGTTTCGCCCGCCTCGTCGGCCAGGCACCAGTTGTTCGCCGGGGCGACCAGCCAGCCGTCCCGCGGCGTCATCTGCTGCAGCGCGGCACCCAATTCCCGAGTCACAAAGGCGTCGAACCCGCTGCGCCCCTGCGTGCCTCCCGCCGCCGGGTTCGACGTGATCGCCACCGCCCCGCCGGCCATCAACACCGGCACCGGGCCGTTGCCGCCGTCGGGCGCGATGATCGCCTTGTCGGGAAACCGGTCACGGTATTCGCGCACCTGGCGATACACCATCGCCGGCGTCGTGGGCGGCGGGCTGTCGCCGCCGGCCTTGCCGAACTGCGCCGCGTTCATCTCGCGAAAGGCCAGGTTCCGCCCCGCCTCCGGCGCCCACAGAGATCCATTCGGCCGATACTGCCAATAGCGCTGGTCGATCACCGCGATCTGCGCCGCACGCACCGGATCGGCGAGAATGGCGTCGGTCACGTTCTTGCCCGTCGTCAGCGCGAGCCGTAGCCGCCGCCCATGTGCCTGCTCCCACTCCGCCACCGTGTCCTGGAAGAACTGCTGAAACGCCAACGGCCCGGCATACTGGAACGCGAGCCCGTGGATCACGTTCGACTGCTCACCGAGTTGGTCGAGGCTGTGGAGAATGAACGCGCGGTGCAGCGCGCGCAGAACCCGGTCGCCCTCGTTGTAGAATTCGTTGGCGACATGAATCCCGCCCTTCGCGTCGAGCGGCGGTGGCTCGGGCAACGGCGTACCGTTGATGTTGTTCGCCGGCCGCCACGGGAAATCCATCCAGTGCGCCCCGGTCTCGAGCACGTTGTGCGTGTTGTAGAGGTCATTGAAGAACACGATACCGCGCTCGCCGCACAAGCGGGCCAGCTCGCGCAGCCGGGAGAAATACCACGGGTTGAACTTCGTCAGGTCGTACTTGCTGAGCCCGTCTGCCGCCGTCCCCTGCCCACTCCGCGCCCACGGCATCTCGTAGAACGGCGCCCAGCAGTTCGCGTCGGTCCGGTCGACACGCAGGTGGTCGTCGCGGCGTCGGTCGTACCACAGCCCCGGCCAATGCCGGAAGAACGGCGTCCCGTTGGCCTGCATCCAGTTCGCGAATTCCTCCAGATCCTCGGTCAGCCCGGGCCCGGTCCGCCCCGGCACGAAGCGCGTCGGGCTGCGCCCATAGTTGGCCGCGATCTCGGGGTTGATGCGGCCCTTCCACCAGGCGGTGTTCACCGCCCCACCCCAGAGCACACGGCCGTCGACGACAAAGCGGCCGTTGACGATCTCAAGTTCGGGGGCGTTCGGCAAAGCCGCGGGCACCGGGTGAGTTTCCGAAAACCGGAATTCAGGAACATCGGATACCCCCAACACGATCCCCTCCTTCGTGAAGAATCGGTTGGGCAATCCTCGCAAAACGTGCTCCGGCGCCCTCTCTCTCCCTTGGTCGCGCGACTCCCGAATAACCGGAGCCATCGCGGGGCCTTCGAGTTTCGCAGGATCTTCCCAGCAAAGTGCAACGGCGTTCGCCGCCGTCCAACCACCACCCTGCGCGCCGCGGTCGTTTCGCGAAAGATCGAGTGCTGTGCCCTTGATGCGTTTGAACACCACGCCAGACGCCCAGCTCTCGAATACGCCGCTCGAACCGAGGGCGTTCGTCACGAGGCCATTCGAGATCAGATTTGGCCCGGCGGCCCGCTGGCCGACTGAAAAGGCATTCCACGGCAGGTCCGCGCGGCACGCCCAGACATAGACCTGTTGTCCCTCCACAACAAAACTCTGCCGCCTATAGCCACCGACCTCCGCAACCGGCATCTCGCTCGCACACGCTCCAACCGAAACCCGCCGGGCGCGCGGCCCGACCCGCACCGCCGAACTCACGAAATGCCGCACCGTGATCGCCGATACCTCGACGTCCTCCGCGTTGTCGACCTGCACCGCGATCCACGCGTGTTCCTCGTCCTTCGGGTTCGCGGTGTCGTACTCGCTGTCGAGCACGAGATTGCCGAGCGCCACGCCGGTCACCGGTTCGCCGCCGATCACCTTCGCCACAAAACCGCCGCCGTAGCGCGCATCCAGCGCCGTCGTGATTGGCGCGTCGAGCATGAGCGAGTTCGTGGTCGAATCGATCGCAGTGATACTCCTATCCCAACGCAAATCCATCGAGCCCGGCAGCCAATTCAGCCGAATCGAGGCGAACGAGCCCGGCCACTTGTCCATGCCGAGATCCGCAATCCACTCCGCTGTACTCGGTCGCCGCACCACCACGCGGTCGCCGACGGTGAAGCCGCCGACATCCGCGATCGTCAGCACCGTGCTACCCGCGCGCACCGTCTCATCGGTCACCGCGATCTCGGTACTGACCTTCGGCGCCTCGTCGCCCCCAAGCCAAATCAACGCACGGCGGTCGAGCCCAGTCGCCAAGACAATCGTCCGGTCATTGCAACCAATCAGCGCGACGCCGTCAGCCTTCACACGCAGCTGCCCCTCGACCCGAAACGTCCCCTCCTCCAGCACGACCGTACCCCGCAAACCGTCGGCACCCATGAGCCGCGAGGCCACGTCGTCGAGAGCCGCTTGAATCAAGGCCGTGTCGTCACCCCCGCTGGGCCGCACTCGCCAAACAAGCGGTCCCACGATCAACATCGGCTTCCCCGCGCCCACTCCCACGCACGAAAAGTCGATGTCCACCTTCGGCTCTTCCGCCTCGGCCAACGCCATCGCAGTTCCGATCGTCAGCACGGCCAACAGCACGAGGGGTAGTCGCTTCATGCCGCCGAGCTAACCGCATCCATCCGCCGCCCCGCGACCGGAAAACACGCTTGAGCCGCGGCGCCCACGCTCCGTTGAGAACTACTACCTCCGCGGCGCGCCGGTCTTTCGGCTCGCCGCCCCGCCCGTTCCGCCTGCACTGTCCCGCCCTCTACCGCCATGATTCGCGTCAACGAAAACTACCAGAAGCTCAAGGCCTCCTATCTCTTCGCCGACATCGCCAAGCGCGTGAACGCGTGGGTCGCCGCCAATCCCGACAAGAAGCTCATCCGCATGGGCATCGGCGACGTCACCGAGCCGCTCCCTCCGGCCTGCATCGCCGCCTTCCACGCCGGCGTCGACGAGATGGCCGACCGCGCGACCTTCAAGGGCTACGGTCCCGAGCAGGGCTACGCCTTCCTGCGCGAAGCCATCGCCAAGTTCGAATTCCAGGCCCGCGGCGCCCAAATCGACGCCGACGAGATCTTCGTCTCCGACTCCTCCAAGTGCGACGTCGGCAACATCCAGGAGATCTTCGCCAACGACATCCGCGTCGCCATCCCGGACCCGGTGTACCCGGTCTATGTCGACAGCAACGTCATGGCCGGCCGCACCGGCGCCAACGAGGACAACCGCTACGCGAACCTCGTCTACCTCGAGTCCACCGCCGCCAACGGCTACGTGCCCGCCCTGCCCTCGCAGCCGGTCGACCTGATCTACCTCTGCTTCCCGAACAACCCCACCGGCGCCACCGCGACCAAGGCCCAGCTCCAGGCGTGGGTCGATTACGCCCGCGCCCACAAGGCCCTGATTGTCTTCGACGCCGCCTACGTCGCCTTCGTGCGCGATCCGGAATTGCCGCAGTCGATCTACGAGATCCCCGGCGCCCGCGAGTGCGCGATCGAGTTCCGCAGCTTCTCGAAGAACGCCGGCTTCACCGGCACCCGCTGCGCCTTCATCGTCGTCCCGAAAGACCTGAAGGTCTGGGACAACGCCGGCAATGAGCACTCCGTGCACGCCCTTTGGAACCGCCGCCACACGACCAAGTTCAACGGCGTCTCCTACCCGGTGCAGAAGGCCGCCGCCGCGGTCTACACGCCGGAGGGCCAGGCCCAGGTCAAGGCGCTCACCGACTTCTACCTCGAGAACGCCAAGCTCGTCCGCGAGGCCCTCACCGCCCGGGGGCTGCCCTGTATCGGTGGCGACAATTCGCCCTACATCTGGGTCGAGGTGAAGCGCGACTCGTGGGAGTTCTTCGATCTGCTCCTCAACCAGGCCGGCGTGGTCTGCACGCCCGGTGCCGGCTTCGGCCGCTGCGGCCAGGGCTACGTGCGCTTCAGCGCCTTCAACAGCCGCGCCAACGTCGAGGAAGCCCTCCAGCGCATCCTCGCGGTGCTCTGAGGATTCCATCCGCTCTCCAACCTTGAAGGCGCCGCTCAACCGCGGCGCCTTTTTGTTTCGTCCAGCAAGGGACCTACCAGCACCAAATCGAGCCACTTGCGCTAGGTGGGGGCACTTGCCATCTTCCGCCCATGAGCAAAGCGGAGATTCTCGCCGGGCTGAAAACTCTCTCCCGAACCGAACTGGCGGAGGTGCAGGCCGGTTTGGACGAACTGCTCGGCGACACCTGGATCGAGCATGGCGAACTCTCCGCCGAGGATCGTTCCGCCTTGGACACAGCGGTGGCCGACTACCGCACCAATCCCGAGAATGGCGCCTCGTGGGATACGGTGGTCAAACGCCTCCGGGACAAGCTTCCCCAATGAAACGGCCGGTTGTCGTCCGCAGTACCGCGGAGGCCGACATCACATCGGCGGCATTGTGGTACGAGCAACAATCGACAGGTCTCGGAGGTCGGTTTCTCGACTCCGTTTCCGACGCAATCCACCGCGCCTCGCTGTTGCCCCAAGCTCACTTGCTCCTGAGGCGAAAACCTGAGGTACGGCGCATTCTCGTTACCGGGTTTCCTTTCCGGATTTTCTTCGTCGTCGAGCCGGATCGGATCGTTGTGATTCGAGTGCTTCACGGTGCACGGCATGAAGAGCCGTGGACCGGTGTGGTCTCGGAACCCTCCGTAGCCCAGCAATCCCGTGACCGCGAGCCCGCCGCAACGGGCTCGCGATAGACCGCTCCTCACTGCACCCCGATCTCGGCCACCGCCGGTTTCAAACCTTGGCTCTTGGCGGTGACTTTGATGGTGCCGACCGCTCCGGGTTTGGCCCGGACAATGGCGAGGAACAGTCCGCTGAACGCCGGGCGCGTCGGCGAGGAGAAGACCGTGAGGTTCGTCGGATCGCCGTTGTCGGTGGCGACCAGCTCGCCCGCTCCTTCGACCGTCACCGTGATGCGGTTGTCGGCCCGCGGCGCGGTGAGGCCGGCGGCGTCGGCGACTCGCACCGTCACGAAGGCCAGATCGAGTCCGTCGCCACGGATCTCGGCGCGGTCGGGGGTTGCCGCGAGCGCCTTCGGCTCGCCGGCGGTCTTCACCGTGTCGGTCGCCCATTTCCCGCCGTCCTTGTACGCGACGACCTCGAGCGTGCCGGGTTCGTACACGACGTCGTCCCAACGCAGTCGGTATTCGAACGGTCCCTTCTTCTTCCGGCCCAGCGAGCGGCCATTGAGGAAGAGCTCGGCCTCGTCGCCCGAAGTGAAAACGTGTACCGGCGTGACCTGCCCCACTCGCTCCGGCCACGACCAGTGCGGCAGGAGGTGCGCCATCGGCAGCTCCGGACGCCAATGCGACTGGTAGAGGTAAAACCGGTCCTTCTTGAAGCCGGCCATGTCGATGATGCCGCAATACGAACTGCGCGACGTGTAGTAGGGCGTGGGCTCGCCCAAGTGGTCCCAACCGGTCCATACGAACTCGCCGACGACAAACGGATGCCGGGCGATTTGGCCGAAGACTTTCTCGGCCGAGGAGCCGAAATCGACGGCATGCAACTCGTAGGCGGTGACATGGTGGTTGCGATCGTCGCCGCCCCGGCCGTCGCGCACGATGTCGCTGTTCTTCGGCGTGACCGGGAAGAGGTAGGTGCCGCGGGTGCTGAAAGCGGAGGCGGTCTCGCTGCTAAGCACGACTTTATCCGGAAATTGGTTACGGAAGGCCGGGTACTGCGGAGGAGTGCGGATGCGCTCGGTGCCCTCGAACATCGGATCCTGCCGAATGCCCTCGCCCTGGTAGTTGAGGCTGATCACATCCACCTCGGCCGGTAGGGGCATGTAGGGCTTGGCGTAGTTCATCGCAGTGGTCGTGGGCCGCGTCGGATCCTCCTCGCGCACGATGTCGCAGAGGCGGCGCGCGATCGCCGCGCCGGCCTCATCGGTGTACTGCTCGCCGACCTCGTTGCCCACGCTCCAGATGATGACCGACGGATGATTGCGGTCCCGGCGAACCAAGGCCCGCAGATCCTGCTCGTGCCAGTCGGGGAAAATGAGGTGGAAATCGAGCGGGGTCTTCTTCCGCTCCCAGCAGTCGAACGACTCGTTGTAGACGAGGAAGCCCATGCGGTCGGTGAGCTCGAGCAGCGCGGGCGCCGGCGGATTGTGGCTCATGCGCACCGCGTTGCAGCCCATCTCGCGGAGCATCTCGAGCTGACGCTCGGCGGCGCGCACGTTGAACGCCGCGCCGAGCGCACCGAGGTCGTGGTGCTGGTTGACACCCCGGATCTGGATCCGCTCGCCATTCACCAGCACGCCTTGGTTCGGGTCGAAATTCAGATCGCGGATACCGAAGCGCGTCTCAAGGCGGTCGACCTCAGTACCGCCGACCGTGACCGTCGTCACCGCCACGTAGCGATTGGGCTGCTGGGTCGGCGGCGGCCCCCAAAGCCGCGGATCGGCCAATGTCACCGAACCCGACGCCACCGCGCTGCCATTCGCGGGCAGCTCGAGCGACTGCGGCGCGAAGACCACGACCGGTTCGCCGGTCACGAGGCCGGCGCTGTCGGCGACAAACACCGCCGTCGCCACCTGCGCCACGGCTGTGCTCCCGCCGGCATTGTCGACCGTCACGTCGAGGGTGATCGTCGCCTGTTCCCGCGAAACCTGTGGCGTGCGCACCACCGTGCCCCACTGGCCCACATGGACCGACCGGGTCTTCGTGAGCCACACATCACGGTAGATGCCGCCGCCCGGATACCAGCGCGAGGAGGCCGGCGGGTTGTCGAGGCGGATGGCGAGCTGGTTCTGGCTTCCAAACTTCACATACGGCGTGAGGTCGACCTGCCACGAGCTGTAGCCGAAGGGCCAACCGCCGACGAGGCGACCGTTGAGCCACACCGTCGCGTAGGACATCGCGCCCTCGATCTCGAGAAAGAGCGACTTGCCCGCATCGCTCGCGGGAATCTCGAATTGTTTCCGGTACCAGCCGATGCCCCAGCTCGGCAGTCGCCCCATCCCGCCGAAGTCGCCGGTCTCGATGAACGGCCCCTCGATCGCCCAGTCGTGCGGCAGCGTCACGGTCCGCCAGCGGCTGTCGTCGAAGTCGGCGCGCACGTAGGCGACATCGCTGCCCGGATCGCCCGCGGGCCGGGCGTGGCGTTTCGCCGGGTCCTTGATGAAGGCATTGCCGGTCGGGAGAATCCACGGTTTCAGCACGCTCGCGCCGGCCGAGTCGAGCAGCGCGGCCTCCTGCGGCTTCGCGTCGGCCACCTGGTTCTCCTTCGCATCGCTCAGCTCGGGCCGCACGTCGTAGGCGAGCTCGGTCGTGTTGCCCGCCGGATCGCCCTGCTGGAAACGCCAGCCGTCGTTGAAGAGAACTCGCTCGCGGGGCGCGGCGCCGGCCGCGGAGGTGGGCGAAACAAATCCGAAGGCGAAGAGTGCGAAGGCGAAGAGTCGAGAGGCGAGGTTCATGGCAAAACTGGGGCTGCGTTGGGCGGTGGGTAACACCGGTCGGGAGTCGCGAACGTACCACAATTGTCGCCGGCCGGCATCACCCACCCGGGTGAACTGTTGGACATTGCCGTTTCTCGCCTCCGCTTCTTGCTTCGAGCACGTCGTCCCGCGGCCACCGCTCCGCCCCGGCTGCGCTTTGCCCATGTTCCGCCACTGTTTCGCCCTCGCCTGCCTTGCCGCCGCCATGTCCACGGACGGCGCCCTGGCCGCGCCCGGCGAACGCACGCCCGACTTCGCCGGAGTGATCGACAACGTCTCCCGCATCCTCGAACTCCCGGAAGCTGAGGCCAGGCGCGAAGTGCCGGTTCACCTCGCCGGTGTCGTGCTCGGCGAAGCACCACCGATCGGCCGCGGCTTCGTGCTCTGGGATGGCTCCGCCTCGATCTACATTCGCGACGAATCGCCCGTTCCGGGATCCTGCATACGCGGCCGGGAGATCGAACTCGACGGCGTGACCAACGCCGGCGGCTTCACGCCCTCGGTCACGATGACCGCCGTGCGCCACCTCGGCACCGCCCCCCTCCCCGCGCCCCGCCCCGTCACGGGCGATGAACTCCTGTCCGGCCGTTGCGACGCCGAGTGGGTCCGCCTCCGCGGCATCGTGCGCTCCTGCGAAGCGGCCACCGTCTGGGCCGGACGCTGGCGGCTCATGCTCGCGAGTGCGGGCCAAGTGTTCACCGTGCACGTGAGCGACGACCTCGAACCCGAGCGCCTGATCGACGCGGAGGTCACGATCGACGGCCTCGTCTTCAACCAGCACAACATGAGCCGGCAATCCGTGCGTCCGCTTCTGTTCATCCCCAGCGGAGTGCCGGTCGCCATCGACGTCGCACCACCGGTGGATCCGTTCGCCGGGCCGGTCCGCCCCGTCGCGCAACTGCTCCAGTTCGATCGCAACTCCCGCCCGGGCCACCGCGCCCATGTGCGCGGCACCGTCATCCACCAACGCCCCGGCACCGCCCTTTGGATCCGCGACGGCGAGCGCGGCCTGTTCGTCTCCACGGGCCAAGCCGGCGACTTGCAGCCGGGCGACATCGTCGACGTGCTCGGTTTTCCGGCACAGGGCGCCTACTCGCCGCGGCTGGAGCACGCGGTGTTCCGGAAGACCGGCGAGACCGGCAACCCCGCGCCGGCCTCGCCGACCGACATCCGCTCCGCCAGCGCGCACGACTCGGATCTGATCTCGCTCGAGGGGGAGATCGTCGACACCCGCCGCACCGCCAGCGCGCTCAGGCTGGAACTCGACTGGCAGGGCGCCCGCATCCCCGCGTCGTATCCGCTTCCCGAGGAACAACCTGTCCCGCCGAGCTGGCTCGTCGGCAGTCGGATCCGCGCCACCGGCATCTGCACGGTCCCCGACACCGAACCCGGCCGCGCCAGCGGGACGTGGGAGCCCGCATCCTTCGAGCTCCAGCTGCGGGACATCGCCGACGTGCAGGTGCTCCGGCCCGCGCCATGGTGGACGACCCGCCGGATCCTCCAAGTCCTCGGCGCCACCACCGGAGTCCTCCTGCTTTCGATCGCCGCCGTCGTCATGATCGCACGAAGACGCCTGCAGGATCAGGCGATCCGTCGCGCCCGCGCCGAGGCCGAGTTCTCCGCCATCCTCGCCGAGCGCAACCGCGTGGCACGCGAAATCCACGACACGCTCGCGCAGGGCCTCGCCGCGATCTCGATGCGCCTCGAGCTCGCCAGAAACGCCCGGCCCGGAACAAACGCCGACAACAACATCGCGGAGGCCCATCGCCTGGCGAAGGAGACGCTCGCCGAGGCCCGCGCCACGATCTGGAACATGCGTTCCCTGATCGTCGAGCGGCATGGCCTCGCCGGTGCGCTCGAGGCCATCCTGCACCAGTTGGCCGAAGGCACCAAACTCAAGACCGGTTTCACCGAGGCCGGCCGACGCGTCCCCCTCGCCCCGGTGGTCGAAAGCGAGCTGCTGCGCATCGGGCAGGAGGCCATCGCCAATGCCGTCAAACACGCGGCGGCGCAGTTTGTCGCCGTCGCCCTGACCTACAACGAGCGACAACTCGAGCTGTCCGTCACCGACGACGGCTGCGGGTTCGAACCCGAACGAAGCATGGCCGCATCGGGGCATTTCGGCCTGTTGGGGATTCGCGAACGCGCCGCACAGATTTCCGCCCGGCTCCAGGTCACCAGTCGACCCGGTCGCGGGACTTCACTCACGGTGACCATACCGCTTCCCCCGGCCTGAGCCCGCCACCGACCACCGCCCTCCTCGTGAACACCGCGCCCATCCGTATCCTGATTGTCGACGACCACCCGGCCTTCCGCGCCGGCCTCGCGGCGTTGCTCGCCGATCAACCGGACCTCCGCGTCGTCGCCGAATGCGGCAGCGGCCGGGAGGCAGTCGAGCGCTACCGGACGGACCTCCCCGACATCGTTCTGATGGACCTGCGCCTGCCCGACATCGGCGGCGTCGAGGCGATCCTCGCGATCCGCCAACAACACCCGACCGCCCGCGTGATCGTGGTCACCACCTACGACGCCGACGAGGACATCCACCGAGCCATTCAGTCCGGCGCGAAGTCCTATCTGCTCAAGGACATGTCGAAGGCGGAGATCGTCGGCACGATCCGCGACGTGCGCGCCGGCCGAGGAAGGCTGCCTCCCGGCATCGCCCGAAAACTCGCCGAGCGCCGGCGCCGACCCGAGCTATCGCAGCGGGAGATCGAAGTGCTCCAGCTCCTGGCGAAAGGGCGCAGCAACAAGGAAATCGCCGCCGGCCTTCGCCTCGCCGAGGACACGGTGAAGAGCCACCTCAAGACCCTCTTTGCCAAGCTCGACGTGCAGGACCGCACCGCCGCCGCCATCAAGGCGATCCAGCACGGCATCATTCCGTTGCCGTAGATACCGCCGGGGCAGAGTCCAACACCGTCGTTGGCGATCCCTTACATTCCTGCGATTGTTGGCGCCCGACACGCCGCTCCAACAGCCTCCGATACCAGCCCCAGCGCAGATAGAGCGTCACCGCCAACAACGCGCCGGTGGTGTCGGCGATCCAGTCGGCAAACTCGACCGAACGGCCGGGCGTGAAGCTCTGGTGCCACTCGTCGGTAATGCCGAAAAGCGAGACCGCCCCGATCGCGATCCAACCGCGCCACGCCACACGGCGCCACACACGGTCCGTACGCAGCACGGCGGTCGCGAGCAGACCGAACAGGCTGAAGTGCGCGATCTTGTCCAAGCCGACGAGGCTGCCCGGGATCTCCGGCGGATTGTTGCCCGAGGCAAAAACCAGCGAGCCGGCCAATGCCGCCACCCACACCCACCGATGGCGGGAATCCTTGGGCTTGGGCGAATCGTTCATCCCGCGAGCACGCCCGGAGGGTTTCTCCGCGGCAACAGCTTTTCGCGATTTTCCAAATGGTCGGGCCGGAGAGATTCGAACTCTCGACCCCTTGCACCCCATGCAAGTGCGCTACCAGACTGCGCTACGGCCCGAACCTTGGAAAAGGCGAAGAGGCAACGGAGCAGCCCCACCCGACGCAAGACCTTTCTCCGCTTCTTTTCAGGCAAATTGCAGGACCCACTTCGCCCCAATTCCGACCACGCGCCGATGCCCCGCCCCAGCCGACTATTCATCGCGGAAATTCCGATGGACTTCACCGCGCGCATCCCTTTGCTTTCGCCCCTCTTGAACGCCCGGATGGCGGAATTGGCAGACGCGCTGGACTCAAAATCCTGTTCTCGAGAGAGAGTGTGGGTTCGACCCCCACTCCGGGCACCATCTGAAAGAACCCGCTCCAAGCAGCGGGTTTTTCATTTTCGGGATACCGCCACCCAAACGCCCAAGCCATTCCATGCCGGCCGGTTGCACACTCGCCACCCGGGCAACGCATGATTTTTGAACGTTCCCCGCCCGCCAACGTCTCTCCTCCGTGCAAGAGAGTATGCAAGGCTAGTACTTCACTAGTTTGTAGTTTGATAAGTCGGCTAACGCGTCCGGGCAACCGGACGCGTTAGCCGTTTACAGGCATCCCGCCACGATTTCGCCGCCCGGGCCGACGGGCTTCCAACTCAAGCCGAGCAACTCCGCACCGATACCCCAGGCGACGTGGCCCGTCGATCTCCCCCCACCTCCGCCAACGGCGCCGCCCCCTCGCTGCGGGGCGGGTGTCTCGTGCGCATTGAGCTGCTCGCACCGTGGCCTGTATTGCATCGATCAGCACACACCATTTCTCACCCGCTGGCCGCGGCCCGACCAAGCGTTGGTCGGGGAGACGACGCCACCATCTCCTTGGCCACCCCGCCCACCCGCACCCTGGCGTGACCTCCACCATGGCGCCGCCCACACCGACATGAGGCTTCCGATCCATCGACTCCCCCTGCTCCGGCGCGCCGTCGCCGTGTTGGCGATCCTCCGGTGCACGATGATCGGATACGGCCGGATACCCGTTGCGCCCGCCGAGCCCATCGAGGCCGGCATCCCGAACTTCGTCATCCACGGGCCCGAATCCCTCGGGTTGAGCACCCCTCCCACCGACATCCACCTCCTGCCCGACGGGCGCACGCTGGTCGTCGGCGCCGAACAGGTCGTGCTCGGCGACGGCGTGCGTTGGGAAGCCTTCCAGCGCGCGGCCGACACCGAACCGCTCGACCTCGGCAAGGTCGCCGTGACCCCCGGCGGCCGCATCTACGCCGCAGTAACCGGCGGGTTCGCCGAGATCGAGTTCATCGCCGGTTCCCGTTGGCGCTACCGCCGCGTCGCGGACCTGCCCTCCACCGATCCCGCGTTGGCCACGCGCATCCTCACCCGCGTCTACAACGTGGCCGGCGACTGGTATTGGACCGCCGGCAACGGCGTGATCGCCGTCTGGTCCCCCGGCAAGGAACCGCGAATTTCCGGATACATCGACGACGTCGAAACCATCTTCGAAGCCGACGGGAAGGCCTATGTCGGCGACCCCTCCGTCGGTCGCACCTTCCGCATCGACGTCGACCGGCTCGAGCCGCTCGACGCCACGCTCCCCGCCAAGGTCGACCACACCATCATCTGCAGCGCCCCCCTGCCCGACGGCGCGACCCTGGCCGGCACCTACAGCATCGGGCTGCGCCGCTTCGACGGCCGCCGCCTACTCCCGGTGGTCGACCGCGGCCCGCTTGCCGGCCTCAACCGGATCGCCGACCTCTGCACCACCGACGGAGGCCTGTTCTGCGCCGCGCTCGACAACGTCGGCCTCGCCTTCTTCGACGCGAACGGTCGCATTGTGCAGAGCCTCGACCTCACCATCGACCACCGCCTCGCCCGCACCCGCCGGCTCCTCCGCGGCAAAGGGGGCGTCATCTGGGCGCTCCTCAACGAAGGCGTGGCCCAGGTCGAGTTCCCCTCCCGCCTGTCGCGGATCGACCCGTTGATCCCCACCGGCCTGACCTATGCCCAGCTGACCCGCCACCAGGGCACCCTCTGGCTCGTGGCCGGAGGCAAGGCCCAACGCGCCGTCTACGACGAAGACGGTCGCCTGCTCCGCTTCCAAGTCGACACGCCGGAACCCTTCGTCAGCGCCCTCGGGTCGATCGGCGGACAACTGATCGGCTCCACCAACGACGGCCTGTTCTGGCGCGCCCCGGAAGGCTGGCGCCTGGTCGATCCCCGGCTGAGCAACGCCAACATCGCCGCCGAAGCCCACGGCCACGACCGCTGGCTTCTCGTCGCGCGGGATCGAGTCGGCTGGATACACATCGCGCCCGACGGCCCGGCCGTCGAAAGCAGCCCCGCGCCCGGTCTGGGCCTCCCCTTCGGCCGCCTGCTCCACGGGGAAGGCGCCTACTGGGTGGAGTTGGGCAGCAGCCGCTGCGCCCGGATCACGATCGGCCCCGACGGCACTCCCGCCGTGCGGGTCCTCGACCGCGACGACGGCTTCCCCGACGGCTGGGTCCAGGCCTTCGAAATCGACGGCCGTATCCGCTTCGTCCTCGCCGGCGAGGTCGTCCGGTACGATCCCGCATCAGGCCGCATCGTCCCCGATCCGAGCTTCCTCGCCGAGCTGCCGCCGATCACCGGACTGCACGGCCGGCCCGCGCGGGATTCGCACGGCCGGATCTGGGCCTCCACCGACCGCACCGTGCTCACCTTCGCACGCGGCCCCGGCGGAAAATTCGAGACCGGCGAACCCATGCCTCCCGCCCTGCGCCCGATCTCCTTCTTCATCGAGGACAACGGCGTGGTCTGGATGCACCAACGCCAGCAGCTCTTCCGCTTCGACCCACGCATGCCCGCGGCGGCACCCGAAGCGTTGCAGGCACTCATCAGCCATGTCGAGTCCACCGGCAGCGGCCGCCAATGGCTCTCGGTCGGCACCGAAATCCCCCCGCTCCCCTACGCCGACAACTCGCTCTCGTTCCATTTCCTCGCGCCCAACCACCTCTTCCGCCACCCCGTCGCCTTCGACGTGATGCTCGAGGGGGCCGACCGCGCGTGGTCCTCCGTCGGTCCCGCCGGAGTCGCCTCCTTCAGCCGCCTCAAGGAGGGCCGCTACGTCCTCCATGTCCGCCCCCGCTCGGGCGACCGGACCGGCCGCGAGGCCACTCTCGCCTTCACCATCCTCCCGCCCTGGCACCGCACCCCCGCCGCGTACGCCGGCTACAGCCTCGCCGCCCTGCTGGCGCTTGTGGGCATCGCCTCGCTCTGGAGCCGGATCTGGCGGCGCGAACAGGAACGCCTCGAACGGCTCGTCGCCGAACGCACCGCCGAACTCCGCCGCAGCGAGGACAACTACCGCCAGCTCAGCGCCCAGCTCGAGCTCCGCGTGCAGGAGCGCACCGCCGAGCTCACCGCGAGCAACCGCGAGCTCGAGGCCTTTTCGTATTCGATCTCCCACGATCTCCGCGCCCCCTTGCGCAACATCTCCGGCTTCGCCGAACTTCTCCGCAAACGCCCCGAGGTCCGGCTCGATGGCGACGGCCGACGCTTCCTCGACATCATCGTCAACGAAGCGGTCCGGCTCGGCCAGCTCATCGACTCGCTCCTGGTCTTCTCGCGCCTCGCGCGCACCGAGCTGCAGCTCTGCCCCTGCGCCATGGACACCTTCGCCGCCGCCGTGCGCGAGGAGCTCGCCCCGCAGTACGCCGACCGCAACGTCCAGTGGCGCGTCGCGCGCCTGCCCGCGGTCCAGGGCGACCCCACATTGCTGCGACAAGTCTTCGCCAACCTGATCGGCAACGCGCTCAAGTTCACGCGCGGCCGCGACCCCGCGGTCATCGAAATCGGCATCACCGCCCTCAGCCGCCCCGGCGAGGTCACGTATTACGTCCGCGACAACGGCGTCGGCTTCGATCCAAAGTACTCCGACAAGCTCTTCGGCGTCTTCCAGCGGCTCCATCATGTGCGGGACTTCGAGGGCTGCGGCATCGGGCTGGCCAACGTGCGCCGCATCGTCAACCGGCACGGCGGCCGGGTCTGGGCCGAGAGCGAGCCCGGCAAAGGCACCACGCTCTTCTTCTCTCTCCCCGAACGCCCGGCATCTCCACCGACCACGACGCCCCGCGCGACGCAGACACCCGGGAGCTAGGCTGCGTGCATTCTTCGGCGCCGAGACCAGCGAGCGCGTCCTCCGCCGAAGACGCGGCCGGGCCGTCGCTTGCCGACGCGCCGTCCGGAGTCGAATCGACACGAAACAAGAGTTGGCAGAGCGCGGCTCCAGAACCGCCGAGCCCTGGCGCGCAAACCCGCCGATTTCACTGCTCGAACCAAGAAGGATGCCGAGCGACGCAGCGGAACGCGTCGGAGTTTCATCCTTCGGCTCCCCATCGACGGCATGGGCGACCGCTGTTGCCGCCCGAAACCTCCACACGGGACACTTGACCCGCCGACGAGAAAAGTGCACGCGCAGCCGCCCCATTCCCCGGGTTCTTCACAATCCCGGAGCCATCGTCCCGTAACGTACGAATCGAACGAAATTTCGGGCTCTCTTCCTCTACGACAGCCCCCGAGAAAAGGACGAACCGGGTCCCGAATCCAATGGCCCGCCCCCTTTTCTTTTCGAGAGTACGCCACAAATAGAACCACGTTAGTTCCTAATCTCCAGTGCGTTGCACCACAAGAATTCGGTCGGGCGCTACACCGTAATCGGCCGCACAGCTTCGACAGCCCCTCGGCGGAGTGAAGTGGCCATCGACCGCCGTCCCCCGTTCCGCCATTCGGCGGCGAGAAACCCCGATGTAACATTGTCGAACCCAAAAAGCGGGAGCGGCTCACAAGTTATTCACATCTCGCACGACGGGCGTGAACAACCGCCCAAGTACCACAAAACCATACGGCTGCAGAGGCCGCCCCGCCCCGCCGCGCTAGGGACTATCGGCCTTATCACGCCCCACCCCACCCAACACAGGCGACGATCTCGCTGCGACCCTTTAGATTCTCCGTCGAAAGCGCATGGGGAATCCGCTTGCGACACCCCGTCGATTCTTCGCCCGCCGCAAGAAAAGATTCGCCCCAAATGGAGCGCCGACGAACCGCGCCCTTGGCTACACCATCACGTACAAGCTCCGCTCGATCCCGCTGGCCAGACCGTCGCCACGTAGCGCTCCGCCTCCTCGAGCAGTTCGCGCAGCAGGGAGCCCGGTTCACCCACCCACAGTGCCGCCATCTCCAGCGGCTCGAAGCCGTCCAACGGCAACACCCGCACCTGCGGGTTCCGTGCCGCCTCCGGCAGGTTCACATTGAGCCCCACGCCGGCCCCGCAAGCGACATAGGCGGTGATCGCCTCGAGCGAACTCGCCTCGATCGCCGTCGGCCAGACGACGCCACGGCTCTGCAGTCCCTTGCGAAAACGCCGCACCGCGCTCTCGGTCTCCGGCAGCGCGATGAGCGGCTCCTCGATCCGCCGCTCCCCCCAGAACTCCGAGGCATTCCGCCAACGCGAACGTTTCGGCACCTGCAACACCAGCGGCAAGCGCAGCAACGGCCGCACCCGAAAGCGCCGCGGCGGTTTCCGATCCAGCGGCGTGATCGCCAGATCGATCCTCCGCTCGGCCAGCAATCCCTCCAGCTCCGCCTGGAAGCCCGAGCGCAGGCTCAAGCGCAGATTCGGCTCCCGTTTGCGCAACCGCTCGAGCACCGCCGGCAGGTGGAACCGCAGCGCCAGTTCCGCCGCCCCGATCCGCAAAGTCGGTACAGACGATTCCCGCAACCGCGCCTCCATCGAAGCCAACCCGCTGAAGAACGGCTCGACGAACCCGAGCAGTTCCACCCCCGCCGGAGTCAGCCGGAACGGCGACCGCTCGAACAGCCGCACCCCAAGGTCGCGTTCGAGCTGCCCAATTTGCCCGCTCACCGCAGGCTGTTGGATCCCGTAGGGAATCCGTTTCACCGCCCGGCTGATGCCGCCCGCCCGCGCCACGTGGTAGAACAACTCGAGGTGATGGATGTTGAGCACCCCGCCACCGTGCACACCCGCCCGCGCCCCGGCAATCTCTCCGCCCATCGGCCCGCCCTCCCGTCCCACGCATTTCTCACTCCGCCAAAACGTCGACCCACGCGCCCCGCCTCGACTGCGCCGACTTTCGACTCGGCCACCACCACGAGCCCAAAAAAATGAGAACCGGTCCCCGCCCGAGCCTCTTCGGGAAAAATAGCGTGACGGTCGTCACGCTATTTTTCCCGGGCAAGTCCATCGACCCAGTCGATGCCGCGCATCGGGTTTATCGAATAACGCTCGGGCCGCCTTCGCCGGTACACTGCGGGCTCACCTTCTCGTACCAATGAACAACCCGACCGCTCCGACCACCCTCCGCTCGCCTGAGACCCCGATTTCCCGCCCCCGGCTCCTGATCGCCGCCGTCCTCGTCGCCCTTCCGCTCGCCGTGATCCACCTGCTCCCGCCGCTCGCCCAGGACCAGGCCTACCATGCCTTCGCCGACCGACGCTCGTGGGCCACGATTCCCAATACACTCGACGTGCTCACCAACCTGCCGCTGCTGCTCGCCGGGCTCTTCGGCCTGCGCGAGGCGCTCCGGCAGCCCGGCACGTCGGCCCGCGCGCCGTGGCTCGCCTTCTTCGGCGCGCTCACCCTCGTCGGCTTCGGCTCCACCTGGTACCACCTCGCCCCCTCCGACACGTCGATTCTCTGGGATCGCCTCCCGCTCTCGGCCATGTTCACCGCGCTGTTCGCCGCGGTCGTCGGCGACACCGTCTCGCCCCGACTCGGGCGGCGGCTGCTGTTTCCCGCCCTCGCCTTCGGTCTCTTCGGCGTCTTCCGGTGGCACCTTCACGACGACCTCCGCCCGTACTTCGCCGCCCAGTCGCTGGCGCTCATCGGCGTGCCAGTGTTGCTCGCCCTCTTCCCGCGCCGCGGTGTCGGCCACAGTTTGTTGGTCGCCGGCCTTGGTTGTTACGCGCTCGCGTTCGCCGCCGAGCGCTCCGACGGGTTCATCTTCGCACTCACCGGCCACGCCTTCAGCGGCCATTCGCTCAAGCACTGCCTCGCCGCCCTCGCCTGCACCTGCGTCGCCCTGATGCTGCGATTCCGCACCAAGGCCGCGAGCGGCACCAACCACCTTCGCTGACCATGTTTCTCGCCAACGTCAGTTTCGGTATCCTCGCGCTCACGCCCTACGGATGGGCGTTCATGCTCGCGATCATCGTGCTCGAGAGCCTGGTGCTCTCCCGACTGGTGGCCCGCTGTTGGTGGAACAGCGGCACCGCCCGGGCCGCCATCCTCGCCAACACCATGAGCGGGCTCGTGGGCTTCGGCTCGCGGTTTTGACCCCGCCGCACACACGGTCAGGCTCGCTCCAGACCACCGTCCCCTCACACTCCACCGCCACCGCATGTTCTCCCGCCTCTACCCGCTGCGCGGCCTGCCCCGGCAGGGCCAGCTCTGGTCCTGGATCTCCTTCGACGTCGCGAACCAGTCGTTCACGCTCGTCATCAACACCCTGCTCTTCTCGATCTTCTTCCAACAGGTCGTCGTGCAGGACCCCGCGCGGGACGACCTGTTCTGGTCGCTCACCTACGCAACGAGCATGCTGCTCGTCGTGATCGCGTCGCCGATCGCTGGAGCCATCGCCGACGAACGCGCCTGGAAGAAGGCCTCGCTGCTCGTCACCGGTTTTCTCTGCGCCGCGTTCACCTGCGGACTCGCGCTGATCGAGCCCGGCCAACTCTGGCTCGCGGTGGCGCTCTACATCCCGGCCAACTTTCTGTTCTCCATCGGCGAAAATTTCCTCTCCTCCTTCCTCCCGGAGCTCTCCCCGCGCGAGGCCTTCGGCCGCGTCTCGGGGTTTTCCTGGGCCTGCTCCTACAGCGCCGCGCTCCTGCTGCTCGTGCTCACCGCCGCCGGCATGCTCGCCTTCGGCTGGAAAAGCCCCGACTCGTGGCGCCCGCTCTTCGTCTTCGCCGGCCTCTGGTTCTTCGCCTTCGCCGTGCCCACCCTGCTCTTCCTGCAGGAGAAACCCGCGCCGGCCAACCGCGCGCCCGGCCCGCTCTTCGCCGCCGCCTTCCGCCGCCTCGCCGATTCCCTCGGCCACATCCGCCGCTTCCGCGACGTTGCGATGCTCTTCGCCGCCTCCCTCTTCTACGGCACCGGCATGTCGGTGATCATCATGTTCGCCTCGATCCTCGCCAGGGAGTTCGGCTTCGACGACATCCAGCTGGTCGTCTTTGTCGCCGTCATCACCGTGTCCGGAATTTTGGGCACACTGGTGCCGACGTTCTTCCAGGACCGGCTCGGCCACAAACGGATGACGCTGCTCCTGCTCGGTCTCTGGATCGCGACCACCGCAGGCTTCGCCCTCTTCGCCTGGTTGCGTACCCGCGCCGCCGAGCCCGCCGCCTTTCCCACCTGGCCGCTCTGGCTGGTCGGCAACCTCATCGGCTTCGGCCTCGGTTCCCTCGGCTCGGCCAACCGCGCCTTTGTCGGCTTCCTCACCCCCTCGACCCGCAGCGCCGAATTCTTCGGCCTGTGGGGCCTGGTCTTCAAACTCGCCGCCGTCTTCACCATCCCCTTCGGCTTCGCCAAGGATGCCTGGGGCACGCCCGCCGCCCTGCTCGTGCTGCTCGGTTTCCTCGTCGCCGGCGGCGGGTTCACGCTCTTCGTCGACGAGCAACGCGGCCTCGCCGCCGCACGCGCCGAAGACGCGCGCCTCGGCGCCGGCGACGGCTCCGATGGGGCCAACACGTTGTAGAGGTCGGTTAGCACCCCGCCCAGCGAACTCCGCGCGATTCCCGCCCCGCTCCGTATCCCGTTCCTGTTTTCCTGTTTTCCACATTCCCTTCCGCACTCCGAAATCTGCACTCCGCGATGCTCACCCTTCTCCGCTTCTTGCTCCGCCTGCTCTACCGGTTTCGCGCGTACAACACCGAGGTGCTGCGCACCCCCGGGCCCGTCCTCCTCCTGCCCAACCACGTGTCCTGGTTCGATTGGCTCTTTCTCGGGGCCTGCCTCGAGGGCGACTGGCGCTTCGTGACCTCCTCCACCACCGCCCAGGCCTCGTTCCTGCACCGCTGGATCATGGTCAACCGGCGCACCTTCCCCGTGGACCCACTTTCCCCCTACGCCGCCAAGCGCATGGCCGAGTACCTCCAGACCGGCGGCCGGCTCGTGCTCTTCCCCGAGGGCCGCATCTCCCTCACCGGCTCCCTGATGAAGCTCTTCGACGGCACCGGCTTCCTCCTCCACCACACGAAGGCCAAGGTCGTCACCGCCCACCTGCGCGGCGCCCACCGCCTCCCATGGTCGCGCAACGCCGACCGCAAACGCTGGTTCCCCCGCGTGTCCGTACATTTCAGCGACGCCCTCACCCCGCCCCAGGTCGGGCACATGAACACCGCCGACGCGCGCAACCTCCTCACCGACTGGGTGCTCGAACGCATGCGCCACCAGCGCTTCACCATCGAACACGCCTTCGGCCCGCGCACGATCCCCGCGGCGATCCGCGAGACCGCCCGCCTCGCCGGCAACAAACCGATCCTGGGCGACATCAACGGCACCCTCACCTACCGCCGCCTCTTCGTCGGGGCCACCCTGCTCGCCCGCCAATGGCGCTCGCTCCTCGCCCCCGGCACCGAACGCGTCGGCGTGCTGCTGCCCAACGTCAACGCCGCGCCCGTCACCCTGCTCTCGCTCTGGTCGCTCGGGAAGACGCCCGCGATCCTCAACTACTCCACCGGCCCCGCGATCATGCTCGCCTGCGCGCAACTCGCCGGGCTGAAACAGATCATCACCTCGCGCGCCTTCGTCGAGAAGGCGAAGCTCAAGCTCGAGCCGCTCACCGCCGCCGGCCTCGAGCTGGTCTGCCTCGAGGACGTCCGCCCCCGCATCGGCGCCCTCGCGAAACTCGCCGCCCTCGCGGGCCTGCTCCGCCTGCCGTGCCCGAAAACCACTGACGCCGATCCGACCGCCGTCGTGCTCTTCACCAGCGGCTCCGAGGGCGTGCCGAAGGGGGTAGAGCTCACCCACGCCAACCTCCTCGCCAACGTCCGCCAGCTCCTCACCGTCAGCGATCTCGGCGACCGGGACCGGATGTTCTGCGCGTTGCCGCTCTTCCACAGCTTCGGCATCACCGGCGGCCTGCTGCTGCCGCTCGTGCGTGGCTTCCGCACGTTTCTGTATCCGTCTCCCCTGCACTACCGGATCGTGCCGACCGCCGTCTACATGCAGAACAGCACGCTGCTGCTCGCGACCAACACCTTCCTCAACCTCTACGCCCGGCGCGCGCACCCATACGATTTCCGCTTCCTGCGCTACCTCTTCGCCGGTGCCGAGAAGGTGCAGGAAGCCACCGCCACGCTCTACGCGCAACGCTTCGGCGTGCGCATCCTCGAGTGTTACGGCGCCACCGAATGCAGCCCCGGCATCGCCGTAAACGTGCCGCTCGCGCCCCGGGCCGGCACCGGCGGCAAGCTCATCCCCGGCATGCAGGCCCGCCTCGAACCCGTCGAGGGCGTGCCCGAGGGCGGACGCCTGTTCGTCCGCGGGCCTAACGTGATGAAGGGCTACCTCAACCCCGAGCCCAACGCGCAGTTCCGCGCCCTCGACGGCTGGTACGACACCGGCGACATCGTCACGATCGACGCCGAAAACTTCATCCGTATCCAGGGCCGCCTGAAACGTTTCGCCAAGATCAGCGGCGAGATGGTCAGCCTCGGCGCCATCGAGGACGCGCTCGCGGGCGCCTTCCCGCAGTACGGCCTGCGCTGCGCGGTCGCCATCGTCGCCCGGCCCGATGAGGACAAGGGCGAACGGCTGCTCGCGGTGACCAACGACTCCCGCGTCACCCTCGAGTCGATCCGCGCCGTGCTGCGCGAGAAGGGCCTGCCCAATCTCGCGATGCCGCGAGAAGTGAAAGTGGTATCCGCGATCCCGAAACTCGGCACCGGCAAGACGGACCACCGCGGCCTCGAGAGGCTCCTGTGACGCGAAGACGAAAAAGGCGCCCGCTCGGGGCGCCTTCTCGTTTTCAAAAGGTCGTCGCGATCACTGGAAGTCGACCAGTTCGACCTCGAACTCGAGCACCGAGCCCGGGGGGATGGAGCCGGCCGGCCGGCTGCCGTATCCAAGGTCTGCCGGCACCCAGAGCTGGATCTTGCCGCCCTTGCCGATGAGCTGCAGCCCCTCGGTCCAGCCCTTGACCACACCGGAGAGCGAAAACTCGAGCGGCTGCCCGCCCTTGTTGTCCGTGGTGTCGAACACGCTGCCGTTGCACAGCTTTCCCGTGTAGAGCGCCTTCACCTTGCTGGCCGCGGTGGGCTTCGCCTCGGCACCGGGAGCCAGAATCTTGTAGCGCAGCCCCGACGCCGTCTTGGTCACCTCGGGATTGGCGTCGATGGCCGTGAGAAAAGCCTCGTTGGCATCGGACCACTGCTTGGCCGCCGCCTCGGCGCGGCCGCGGAACAGCACCTCGGCCCCGTCGGCGATCGCCTGCACATCGAAGTCGAGTTCCCCGCCGCGCACCGCGAGTTCAACGCCGCGGACCAGCGCCGCGACCTCCTCCTCGCTCATGCTGTACTGCTTCGCCATGCCGCCGAAGCGCGCCTGCAGCGCCACATAGTAGCCCTGGGCCATGAACGCCTGTTTCTCCTGCTCCGCCGTAAGCGGAGTCGGGGCGGGAGCCGGCTCGGGCGCCGGGGCCACCACCGGGGCCGGAGCGGCCGCGGCCGCGGGAGCCGACGGTGCCGTCTCGCCTTCGGCCAGAGCCACCGCCGCGGAAGTCAGGATAAGGGAACCAAGAAATAGAGTACGCATCGGCGCCTTTGCTAGAGCACGAAACCGCGCGGGGGAAGCCCGATTCTCGCCCCACCCGCTCCCCTTCGCCCTCCCCCGTTCATCCCCTTAGGCCTGCAACCGGCGCCGGCCGCCGAGCGTTCCAGCCCGCCCGACCGTATAAACTGACGACCGTCGAGTTATACGGTCGGGCCCCAGGTGCGCACTGGCGGCGCACCCCGACCGATCCCCCGGACCGCGAAACGGGACCTGCCTGCGCCATTGACCCGCGGGGCGACCTGCCTCGTCCTTGCAGCCAGAACCGCAACGTCACCCGTGGCCGCCCTCTCCCGTTTCCTCCCCGCCGATTTCGATCCGACCCGCCCGATCACGCTGATCGCGGGCCAAGGCCAGTATCCGATCCGCGTCGCCGCGGCGATCCGCCGCGCCGGCGTGCCGCTGCGCCTGATCGCCTTCGAGGAGGAGACCCCGGCCGAACTCGTGAACACCTTCCCCGAGTCCGAGCGCCGCATGCTGCTCGTCGGCCAACTCGGCAAAGCCCTCGACACCCTCGAGAAGTTCGGCGCCGGTTACGCCATCATGGCCGGCCAGATCACACCGCGCCGGCTCTTCAAGGGCCTGCATCCCGATTGGAAGGCCGCGCGCATCCTCTTTTCCCTGAAGCGCCGCAATGCCGAGACCATCTTCGGCGCCCTCGCCAAGGAGATCGCCGCCCTCGGCGTCACCCTGCTCGACGCCCGCTCGTTTCTCGATGACGAACTCGCCTCGGAAGGCCCGATGACCGGCAAGTTCTCCGTGCCCGGGGAGTTCCTCGAGCACGGCATCCACATCGCCAAGGAGGTCGCCCGGCTCGACATCGGCCAGGGCGTCGTCGTGCGCAAGGGCACCGTCGTCGCCGTCGAGGCCTTCGAGGGCACCGACGCCATGCTGCGCCGCGCCGGCGAGTTCAAGACCGACAACCTGCTCTTCGTGAAGACCGTGAAGCCGGCGCAGGACTACCGCTTCGACGTGCCCGTTTTTGGGTTACGCACGCTCGAGAGCATGCGCGAGGCCGGCATCGGCCACGCCGCGCTCGAGGCCGACAGCACCATCGTGCTCGAGAAGGAACGCGTCATCGAGCAGGCCCGCGCCTGGAAAATCCAGCTCTTCGGCTACCGGTAAGGTCCCGTGCCGCGCACGACGGCATCCGCGTGGCTCCTGATCAAAAATCCTGCAGCTTGCTCTCGATCGGATGCGCCGGATCGAGGCGTTCCAGCACTTCGCCGAGCAGGTAGATCGAACCGGTGACGACCACCGTGCCTCCCGCTTCACCAATCACGCAGCGGTCGGGCTGCGGAAACACCTCCCTCAAAGTGCTGCGCCGGACAAGCCCGCCGAAATCGTCGGGCACGCATCGCGCCAGCACGTCGTACGCGACCGCACGCTCCTGCTGCGGCACCACCAGATGGATCTCGCGCGCATGTTTCGCCACGACCGCCAGCACCGCCTTGGCCCTCGCCTCGCCGGTTGCGCCAACCACGACCACCGGCTTGCGGCCACTCTCCGCGACGAAGCGGGAGAGGTTCGCGTCGAGCTGTCGAGCCCCCTCAGGATTGTGCGTCGCATCGAGAATGGCCAGCGTCGCGCCGACCTGGATGCGCTGCCAGCGCCCCGGCCACGTCACCTGTTGCAGCCCGCGCGCAACCACTTCGTCGGTGACCCGCCAACACGCCGGCATCAACCGCGCCACCAACGTCGCGGTGGCCGCGTTCCAGCGTTGATAGTCGCCCTCGAGGTTGGTCGTCGGGTAGCCCGCCAGCTCCGCGCCGAACTCGCGTTCGACCGAATGCAACGGCGCACCGCGCTCACCCGCCACCCGCTCGATCACCGCCATCGCCTCAGAATCGACGCGGCCAACCACCACCGGTCGTCCCGGCTTGATGATGCCCGCCTTCTCGAAGGCGATCTGGGCGAGCGTGTCACCGAGCATGTCGCAGTGGTCGAGCCCGATCGAAGTGATCACCGCGACCTCCGGCTCCACGACGTTGGTTGCATCAAAACGCCCGCCAAGCCCGACCTCGATCAGACCGACATCGACCTGCTTCCGCGCGAATTGCAGGAACGCCGCGCCGGTCATGAACTCGAAGAAACTCGGATGGTTCTCCGGATCGGTCGCGGCCAACGCATCGGCATGGCCCTGCAACTCCCGTGCGTAGGCCACGATCTCGGCGTTGGTCATCTCCACCCGATCGACCTGGATCCGCTCACCCAGCCGCACCAGATGCGGCGAGGTATACAGCCCCGTCCGCCAACCGGCGGCCCGAAGGATCGCCTCGAGCATCGCCGCCACGGAACCCTTGCCGTTTGTGCCCGCCACGTGGATGCAGGGATAGGCACGTTCCGGATGACCGAGCGCCTCGGCGAGCAGCCGCATGCGGTCGATGCCCAGCTTCACCCCGCGGGCCTTCAGGCCGCAGAGGTAGGCCTTGGTCGTTTCGTAATCCTGGAGAGCAGCGGTCACGCGAGTGGATCTGGAGAGCCGCTCCATGCCACGAAAGCGAACGCCCGACGGCAAGCCTCGCGATCGCCGCCGACTCGACAACTGCTATCACTGCTATCCCGTTGCCGTCATGTCTCAGCTTCTCGTCCGAAACATCGAGCCCGCAGTGGTGAAGAAACTGCGCAAGCGAGCCTCCGCCGAAGGCATTTCGATGGAGGAGGCACATCGCCGGGTCTTGCGACTCGCGTTGCTCGGACGCGAGCCCGACCCGGCCACCAATTTCGTCGCCTACCTGCAGAGCATCCCCACGTGCGAAACGATCGCGTTCACGCGGTCCAAAGACCTCCCCCGTGCGATCGCCCTCTGATGGGATTCCTGCTCGACACCTGCCTGCTCTCGGAATTGCGCAAGAAGCAGTGCAACTCCGGAGTCGCCGAGTGGATCGCCACCATCGACCCCGACGACGCATTCCTGAGCATGCTCACCCTCGGGGAAATCAGACGCGGCATCGAATTGCACCGCGCCAAAAATCCGGCCGCCGCGCGCAATCTCGAGCGCTGGCTTTCGGGCCTCGAGACGCATTGCTCGGAGCGAATCCTTCCGATCACCGCCGCCATCTCCGACCGTTGGGGGCGGCTTTGCCCCAAACAACCGCTGCCGGTTTCCGACGGGCTCATCGCCGCCACGGCACTCGAACATCGGCTCACGGTGGTGACACGGAACGTGGCAGATTTCGAACGCTCGGGAGCAGGCATCCTCAACCCATTTTCCTGAATACTAAGCCACCCTCCGCTTTCCGGAGAACGCCAGGAGCAAATCCCGCAGACGGTCGCGCATCTCGAGGCGACTCACGATCTGGTCGATCAGCCCGTGTTTGAGCAGAAACTCGGCGGTCTGGAAACCGTCCGGCAACGATTGTTTGGTCGTCTCCCGGATGACACGCGGCCCCGCGAAACCGACCACCGCGCCAGGCTCGGCGAGGATCACGTCGCCGAGGGTCGCATAGCTGGCCATCACGCCCGCCATCGTCGGATTGGTCAGGATGGAAATATACGGCAGACGCGCCTGCGCATGGCGCGCGAGCGCGGCACTGGTCTTCGCCATCTGCATGAGACTGTAGATACCCTCGTACATCCGGGCGCCACCGGAACTGCAGATCACGATGCAGGGGAGCCCCTTCGCCGTCGCGGCCTCGATGGCGCGGGTGATCTTCTCGCCCACGACCGCACCCATGCTCGCGCCCAGGAAACGAAAATCCATGCACGCGATCGAGATCTCCAATCCGTGGATGCGCCCGAAGCCGGTCACCACCGCGTCGTTGAGCCCGGTCTCCATCTTGTACTGCGCGAGCTTGCTCGGGTACGACGCGGCACCGGTGAAGCCGAGCGGATCGACCGACTCGAGCCTCGTGCCGGTCTCCTCGAAGCTGCCCTCGTCCAACAGAAGAGCCAGCCGCGCCGGCGCCGAGATCGGAAAATGGAACCCGCTCTTCGGCACCACCATCTGGTTCTGCTCCAGCTCCTTGGTGAACACGCTCGCACCCGAGATCGGACACTTCGTGTAGGTGCCATGCGGGATGTCCTTCTTCTTGACGATGACGGGGGTGTATTTGGGTTTTCCGAACAGGGCCATACGGTGAGTGCGTCGTGGTTGCTGGTGCGAAACGCCGAGGCGGTGTAGTTCCCCGCGGTCGGCCGCGGCTGGTCTAGCCCAGCCCACGCGGGCTTGAACAGGCCGAAACCACCGCTTGGAGGAGACAGTAGCGGGCTTAATCGTCGCCGCCCCGGCCATGACGTTGCGATCGCCGCGCCGGCCGCGTGCTCTCACGCCGCCCACTGGCGAACGCCAGCCCGCCGACCTGCAGTCTCGCCCTCGGGAGCGCGAGCGTCCCGACTCTTTGCAACCAACGCAGGCGCACCGCTCAGCCGTGCCCGAAGGTCGCCACATCGATCATCGCCCCGCCCATACGGCGCAGCACATCCGCACAGGCATTGAGCGTCGCCCCGGTCGTGAACACATCGTCGACGAGCACGTACCTCCGCGTGCGATCCACCTCCTTGTCGGTGCGCGGGGCAAAGGCGTTGCGCAGATTCTTCTGCCGCGCGCTCCGGTCCAATCGTGTCTGGGTGCTGGTGTCGGCTACGCGTTTGATCGGCTCGGCGACCGACGTTCCGCCCCCCGCCACGCGCGCGAAGGTTTCGGCGAGCAGGCTCGACTGGTTGTAGCCGCGCTCGCGTTCCTTGCGCGGGTGCAGCGGCACGGGCACCAGTACCGCACCGCGGAGATAGTCCAGATAACCCGCCGTTTCCGCCGCGATCAACCCGATCTCCTCCAGCACGTGCAGGCCAGCATGGTATTTGAGGTCGATCACGAGTGTGCGGGCCGGCCCGCGCAGCAGCACCGCCGCCCGCCCCTCACCAAACACGGGCACCAAAGTCTCGCAATGCTCGCAAACCCGATCCTCCGCACCCGCGCCGAAGTACGGATAACCGCAGGTCCGGCAATGCGGGCCCTCGATACGATGGAGGTACGCGGCGCAGCGCTCGCACAGATGCCGACGAGTCGGAACCTCGACCAGCCGTCGACAATGTACGCATACGGGAGGAAACCAGACATCCCGCAGTGTTCTCAGCCAACGCGTCCCACCTCCAGGATTGGCATTCATCTCCCATCCAATGTGTCACAAGGATTTCGAGACCGAAAGCGCGAAAACGCCCGCCATGCACCCAGCAGGTTTCGCCGCCCCACTCCCGATCCCACCTACGCCCGAACCGCCCTCCGGCCCCCAACGCCCCCCCCGGCCCCCAACGCCCGAACCGCGAAACCGTATAAGTTCACGGCCGTGAACTTATACGGTTCCGGTCCAAAGATTCTCCTCTCGCCCGCGTGCCATCCCCAGCACTCTACAAATTTAATCATCTGGCTACCAGTGACTTCAGTCGCATTGACGATGCGAAAACCGCGTCCGAGAATCTGAACCGTTTATGTTCACGACCGTGAACCTAAACGGTTCGGCGGGCGGACAGCATCGGCAATCGCGGGCCGACGCGATCACGGAAGGTGACCAACAAATCTCGGGCCGGCCGGGGGCGAGGGAGCGGAGAGCGTTCCGGCCCGAAGGGGATTTCGGACAGTGCGTTGGTCGCCTCGCTTTTTCGTACCGGCATGTTCGGCCGCATTTCCGCGCCGAGACCCGGAGCCGGGCACGGCCCACCCACCTCATCGCCGGCCGTATTCGACTTTCCAGAGAAAAAGGCCCTTCGCGGGCGCCGTCTCGACCAGATGGGTGCGAGGGCGTCCATCGAGCAACGCCACGACTTGCTCCGGGCATACCTTGCCGATCCCGACTCCGACCAGTGCGCCGACCAGCGTGCGCACCATCTTGTACATGAAGCCGTCCGCCTCGGCCGTGATGCGGATCTTTTGCCCGCTCACCTTGAGATCGAGCCGCCGCAGGTCCCTCACCGTGTCCTCACGTTCAACACCGTTGAACGCGCTGAACGCCCGGAAGTCATGCCGACCAACCAGCTGTTTCGCCGTCGCGCGCATGGCCTCCACATCCAGCGGGCGATCGCCGAGCGACCAGCAGAACGGATCGTCGAACGGATCCGCGCGGCCCCGATGGAGAAAATACACATAGCGTTTTCCCGTCGCGGAGAACCGCGCGTGGAAATCCGGCTTCGCCCGACGCAGCGCCGTCACCTGGATCGAGTCCGGCAACCCCGTCGCGAGCGCGCGCTCGAGCTTCTCCGCCCCGTGTTTCCAATCGGCATCGAAATGGAACACCTGCCCCCGGGCGTGCACGCCCGAGTCGGTGCGTCCGCTGCCGTGGATACGAATCGGCCGCCCAAAGATCCGTTCCAGGCGCTTCTCGATATGATCCTGCACGGAGCGTCTACTCGGCTGCGCCTGCCAGCCCTCGAGGTCGGTGCCGACATAGGCGCAAAGGGCACGCCAACGCATCTCGGGCGCGGCTCCCTCGCCGGTCGGTCGCCGCGGACTCATAGGCCCTCCGGCATCTCCGGCAGCGGCGCGGGAAAACGCTGCGCCAGATAATCGCCGAGCAGGATCGCGGCGGCGCGCGAATCGACCAGCCCCGAGCTGCGGACCTGCCGGAGCTTTTTCTTCGGGATCGACTGCTCGGCCATGTGCGAGGTCAGCCGCTCGTCGGCGAGGTGCACCGGCAGACCGAAACGTTGCCGCAACTCCTCGGCGAAGGCCTGCGCCTTCTTGGCCGAAGGGCCGATGCTGCCGTCCATGTTGAACGGGCAGCCGACCACGATCTCGGTGATGCGCTGCGCCTGCACCAGCACGGCCAGGGCCGCCCAACGCGCCTCCGGCCCGGGCTGGGTCAACGCCGGCAAGGGCGAGGCGACGCCGATGTCGTCGCCGACGGCCAAACCAATGCGTTTTTCGCCCGGGTCGATGCCGAGAAATCGCATCTTCGGATACAAAGGCCTCAGAGGAAGCGTTTCAGCTCGGCCGCGGATTCGCAGCGTTTGAGCAGCGCCTTGATCTCCTGCGCCTTGTCTTTCGGGCAGACGAGGGTCGCATCGGCGGTGTGGACGACGATGAGGTCGTTCACGCCGAGCACCGCCACGAGGTGGTTCGCATCGGAGACGACGAGGTTGCCCGCAGCCTGTTCCACCACGGTGGCACCGCGCAGAACATTGCCCACCGAGTCGGCCGGGAAATGGCGGGTAACGGCCGGCCAAGCACCCACATCGTCCCAATCGAAGGATGCGGGGATCACGGCGACATTGCTCGCCTTCTCGATCAGCGCGAAGTCGACCGAGATCTTCTTGAGCGCCGGATAGATCTCGGCGAGCACCGCGTCGAGCGGCTGCCCGGAGGCGAGTTCGGAATCGAGCCGGCCCAGATCGGCCCAGAGGTCGGGCACGTGTTTCGCGAACGCCTCGGCGACCACGGGAACGCTCCAGAAGAACATGCCGGCGTTCCACAGGTACTCGCCCGTCGCGAGGTAATCCTGTGCCACCTCGAGCGTCGGCTTCTCCACAAAACGGGCCACGTCGTGCAGTCCGGCCACTCCAGCACGCGCCGCTCCACGGTGGATGTAACCAAAACCGGTTGCCGGCTCCGTCGGCTCGATACCGAGGGTGACGAGCAGCGGGTCCCGTTCGGCCGCCGCGAACGCCTTCTCCAGATCGGCCCGGAATGCGACACTGTCGTGGATCACGTGGTCGGCCGGCAACATGGCGAACGTCGCCTGCGGGTCGCGCCGGCGCACCAGCACCAGGGCCAGGCCCACGGCCGCGGCGGTGTCGCGGCCGACCGGCTCCGCCACGATGTTCTCCACCGGCAGCATCGGGCACAGCCCGCGGATCGCCGCCGCCTGCTGACTGTTGGTGATGATGATCACCCGCTCGGCCGGAACCATCGGCAGCAGGCGCTCGATCGTCTGCACCAGCAACGCCCGGTCGCCGACGATGGGCAGCAGGTGTTTGGGCATCGCGAGGCGGCTCTGCGGCCAGAAGCGCTCCCCGCGCCCCCCGGCCATGATCACAACATATCGGTTAGGCATGCGCCCGAGGCTCCCGGGTCGGCGTTGAGGGTCAACGGCGAAGTGGCCGGCCCGACGTTGCCTTCCGACAACAACCTCCCATATCTCCGCCGCGATGCCGCCCGCCGCCGAAATGCCCGACCTCTCGCCCGCCGAACTGGCACGCTATAGCCGCCATATTCTGTTGCCCGGCGTGGAACTCGACGGCCAACGCCGCCTCGCCGCCGCGAAGGTGCTCGTCGTCGGGGCCGGTGGACTCGGCAGCCCGGTGGCGCTCTACCTCGCGGCGGCCGGCATCGGCACGCTCGGCGTGGCGGATTTCGACCGCGTCGAGGCGCACAACCTCCAGCGGCAGATCCTGCACGACACGCCTTCGGTCGGCCTACCCAAGATCGATTCGGCGCTGGCGCGCCTGCGCGCGCTCAACCCGCACATCGACGTGGTCCCGCATGCCGACGGCGTGACGGCAACCAACGCCCTCGAACTCTTCTCCGCCTACGACGTGATCGTCGACGGCACCGACAACTTCCCCACCCGCTATCTCAACAACGATGCCGCGGTGCTCGCCGGCCGCCCTCTCGTCTATGGAAGCATTTTCCAGTTCGAAGGGCAGGTCTCGGTCTTCGATCCGCGCAAAGGCGCGCCGTGCTACCGCTGCCTATTTCCCGAACCGCCGCCCCCCGGCTCGGTGCCCAATTGCGGCGAGGCCGGGGTGCTCGGCGCGGTGTGCGGCACGATCGGGAGCCTACAGGCGCTCGAGGCCATCAAGCTCATCCTCGGCGTGGGCGAGCCGCTCCACGGCCGACTCGTCGTCTTCGACGCGCTCGCCCTCCGATTCCGCACGATCAACGTGCGGCGCGATCCCGCCTGCCCGATTTGCGGCACGGCCCCGACCATCCGCTCGCTGCGGCCCGAAGCGTATTCGTTCGGCTGCGCCACCCCTGCTGCCGCCGGGCCGGCCGCACCCGACACGGCCGAGGCGGCGCCCTTCGAGATCGCCCCCCGGGCCGCGCGCGAACGCCTGGACCGCGGCGCCGCCCTGCTCGATGTGCGCGAACCATACGAACACGCGATCTGCCGGATCCCCGGGAGCCGCCTGCTGCCGATGCGCCAGGTTCCTTCGGTATTGAACGATTTGCCACGCGACCGCGACCTGCTCGTCCTCTGCCACCATGGAGCGCGCAGCGCCCGCGTCGTCGAGTTTCTCCGCGCCAACGCTTTCGACCGGGCGATCAATATCGCCGGTGGAATCGATGCCTGGGCGGAGGAAATCGACCCGACGCTCCAACGCTATTGAACCGTTCCCATCGCCCCCGCCGCCGCGCCGCCACAGATTATTGGGGGCCGATGCGCAGCTCGGGATGCATCGAGGCGTGCTCCGAAGCATAATTCTGGAACGCCGCCTTGAGCTTCCAGACCAGCTGCAACTCGTCGACCGGGAACACGTGCTCGTCGACCGCGGCCACGGGCACGAGATCGTTGGTCGTCGACGCGAGGAAACAACTGTCGAAAAAGCGCAGATCCTCCGGGGCGACGTGCTCCTCGGCCACGGCGGCACCGATGCGCGGCGCAATATGCTCGAGCACCAACGCCCGGGTGATGCCGCCGAGCAGGCCGGCGGAGAGCGGCGGCGTGACCACCGCATTGCGCCGCACGAAGAACACATTGGCGACGGCGGCCTCGGTGATATTGCCGGCGAGATTCAACATCAGGACCTCGTCGGCACCGCGCGTCTTCGCCTCACGTAGACAGAGGAGGTTGTTGAGGTAGTTGCCGGTCTTCCACGCCGGATCGAGCGTCTCCTTCGGATTGCGCCGCAGCCCGCGCGCCACCGAGAGCCGCAGCCCGGCGCGCAAGACCTCGACCGGATGCGTCCGCAGGCGCTGGGCCAACACCACGTACGAGGGATTCTCGGCGAGCGCCATGTCGAGCCCGATCGCGCCCGCGCCTCGCGTGAACTGGGCGCGGATATAGACCGGCCCCACATGGCCGGTCGTGTCCACGAACGCGGAGGCGGTGCGCACCAGTTCCGCGGCCAGCTCCTCCCGGCCCAGCGGGAGCGCCAGTTCCAGCGAAGCCGCCGAGCGCCCCAGCCGCCGCCAATGCTCGTCGAAGGCGAAGATCGCGCCGTCGTAGGTCCGCCACACCTCGTAGACGCTGTCGCCATAGAGAAAGCCCCGGTCCAGCGGCGACAGGCCGGGCTCGCGCGCATCGTGGAGGCGGCCGTCCGTATTGGCCTGGATGAAGGGGCGATCCATGGGGTGCGCGAAGTCTCTGCATCCGGCCCTTGGGAACAACAAAAAAGCCCCCGCCTCGCGGCGGGGGCTCGAAGGGGGAAATGCCGACTATTTCTTCCCGACCAGACCGAGCTTCTTCTTGATGTTGCCCACGCTCGGGAGCGAGACGCCAGTGATCTTCGCGATCTCCTTGCCGGTCTTGCCCGCCTCGGTGAGCGACTTCACCTCGGCCTCGATCTCGGGGGTGATCTTCACGCGGGCCTTGCGGCCGCCCTTGGTGGCCTTCGCCGCCTTCGCGACCTTGGCCGGCTTGGCGGCCTTGCCCGGCTTGCGGCCGGGCTTGGCGGCGACGGACTTGCGGAACGCCGCGATGAACTCCTCCGCCGAAGCGAAGCCGTATTGGGCCGGCAACTTGGCCAGCTGGGCGTGCATCTCGCGCTCGAGATCCGCGATCCGGGTCTTATACTCTTCGATCTTTTTGATGGTGTCTTGGGCCATGGTGTGGCCGCGAGTATCGGTGGTCTCGCGCGAATATCAAACCCTATAGCGAGTTTATTCTCCATTTACTCAACACGCCCCCGAATTCCGCGCACGTCCCGCACCCGCCAATATGCGCGGCTCCGACACCGCGGCCGAACACGCTCCAACCTCACCGCAACCCGCCATCATCGCCCCCGCCATCCCCCAACGGCGCCGGCCGGCGCCAGTCGAATCCCGTCTTGACTCACCCCGCACCGGCCGGAAGCTCGCCCCCTTTCCATTTCTCCAACACCATGAGCCAACAACACCGCCCCGTCGAAAAACGAGCCCGCCGCAAGGCCTACCTGAAGCGCAAGAAGGAAGCCGCGAAGCAGCAACGTCCGGCGAAGAAGTGAAGAAGCCGCGCCCTCGGGCGCGGTTTTCGTTTTCCCCACCCTTGCTCCCGACGCGCCCCGCCCTACCCATGGCGGCCGCGACCGAAGCCGTTTCCATCCGCCACCGTCCCCACTCCCGACGATGATCACCGTCAGCATCATTTCGCTCGGCTGCGCCAAGAACTTGATCGATTCCGAGATCATGGTCGGCCACCTGATGGCCGCCGGCATGAGCGTGATTCCGGAGGCCGAGAAGGCCGACGCGGTCATCGTCAACACCTGCTCGTTCATCACCTCCGCGAAGGAAGAGAGCATCCAGGCGATCCTCGAGACCAACGAACAGCGCGGCCTGCGCAAGAAGCGCCGCGACCAAAAGCTCATCGTCGCCGGCTGCATGGCCCAACGCTTCGCCAAGGAGCTGCCCGACGCGATGCCCGAGGTCGACGCCTTCATCGGCCTCGACCAGGTGACCAAGGTCGCGCCGTTGATCGAGCAGCTCTGCACCCACCAGCGCGAAAAGGGCGAGGCGCCGGTCACCGACGTCAGCCGCCGGTCGACCTTTATCCCCGATTTCAATACCCCGCGCTTCCGCCTCACGCCCCGGCATACGGCCTACGTGAAGATCGCGGAGGGCTGCAACCACCCCTGCACGTTCTGCATCATCCCGCAGATCCGCGGCCGCCACCGCAGCCGCACGATCGACTCGGTCGTGCGCGAAGTCCGCCAGCTCGTCGCCGACGGGGTGAAGGAGATCAACCTGATATCCCAGGACACCACCTATTTCGGCATGGACCGCTGGGCCGAGCACGCCGGCCCGCGCGCCAAGGTCGACTCCGCCCGCGGCGACTCCCTCTCGCTGCTGCTGCGCGAGCTCGACGCGATCGAGGGCGATTTCTGGATCCGGCTGCTCTACACCCATCCCGCGCACTGGAGCGACGAGCTCATCCGCACCATCGCCGAATGCCCGAAGGTCGCGCGCTATATCGACATCCCCCTCCAGCACATCTCCGACCACATGCTCGCCGAGATGAAGCGGGAGACCTCGTCGCAGCATATCCGCGATCTGGTGAAGGCCCTCCGCGCCGGCATCCCCGACATCACCCTGCGCACCACCTTCATCGTCGGCTTCCCCGGCGAGACCGCCGCCGACTTCGACGAGCTGCTCGGCTTCATCCGCGAGACCCGGTTCGAACGCCTCGGCGTCTTCCGCTACTCCCAGGAGGAGGGCACGAAGGCGGCGAAGCGCGAGGACCAGCTGTCCGAAAAGATCAAGGACAAGCGCTGGCACGCCGCCATGGCGCTCCAGCAGGAGATCGCCCGCGAGGTCGGCGCGGCCCGCGTGGGCGAAACGGTGCGCGTGCTCGTCGACTCGCCCGGCATCGCCCGGGCCATGGGCGACGCACCCGACATCGACGGCCGTGTCTACGTTTCAAGGACAATCCCGACGGGCGAGTTCGCGGACGTGGAGATCACCGGCGTGCGCGACTACGACCTGCTCGCGCTGCCCCAGGGTGAAAGCCCCATGCGCGCCGTCGCGCCGAAGGAAGCGCGCTGATTTTTCGGCGTCGGCCGATTTACTTTTCGGGCCATCGGGCCGATAATTCTCCTCGGGAGCAACCTCCCGGATTGCAGAAGACCTCGGCGACCAGCACTGGAAAGGAAACCCGAAAGCGGCTCCATACAAATACCTCAAAAAGAGGGCCACACCTATGGCTCCCGGAGATCACCGCCCGATCAAACTTCCAGCCTGCTCGCCACCGAGATTAGTTACCCCGAGAGACTCTCACCAGAAGGCCGCCCCGTCAGGGACGGCCTTCTTCCGTTTCACCCGGCACGGGCAGGAAATTTCGCAAAAAACCGATCTGGGGAGAGGGAGCGAAGACGACCGGGAGTTTTCCCTCATTTTTACGCGGCCGCCTAAATCACCACCGCACCGCACCGATACAACGGGCAACCAATTTCCCCTCCATGCAACAAAGCATCGACATCGAACTCGACATGGCCCGGACCTGCTTCGGCGAGCTTACGCTCGAACAACGCAACCGGCTCCTCGCCTACTACGAATACCCGAGCGACGAAACGTGGGACGATGTCTACAATCTCACGATCATGCCCTACGGCCACATCAACACCGTCTGGCAGGCCGTCTGCGCGATCGACCCCACCTTCCCGACCCGCGGCCCGTGCGTCGATGCCTTCGGGCAACGCCTCGAACCCTGGCCCCGAATCCCCTCCCCGGAACTCTTCCGGCAGGCGCTGATCTTCGCGACCCACTGAGACTTCCCATCCACAACGCCATTCCGCCCAAGGCCGGAGCCTCGTGCTCCGGCCTTTTTCTTTTTCAAAACAGCTCCGGCTGCTCGTACCGCCGCCGCGCCTCCGCCGCCGCCGTGCGCATCTCGAAGGACTCAAGGAGGCGCACCAACTCGCCCACCGCAACCTGCTCCGGCGCAGCGACCGGACGCGGCAACGCGACGTTCAAGGTCGTCAGCTTCAGATTGCGCCGCAGATCGGCCGCCCGCTCCGCCACCGCAGCGCGGAACCGGTCGGGCTTCAGCTCGGCCGCCTGCGCGATGATGCCCTCGATGCTGCCATGGGCCGCCAACCATTTCGCCGCCGTCTTCGGCCCGACTCCGTCGAGCCCGGGGATGTTGTCGGCCGTGTCGCCGACCAGCGCCAGCAGGTCCGCGATCTGCGAGGGCGGCACCCCGAACTTCTCCACCACGCCGGCCGCATCCATCGTGCGCCAGCCGGCCTTCGCATTGCCCGGCGGCGGCGGATTCAGAATCTTGATGCGCTCGCCCACGATCTGCGCGAAGTCCTTGTCCGCGCTCACGATGAGCGCGTCGTGCCCCTCGGCCGCCAACGCCACGGCCTGCGCGGCGAGCAGGTCGTCGCTTTCCACCCCGTCCTGCTCATGCCCGACAAAACCGAGCGCGCGCGTCAACGCCTTCAAGGGCTCGATCTGCTTGCGCAACGCGTCGGGCATCTCGGCTCGTTGCGCCTTGTACTCGGGGAGGAGCGCCAACCGGTCCTGGGCGCCGCCGAGGTCGAAAAACACCACGCAGGCCTGCGGCCGCTCCTGATCCCACAACCGCCACAACGTCTTCACCCAACCGTGCAGGGCATTGGTCGGAAAGCCGTCGGCACGGGTCAGTTCCGGAACCGCATGAAATGCGCGGTAGGCGAGGTTGTAGCCATCGACGAGCAGCCATTTTGACATGCGGCGACTCTGCGCCCCGAACACCAAAAGAGAAGCTCCGCTTTTCCCGAAGTCCGCCGCTCACTTCCCCTCGGCTGCATCGCCGTCCGGGGCCGCACCGCCGGCCTGCGCCGGACCTTCGGCCCGCGTCCATCCTCCGCCCGGCCCCACCAGGCTCGCGGTCACGAAGATGAGGAGATTGCGTTTGGTCGCACCTTCGCCCGAAGAGCGGAACAAGCGCCCGATCGCCGGCAGATCCCCGAGCACCGGCACCTTGTCGTTGACCTTGCGGGTCTCCTCGCGGGTGAGCCCGCCCATCACGAGCGTCGCTCCATCCCACAGGGTGACCCGGGTGCTCACCGCGCGCCGGGAAAAGATCGGCTGGTAGAAACCCGAGGGGATCGTGACGGTCTTCCCGCCCGACACCGCCAGACTCGGACCGCCGTACTCGACAAAGCCCTCGAACTCCGTGACCACCGGATGCAGGTCGAGCGTGATGCTGTGCCCGTCCTCCTCGACGACCGGCGTAACCTGAAGCTCGACACCGATGTTCTCCGTCGTGAAATCCTGCGGCGTGCCTGCGGTGATCGTCACGCCGGCCGAGCCCGAGCTCTCGCCCCCGGTCTGCCCCACCTGGCTCTGGATCTGTCCAAACTGGCGAGGATACCGCAACTGCCGCGCCACGGTGATGCTCGCCGAATGGCCCGACAACACCGTCACCTTCGGCGCGCTCAACAGGTCGCTCCCCTGTTTCTGGGCGAGAGCCCGCACGGTCGCGCTCACATCGAACTCGCCGATCACGCCGCCGATTTCCGCCAACGACTTCGCCCCCGCGGCCAGCGGCACCGCGCCCGGCAGCACCGGGGCCGTCACGTTCGCCATGGTCTGCCCGTCGATCGAGATCGCGCCGTTCGTGGCGCTGCCCGAAAACGCCTCCGCCACGCTGCGGTTTCCCGTGAGATAGCGCTCGCGCGGCAAACCCGTCACCGGATCGTTGCGACGCGAGGCCGACCAGTTGATGCCGAGCTCCTCCAGCACGCCGTCCTCGACCTCGAGAAACTTCGCCTCGATCTCGACCTGACGCACGGAGTTGTAGCGCTCCAGGATCGCGCGAACCCGGGCGAGGTTGCGCGGAGTCTGGGTCACGAGAATCGCCGATCCGTCGAACACAAGACTGCTGCCCTCGACCCCGGAGAACACCACGCCGGCCTGCTCGAGGAACGCCCGCACCAGGGCCGAGTCCACCGCCGGCCGTCCGCCTTCGGTCGCTTCCCGCGCGCTCGGCTCCGCCCCGCCTCCGCCGCGCACCGCCTCCGCCATCCGGATCGCGACCGCGGGCGAGAGCGACAGAACTGCGGTTTCAAGCGGGGCCGCACCGTCCGCCGCCCGCACCACCACCGCATCCGGTTGCACTTCGTAGCCGAAACCCACCGCCTCGGTCACGAAGTCGAGGGTGCGCTTGAGCGAGAGGCCCCGCAGAGAAAGCGTCACCTCCGGATCGCGACGGCCGGGATCGAGCAACACGATGTTCGGTGCGCCCGGCGCCCCTCCCTGCTCCGCCGCCAGCGCCGTGAGCGTGGCCAACACGGCCGACAACCGTGCCCCCGCGAACTCGACCTCCGTCACCACGATCGCCTCGAGCCGGGCCTGCATCGCCGCTCTCCCGGGGTCGGACTGGGGTACGGGAGCGGCCGGTGCGCCGGCTGCAGCTCGTACCCACGAGTTCTCGACCGATTCAATCAATTCCGCCCGCGTTCGCCAACGGCCGCCGCGACCCTCGCGCTCCAGCCGCGCGAGGTACGACTGCGCCTCCCCGTTGGAGGGATCCAGCCGAAGCGCCTCGCGATAGGCGGTTGCCGCGCCTTCGGCGTCCCCGGCCAGGTGGCGCACACGCCCGCGGGCGGTCCAGTCACCGGCCGACAGCACCGCCTCGGCGAGCAGCGCCGTCGTCGCGCACAGCCCGACCACGAGAATTGCACACGTCTTCCATCGTCCATTGTTCATCATAAAGCCTCCATGCCGACCTGGCGCTCAAGGCGCCGGCGACAGCACCAACGGCGGCGCCTCCTCGCCCTCCCGTTGCAACGACAATCCCGGCGGGGCCACCACCACGGCGCTCACCCTGTACGGTTGCCCCCGTATTCGGACCCCATCGCCCTCGGCCCAGAGCTGCGGCCCGTCGATTCCCTCGACCACCACGACGCCCACCCGCCTCGGCTCCGCGCTCTCGCCGAGGCCCAGCTCGATCGGCACCCGCAGCTCCGGGGCGGTCAGCCGCGCCCGCCAACGCCGGCTCCCATCCGCCGCACGGATACAGTCCATCGCCGCCAGTTCCACACCCGTCGCCGGGTCCCGCCCGCCAACGCTCAGCCGCATCGTGCGGCCCGTGGTTCGGTCCACGACGACCGCGATCCGCCTCGTACCCTCGCCGGCACAACCGATCAACCGCCAGCGCGGGAACTCCTCGCGTATCTCAAGCAATTTGACGCCCGACCGGCCGGCTTCGAGTGGAAGCTCCGCCCGCCCACCTCCGTCCGCCATCCGCGAAAACACCTCGAACGAGCCGGAGGCAATCGGCCACGGATCGCAGGCCTCGGCACTCCCCGCCGATACCGGCGACGTCGCACCGTGTTCCAGTTCGACCGCCTCGATCGAAACACTGAACTCGCTCACGCCTTCGCGCTGCGGAGCCCCCGCCCCCGCGTCGCGCCCCTTCTTCGAACTCGGAGCCACGAACACCTCTCGAACCAGCAGCCCGGGCTCGGCCGCCAGTTCATTCAAGAACCGACGCAGGCACGCCGTCCCGCCGCCAAAACGCACCCTCAAGGCACGCGACCGAACCAACCCACCCACACGCAACGAACGCACGATCGGCAATGCCCAGCGGCCCGCCGCCGCGCCTTCCGCCGCCGATCGATCCAGTTCCACACCATCCAGCGACACCGGGCCGGCCACGAGCAACCGCTCGAGCACCCGCCGCACAAAGGCATGCTCGGCCAACACCGTATCCACCGCCTCCAGCTCCGGGACATCGTTCCGGTAGCGGCCGAAACCGAGATCGAGATCGGCCGGCAGCGCCACGTTACGTTCGCGAGCGAGACCGCGCAGCCGTTCCCGATACTCCACCATCCGCGCAAACACCTCGATCGGCGCCAACCGTTCCCGCGCCACCGGCCCCGGCCAACGTTCCCGCGCGGCGGCCACCTTGCTTTGCACGACGGCGAGCGAAGCCCGCGCCGCTTCGATCAACTCCGGCTGCATCTGGGGCAAACTGCGCTCCACCTCCAATCGCGCACAACGCGCCTCGGCCACCCGCCAGAGGCCGGCTTCGCGCCAACACCACCAGCCGCCGACCACGGTCAAGACCAGCACCAGGCCGAGCCCCGCGAAATACCCGGGAAACTGCCGGATCCGGAGCGACACCTCACGCAGCATCATGGCGCCACCTCCGCATCCATTTCCAAAACACACGAGAACCGCAGCAGCTCGCCCGCGCCGGCATCGAAGCGTTCCTGCCCCACGCGCAACACGCCGGGGCGACTCCGCCACCGCTCCAACAGGTCCCGCACCCGATCGAGCGCAGCCACCCCGTCGGCCCGGTCCGCCCGGACCGCCCCCGTCACTCGTAACCGCCACTCGGCGACACCCGGAGCGTCCCCGGCATTCTCGCGATGACCGAACAGCGTCTCGTCCGGCACGGACCTGCGGTCAGCCAGCGGCTCGACCCGCTCGATCCACACCCCGCCGGCCGCGCGCAGGTCCTCCTCCAGCCGTGCCATCCATTCGGCCCAGCCACCCCGCGCGCGTTCGAGCGCACCGATGACCGCGAGCTCCCGTTCACCCGCAGCAATCTCCCGCTGCAAACTCTCCACCTCGGCCCGCGTGGCCCGCCAACCCGCCGCCCCCACTTCGAGCCGTGAGACCTTCAGCTCGCCGGCCCGCGCCCGAACCCCGAACCAGCAGGCCGCCCCCCAGACCGCCAGCGCAAAAGCCCCGGCCGTGCCCAAATACCACCAACGGCGGCGGCGAAACGCGGCGACCCGCCGCCGCGGCTCCGGCAGCAAATCCGGACCACCGCCGAAGACCGCCGCCAACGCCGTCCCCACGGCCACCGCCAAACCCGGCGCCAGCGCTCCGGCCCCCACCGCCCGTGCACCAACTTTCACCCGGCGCAACGCATCGAGAGCCTCCAACCGCACACCGGCACCCGCGGCCCATTCCCGCATGCCGGTAAGATCCCCTTCCTCCCCCGCCGCCACGAACACCACCGGTTGCTCCACGGGCGCCGGCTCCCCATCCGCCGGAGCCACCGCACGCGCGAGCTCGGCACCCAGCCGCCGAATCCGCGCGACCGACACGTTCCCCTCTTGATCGACGCCTCCCGCGGCCACCGCCACCGGGATCGCCAACCCGACCAGACGTGCAACGCCCACCCCCCGCTCCACCCGCACGACCAGCGCACTCTCGCGCCCGGCCTCCACGACCACGAAGGAGCCGTTCGCCAGCTCGGGATAATTGTACTGCACCACGAGCCGCAACGCCGACGCCCGCGGAACGATCGCCTCGAGTCGGGCCCCGGCCTCTTCGGCCGCCACGCACCACCGCTCGGCAAGCGCGGCGGTCATGGCCCCGAGATCCACCGCCCCGCGGTCCTTCGACACCGCCCAACCCCACGACAACTCCGCCAGCGGACGAGGCACCGCCTGCGCCGCCTCGAACTCGACCACCGCCCGCAAACGCCGCCGTGCGACCTTCGGCACGGGAACCATCTTCGAAAACACGTGATTGGCCGGCGGTGACAACACCACCCGCGAGGCTCCGCCCCGCACCGCGGCGACATCCGGCCACGAGGGATCGCCGCCGGCCATGCCGGATGACGACAGCACACAGGACTCCAACATCAGCTCGCCATCGGCCGTGGGGCGGAAGGCTCCGACAACGCACCGACCGGGGCCACAATCAAGGGCGACAGTTCGGGCTCGCATACAGGGTTTCGAGTACGCGGGGGGTGCCGCGATGACGCCGCTTTCCCACTACCACTGCAAGGTCAAACTCGTCCTCGCCACACTTTCCACCGTTCTCCCGAGACTTTCCCTCCCCACGGCACGCCCCGCCACCGCCCCGCCGAACAAACGCAAAACGCTGTCCCGACCGCGCCATCGTTTTGCGTCTCCCTTCACGCCGAAGACCACCAACCCTCCTCGATTGCGCCGTCCCGACCGCCTCACCCGCCGAACGCAAACGCGCGTCCCGATCGGGACGTGCGTTTGCGTCTTCGCCGCGTTTCGGCGCACGACTCATAGCGCTTCGCCCACAATACGAGCACTCAGTCCCCACTCCCCCCCCCGCCCGACGAGGATTTGCTCCGACCGTGACACATTTTCGTCGCGCAACGTCCACTTCACCCAGCGCGCACCCAGTGGATTCGCCGAAACCGGCCGACGAAATTCTGTTACGATCGGAACAGATTTTCGTCGTGGCTCCCGCATCGCCCCGCTGTCGGATCATCATCAGTCACGTTGTTCTATTCGCCCCCATCCCGCGCCCCAGGCCCGCCCAACCAACTGCCGATCGGCACTTCCAAACCGGAAATCCACCGGGCTTGCCCACCCTCCCGGCCCGCGCCAAGCTCCGCCCTTTTCCCGATGCAGACGCCGAATCCGCCCTCCGCCGACTACAACTTCACCGAGCTCGAACCGCGCTGGCAGCGCGTATGGGACGAGCTCAAGCCGCAACGCGCCCTCACCGGCGACGCGCGCCCGAAGTACTACATTCTCGACATGTTCCCGTACCCGTCGGGCGCGGGGCTGCACCTCGGCCACTGCGAGAACTACGCGATCACCGACATCATGGCCCGCTACAAGCGCGCCAAGGGCTTCAACGTGCTCTACCCGATCGGCTGGGACGCCTTCGGCCTGCCCACCGAAAACTACGCCGTCAAGACCGGCCGCCACCCGGCCGACGTGACCGCGGAGAACGTCGCCACCTTCGCGCGCCAACTGAAGGCTTTCGGCGTCTCCTACGATTTCGACCGCGAGATCAACACCACCGATCCGAAGTACTTCCGCTGGACGCAGTGGATCTGGCTCCAGCTCTTCAAGAAGGGCCTCGCCTACGTCGAGGAGAAGCCCGTGTGGTGGTGCCCGGCCCTCGGCACCGTGCTCGCCAACGAAGAGGTGATCGACGGCGTGTCCGAAGTCGGCAAACACCCGGTCGAGCGCCGCCCGCTCCGCCAGTGGGTGCTGCGCATCACCGCCTACGCCGACCGCCTGCTCGCCGACCTCAAGGACCTCGACTGGCCCGACTCGACCAAGCGCATGCAGGAGGCCTGGATCGGCCGCAGCGTGGGCAGCGAAGTCGAGTTCGACCTCGCCGACCTCCCCGGCGAGCGCCTCAAGATTTTCACCACACGCGTCGACACCATCTACGGCGCCACCTACATGGTCATCGCGCCCGAGCATGCCCTCGCCACGAAGCTCACCCAGCCCGAGCAACAGGCCGCGGTCGAGGCCTACGTGAAGGCCGCCGCGTCGAAGAGCGACCTCGAGCGCACCGAACTGGCCAAGGACAAAACCGGCGTCTTCACCGGTTCCTACGCGATCAACCCGGCCACCGGCGGCAAAGTCCCGGTCTGGATCGCCGACTACGTGCTCGCGAGCTACGGCACCGGCGCGATCATGGCCGTGCCCGCGCACGACGAACGCGACTTCGAGTTCGCCCAGAAGTTCAACCTCCCGATCCCGCAGGTCATCGCCCCGGCCGACGGTTCCGCCGTGGAGTTGCCGTTCTGCGACAAGGGCGGCGAGGTGAAGCTCATCAACTCCGGCGAGTGCGACGGCCTCACGCCCGCGCAAGCCAAGGAGAAGCTCGACGCCCGTTTCGGCGCCGAGAACCGCGGCAAGGGCACCGTGCAGTTCAAGCTCCGCGACTGGCTCTTCTCCCGCCAACGCTACTGGGGCGAGCCCTTCCCAATCGTCTGGGTGAGCGAGGCCGACTACCGCGCGACGGTCGCCGCCTGCGCCGACAAGCTCCCCCTCCCGGCCGAGCCCGTCACCTGCGTGATCAACGGCGAAACGCGCTACGCGCTCCCGCTGCCCGAGACCGCACTCCCGCTCCAGCTTCCGGTCGTCACCAGCTACCAGCCCACCGGCACCGGCGAGAGCCCGCTCGCCGGCATCCCGGAGTGGATCGAGATCTGGTACAACCCGGCCACCGGCGAATCCGTCCCCGCCTCCTCCCCGCGCCCCGAGGGCGCGCAATGGGTCCGTGGTCGCCGCGAGTCCAATACCATGCCGCAGTGGGCCGGCTCCTGCTGGTACTACCTGCGCTACGCCGACCCGGCCTGTGCCACCGCGCCGGCCTCGCCCGAAGCGCTCAACTACTGGGGCACGCCCGACCTCTACGTTGGCGGCGCCGAGCACGCCGTGCTCCACCTCCTGTACGCACGTTTCTGGCACAAGGTTCTCTTCGACATCGGCGCCGTGCCGACGCATGAGCCCTTCAAGCGCCTCTTCCACCAGGGCATCATTCTCGGCGAGGACGGCGAGAAGATGTCCAAGAGCCGCGGCAACGTCGCCAACCCCGACGACATCATCGCGCAGTACGGCACCGACACCCTTCGCCTCTACCTGATGTTCCTCGGACCGCTCGAGGCCATGAAACCGTGGAGCCCGAAGAACATCGAGGGCGTGCACCGTTTCCTCCGCAACTTCTGGCGCGAAGTCGTCGGCCAGGACGGCCAGCTGAATACGAAGATCGTCGACGGCCCCGAGCCCGACGCCGAGACGGAAAAGCTGCTCCACGCCACGATCAAGAAGGTCACCGAGGACATCGAGGGCCTGCGCTACAACACCGCGATCCCGCAGATGATGATTCTGCGCAACCAGATCCAGAAGGCCGACAAGGTTGCGCGCGGCACGTTGAAGACCTTCGTGCAGCTCCTGCAGCCCTTCGCGCCGCACTTGGCGCACGAGCTCTGGGAACGTCTCGGCGAAACCACGCCGCTCGGCACCGCCCCGTGGCCGGTCGCCGACGAGTCCAAGCTCGTCACCGACACCATGAAGGTCGTCGTGCAAGTGAACGGCAAACTCCGGGGCGAACTCGTGCTCCCGAAGACCGCCACCGAGGCCGAAGCCAAGGAAGCCGCCCTCGCCCTCCCGAAGGTCCAGGAATTCACCGACGGCAAGACCCTCCGCAAAGTGATCTTCGTCCCCGGCCGCATCCTGAACCTCGTCGTCGGCTGAGGTAGGGACGTTTCTCACGAAGATTCTTCCGGAGGTAGAACGAAACGTCCGCTCTGTTTCCCCTTCCACGGCCCGGCTTCACCGCCGGGCCGTTCTTTTTGACATCGGTCGTCCTCAATCTCCAAATGCAACAACCCCGAAGAACACGAAAGACGCTTTCGCTCCAATGATCTCACTCTTTCTCATCCTGCTCCTTTGTGCGGTAATCGTCGGAGTCGGCTTGGTCATCTGGGCACTAGCGGTCGGACGACACCGCAGATGGGGATTGGTCGTCTGGATTCCCTCGTTCCTCATTCCTGCGCTGATGGGCCCAGCGATTGTCAGTTCATGGCCCGAACCCGACGACAACTGGCGCACGCTCGCCTCGATCATGATGCTGGCCTACGCAGTTCCTTACGCAATCGTCGGCCTGGCTGCACTGATTCTATATCCCAAGCGGCCGGTCCTGAACATATGGGGCGCCTTGGGAGGACTCTGTATTTGTATCTTGCCGGCCTTCGGCTCAGTGATGCGCAAAGCGCCGATTGCAGAGGTGCTCGTACTCGACCAAGCCGGAAAACCAGCCGCTGGCATCGTTATCACCCAACAGCACCAAGATAATGCCGGAGCCTCCCCTGAAACCACAGGCCGGACCAACGCACGAGGACTCGCTCGTTTCAATATACCCTACCACCGAGATGGATGGCGCGCTCAAGTTACTACGGTCGATGGAGTCACCTGCACCGCCTCCATCGGGTCGCCAAAGAATGCCTCGGGAACCCGCACCAAAATCCGAGAACGGGAGACGTCCTGGGCGTGTTCCAACTGGGGCTATCTACGCAGCCGAGCCATTGAATACGTACCCGCGACAGAGGGTCAGCGCCTGACCATAAGGCTCCGCTCTTCGACAGAGCGGTTGTCGTCCGCGGTGATCGAGCACCTACGGGCCGAAATCGAAGCGTTCCGCCATGGTTCTTCACCGGCTTTGAGATATTCTGGCCCAGAGGTGCTCATGATCATGCCGGAGTTCCTCGATGCCTTCCGAACACGGTACCACAGCCCACAACTCGAAGCTGATGCCCCGACCTCCATCCTCGATCATCTGGCCTACGAAATCAGCACCGCAGGTATGACCCTCGCGAGAATGCGAAAGCAACACCCGGACGATGCTGCCGTTGGAGCCTACCCGACGTTCTGCGCTTGGGCTGAGGCATCGGCGCACTCGCCCGACAGCCTGGCCAAAGTCGACGCGAAGGTCCGCACTTTGGTCAACGATCTCGTGGCCACAGCCAAACCCTTCTGGAAAAGCCAAGGCCCCGTCGGGATTCGTCAACTTGAGGATCTCATGCAGCCCCACCTCCCCGAACTGATCCGTTTCATGGAGCAGGAGATGCCCGAGCAGAATGCCAGGTATTTCGCATCTGTGATAGAAAACTGCCATGCGCCCACCGAGTTGCTCGCGCCATATCTCGACAGCCCCAACCGAACCGTTCAAGTCACGGTGCTTGAGGAGATCAAGGACACGATTCCGCCCGCCGAGCTTCGAGCTCGAGCCACTCAACTCTCTCGCCCAGACGAACAGTCCTTTATCCAGAACAAGCTGTACTGGATCCTCCAACATGCAGCACGGCGCGAAGCCGAGGCCGGGCGAAGAGCGAATCAATAGAGAACCAGCGCCTGAGTCCGCCGACTCGCCCCCGATCAGTGCCGCAACGCCCTTACTTCGGGTCCCGCGCTGAACAAGCACCGTGGTCGACGTATCGACACTGGTCTCCGACACCATGAAGCTCGTGGTACAGGTGAACGGCAAACTCCGCGACGAGCTCGTGCTCTCGAAGACCGCCACCGAGGCCGAAGCCAAATTGCCTTCGGCGATTTTTTGCAGCTCCCCCCGGCGTGCTCTCGAAGACCGCCACCGAGGCCGAAGCCAAGGAAGCCGCCCTCGCCCTCCCGAAGGTGCAGGAATTCACCGACGGCAGGACCCTCCGCAAAGTGATCTTCGTCCCCGGCCGCATCCTGAACCTCGTCGTCGGCTGACGCCGATTGCGGATCGCGGATTGCGGAATACTCCGCTCGCGAAGTCCCCCTTATTCCCACGGCCCGGCCTCACCGCCGGGCCGTTTTGCATCGGATCTGATCCTTTCCGATCCCGGTTTATACGAAGTTTAGCAAGTTTATCGCTTTCTTGTAATTTCACTAATTTTGCTATAACTCCACCGGCGTGAACCCGATCACCAACCCCTTTGCTCCAGGAGCAGGCACTCAGCCCCCTGAGCTGGCCGGTCGCGACGAACTCCGTGAAAGCATCCGAATCACCACCGAGCGCATCCGCCGCGGTTTGCCTGCAAAAAGCGTGCTGATGGTCGGGCTGCGTGGCGTCGGTAAAACGGTGCTGCTGGATCGAATGCGCGATGACGCCGAAGCGGCCGGCATGCACACCATGAGAATCGAAGCGCCCGAGCAGCGCTCACTTCCCGCACTCCTTGCACCCCAGCTTCGACAATCACTCCTTCGCCTCTCACGCACGGAAAAGGCCCGCGACCTCGCGAAGCGTGCCCTCCAAGGCCTCGCCGGTTTCGCCAAAGCTCTCAAAGTCACCTACAACGATATCGAGGTTGGCATCGACCTCGCACCGGAGCCCGGGCTCGCCGACAACGGAGACCTTGAACACGACCTGCAGGCTCTTTTCGAAGCCGCCGGCGAAGCAGCCAAGGCAGCCGACACCGCACTGATTCTCTTCATCGACGAGCTCCAATACGTTGAAGAACAACAGCTCGCATCCCTCATCACCGCACTCCACCGCTGTGCCCAGCGCGGCCGTCCCATCACGGTAGTCGGCGCCGGATTGCCCCAACTACGCGGACGCATGGGGCGCGCAAAATCCTACGCCGAACGACTGTTCGATTTTCCCGAGATCGGCCCTCTCTCCCCCGAGAACGCCAAAGCGGCCATCGCCAAACCGGCCGCCCATCAAGGTGTCCAAGTCGAAGAAGCCGCTCTGGAACTCATCGTGCAGCAAACCCGCGGATACCCCTATTTTCTCCAAGAGTGGGGGAAACACGCTTGGGATACCGCTGCGCATTCGCCCATCTCCCGCACAGATGTCGAGCACGCCACACAAAGCGCCATTGCCGCATTGGATGAAAGCTTCTTCCGTGTGCGCTTTGATCGATTGACGCCTGTGGAGAAACGCTATCTCCGGGCCATGTCCGAACTCGGCGCCGGACCCCATCGTTCCGGAGACATTGCAAAGCTGCTCGGCCGCAAGGTGACAGCCCTTGGCCCCACCAGAAATCAGCTCATCTCCAAAGGCATGGTCTGGAGCCCCAACCACGGCGACACCGCATTCACCGTCCCCCTCTTCGACGAGTTCATGCGCCGTATCATGCCCGGTGACGATTGGCGAATCGATACAAGCCTCCTTTAGCTGCGAGCCTAGGTTCCCTCCGTGAAGAAGGCCGATTTTGCCAACCTCCTCCAAGGCGTCCGCGAACTGAAGGCCGCCTTGCGCGGCAAAGTGCCAGCCGGCTCCGTCCGTGAACGCCGCTGGGCCGGTGCGCTCGCGGCCTTCGGCAAAAACGTCGCCGCCCACGACATGGACAAAACCCACTCCAGTGTCATAGCCGGTCGGATCAAGAAGCGCGCGCGGTAACCACGCGCCAGACCTGTAGGAGCCTGCTTGCAGGCGATTCCGATTACCCGAGACATGCGGAGCGCTGAATCGCCTGCAAGCAGGTCTCCAACATTCCACGCATTCGGCCCGCAACCGCCACCCACTCCCGGCTCGTATTCACCGCTCCGTCGCATAGGTTGCTCGCCGCGATGACCCTACCCCTGCCCACCAACCATGTCTTCGTGGACTTCGAGAACGTCCATGAGATCGATCCGGCAGTCTTCGGCCACAAGTCGGTGAGCTTCACGCTCCTGCTTGGGCCCAGTCAGAAGAAGCTCGATGCCTCCCTCGTCGAGCAACTGCTCAACCACTCCGGCACGGTGGAGCTCGTGCGCCTAACCGAGCCGGGAAAGAACGCCCTCGATTTCGCCCTCGCCTACTATCTGGGCTGCGCCGTGCAGAGCGACCCGCTCGGCTTCTTCCATATCGTCTCTCACGACAAGGGATTCGATCCGCTCATCGAACACCTGCGACGCCGGCACGTCCGCGCTCGCCGCCACGACGACTTCAGCGGGTTGCATTTCAACGGTGATGGCAAAGCCGTGCCCGCCGCGCCCCAAGCACCGGATAAACCACCGACCCCGAAGCCGTCTCCTACACCAGCGCCACTTCCGCGCAGAGGTCCAACCACCGCACCGGTCGCCACGCCCATTGGAGAACAAGCCCAGCAACTGCTCGAATACCTGCGCAAGAACGCCAAGAATCGCCCAGGCAAGGAAGCAACGCTCGTCCGCCACACCCGTTCGTTCTTCGGCGACAAGATCGACGACGCCAAGGCCAAGGCACTGATCGGCGAACTCCACACCGCCAAGTTCCTGATCATCGATTCCAAGGGGAAATTGGACTACCGGCGCCTCTCCGCCGGCGCGCAAGAGTAGTCCGGCGACCGGGATTCCGGCAGACTCACCGCATGCGGTCGCGGCCCCGAGGAAGAGGCGATCGTCGTACGAACGACCTGCCCCGTAGGAGCCTGCTTGCAGGCGATTCAATGCGTTGGTGACGAACGGGAATCGCCTGCAAGCAGGCTCCTACAACCGGATGCGGTACGCGCCCCCCCACCACGGCGTTGACCGCCTCCCTCCAACTGGCTCCGTATCCGCATACCCCATGGACTTTCCCTCCCTCCTTCGCCCCGCCTTCGGCGTGCTCGCATTCGCACTGGCCCTCCTGCGCACGCCCACCCTCGAAGCCACCACCCTCGACCGCATGCAAGCCACCTGTGCGGCATGCGGAAGGGCGAGCGAGCAGACCGTCATCGGCTCGACCAACACGATGGGCGCGCCCGACCTCGATCTGCGGCCGGCCGAGATGCAGCGCTCGACGATGGAGTTCTGGGTGCACGAGTGCCCACATTGCGGGTACTGCTCCGGGAACCTGGCCGAGGCCCAACCCGATGCGGCCGCCGCGACCAGGAGCGAAGCCTACCGGGCCCAGCTGAAGAACCCGAACTTCCCGCCTCTCGCGAACCGCTTCCTCTGCCAGATGCTCCTCGCGGACCAGGCCGGCGACCACAAAGCCGCCGTCCACGCCGCCAAATGTGCGGCCTGGGCCTGCGACGACGCCGGGAAAACCGAACAGGCACTACAGGCCCGCACCGCCGCGCTCGAGCGCCTGGCACAGCTCAAGGCGAAAGGCGAATCCCTCTACGACCAGCCCGGCGCCGATGAAAACTTCCTCTCCGATTTCGCCCGCCGGTGCGGCCACTTTCTGGTCGCTGCCGCCCACGCGCGCCATGGCCTCGAACTGAAGCCCGAGAGCATCATCGCGCAGGTGCTCGACTACGAACTCGCACTCGCCGAGAGGCAGGACGCCGATTGCCACACCGTGGGCGAACTGCCCCGGCCTGACGAAGCGAGCGCCGCGCCCTGATCGGCCCTTCCTCCCAGTCGTTTCGTCCTCGTGAAAAGCCCGTTGAGCTCGGCTCGGCCCAGCGGATCACGAGCTGCTTGGCGGCCTCGTCGCGAAAACGGTTCCTCCAGCTGCATTCCCACGAGATCCAGCAGGTCGGACACCGTGGCCGCCATCTTTGGGTGATCGTCTCGTTGTGACCGGAGAACGACGACGCGCACGCGCCATCACAATCAACCGCTGGGCGCAGAAGATTCCCTTTGCCTGCCAGCGCCGCGGCTGGCTCAAGTGCTCGTTTGCAGCGAAGCAGCCCACCTCCGCTTCCGTGAAGACCAAGCCCTCCCGCCACGACCCTCCCGTCCACCACTCCCTGCTCATCCGACGCGAAAAATCCGCCATCCACGGAGAGGGCGTCTACGCCCGCGTCGCGATTCCGGCCGACCATGTGATCGTCGAATACACCGGCGAACGCATCACCAAGGCCGAGAGCATGCGCCGCGAAGAAGCCCGGCTCGCCCGGTTGCGCCGCGGCCTCGACGCGAGCACCTACATCTTCCACCTCAACCAGCGCCACGACCTCGACGGCCGACGCGGCGGCAACACCAGCCGCTTCATCAACCACTCCTGCCAGCCCAACTGCCGCTCCGAACTCCGCCGCGGCCGCATCTATATCATCGCGATCAAGGACATCGCGCCGGGCGAAGAGCTCACGTTCGACTACGGCTTCCCATTCCGCGAGTGGAAGGCCAACCCCTGCCGCTGCGGCACCGCCGCCTGCGCCGGCTACATCGTCGCCGAAGACCAACGCTGGCGCCTCTTGCGCCACTTGCGCCAATCGCCAGTACTGGAAACGCCGAATATTGCGCCATCCTGAAGAAAAAGTTGGCACAAGATGACTATTGTGCCACATTTGCGCCGTGAAAACGGCCAAAAATGACGCAACCCAAGGCGCAATCCTCGCAATCATTGGCGCAAGCACACACCCGGTCGCGATCGAGGCGATCCACGCCCAGCTTGGGCCGGCGATTGCGCGGCGCACACTCCAGCGCCGCCTTGCCGACCTGGTCGCGCGCAACGAAATCGTCGCAGAAGGCCGGCGGGGCGGTTGCCGCTATCACCGCGTAGCGGCGGCGATTCGGGAGCACAGCAAGCTGCCGCCCGCCCTGTACCCCACGTCGCTCCCGCCCCCCGCCCCCGCCGGCACGGTCGAGGAGCCGGCGAGCGTGCAAGGTCGCCCGATCGTGCTCTCGGCGGCTGCCCTCGAGCTGCGCGCCCAGATCACGCGCGCCCTCTCCGCGCGCACGCCCACCGGCTACAACCAAAGCTTCCTCGACGACTACCGCCCGAACGAATCGGCCTACCTGCGGCCCGAGCAGTGCGAGCGGCTGGCCGCGCTCGGTCGCCTGCGCGGGCAGCCCCAGCCCGCGGGCACCTACCTGCGCAAGGTGCTCGACCGGCTGCTCATCGACCTCGCCTGGAACTCGAGCCGCCTCGAGGGCAACACGTATTCGCTTCTCGAGACCGAGCGACTGCTCAAGCTCGGCGTCGACGCCGACGGCCGCGAGACCGAGGAGACCCAGATGATCCTCAACCACAAGGCCGCGATCGAGATGCTCGCCGAACAGGCCGACGAGGTCGGCTTCAACCGCTACACGATCTGCAACCTGCATGCCGTGCTCGCGGAGAACCTCATCGCGACCCTCTCCTGCGGCCGGTTGCGCGACGAGGCCGTCGGCATCGGGGGCTCGGTCTACCGGCCGCTGGAGGGGCCGCAGGTCATCGAGGAGCAGTTCCATCGCGTACTCGAAAAAGCGGCACGCATCGACAACCCCTTCGAGCAGGCGTTCTTCGCGATGGTGCACCTGCCCTACCTGCAACCCTTCGCCGATGTGAACAAGCGGGTCTCGCGCCTGGCCGCCAACATCCCGCTGCTCCGCCACAACCTCTGCCCGTTATCCTTCGTCGACGTGCCGCAGGAGGACTACGTGCACGCGATGCTGGCGGTCTACGAACTCAACCGCATCGAGTACCTGCGCGATGTCTTCACGTGGGCCTACGAGCGTTCGTGCATCCGCTACGGCAGCGTGCGCCAACTGCTCGGCGAGCCCGACCCGTTCCGCCTGCGCTACCGTTCCCAACTCGGCGAGGTCGTCGCGGCTGTCGTGCGCGACCGCCGCGACAAGGCCGCCGCGATCCCCTGGATCGCCCGCGCCGCCGAAGTGCGGGTGCCGGCCGAGGACCGCGCACGCTTCATCGCGCTAGTGGAGGGTGAACTCTGTGCGCTGCACGAGGGCTGCATCGCACGCTTCCGCCTGCGCCCTTCCGAATACCACGCCTGGAAGGCTGGCTGGGATTCCTGAACCGACAACCCGGCGGCACGCCCGGGCCGCCGAGTCGCCCCCTCGTCCGAGGCGTGGCGGCGCCTGCTGGCCCGCTCCGTGATCCTGTACCCCGGTTTGCCACACGGGCGGCCCCGGAGAAACTGAGCCATGAAAATCGGAGTACCGAAGGAGATCAAAGGCGGGGAGACGCGCGTGTCGATGACGCCCACGGTCTGCCGTCGCATCACGAAACTGGGGGTGGCCGTGCTCGTGGAGAAACACGCCGGACTGTGCGCCGGCTTCTCCGACCGCGAATACCACGCGGCCGGCGCCACGCTCGTGACGAGCGCGGAGCGGGTGTGGAAAACGGCGGATCTGATCCTGAAGGTAAAGGAGCCGCTGCCGGCCGAGTTCGCTCGCATCCAAACCGGCCAGACAATTTTCACCTACCTGCATCTGGCCGCGGCGCCCGAACTCGCGAAGGTGCTGGTCGCGAAGCGCGTGCTCGGCCTCGGCTACGAGACGGTCGAGGCGCCCGACGGCACCCTGCCCCTGCTCAAGCCCATGTCGCACATCGCCGGCCGGCTCGCGACCCAGGTCGGCAGCTACTTCCTGCAGAGCCACCACGGGGGCTCGGGCCTGTTGCTCGGCGGCATCCCGGGCGTCGCGCCCGCGCACGCAGTGGTCCTCGGCGCGGGCAATGCCGGCGCCCACGCCGTGCGCATGGCCGTGGGCATGGGCGCACGCGTCACCGTGCTCGACCTCGATGTGCGCAAGCTCGAGCTGCTCGACTCCGAATACCAAGGACGCGTGACGACCGTGCAGGCCAGCCCGGCCAACATCGAAGGCGCGGTCGCCCAGGCCGATCTGGTGATCGGCGCGGTGCTCGTACCCGGCGCCCGCGCGCCGGTCGTCGTTTCGCGTCGCATGGTCGAGGAGATGCGCCGCGGCTGCGTGATCGTGGACATCGCCGTGGACCAGGGCGGCTGCATCGCGACCACCCGGCCGACCACGCACGAGGAGCCGACATTCACCCGACACGGAGTCGTGCACTACGCAGTGCCGAACATGCCGGCCATGGTCGGCCGCACCTCGACCATCGCGCTCACGCAGGCCACGGAGCCGTTCGTCGTCGCACTCGCCGAGGGGGGGCTCACGGGCGCGCTCGAGACGCTCCCCGGGCTGGCGCGAGGCATCAACACGCGCGACGGCATCGTCACGCACACCTCGGTTGCGCACGTGCTCGGCGCACGGGCCGAGCGCGCCGAGCACTAGCCCAGCATCAACCCCATTTCGCCCCCGCACGTTTCTTGCCCAGCGAATCACCGCTCCAAGCTCTCAACGGCGAGCCGGTATGCCCGGCAGAATGGGCGGGAAACAAAAACCTTTGGGAGCGACTATTCGCCCCCAGAAGACGCCTCCCCTTGTTCCGTCTCGAAGCGAGGGTCCTCCAAATAGCTCCAGTCGAACGCATCGTTTCCGTGGGGCCCCGCGTCGACGTTCACCGTGATCAGCCGAAGGCCGTCCGCCGGCAGAGCAACCACCGCACTTTGCGTTCCACGATCACCGACGACTTCGGCAGGCGCGAGCACTCGCCGAAACAGCGTGCGCACCTCACCGGCCTCGTCTTGTCCCACGACCGCCAAACCGATCCCGTCGGTCCTGCCGCCCTGACTCCCATCATAACTCGCGGATTCGAGACCAAATCCGATGCGAAACGTCGTGGCCCCCGGCGGCGGGCGATAACTCACGCTTGACGGCGAATGCGCGACCCACCGCCCATTTGAATCGCACACCATCACCGGGTCCCGATGGGCACTCACCCGCTCGCCCAATATTCGATCTGCACCGAAAGCCGCCGCGGGGCCATACGCGGCACCCTCCATCTCCAGGAAATACGACCAGTCGTTCTCGTCGTTTGCCTCCGATCCGGAAAAGAGCCGGATCTCGATCATGCCCGGCTCCGAACGGGCAAAGACAATCTCTTGGGTTTGGGGACCGCAGTCGCCGGCATTCACCTTGGGAAACAACCTCCGTGTATACAGCCGCTCCGTCTCCCCCGCCTCCGGGGTATTTTCCACCACCAGATCAATCCCATCGCTCGCCCGCTGCCCGGGCCGATCGTAGTAATAATCTTCATTCAAACCGAACGCCACCGTGAACGAGCGTAAGCCCGCCGGGCGGCGATACCGCACCTTGGCGGAGGCGGGCGCATCCCACACTCCCGAACCGTCACCGCGAAACTTCGGCTGGCCGTCGCGGGTTTCGCTCCCGACTGGCCTTAGTTCCAGCCCGGCCACCCGGATCGATGGACCCGGGGCATGGGCCAAATGAGATTCGATCACCCCCCGTTCGATCACGACAGGCGCACTCGCCAACCGCCGCTCCCCATAGACCATCACCGCACGAAACGAAACCATCGGACTCCGCAGTTCGCCGAGTCGCACGAAAAACGCCACTTCGGGATCACCATCATGCAGGCTGAGCGAGCGACACAGCGCACCGTCCGCATAGAGCTCGACCGCTGTGGCCCCCTCCGGACCACGGACAACGACCTGTGGTGTCGGGCTCGCATGGGGCGTGAAGCCAAGCACCGCGCGGATCTCCGGACTGCTGGGCTCCGAATCCGGCAAGGCCCGCCCCGCCACATCATCCTCGAGGCGCCGATAGAAGCTGAAGTCGCGCAAAGCATCCCCGGAAAGGCCAACCTGCGCGTATTTCTCGGTCACGTACGACCACAACCACCCGCTCTCGTGCAGCGGGTACTTGTTCTGGTACCGGATAGCACCGGTCCCGATGATCATCTCCGGCTCGTGGCGGAAAAAATCCTCCCGGAGCCGATCCCAACTCCCCGGGGTGACGAGTCCACGGGTGTCGATGAGCGGATCAACGTTGGCCCACGGGACCAACCCGGTCAGAAACGTAGTGTAGATGTACCGACTGGCAGGAAGCCTCCGCGCATGCACATAACAGTCGGGGCAGAAGCCCCAAAAAAAGACACGTCCTTCGGGTGAAGTCGCCTTGGTCACGGTGTCGAGGGACTCCGTCCATTCGTAGTCCTCGTCTTCGATCGAGCGGAAACGCGAAACCAACCGCCAGGCGGTGTCCGCCGTCGCTCCGACAAGCAGCAACGTCACCCCGTAGCGCCAGACTCGCCCCCGCCGAAAGGCAATTTCCCGAAACGCCACCACCGCCAAACCACAAACAAGGCTTAGGCCGGGCATGACCTGGATGCTGTAGTGGGAAAAACCACGTCCGCTGAGCCCGGTCGCGAGCACTCCGGCCGCCGACCATCCCAGGGCCAGCCACCAGACGATCGGCCCGCGTGGCATGCCGAACAACCGGGGACGAATAGCGGCGACCGACAAACCGAAAGCCCCCAAGACCCCCAACCCAAACAACGCCGGCACGTGCGCCAACGCCAACGCAAACGGTTCGCCGATCGAGGCCAACCGTTGCGCCAAGGGAACGGCCGGCACATAGACCTGATTGTTGTAGACCCATGAATAGTAGAGCAGGTCGGGCCACGCCCCGGCATAGGCGAAACAGGCGATCGTCCCACCAACCACCGCCGCAAAACCGGCACCCATGCCAGCGCCAAGCCGCAACAGAGGTCCACGGTCTCCCGCGGGGCCCCGGGACAGGAGAATGCCCAGCAGCACCAACGCCGTCCCAAAATCGAAAACCCCCGGCTGTTTGCTCAGACAGGACAATCCGAACAACACCCCCACCAACACCCCACGCCACCATCCGGGACGACCGATCGCCGCGCTCCATACCCAAAAACCCATCACTGAAAAAAACACCAGAAACCACTCGGTATGGGCCGCCATCGCGTCGCTCTGATAGGGCAGAACGAAGGCGAGCACCCCGAACGCGACCGCGGCAACCTCGCCCGCACGGCCGTGACCGAGGCACACCCCGATCCGCCAGACTCCGAGCGCTGTCGCGCCGATCATCGATGCCAGCACCAGATGAACCGCGAGCACATTCCAATGCCCACCGATCGCGAGAATCCCCGCCTTGAGATAAGGCACCAGCGGGCTGCGTTGATCGGCAATGTCGCGATAGAGCACCCCACCCTCGAGGATCGTCTCGGCTGCGGTGATCGTGATCCCCTCGTCCACATTCCAGATGGCCCGTTCGAGGAACGGTACCCGCACCCCCGCCGAGAGCAGCAGGACCACCAGCACAAACGAGAGTCTCCGAAGCAAATTCATCGCGGAAACGCCCATGCCGGCGATCCGCCCACGACTAGTCAACAGGCATACTCGGCCCGTCGCCACCAAACTTTGGACTTATCCGTAGAGATGCTGGTTCACCGCGGTCAGGCCGGTGCGCGCCACTTCGATGCAGTGTTCGATGCGGTCGATGGCGAGACCGCTCTCCCGCACGAAGGTGTGTTCTCCGATTTGGGCCCCGGTCACGGTGAGAATCTCTCCGAACCTCGCGCTTTCGCTTCCCGGCGGCAGCACCGCGGCGGAAAACGCCAGGGCCTTCGCCAGCCAGTTCGGCTCGGGGGCCAACCCGGGGTCGCGCTGGAACTCGATCGCCTGCACCGTCAGGTCGGGGAACTGCCAATGCTTGAGCAGGATCGCACCCGCATGTTCCTGCGTGAAGCCGACGCTCTCCATCTCCCACGCCTCGACCGGTTCGTCACCGTCCCAAAACAGGCCGCCACCGAGATCTTCGATGCTCTGGTTGATCGCGAGGCGCCCGATGTAGCGGAGCAGCCCGGCCGTGTGTGCGTCGTCCGGCGACACATCGCTGGTCTCCGCCGCCAACGCCTCGACCAACAGCCCCTGGAACAGGCTCTCGGCCCAGAAATCCTCGGCCGCGATGCCGTAGCTGCCGAGGTTGCGCCCGGCCGCGAGATGGGCGACCGCCGTGTTCAACAAACGGATTCCCTCGCGGAAACCGATCTTCTGGAGCGCGCGGTCGAGCGACGAGACCCGCTCGCCCGCGCCGTAGAACGCGCTGTTCGAACCGCGGATGATGTCGGCGGCGAGCGCGGCGTCGGCGCGGATGAGGTTCACGATGTCGTCGAGATCCGCATTCGGGTCGCGCAACAGCTTGAGCGCCTTGCTCAACACCCGCGGTGCGGGCGAGAAGCGCTCGATCTTGAGGATCGCCTCGAGGAACTGTTCCTTCGTCGGTTTCATGGGACGGAAATGGGAATGGGGTTCGGCTGCGGCGGGCGCGGCGTTCAGGCCAGCGCGGGGACGAGGCCGGCGCCCAGGCCGATGTCGCCGGTGACGCGGGCGGCGTCGAAGGCGACCAGGCCGGGGATGTCGATGATGAGGGCCACGCGCCCGTCGCCGAGCACGGTGGCGCCGGTGAAGACGTCGACCCGGCGACTGAGCCAACCGAGCGACTTGAGCACGGTCTGGTGGTTGCCGAGCACCTCGTCGACCGCGAGACCGATGCGCCGGTCGTCGAGCTCCACGATCACGATACGCTCGATCGGCGGCGGCTCGCCGGGATAGTCGAAGACCTCGCGCATGCGCACGTAGGGCATCATCTCGCCGCGCAGTTCGACCACGTTGCGGCCGTTGGCGGCGAGGCGGCGCTCGCGCCGCAGCTCGATCGTCTCCCGCGCGCTGCTCAGGGGCAGTATGTAGCGGTCGTCGGCCACGCGCACCATCAGGCCTTCGATGATCGCGAGGGTGAGCGGCAGCGAGAGGCGGATCTCGGCCCCGCGACCGGGCTGGCTGCGCAGCTCGATCGTGCCGCGAAGCGCCTCGATGTTGCGCTTCACGACATCGAGCCCCACCCCGCGACCGGAGACCTCGGAGATCCGGTCGGCCGTGGAGAAACCGGGGAGCATGATGTACTGGTAGATTTCCTGGTCGGAGAGGTTCGCCTCGGGGGCGAGCAGGCCGCGCTCGATAGCCTTGCTGCGGATCTTCGCCGCATCGAGGCCCCGGCCGTCGTCGGCGACCACGATCCACACCCGGTCGCCCCGCTGTTCGGCACGCAGGGTGAGCGTGGCCGTACGGGGCTTGCCGGCGGCCGCGCGCGCCTCCGGAGTCTCGATACCGTGGTCGAGGCTGTTGCGCACGAGGTGCATGAGCGGATCGGCCAGCTGGTCGAGCATGGTCTTGTCCATCTCGGTGTCGGCCCCCTCGATGGTGAGCTCGACCTCCTTGCCCAGATCGCGGGAGAGATCGCGCGTGAGCCGCCGGAATTTCGCGAAGGTCTCGCCGATCGGCATCATGCGTACACCGAGAACCACGTCGCGCAGCTCGAACGCGAGCCGCTGCAGCCCCTCGGCCGCGTCCTGCAACATCGGGGGCAGATCCGGCACGGCCGAACACCCCTCGCTGACCTGGGATTTCAAAATCACCAGCTCGCCAACCAGATTGACGAGCCGATCGAGCTTGTCGGCCGATACCTTGAGCATCTCGCGCTTTGCACCGGCGACGGCCGCCAGCGCCGCCGCCGCGGCCTCCTTGCGCGGCGGCGCACCGGAACAGCCCGGGCCGGCCTCGGGCGCCACGGCCTTCGGCGCGAGTGCAGGCGCGGGATTGCCGAACGGCTCCCGGCCGATCCGCGGGTTGGCATCGACGGCGAAAAGGAAGGCGTCTTCGACCCGTTCCTTCGCGGAGTCGGTCGTGAGCGCCACGCGCCAACGGCCGGGTGTCCGCCGATCGGCTCCGGCAGGGCTCTCGAGCACTTCGCAGGACCCGAGACTCTCGATCTCCCGCCAGACGCCCTCGGCCGCGCCGGGGGTTTCGAGCAGGGCCGGTGTGACATCAAACTCCAAATACCAAATGCCCGCCGTCCTCGCGGCGCCACCGTCGGCATCCGCCCGAACAAGATCCAGATCGCAGTCATCCTCGATGAAACTGAAGACCTCGCGGATGGCGGATTCGGGCTCGTTCGTGGCGAGGCGGAGGTCCCACGCCAGGTGGCAACGCTCGGGATCCATCTCGCCCAAGGGCGGCAGGTCCTCGAGGTGGGCCGCGACCTCGCACTGGCCCATCGCGCGAAGGCCGTCGAGGAACATGCCCGGATCGACGCCTTGAAGGAAGACTCCGCCATGGGGGCGGAAACGGATCTCCCAGTGCGGCGTCTCGGCCGCAGGCGCGGGAGCCGCAGCGGCGAGCTCGGGTTTCGGCGGGGCCTTCGCCACGGCGGCCTTCGGGGGGAGGAACCGGAGCAGTGCCTCGAGATCGTCGTTGGCGCGATGCAGCACAGCCGGAGCATCCTCGGGCGTGGCCTCGAGATAGCGGGCGATGACGTCGCAGAGCCGTAGGGTAAGATCGACCACGGTGGAATCGACCGCGACGCGGCCCTCGCGGGCGGCATTGAAGACATCCTCCACGTGGTGAAGAAATGCCGAAAGTTCGGCGAAGCCGCTCGTGGCGCCGGAGCCCTTGAGCGTGTGCATCGCCCGAAAAACCCGGTCGATCGCCTCGGTGTCGCCCGGTTCCCGTTCGAGCGAGAGCAACGACTGTTCGAGCTCGGCGAGCAGATCGGCGGCCTCCTGGCGGAAGAGTTCGCGGCTGCGGCGTTGGATCTCGTCAAAGTTCATGGCACGGGGCGGCGGGTTGAAGGGGCTAGAGCGGGCAGACCATCTTTGCCACGGCGACGAGGCGCGCCGGGTCGAAGGGCTTGACCACCCACCCGGTGGCGCCGGCCTTCTTGCCCGCCACCTTCTTGTCGTCCTGCGACTCGGTGGTGAGCATGATGATCGGCGTGAACTTGTACTGGGGCAGCGCCCGCAGCCGGGTGATGAGGGTGATGCCGTCCATCTGGGGCATGTTCAGGTCGGTGACGACGAGGTCCGCCTTGCGCTGTTCGCACAAGTGCAACCCGGCCAGGCCATCGTCGGCGGAGTGCACCTCGTAGCCGGCGCTGCCTAGCACCATCTTCACGGTTTCCCGGATACTCATCGAGTCATCCACGGTGATCACGATCTTCGTCATGGCGGAGGAAAGGGGGATTTTCAGTTCGGGGCGAACGCCTCGGTGAGCGCATAGCGTTCGAGCGCGGCGAGCCAGGCGGGCGAAGGATCCGGCACGGAGCAGCCCGAGGCCGCCCGCACTCCGGCGACGAGCACCTGCAACACCGCGGCATCGATGCGGACAAGATCGCCGCTCTCGATCGCCAGCCGCCTGGGCCGCAGCAACGCCGTGCGCAAGGCGACCTGCAGGGGGCGAGCCTCCTCGATGGTGACCTCGCCATGGAGGCGCAGCAGCACTGCAGTGTCGGTGGTCTCGAGCTGGAAGGCGTTCATGGTTTCGGATACCTGCAGGTTCCTATCGGCCATTTCCCGGCCCAGCCAAGGGGGCACCCCCCATTTCGACGAGTTCTTCGAGATAACACCCCATTTCGGCGACCGACAGGTCGTGGAGGCGCTGCAGTCCCGGCCCAAACGAGGTCCAGCCGGTGAACGTGCCCGCCCGCGCCTCGCCGATCGCCTCGTTGCAGTAGGCGGCGAGACGCGACCACCCCAGCATCGTGAAACACCCCTTGAGGCCATGAGCCGTCTCCGCCAGGTGGGCACAGTTGCGATTCGCACACGCCTCGCCCAGGCGGGGCCAGGCCGAGTCGAGATCCCGGTTCGCCGAGACCTGCATCTGGTGCAGGATCTCCGCCACCTGCGCCGCGGGGAGCCCGGGAAACATCAGGGCGAGCTGCGCCCGATCCACGAGATCGGGCTCGTCGGCGGCGGGCATCGGCGCCACCTCGACGGGCGACTCCGATCGAAAGAGCTTGAGGAAACACGCCTCGAGATGGGACGGCAGGACCGGCTTGCTCAGGTAATCGTCCATTCCGGACGCCAGGCACCGCTCGCGGTCCCCGCTCTGCGCATTGGCGGTGAGGGCGACGAGTTTCGGACGGCGTGCGGCGTCGGGTTGCTGGCGCACGATTTCTCGCGCGGCGGCGAGGCCGTTCATGACCGGCATCTCCACATCGAGCAGGATCAGGTCGAAGAACTGCAGTTTCTGGGCCTCGACCGCCTCGGCGCCATTCACCACGAGGTGCGCGGCATACCCGAGGTGCTGCAGCAGGCGCCGCATCATCTCCCGATTGGTCGGAATGTCGTCGGCCACCAGGATGCGCAGCGGCAGGCGTTCCCCCAGCTTGAGATTCGCGGCCGAGATCTCGGCCGCGGAGCCGGCCGGGGTGAACAGACCGGCGATGCTTCGCGCGAGCTCGGCCAGATCGAGGGGCATCGCGACATTGGCCGCGCGAGCCGCCGCAGGGACCGGCCACTTGCGATCGGGGCTGGTCAACCAGAGCACCGGCACCACCGCGCCCGCCGACCGGGCCTGGAGAAAGCGGTTCAGCATCCCGCTCAAATTGCGTGCGAGCGCCGCTTCGACGATCACCAAGTCCGCGCCGGCCTCGATCTCCGCGCGATCCAGCGGTTTCTCCGGGCCGTGCCAGACGATCGGAACAAGCCCCCACTGCCGAATCGCATCGACAATCATGCGACGGGTCGGCTGCTCGGAGCACACGACCAGCACCCGCTCGCGCTTCACCTGGGTCGGCTTCAGGGCGCGCAGCGCCGAGACTCCGTCGGTCTCATCCACCTCGATCGCGCAACGGAACACCGTTCCCCGACCGGGCAGGCTCCGCACCGAGAGGTCGCCGCCCATCAGTTGGGTGAACGAACGGGCGATCACCAGCCCGAGTCCGGTCCCGTGGACCTGGCGGACCGTGCCGAACTCCGCCCGCGAGAACGGCTGAAACAGTTTCGGCAGATCGGCGGGCGCGATCCCGACGCCGGAATCGAGCACGGTGAAGACGAGACGCCAACGGCCGTCGCGCTCGAAGCCCAGAACATCGAGAACGACCCCGCCCCGCGAGGTGTAGTTCACGGCGTTGCCGAGCAGATTCAGCAGAACCTGCTGGATACGCCGGGGATCCCCGACGATGCGGGAGGGCACGCCGCCGCGGACCCGGTAGCTGAAGGCCAGACCTTTGCGCCGCGCCAACACCGCCACCTGCCGGACCACCAGGGTCAGCAGGCCGAGCAGGTCGAACGGGCGCGGCTCCAAGCGCACCTTGCCGGCCTGCAGCCCGGAGAAGTCGAGCAGCTCCTCGATGATCGACAGAAGACTCTGCCCGCTCTCGAGGATGAGCTGCGCCGAATGCACCTCGGTGGAGTCGCGGGATTGCTCCGCCATCGTGGCGGCCAGGCCGTTGATCACGTTGAGCGGTGTCCGCAACTCGTGGCTCATGCTGGCCAAGAAGGCGCTTTTCGCCCGATTGGCCGCCTCCGCCTCCTGGGCGAACACCCGCGTTTGGGCCAACGCGGACTCGAGCCGGGCGTTGGTCTTCCGCAACTGCGCCTGCGACTCCTCCAGCGCCGCCTGCTGGCGGGTCCGCAACGTCACATCGCGAAGGAGACAGATGATGGCGCCTCCGGCCTCGTCGACGGGGCTCGCATCGACCTCCACGGCACAAAGCTCGCCCGACTTCATGCACAGGAGACATTCTCCGCGCTCCGCTCCGGCCTCGGCCGCGCTCCGCAACAAGGCCACCAGACCGCGCTCCGGGGCGGAGGGGACCTCGAGAGCCGACGCGTTCATGGCTTCCAGCTCGTCCGGCTCGTATCCGGTTATGCGCGATGCCGCCGGATTGGCGGCGACGATGCGACCCGACGCGTCGACCACGAGCGCGCCCTCGCCGGAACGTTGCAGCAAGGCGACCAACGCCCCGCCCTTGCCCTCCCCCGCCCGCCGGCCGGATGAAGCGGTCTCGGCGATCGAACCCTGATGCTTTTTCATAGTCGTGAGATTCCCACCTCTGCGCTGCTGCCGTCAGAAGAGTTCTATCCCCGGCCCCAGATCCGGCTTCGGATCGGGCGACCTGGGTTTGTCCGGTGTCTGGTCGGAACCGGCGGACCCGCACCCGGAGCCCGCACTCTCCGTGTCCGCGGAAGTGTCACGGAAATCGTCGAACAGCTCCACCTCCGCGCCCGGAGGACCGGCGTCGGTATCCGTCCCGAAGAGTTCGACGGCGACCGGAGCCCCCCCGGAGACAAACGCGCCGCCCACCACATCCGCATGGGCACGGCGTTCGTCGTCCATCGTGTAGCGGTCCCGGTGCGCCGCGAGCTTGGCTTCGCCCGCCGTGTCCAAGGGCAGTCCGGCGCTGTGCGCGGTCGACTCCCGCAGTTCCTCGCACAAACGCTCCGCCGGATCGAAGCTCGTCGCGATGAGTTGGGGGAACGTGAGCCGCGCGAGCAATTCCGAGGTATCCCCGAACAGGGTGGAGAACGCCTCCCTCGTGGCCACCGCCTCGGCCTGGGTGCGCTCGCTCAAACGACGCAGTTGCTCGCTCACCGTGATCGCGCCTTTTTCCAAGGTCGTCTTCTCGCGCGAGACGATGCCCAGGAAGGAAGCCGCCTGCGCGCTGATCTGCTGCAACGCCGTGAGAATTCCGTCGAGACGGGCGGTCAGCTCCGCGGTGATCCGGCCGATCTCGTCGGAGACCCGGCTGCACTCCTCGGAGATCTTGTTCAACGCATCGGCTCCGGTCATACGGGCGGCGGCGATCTGCGCGTTGAGCGAAACGATCTTCACATCGAACTCCTGCCGTGCGATCTCCTGCGAAAAGAGCCGCACGACCTCCTCGATCCGGGAAACGGAACACGCGACCTTCTCGTTGGTGCCCTGCCCCTGAGCGGCGATGGTGGCGAGTTCCGTGATCTGCTCGCGGTAGAGATCGGCGAGACGACAGTCGCGGAAGGCGTCGAGCACCGAAGTCTCCATCCCGACATACGCATCCATGATCGACTTGCCGTGCCGGAGCAGCTCCTCCATCCCGCCGGTGACCTCGCGGCCGGCGTCTTCGATCTCGCGCCGGGCCGCGCCGAGCTGGGCGCTCTGCACCGCCGCGGCCTGGTGCACGAAGGCGCCGTCGGCGCCCGGGGTCGCCAAAGCGCCGGTGAGCCGGCTGCCCATGTCCTGGAATCCGACGCCGATGTGCTCGAGTTTCTGACGCACGATATCCTGGTGCTGCAGCGCCATCAGCATCTTGAGGGTGAGCGGGGCGGTCGCCTCGAGATGCTGTTCGATCGCGCGACTGCGCTCCCCGCAGGGTGCGAGAGCGGCCTTCAGCTTCTCCAGCTCCCGGAAGATCGTCTCGACGCTTCGATGCGCCCGCCGATGCAAGGTCTCCTCGAGCCGCCGCAACTCGTCGCGCTCGGCCGCCGCCTCGACCACGATCGCCTCGATGCGGCCGAAGGCGGCCGCCGAGCTGGCCAGGACCTTCTGCGCGATCTCGCCGATGTTGGCCGCGACGTTGAGGAAGACGCTCTGTTGTTCCGCCTCCAAGCGCACGGCCTCCATCCGGATATTCAATGTCAGGATGCGCAGCATCATGTCGTTGCGCTCGAAGTGGGCGCTCGAGGCGCAGGCCAGCAGCAGATCCTTCTCGATCGCCTGCATCTGCTCCTGCTCGGAGACGGCGACACCGAGACTGGCATGCACCAGATCGACCGAGCCCTTGTACAGGGCGTAGGCAGCCGAAAGTGCCCGGTCCTCGTCGCGGTCCTCGATCACCGCGGAGAGCTGGCCCGCCTTCTGGCGCAGGCCGGTCAGGTTTCCGCTGAAGCGGCCCAGCTCCTTCGCCAGCTCGGTGAATTCGCAGTCGGATTTTCGCCCGAAGCTCTCGAGCACTTCCCGGCTGCGCCCGAGAGCCGCGGCGAAATCGCCCGCGGAGCGCACCTGGCCGCCGCCTTCTCTTCGCGCCAGCCAGCGGCGCCCCCTCTCGAGGAGCCGACCCGGATTGAATCGTGTCAACACGCCCGCCATGACCTTACGCGGAAGCCTCCGCACCGTTCTCCGCGCCCAACATGCTCCGAACTTGGGATACGAGGGTGTCGGGCATCACCGGCTTGAGCAGAAAACGCAGCAGGCGGGAGTCGCGCGGCAGCGAGTCCTCGATCCGTTTCGCCTCGGAAGTGATCGCCAGAATCGGCAACTGGGCCAACTCGGGAAGCGCACGAATATGGCGGATCAGTTCCTGCCCGCTCATCACCGGCATCACGAGATCGAGCAACACGAGATCGACCCGCTGCTGTTTGAGGATCGCGAGCGCCTCCTTGCCGTCGCTCGCCGGAATACAGCGATACCCTTTCTGCGAAAGGAACATCGAATGGTAGAGGCGCACCACCTCGTAGTCGTCGACGACAAGAACAGTCTTCATGATGGGAGAACGAATGGGTTCAAAGGGGGGTATCGGTTTTCCGACGCGACTGCGGCGGGTTGTCCGGCGCGCGCTGGGGTTTCGGGTTTTCATCGGCCGCGGAGCAAGGCGGAGGCGATCTGGTCGAGAGACAAAACCCGGTCGGCGGCGCCGAGCTTGATCGCTTCCTTCGGCATGCCGAACACGACCGAGCTCTCCTCGTCCTGCGCGATGGTGAACGCACCGGCCTCCTTCATCTCCTTGAGGCCGGTCGCGCCGTCGTCACCCATCCCGGTCAGGATCACACCGGTGGCATTTGCCCCGGCGCAACGCGCGGCGGAGCGGAACAGCACATCGACCGAAGGTCGATGCCGGCTCACCAGCGGGCCGTCGCGCACCTCGACCAGGTACTTGTGCCCCTGGCGCTTGATCAGGGTATGCCGGCCGCCCGGCGCGATCAGCGCCAGCCCCGGCACGACCTGGTCGCCGTCCTCGGCTTCCTTGACCTTGAGCCGGCAGAAGGTGTCGAGGTTCTCGGCAAACGACCGCGTGAAACCTTCCGGCATGTGCTGCACGACCACGATGCCGGGACACTCGGACGGGAGCGCCTCCAGCACCAGGCCCACCGCCTCGGTGCCGCCGGTCGAGGCCCCGATCATGACCACCCGCTCGGTCGCCACCCGGGGCTGGTCCGGGGTCTTGGTCAAAACCGCGTCGGCGGTGAGCTTCGGCCGCACGGCCATGCGTTGGCCCAGCCGGTCGGGCCGCACCCGTGCCGCCGCCTTCACCGCATCGCAGATGACGATACGGGCCTCCGCCAGAAAGGCCTCCGTACCCAGTCGCGGCTTGGTGATGATGTCGACCGCGCCGTGCTGGAAGACACGTGCGGTGACGTCGGAGCCGGCAGTGGTGTAGCTCGAGCACACGACCACGGGAATCGGATGCTGCGCCATGATCTTTTGCAGGAAAGTGACGCCGTCCATCCGGGGCATCTCGATGTCGAGCGTGATCACGTCGGGCGCGCACTCCCGCATGAGCGCCACCGCCTCGTACGGATCTCCGGCGGCGCCGATCACCTCGATCTCCGGGTCGGAGCCGAGCACGGCCGTCATCGCCTGGCGGACAACCGGGGAATCATCGACGACAAGTACCTTGATACGTTTGCTCATGGGGAACCTTTCTTGTCATGAAGCCTCAACCACACCGTGCCGGTCCAACTCTCGAAATAGAGCCGCAGGCCGCCGCAGTGCTCGACGCGTTCGGCCACGATGGGGATGCCGTGCGCGGCAAGAACCTCCCGCGCCACCACCACGTTGGCCCGACCGACCGCATATTCCTCGTTTTCGAGCCGCAACGGGCTGCCGCCGCCGAAGACCTTGCCTTGAAGGGAGCGAGGCGTGCTGCCCAGCGCGCACATCCGCTCGATCAGGTGCGGGGTCGCCCAATCCCCATGGATCGCGGCCTTGCCGCCCCGGGGCACCAGATAGTGGTTCATGCCGCCGATGCGCAGCTTCGCATCGTAGAGACATACCGAAACGCAGGACCCCAGCACGGTGGACATGCGGATCGGCTCCGGCTCGACGACGATGTCTCCCGCCCACAGAATCGCTTCGGCAAAGACGACCGTAGCATCCGGCGGCGGCGGGGCCACGAAGCCCGTTTCCCTCATGGCGCGGCCTCCCGTTGGGGCAGCCGCACATAGGTGGCCGGCCCCACCATGCGCAACGGCAGATCCTGCCCCTGCAGCGTCTCGGAGTGCGCGATGAACAGGCGGCCGCCAACGCGTAGTTGCCGACAGATCCGCGCGACCACCTGCTGCTGCGTCTCCCGATCGAAATAGATCATGACGTTGCGGAAAAAGACCGCGTCGAACATCTCGGTCATCCCGTAGTCCGCGGAGAGAAAGTTCAGATGCCCGAAACGCACGCGCGCCCGCAGTTCCGGAGCGATGCGCACCAGCCCGGCCGCCCGGTCGCGACTGCGCAGCAGGTATTTCATCCTCAAGGGCGGCGGAATCGGTGCCGCATGGTCCGCCGAATACACCGCCTCGCGCGCCGTCCCGAGCACCCGGGTCGACACGTCGGTGGCCCGGATCGAATAGTCGAAGGCGAAATTGCCCTGCTGCTCGGCCAGAACCATCGCCAAGGTATAGGCCTCCTCGCCCGTGGAACAGCCGGCGCACCAGACGTTGAAGGCCGCGCCGCTCGGCTCCCGCAACCACGGCGACAGCACCTCGCGCACCAGCACGTCGAAATGCTCGGGCTCGCGGAAGAAGTCGGTCTTGTTCGTCGTCGCGAGATTGAGCAGATGTTCGAGTTCCTCGGCCTGATGCGCGGGATCGCCGAAGAACCGGGAGTGGTATTCCCCGAAGGTCTCGAGCCCGAGTTCGCGCAGCCGACGATGCAACCGGCTTTGCAGCATCACCTTCTTGGTCGGCGGCATCTTGATGCCCAACGTGCCGGTGATCACCGACTGGAAGTCGGCGAACTGCTCTGGCGTGAGGGTCTCCATTACCATGGTCCGGTGACATTGTTTGGGCCGCGACGGAGCCCGCTCCGTCGCGAGTTGGACGATTCAGAGGCGTTCGAACATGCTGCCGGTCTTCCCTTCCGGCGCGGCAGAGGCGTCGAGTGCGATCTCGAGCCCCGCTCCCGGAGGTTCGGCCGCGGTGGGATTGGGTCCGGAGAGCTGGCGTCCCCGGCGGACAGGTGACAATGCAACGCCCAGGCCCCGCCGCGTCGGCCCGGCCGCACGAGCGCTGCGGGAGGAACCGCCCGCCACATCCACCTTGAAAAACTCGATGGCGCTCTGGAGCTGCTCGGCCTGGGAGGCGAGTTCCTCGGAGGAGGAGGCCATCTCCTCGGAGGCCGAGGCGTTCTGCTGGATGACCTTGTCGAGCTCCTGGATGGCCTTGTTGATCTGGCCCGCGCCGGCGTTCTGTTCTTCGCTGGCCACGGTGATCTCCTTGACCAGCTCGGCGGTGCGGCGGATGTCGGGCACGAGCTTGTCGAGCATCTGGCCGGCCGATTCGGCGATCTCCACCGAGGACGACGAGAGCTTGCCGATCTCGCCGGCCGCGGTCTGGGAGCGCTCGGCGAGTTTGCGTACTTCGCTGGCCACGACGGCGAAACCCTTGCCGTGTTCGCCGGCGCGCGCGGCCTCGATCGCCGCGTTGAGCGCGAGCAGGTCGGTCTGCCGCGCGATCTCCTCGATGATCGAGATGCGCTGCGCGATGTCCTTCATCGCCTGCACCGTGCGCGACACCGACTGGCCGGCCACGTTCGCATCCTCGGCCGCCTTGGTCGAAATCTTCTCGGTCTGCCGCGCGTTCTCGGTGTTCTGCTGGATCGACGCGCTCGACTCCTCCATCGACGCCGAGACCTCCTCCACGCTCGCCGCCTGTTCGGACGAACCGGTCGAAAGCGTCTGCGCGGTGGCGGTCATCTCCTCGCTGCCGGCCGACACGTTCTCGGCCGCCGAGCGCACGTTGGCGACCACATCGCGCAGGTTCGCCACCATCTTCTGCAGGGCGAGACCGAGCGTATCCTTGTCGCTGGACAGCGTCACCTCGTGCCGCAGATCGCCCTCGCCGATCTGCAGCGCCAGCTTCGCCTTCGCATCGAGCGCCTCGGCCATGGTGTTGGCCGCCACCGAAAGATCGCCGATCTCGTCCTTCGTCTCCACCGCCACCCGGGCCGTGAGATCGCCGATCGCGATCTGCCCGAGGCCCTGCATGAGGTCCCGGACCGGACGCACGATCATGCGGGTGAGCACGACCGCGAGCGTGACGGACAGAGCGAGCCCGACGATGATCGCCACGACGGACACGATCTTCACGCGTTCGCCAAAGGTGGCACTGGCCGCCGCCGTCGCGGCGGAGCGCTCCAGATTGATCGCGAGCAGCTTGGCCAGCAGGTCCTCGGCCTTGCGTTGCGCGTTGCGGGTCGCGACCAGCGCCTGCGTCGACATTTTGTCCGCCGTCTCGTTGGCCCAGCGGGTGATAGCCTGCATCTCGTCGAATTTCGCGATGGTCGCATCCGCCTGCGGCACGACCACCGTGTCCAGAAACACCCGCGCCTCGTCGAGCTTCCCGGAGCGGGCCAAGGCCTTGCAGCGCGCCACCCCGTCGTGGAACGCCCGATGGCTCGGGTGCATCTCCTGAAGCATCCGGGCGAGATCTGGGTTTTCCAGTTTCTCGGTCGCGAGCCACCGACCGAACGTACAGGTGGCGGCGTCCTCACAACCCTCGAACAGCTCGCCGTCGGCGCACATGTGCTGAAGCCGGATCTCAACCTGGAAATGGTCGCCCCGGAAACGTGCCAGATCGCGCTCGAGCCGCAGGGGATCGCCGATCTTCAGCGCGTCGACCTCCCGCGCCATTTCGAAGAACTTGTTGTTCTCCGTGCGTAGCGCGGCCCAGGAGTCACCAAATTCTCGCCACACCGCCTCCTCCGCCGGGTCCCGGGAGATCGCCTCGTACGTCTTCCAGGAGGCCGCGATGTCCTCGCGGGCCTTGGCGATCAGCGAATATTGGCGCTCCCGCACCGACCGCTCGACCCCGAGGGCGAGCAGGGTGCGCACGCAGCCCTTCACGACGTTGGCGCGGTCCTGGGCCACGAGCAACGCCTGCTGGGCGGGCATCGATTCCCCGGTCAGCGCCCGGATGTTACGGGCGTTGGTGGAGGCCCCGAAAAAGCTGATGGCGCCCAGTAGCAGCGCGATCAACGCGATGCACCCGAAGCCCAATGCGAGCTTGGTGCCGAGTTTCATGCTCTTCATGACGATACGACTGACTGCGAACCCGTGGGGGGGGGACGCACCGCCGGTTGCTGCGCCGGCGGCGACCGTGACAAACGAATCGAAACGCCGCGAACTAGACCGTGGCGGGGACGGGGCGCCCGGCGGACTCCGACAGGGCGACCAGATCCTCGGTCGAAAACACCCGCTCGATGTCGAGGATGATCGTGAAACGATCCTCGCGCCGACCCATGCCGAGGATCAGGTCGGTGCGCCACCGCAACCCGAGGCTGGGCGGATCGTTGATCTCGTGGGGCTCGAGCTCGAGCACCTCGTGCACCGCGTCGGCGAGTCCGCCGACCACGATCGGGGCCCCATCGACCTCGAGTTCCATGACGATGATACGCGTGTTAAGCGTATCCTCCGCCTGGGGAAGGCCGAACTTGCTGCGCAGGTCGACGACCGGAATCGCGTTGCCGCGCACGTTGACCACCCCGCGCAGGTAGCCGGGAGCGGTCGGCACGCGGGTGATGTGGCTGAGGTCGAGAACCTCGCGAGCCTTGAAGACGTTGATGGCGAAGAGTTCGTCGCCCAGACGGAACGTGAGGTAGCGGGCGGTTTCGGTGATTTTGGCCGTGCTCATGGCGTATCCTTTCTTTGGTTCAGCTGGGAGGGCGCCTCAGAAGCGCTCGAAGTGGCTGTCGGAGGCGGCCGGAGGGCTGCCCGGACCGTCGAGGTCGATCATCACGCCCGAGCCTTTTCCGGCCTTCGCCTTGGACGAGGCGGCCGGGTGCTCGGTGTGGGCCAGGGCGGCCTTGGCGACGTGGGCCGGGGCGGGCTTGCCGAAGCCGCTGCCGGCCGGCCGCGTGACCGCCGCGGGCTTGCGCGCAAACTGGTTGCGGCGGGTGTCGTCGGTCACCTTGAAGAACTCGATGGCGCTCTGGAGCTGCTCGGCCTGGGAGGCGAGCTCCTCGGAGGAGGAGGCCATCTCTTCGGAGGCCGAGGCGTTCTGCTGGATGACCTTGTCGAGCTCCTGGATGGCCTTGTTGATCTGGCCCGCGCCGGCGTTCTGCTCCTCGCTGGCCACGGTGATCTCCTTGACCAGCTCGGCGGTGCGACGGATGTCGGGCACGAGCTTGTCGAGCATCTGCCCGGCCGATTCGGCGATCTCCACCGACGAGGACGAAAGCTTGCTGATCTCGCCCGCCGCGGTCTGGGAGCGCTCGGCGAGCTTTCGTACTTCGCTGGCCACGACGGCGAAACCCTTGCCGTGCTCGCCGGCGCGGGCGGCCTCGATCGCCGCGTTGAGCGCGAGCAGGTCGGTCTGCCGCGCGATCTCCTCGATGATCGAGATGCGCTGCGCGATGTCCTTCATCGCCTGCACCGTGCGCGACACCGACTGGCCGGCCACATTCGCATCCTCCGCGGCCTTGGTCGAAATCTTCTCGGTCTGCCGCGCGTTCTCGGTGTTCTGCTGGATCGACGCGCTCGATTCCTCCATCGACGCCGAAACCTCCTCCACGCTCGCCGCCTGTTCCGAGGAACCGGTCGAAAGCGTCTGCGCGGTGGCGGTCATCTCCTCGCTGCCGGCCGACACGTTCTCGGCCGCCGAACGCACGTTCGACACGACGTCGCGCAGGTTCGCCACCATCTTCTGCAGCGCGAGCCCGAGCGTATCCTTCTCGCTCGACAGCTTCACCTCGTGCCGCAGATCGCCTTCGCCGATCTGCAACGCCAGTTTCGCCTTCGCGTCGAGCGCCTCGGCCATGTTGTTGGCCGCCACCGACAACTCGCCGATCTCGTCCTTCGTCTCCACCGCCACACGCGCCGTCAGGTCCCCGATCGCGATCTGCCCGAGACCGGTGACGAGGTGGCCGACGGGGCCGGTGATCATGCGGGTGATGACGATGCCCAGCGTAACCGCCAGGCCGACACAGATGATGCAGCCCACGATCAACACCGTCGACGCCAGCGCGAGAGACCCGGCCGCATTGGCGGAGGACTCCTTGGTGGCATCCATGTTGAACCGGGCCGTCTCCTGTGCGGCCTTGAGCACCTCGTCGCCGACGATCGTGCGCTTCTTGCCGAGCTCCTCCCGCTGCAGCCACTCGCCAAGGAAGCTGTCCATGGCGGCGCGGTAAGCCTCGCCGGCCGCGCGGGTATCGGCGATCTGGCGCAGGTTTACATCCTGGCGGGTGATGGCCTTGAGTTCGTCGAGGGTCGCGTTGAGCTGGGCGAACTTGGCGAGCCCCTCCTTCATCACGACCGGGTCGCGGGTCGCCATCGACTTCCAGGCCGAGATGCGGACGGCGTTGCCGATGTCGATGATGTCGCTGGCGATCTCGATCTTCTGCACCCGTTCCATGAACTTCGTCTCGCTGATCTTGCCCGCCTGCAGCGACTGGAGATCGCCCTCGAGGGCCCTGTGCTGCGACTCGAGATAGTCCACGCAGTTCTTCATGTAACTCGTCGCGGAGGCATCCATCTTGCCTCGCTCGTGCTCGAGCTCCTCGGTCAGCTTCACCGTCTGCGCCATGAGCTGCTCGTACTCGCGTGCCTTGGCCTCGGCGGCCTTGGCGTTGGCAGCGAGCACCTTGAGATCCTGCTTCGCGGCCAAATCAGCAGCGACGGCGATGTCGCGAAGGGTTTCGGACATGAAGGTGCGCCCCTTCTCCAGAAACTCCTTCTCCTCGGTGAACGCATATCCGCGCACCTCGTACATGGTCTTGAACGCCGAACGTTCGACCTCGTTGGCCACCGCGACGGCCGGCACGTTCTTCTCGTCCAGGGCCATCGCGATGGTTTTCACCTTCAGCATGTTGAAGATGGCGAGTGCACCGAGGATGAGGGTCAGGGCCGAGACGGCCAGAAAGGAACCGTTCAGCTTCACACCGAGTTTCATGTTTTTGAACATGGCTTGTCCTTGATTTTCAGGGTTGGGGGAAATGTTGGATCAGATCGGAAGCGCCGAGCTCGCCGCTCGCCGGACCGCACCGGGCGGCGACCGCGCCAGCGATCGGCGGGCATGGCAGAACCGATACGGCGACGATCGCCCTCCTGGGAGATGCGTTCATGGGTTCACGTAATGGGATTCCGGCATCGAAGACCGGCCGCCGGCCGTCCCCGACCCGCAGAGCGGGAAACCCCTCGCCACACCAACGGGAAACGATGCGCTCCCGTGCGCCGCCGCAGACCCTTCGCCCGATTCATGCTGCTTCATCGCCGAGCTGTATCGGCCCGGCCCGGGCGAACTTGTGAGGGGAAAACCCGGAAACCCCTGTCGGGAAATTCCTGACGACGCCCGTTCGCCGCCGCGATATTCCCCCTCAAATTGGGAGCCCGAAGAGCCGATAGCACCATCCCCCGCACCGTCTTCGCCATAGAAGCTCGCCCTCCGATGCCCGTTCCTTCCTCTCGCCTCCCCAACGGCCCGCTGCGCACAAAACTGCTCGTGGCCATCTATTGCCTCTGCGGCGGCTGGACCGGCCTGATCGGGCTGGTCCTATGGGCGGATCTCCGCGCCAACACGCGCGAGGCGGAGGCCTTCGCCCAGGCCGAGGCGGTCGCCTCGCTCGAGAAAGACATCCTGTATCGGCGCTGGGCCTCCGAGCGCGGTGGAGTCTACGCACCGATTTCGCCGATCACCCGACCCAATCCCCACCTGGCCGATCTCCCCCACCGCGATCTGACCACGGTCGAGGGGACCAGGCTCACGTTGATCAACCCCGCCTACATGACCCGGATGGTGCATGAGCTCGGGGAGACCAGCTACGGCATCAAGGGGCACATCACCAGTCTGACGCCGCTGAATCCCCAAAACGCGCCCGACGCCTGGGAGACCAAAGCGCTGCAAGCCTTCGAACGCGGCATCCCCGAGGTGAACGAAATCACAACCTACCGGGGCCGCCCCGCGCTGCGCCTCATCCGCCCGTTCGTGACCGAACCGAGCTGCCTGTATTGCCACGCCCAACAGGGCTACCGCGTCGGCGATGTCAGGGGCGGGATCAGCACCTCGGTGCCGCTCGACCCCTACTACAGCAAGGCGACGGCACACAATTTCAACGACACGCTCTGCTGGCTGGGCGTGCTGTGCGCCGGCCTCGGCATCCTCGGTTTCGGCGGGCGCACCCTCCATCGCTCGTTGGCCGCGCGCGAAGACGCCCTCGCCGCCCTGCGCGAAAGCGAACGCCGCACCCGCCAGATGATCGAGCGCCTGCCGCTGCTGGCCGCAACCCGCACGGCGGAGGGAATCGTCACCAACGCCAACCCCGCCTTGCTGGCCCTCGTCGGCCGCTCGCTGCCGGAGACCGTCGGTCGCAGTTTCTCCGAGATCTTCGTCGCTCATCCGAATCGGCCGAAAGAGGAGGCCGACTTGCGTGCCATCCTTGCGACCCGCGAACTCCACGCCAACACCACCGGCACCGTCACCGACCGGCACGGCCGGGAGCACACGATCACCTGGGTGCACACCCTGATCTCCGACGAACGCGGCGACCCGATCGGCCTTTCCAGCTTCGGCAATGACATCACGGATACGGCCGCGGAGGACCTGCAGCTGCGCATACTCTCCCATGCCGTCACCCAGAGCCCGGTCTCGATCTTGATCACCGATGCGGAAGGGGCCATCGAATACGTCAACCCGAAGTTCACCGAGATCACCGGCTACCTGCCGGCCGAAGTCGTCGGCCAAAACCCCCGCATCCTCGCCTCGGGCGACGCGCCCAAGGAGTTCTACCGGGAACTGTGGGAAACCCTGCGCGCCGGCAAGAAATGGCGAGGCGTCTTCCACAACCGGAAGAAAAACTCCGAACATTTCTGGGAAGACGCGCAGATCAGCCCCATCCGGGATGCGACCGGGGCGATCGTGCGCTTCGTCGCGATCAAGGAGGACATCACCGAGCGGCGCCGTTCGCGGCTCGTGTTGGAGGAGAGCGAGAAGCGGTTCCGTACGCTCATCGAAAACGCCCCCATCGCGGTGGTCGTGCACCGCGAGCGCCGCTGCATCTACGCCAACCTCGCGGCGCTGCGTATTTTTGGATACCAGGACAACGTGGACCCGACGGGAATCGACATCCGGGCCCACATCCAGGCCGCCAGCCTCGACACCGTGTTCGAACGCGAACGCCGGACCGCGGCCGGCGAGCCCAACCCGCCCGCCGAGCTCGAGCTGAGACGCTGCGACGGCAGCCTGATCACCTGCGAATCGATCGCCAGCGGGATCACCTTCAACGACCGGCCCGCCACCCTCGCCATGCTCGTCGACGTAACCGAGCGCCGCCAGATGCTCGCCGCGGTGGAGGAGAGCGAGGCCCGCTACCGGGCCTTGGTCGAGATCGCGCCGGTGGCGATCTTCGCCGTCGCCAACGGACGGTTCGGTTTCGCCAACCCGGCCGCGGCAAAACTGTTCGGCTTCACCGAACCCGCCGAGCTGATCGGCTCCAACCTCTGGCAACAGGTGCACAGCCGCTCGCTGGCCGACGCCACGAAAATGCTCGGCGCCGCCGAGGCCGGTGCCGAAGCCTCGCGGTTCGACCTCACCCTGCTGCGGCGCGACCGCAGCACGCCGATCTGCGAGGCCATCGCCGTGCGCGTCTCGATCGGCCGACAATCCTCGGTGCTCGTCCTCGCCACCGACGTGACCGAAAACAAGAAACTCGAGCAGTCGCTGCGCGAGAACGAAGCGCGCATGCGCGAGACCTTGGAGAGCACCAACGCCGGGTATTTCCTGCTCGATCACGAACACCGCCTCCTCCACGCCAACAGCGCCTTCCTCGAATTCTTCGGCACCGCCCAGCCCGCGGCCGCCCCGGGGCGCAGCCTGACCGAACTGTTGCCCGCGTCCTGCCGCGCCGCGATGGCGGACTCGTTGGCCCGGTTGTCCTGCGGCGAAGAGTTCGTCGGGGGCCAGCTGGTCGCCCGCCACGACAACGGCGCGTCATCATTCTTCAGCTACACCGCCCACATCGTGCGCGACGGCGAGCGGATCACCGGCTGCGAAGGCTTCGTTCTCGACACCACGGAAGCCCACACCAGCGAGGAACGCTACCAGATGCTGTTCGACCAGATGCTCGACGGCTTCGCCCTCCACGAGATCGTCTGCGATGCCGGCGGCGCCCCCGTCGACTATCGTTTTCTCGCCGTCAACCCGGCTTTCGAGAAGCTCATCGGGCAACCCTCCACGAGCGTGGTCGGCCGCACGGTTCGGCAGATCATGCCCGGGATCGAAGACAAGTGGATCGAGCGCTACGGGCGGGTCGTCCTCGAAGGCGCTCCCCTGCGCATCGAGGACTACTCGTCCGAACTCGGGAGATACTTCGAGATCTCCGCCTTCCGGACCGAACCCGGCAGGTTCGCGGTGCTGGTGAGCGACATCACCGAACGGCGCCGGCTCGAGAGCCAGCTGCGCCAGGCGCAGAAGATGGAAGCCGTCGGCCAACTGGCCGGCGGTGTCGCGCACGACTACAACAACATCCTCGTGGCGATCCTCATGAACCTCTCGATCCTCCGCAGCGAAACGGCGTTGAGCCCGGAAACCCTCGATTCGCTCAACGAACTCGAACGCGAAGCCAAACGCGCGGCCACGCTCACCCGCCAACTGCTCGTCTTCAGCCGACGCCAGGCCGTGCAGGCCACGCTGCTCGACTTCAACGAGCAACTGACGGCAATGCTCTCCCTGCTCCGGCGCCTGATCGGGGAACACATCACCATCGACACCGCGATGAGCCCCAACCTCGCCCCCATCGTCGCCGACCCGGGGATGATCGACCAGGTGATCATGAACCTGTGCGTGAACGCTCGCGACGCCATGCCCGCCGGCGGCCGCCTCACGCTCCGCACGGCCAAAGTCGCCTTCTCCACCGCCCCGACCGCGCAACACCCGGAGTCCCGCGTCGGAGACTTCCTCCTGTTCAGCGTGCGCGACACCGGCACCGGCATCGACCCCGACACCCGCGGCCACATCTTCGAGCCGTTCTTCACCACCAAGGAGCCCGGCAAGGGCACCGGCCTCGGCCTGGCAACCGTATTGAGCATCGTGAAACAGCACGACGGCTGGATCGAGTTCGACAGCACGCTCGGCGGCGGCTCGACCTTTCACATCTTCCTGCCGTTCGCCCCAGAGGGCCTGTCGCCCGTCGCGGCAACCATGTCCGAGCCCGCGGCACCGGCCAACGCGGAGACCGAAGCCCACACGATCCTGTTGGTCGAGGACGACGCCATGGCCCGCCAGACGATCGGCCTCACCCTGCGCCGGGCCCACAACGACGTGCTCGAGGCCTCCAATGTCGAAGACGCCCTCGCGCTCTGGAAGGAGCACCGGGCCCGGATCGCCGCGGTGGTCACCGATGTCGTCATGCCCGGCGGCAGCACCGGGCTGGACCTGGCCCAGACCCTTCGCCGGGAGGACCCCTCCCTCGGCATCATCGTGATCTCCGGATACAGCGACGACGCGGCCCGCAGGACACCGCTGGTCGAAGGCGCGCGCTATCTCGCCAAACCGTTCGACTACGACACGCTGATCCGCACGATCCACACCACCCTCGCCCAGCGCGCCGCCGGGAAGCCGCACTGAACCAAGCTCCGCCCGGCGCCTCCCGCCGCACGGCACACGACCAAGGCCGATTTGTGGATACCCCCGACAACGTCCCAGCCGCCGAGAGCCTCGCCGCCACGCAGACCGGCAAGAACCTGCGCACCCTCGCCATCGGCCTGACCGTCTGCACCCTGGTCCTGCTCGCCCTGACCACGGTGGTGAACCCCGCCATGATCGGGCGCGCCGCCACGATCGCCCTCGCCACCGGCTCGATCGCCGCGGTCTCGCTGCTCGCCGCCCGCCGGTGCTCCCCACGGGCCGGCGCCCTCGTCTTCATCGCCGGGAACTTCCTTTTCGTCGCATGGCTCACGTGGACGGCCGGCGGCGTGCGCGCCCCGGCCGCCCTGGATTTCGTGCCGCTGGTGCTCTTCGCCGGTATTCTGCTCGGTTTCCGCGGTGGCCTCTTCGCCGCCACCGGCGCCACGTTCTGGCTCGGCTGGCTGGTGCTGGCCGCGCAGCGCGAGCTGCTTCCGCCTCCACTGGTCAAGCACACCGACGGCTCGATCGGCCTGACGCTCGTCACTCTCGTCGCCTGCATCGGGCTCGCCCATTGGACGTTGACGCGCGAACGCCAACAACTCGAACAGACGAGAACCGACCTGGCCGCCAAACACCGCCAAGCCGAGAGCCGGCTGGCCGAGAACGAAAAACGCCTGGCCTCTGCGCTCGAGGCGGCCCGCGACGGCCTCTTCGACATCGATTTCGTCTCGGGTACGGTCCATTGCAACGACCGCTACTTCACCATGCTCGGCTATACGCCGGGCGAACTGACCCCCTCCGTCGAAACCTGGAGCGCCCTGCTCCACCCCGACGACCGGGCCATGGCCGAAGCCACACTCGCCAGCTACCACAGGGTAGGACACGAGGATCACCGCATCGAAACCCGCCTCCGGGCAAAGGACGGCTCCTGGCGGTGGATTCTCAGCCGTGGTCAGATCACCAGCCGCCTGCCCGACGGTCGCCCCCGACGATTGATCGGCACCCACGTCGACATCTCCGAGCAGAAGCAGGCCGAACGCGCGCTGGCGAAGGAGCGGGATCTGGTCGCACGCCTGGTCGAAACAAGCCCGTCGGGGATCATCGTCGTCGACCTCGCCGGCCAGGTCGTCTTCGCCAACACGGAGGCCGAAAGAATCCTCGATCTCCACCTCGCCCCGGGCGGCAAGCATTACCCCCCCGCGGATTGGAAACTGCACACGCCGGAGGGCATACCCGTACAGGAGAAGGACCGCGCGTTCCGCCGCGTCCTCGACACGGGAGCGCCGATCCACGACGCGCGCTACCTGCTCGAATGGAGATCGGGGCGGCGGATTCTCCTTTCGATCAACGCGGCACCGCTGCTCGACCCTTCGGGCCATTGCGAGGGAGTCGTGGCCACGCTCGCCGACATTTCGGAACAGCAGAAGGCCGAGGCCGCGCTCCGACAAAGCGAGCAACGATTGCGCGACATCGTCGATCACGCCCCCTTCGGTTCGCACCTCTACGAACTGCAACCCGACGGCGGACTTGTCCTCACCGCCGCGAACCAGTCGGCCGACATTCTGCTCGGCATCCGGCACGAGCCCCTCCTGGGGCGCGAGATCACCGACGCCTTCCCCGGTCTCGCCGGCTCCGACCTTCCGGAGACCTATCGAAATGTAGCGCTCTCCGGCCAGCCCTACCACCGGAACCAATTCCACTACGAAGCCGATCGCATCGCCGGAGTCTTCGACGTCCACGCCATCCCGCTGGGCGCGAACCGCGTCATCGTCTTCTTCGCCGACATCACCGAACGGGAACGCGCCGAGGCCGCCCTCCGGCACAGCGAGGAGCAGTACCGGCTGCTGTTCAACGCCGGCAACGACGCGATCTTCGTCCACGGCTTCGGCCCGGACCAACGGCCCGGAAACTTCACCCAGGTCAACGACATCGCGTGCCAACTTCTCGCCTACAGCCGCGACGAGCTGCTTCGCCGCTCGCCCGCCGAGATCTGCGCCCAGACCACGCAACCGGCGCTCGCGGAAGTCGCCGCCCGGCTGCTGTGCGAGCGCCACGCCCTCTTCGAGATCGAGCTGGTGGCCGGCGACGGGCGCCACATCCCGGCCGAGATCAACACGCGGGTCTTCGAACTGGAGGGCCGCGCCACGGCGCTCTCGGTCGTACGCGACCTCTCCCAGCGCCGCCGGCTCCAGGATCAACTGCGCCAGGCCCAGAAGATGGAGGTCTTCGGTCAGCTCGCCGGCGGCGTGGCGCACGATTTCAACAACCTGCTCGTCGCGATCATCGGCAACTCCGAGCTGCTGCTCGAGTCGGCCGGTCTCGCCGGCCGCCCCCGCGAGCAGCTCGTCCAAGTGCACGAGGCGGGCAAACGCGCCGCCGCCCTCACCCGCCAACTCCTGCTCTTCTCCCGCAAGCAGCAGGCCCAGCCGACTCCGGGCGACCTCAACGAGATCATCGGTCATCACCTCAAGCTCCTGCGGCGCATCATCGGCGAGGATATCGACCTGGCCGTCGAGTTCGCCGCGGGCCCGCTCCCCATCGTCGCCGACGCGAACATGATCGAACAGGTGGCGATGAACCTCGTGGTCAACGCCCGCGACGCCATGCCCGGCGGCGGCGCCCTGGTCGTGCGCACCCTGCTCACGGAACTCGACGACCGCACCGCGCCGGCCAATGCGTGCCCGCCTGGCACCTACGCCTCGCTCGTCGTCGCCGACACCGGAACCGGCATCCCCGAATCCGTGCGCCCGCACATCTTCGAACCGTTCTTCACAACCAAACCCTCCGGGCACGGCACCGGCCTGGGCCTGGCGACCGTGCTCGGCATCGTCCAGCAGCACCGCGGCGGCATTCTGGTCCGCAGCACCGAGGGCAAGGGCACCGAGTTCACCGTGCATCTGCCGCTGCAGCGCAGCGCGACGGCCGCCCCGCCGACCGAGACGCCCGCACCCGCTCCCCCGACCCGGCCGAGCGCCAGCCTCCTCGTGGTCGAGGACGACGTGTCGGTCGCCGGCGTCGTCGCCCACACGCTGCGCAAGGCCGGCTACTCCGTGCGGATCATCGGCTCGGCCGCCGAGGCGATGCTGTTCCTCGCCAACGACACCGTCCCCCTCGATCTGGTGGTGAGCGACGTCGTGATGCCCGGAGGCATCAGCGGCGTCGAGTTCGCCGCCCGCCTGGCCGTACTCCGCCCCGGACTCCGGGTGGCCCTCATGAGCGGCTACTCGAAAGAGCTCGAACATGGGGGCACGAAGGTCCTGCAAAAGCCCTTCACGACCACCCAGCTGCTGGACTTCGTCCACGCGGCACTCGACCAGCCCGCCGGGTGACTCCGTCACCGCCGTAGTCATTCATTCGAGCGACGAGGGACGAGCGTCGGGGGCCGGAGTTTCGGAGGCAGATCAAGAGCCCCCTCGGGCTATCGCCTTGTTCACAATTGGATTGGCGCTCGCCACTCGACGCTCGACTCTCGTCTGCATCATCAGCCCTACGCCGACGGCCCGGACTCGCCGACCGGGGCCGCCGCCAGCGCCACGACCTGCCGCACCAGTTCCGCCACCGGGTAGGGTTTGGCCAACCACTGCCAATCGGGCGCCAAGTGCAGGTCGCGCGGCAGCACCCCCGGATAGCCCGAGCACAACAGGATCGGCAACGCCGGCCGTGCGCGCTGCAGGGTGCGGGCCGCCTCCGGGCCGCCCATCCGCGGCATCACGACATCGAGCACCGCGACATCGATCGGCCCCGTATGCATCGCGGCGATCGCACATGCCTCCTCGCCGTCGCCGGCCTCGAGCACGATGAAACCATGCCGGTGAAGCACGCTGCTGGCGATGCGCCGCACCGCCGGTTCGTCCTCGGCCAGCAGGACGGTGCGCCCCGCGCCCACATCGGCGGCGATCGCCTCCGCACCGGACCCATGCCGGGGCTCCGCCTGCGCCACCGGCATCACCTCGGGGAGATAGACGCGGAAGGTCGTCCCCAGGCCCGGCTCGCTGTACACGTTGATGAAACCATCGTGCTGCTGCACGATCCCCTGGACCACCGAAAGCCCCAGCCCGATGCCCTGCCCCACCGGCTTGGTCGTGTAGAACGGCTCGAAGATCCGCGTCCGCGTCTCCTCATCCATGCCGACGCCGTTGTCGGACACCGCCAGCACATGGAACCGGCCGGGCCGCGTCCACGGCGTCGCTTCGGCGTCCTCGGCGGTGAAGCACACGGAACCGACCTCGAGGAGGATGCGCCCGCCCTTCGGCATCGCGTCGCGGGCATTGACGCAAAGATTCAACAGCACCTGCTCGATCTGCCCCGGGTCCACGCGCGCCCAGCAACCGGCGGCCGGTCCGAGCCGCTCCACCTCGACCGCCTCGGTGATGACGCGCCGGATCATCTTGATCAACCCGTCGAGCAGCTGCGCGAGGTCGATCGTCCGCATCTCCAGTTTTTGTCGACGACCGAAGGCCAGCAGCTGGCGGGTGAGGTCGGCGGCCCGCCGGGCCGCCTCGTCGATCTCGCCCAGATACTCCGCCGCCTCGTCCGCCGTCGTGTCCGCCTGCTGCGCGAGCTCGAGGCTCCCGCGGATCACCAGCAGCAGGTTGTTGAAATCGTGGGCCACGCCGCCCACCAGCCGACCAAGGGCCTCCATCTTCTGCGCCTGCCGCAACTGGGCCTCGATGACCTGCTGCGCGGTGATGTCGCGCAGCGCGATCACCCCGCCGAGCAGCCCACCCGCCTCGTCGCGCACGGCGGCCATGCTGTACTCGACCGTCCGGGGCTCGCGTTCCCGCCCGGCGATCGACGCCCGCCCGCAGAAGGCGGGCGCACCCTCCGGTGCCGCCAACGCGCCGCGCACCGGATCCGCCGTGCCGCCGGATTCGACCGGCCGCAGCTCCACCACCTCCGAAAAGGCGCGGCCGCGCCCGGCGGCCCCGGCGCAGCCGACCAGCCGCTCCGCCACTGGATTCATCCGTTTGATACGGCCCGCGGCATCGGTCACGATCACCGCGTCCCCGATCGAGTCGAGGGTGTAGCGCAGGTCGGCCTCGCGCTCGCGCAGCTCGCGCTCCGCCCGCTTCTGGCGACGCCGGCTCCAGAGCAGGCGCGCGATCGTCGCCGCCTGCAGCAGAATGACCAGGCCGACCGTCAGCAGCAGCGCCAGATGCCGCCGCCAGAAGGGCACCTCGAGAAAGCGGACCTCCACCTCCGGCGGCACCGCCGACGGCGAAATCCCGAAACGCGCGAGCTCCCGCGCATCCACCATCCGCTCGGTCCGGCAACGCGACACGACCGGCAACGCTCCGCTCCCCGGCCGCTCCATCGCCCGCAGGGCCAGATCTCCGGCCTCGAGCCCGTGCGTGTAACCGTCGAGCAAAGACCCGCCCACGATGCCATGGCCGAAATAGAAGCTCCACACACCGAAGAGCGGCGCAGGACAGACTGCCCGCGCGCTCTCCACCGCCTGCTCGTAGGTGCGCACCCCGCCGACGGCGTCGTAGTTCCAGGACAACAACAGCACGAAATCGGCCTCCGGGTCCAGGTCCGCGAGGGCGGCCTCGGTCTCCGCAAATGCCCCGCGCCCGAGGCGCAGCACCGCCCAACGCTCGCCGATCTCGGCCAGAGCCATCGCGAGCACGGCATCGTTCGCGAGCCCCGTCTCGGTGGCGTCGTTGACCACCACGAGCCGGCGCGCGCCGGGCCGCAGGGCCTGCGCAAGGCGCAGCGTGCCGAGCACGTCGATCGCCTCCACCACGCCACCGACCTCGGGCGGCGGCGCACCGGGAAGGAAGTTCACTCCCGCGAACACCACCGGAGTGCCAGGGGCGAGGTGGGCCCGGTGCCGCCGCACGAACTCGTACGCATAATCGTCGACCGCCACCACCACCGCGGGGCGACTCATCCCGGCCTTGCTCGCGAAATTCGTGGCCATCGCCTCCTCGCGCCCCACCTGCGGAAAGCGTTTCACATCGAGCTGCAACGCCACCAGATCGGCATGCTCGGCCAACCGCTCCCGCAAGCCGTCGAGCACGGAATCCTCCCACTCCATCCCGACATGATAGGAGAGCACCACGAGCACGTTCGGCCGCACTCCGGACTCCGCCGGACTCTCCGTCCGGCCCACTGCGGCACCGAGGCAGAGCCCGAGGAGGAACACGCCGCGAATCCACCGGGAAACAACGGTCCCGACACGAACACGCGGGGAGAGGAGGGAATGAGGGGAGTCCATCGACAGTACGCGGGGAATACAGCGGGGGCGCTTCACCCAGAGCGGTTTCAACGTTTCGGTCAATCCGCGGCACACTTGAACAATTAGGAAATTTGGCAGACCAGCTATTTCACCTAATAAGTTCACGCCATGCGCCCGCTCCTCACATTGACGCTGCTCGCCTTGCTCGGACGACTCGGCCCGGCGATCGGCGCCCCATCGACTCCCCCAGAAATGAAACCGACCGACGCCTCCTCCTGCTCAATCACGGACCGCTCCGCCTGTGGCCTGCCCTCCCAGGCGGTCATCGACATGACCAAGACCAAAGTCCGCCGCAGCGATGCGGAATGGCGCCAGCTCCTCAGTCCCGTCCAGTACCGGGTCGCCCGCAAACAGGGCACCGAACCGCCCTTCGACAATGCATACTGGAACTTTCACGGCGACGGCGTGTTTGTCTGCGTCGGTTGCGACACCCCGCTCTTCGATTCGAAGACCAAGTTCGACTCCGGCACCGGCTGGCCGAGCTATTGGCAACCGATCGAGGCGGCCTTCATCGGCGAAACCACCGACAGCAGCCACGGCATGCTCCGCACGGAGGTCCACTGCGCGGTCTGCGGCTCGCACCTCGGCCACGTCTTCCCCGACGGCCCCAAGCCGACCCGGCTACGCTACTGCATCAACTCCGCCTCGCTCAAATTCGTCGCCCGGGCGGACTACGACCGGTGGGTGAACGAACGCACCGCCGCGATGCAGCCGAAAGTGCAGCCCTGAAGCCGGAATCAAAGCGCCAGCGAAAGATTCAAAGTGCGCAGCGCCTCATCGTGCATCGAGCGCACCCGCTCCTCGTTGACCCCGAGGGAACGGCCGATCTCGCGCATCGACATGCCCTCGCAGTAGGCGAACAGCAGCACCAGCCGCGGCAGGTGCGGCAACCGGTTGATGGAATCGATCGCATGTTCGGCACTCGCCATACGAGGCACGAAGGCGTGGGGGGAGAGGATCTCGGTGGTGGCCATTTGCCATCCATACGCAGAGCCCGTGCCAGCCGCCCGAGGGGTCACGTTTCCTCCTGATCGACAAGCACTAGGGAAACACCGTCCGCGCCATGCCGTTGGTCGCAGAAAAACTTGCCGCCCTGCTCCGGCAGCGCTTGCCGCGGGGTTCCCCCCCTGCCGCCCGGGGTCTTCTCCCGGGGCCGCACGACTCGCGGACGCCCGCATCGGCAATTCTCGGCCGTGAGCAGGCATAGAAACGCCGGTGTAGTTCGCGGATGAATTCGGCGGTGTGTGGCGATCCGGTCTGCTTCGCGGCCCAGCGCTGCACCTCCAGGTGGGCGAGCGCGAGGCGTTGCAGGTCGCGTTTCGCCGGCTCGGCGGCGAAGTCCTGTTTCAGCGCTGCCTCGATGTCGCGGACGCGGGTCTGCTGCCCCTCGAGGAGGTTCGAGTAGTAGCAATGCATCCACCGCGTGAGCTCCGCGAGCTGGGTGCGAAGCGGCTCGCGGACCTTTGCGGAAAGCCGGGCGGCAGACTCCAAGACCATGCACGCCAAGTCCTCCAGCGGCTGAAGGCGCTGGGTCGGAACCACAGGCTCAATGGCGGTCTTGGTGAGCATCTTCTGCCGATCTTCATGCCGATCTTTGGCGCGGCGTAAAACGTTGATGGAAAATGGCTTTCGCGCAGAAATACTGCCGAATCCGGCAAGAGCTTGTCTCGCAACCGGGGAACCCGTTGTCTGCCGTCACGCCCATGTCCACAACGCACGACAGTGCACGAAAGCACCTGGAGACCATGGCGGGTGGCCTTTCGGCCAACGAATTGGACCGGCGCTTGGCGCCCAAGACCCACCCTGCCCCACCGCGCGTCCCCGGCGCCACCCTGACCGAACCCGCCGTGGTCGACAAACGCTGGGCTCTGCTCCCGCACGCGACCGAGGCCCGAGCGGCGATCGCCGACGCCGCTTCCCTCGCCGGCCACGCGGCGTTCGCCCGCAACATCGAAAACTTCATCGGCACTGTGAAACTCCCCGTGGGCCTCGTGGGACCGCTGCGGGTCAACGGCCTCGCGGCCCAGGGCGACTACTACTTGCCCCTCGCCACAACCGAGGCCGCCTTGGTCGCCAGCTACCATCGGGGCGCCAGCGTGGTCACGCTCGCAGGCGGCTGCACCACGCTCCTCCTCAACGAGGGTGTAGGCCGCGCGCCCGCCTACGCGTTCCGCGCGCTGCCGGAGGCGGGCCACTTCGTGCAATGGTGTCTCGAACATCTGGAGGACCTCCGGACCGCGGCCGACGCCACGACGCACCACGGCCGCTTCCGCGACCTGCGTTTCACGATCGAGGGCAACCACGTCTACCTGCTTCTCGAATACCTGACCGGCGATGCGTCGGGCCAGAACATGGTCACCATCGCGACCCAGGCCGTATGCGACCACATCGCGGCGCACTGCCCGGTGAAGCCGGACTATTTCTTCGTCGAGGGCAACATGTCCGGCGACAAGAAGGCCAGCGCCCAGTCGTTCCAGTCGGTCCGCGGCAAGAAGGTCTCGGCCGAGGTGCGGCTGCCGGCGCGTCTCGTCGAGCGCCACCTGCACACCACGCCCGCGCAGATGGTCGACTACTGGCGCATGTCGATCCTCGGCGGCGTGCTCAGCGGCACGATCGGCGTGCAGGGGCACTACGCGAACGGCCTCGCCGCGCTCTTCATCGCCTGCGGCCAGGATGCCGCCTGCGTCTCCGAGGCCGCGGTGGGCATCACCCGTTTCGAGGTGGGGGCCGAGGGCGAGCTCTACGCCGCGGTCACGTTGCCCAACCTCATCGTCGGCACGGTGGGCGGCGGCACCGGCCTACCAAGCCAACGCGCCTGCCTCGAGGTGCTCGGCCTCGCGGGCACCGGCCACGCACGGGCGTTCGCCGAGGTCTGCGCCGCGCTGGCGCTCTCGGGCGAGATCTCGATCATCGCCGCGCTGAGCGCCCATCAATTTTCCCAGGCCCACGCACGTCTCGCGCGCGGACGAAAGCCGCAGACCGATCCCGGTGTTCAGGATACCTCCGCATTGGGTACCACCGGGGATCTGACCGGATCGGCGGACGCGACCCACACATGAACCGCTGGTGGCTCTATCAGCAGGAGCGTTTTCCTCTCGCGGCCCACGGGCCGTTGATCGCGGCATTCAGCGCCTCGGCCGTGAGCTATTCGGTCCTGCTGCGCGGTGCGGACGCCCGCCCGGCGCTTCTGTCATTCCTCGTCGCGTTCCCCGCCTCGCTCGGTTCGTTCCTGCTGCTGCGCATCGCCGACGAGTTCAAGGACGCCGAAGAGGACGCGCGCTTCCGCCCCTACCGACCGGTGCCGCGCGGGCTCGTCAAGCTGCGTGAACTCGCCTGGCTCGGCGCCGGCGTCGCCCTGCTGCAACTCGTGCTCGCCGCCTGCATCGGCTGGCCGCTGGTCGGGCTGCTGGCGGTCACCTGGGCGTACTTCGGGTTGATGACCGAGGAGTTCTTCGCCCGAAAATGGCTGAAGGCGCGGCCGGTGGTCTATCTCTTCAGCCACATGCTGATCATGCCGCTGGTGGACTGGTTCGCGACCGGCTGCGACTGGGTCCACGCCGGCGGCGGCATGCCGGCGGGGCTGTTCTGGTTTCTGGTCACGAGCTTCTGCAACGGCGTGGTGATCGAGCTGGGACGCAAGATCCGCGCGCCCGCGCAGGAGGAGGCGGGGGTCGAGACCTACACCGTGCTCTGGGGACGACCGCTGGCGGTCGGTTCCTGGCTGCTGGCGATGGCGGCGACCCTCGGTTGCGGGCTGGTGGCAGCGCAGCGGATCGCGTTTCTGCCCCAGTTCGGATTGGTGCTCGGCGCAATGTGGCTGGGTGCGCTCGCCCTCGGTCTCGCCTTCCTGCGCCGGGTGGATGGCCGACTCGCCAAGCGCATCGAACTCTACTCTGGCGTGTGGACGCTGGCGCTCTACCTCACCCTCGGCGTCGTACCGCTTTGCCTGCGCTGAAGCCCCGCCATGACGTCGCTGCTGAGCCACCACACTGACGAGTCTCCGCCCGCCGACCAACTGGGTGGCAAGGCTGGCGCGCTCGCCCGCCTCGGCTCGGCGAAACTGCCCATCCCCGAATGGTTCGTAGTGACGCCCGCCGTGTTCGCCGCGAGCGATGCCGCCACGCGCTTCCGCGTGCGCCCCGACCTCGCGGCCGAGATCGTCGCCACGGCGAAGGCGATCGCCCCCGGTGCGGCCTTCTTCGCCGTGCGGTCGTCGGCGCTCGACGAGGACGGCGCGGAGCACTCGTTCGCGGGACAACTCGAAAGTTTTCTCTTCGTTCCACCGGAGCGGATCCCCGAGAAAGTCGAGGCGGTCTGGCGTTCGGGTTTCAGCGAACGCATCCTCGCCTACCGCCGCGAACGCGGCCTCTCCGGCGCGCCGCAGCCCCCCGCGGTCCTTGTCCAGCGCATGGTCGATGCCGAGGCGGCGGGCGTGGCGTTCAGCGCCGATCCAGTGAGCGGACGCCGCGGCCACGCGGTGGTGTCGGCGGTCCTCGGCCTCGGCTCGGCCCTCGTGTCGGGCGAGGTCGATGCGGACACCTTCACCATCGACCGTCGTGGAGCTGTGGTTTCATCCACGGTGGCCCGGAAGCACGCAGCCCATCGCGCGGCCCCCGGAACCGGCGAGGGGGTGGCCCCGCAACCGGTGCCCGCCGCGCAGGCGGAACAACCCGCCCTGAACCACGCGCAAGCCGCCGCCGTGGCAGAATTGGCGCGCTCGACCGCACGGCATTTCGGCCGCCCGCAGGACATCGAGTGGGCGCTGGCGGAGGGGAAGCTCTGGCTGTTGCAGTCGCGTCCGATCACCTCGCTGGCCACGCTCGCCGACCCCGACGGCGAGCTGAACCTTTGGGACAACGCCAACATCGCCGAGAGCTACAGCGGAGTGACGACCCCGCTCACGTTCTCCTTCGCGCGCGGCATCTACGAGGAGGTCTACCGGGAGTTTGCGCGCCTGATGGGCGTGTCGCCGGCGCGGATCGAGGAGAACCGCGACCTGTTCCCCCGCATGCTCGGCCTCGTGGAGGGAAGAATCTACTACAACCTCATCAGCTGGTACCGCCTGCTCGCGCTGTTGCCGGGCTTCTCGATCAACCGCGGCTTCATGGAGCAGATGATGGGCGTGAAGGAGGGCCTGCCGCCCGAGGTGCTGGCGAGGCTCGCGCCCCCGGGGCGCTGGACCCGGATACGCGACGCGTTCTCGCTGGCCGGCGCGTGCCTCGGGCTGGCGCGCAACCACCTCACCCTGCGCGGGCAGATCGAGAGCTTCTACCTGCGGCTCAACCGCGCGCTCCGCCCCTGCGAACCCGCGCTGGAGGAACTGCGCCCCGACGAACTAGCCGCCGAATATCGCGGTCTGGAGCGGCAACTCCTGCTCCGCTGGGACGCGCCGCTGGTGAACGACTTCTTCGCGATGGTCTTCTACGGTCTGCTGCGGAAGTCCACGGCGGCTTGGTGCGGCGACACCGACGGCACCTTACAGAACGACCTGCTCTGCGCCGAGGGCGGCATGATCAGCGCGGAACCCGCGAAGCGTGTCCGGGAACTGGCGTCACTGGTGGCGGGCGACGCGCCGGCGGTCGCCGTCCTGTGCGAGGGTTCCCTGCCGGCGATCGAGCGCTGGATGGAAACCGCGGCCGAGTTCCGCGCGCGCTACGCGGCCTACCTCGGGAAATTCGGCGACCGTTGTCTCGAGGAACTGAAACTGGAGAGCCTGACGCTGCACGACGAGCCGCTGACGCTGCTGCGCTCGATCGGCCAGTTCGCCCGCCGCTTCGGCGTGGCCGGCCTGGCCGACGCCGGCACCGATGCGAAGCTGCGGGCCCGCGCCGAGTCGCGGGTCAGCCAGTCGCTCCGGGGGCGGCCACTGCGCCGACTGCTCTTCCGCTGGATACTGCGGAACACCCGCGACCGCGTGCGCGACCGGGAAAACCTGCGTTTCGAACGCACCCGGCTCTTCGGGCGGGTACGCCGAATCTACGTCGAACTCGGGCGCCGCCTGCATGCCGCCGGCCGGCTCGCGGAACCGCGCGAGGTGTTCCACCTCACGATCGAGGAGGTGCTGGGCTTCGTCGAAGGCACCGTGGCCACGACCGACCTCGCCGGCCTGGCGGCGCTGCGCCAACGGGAATTCGCGGCGTATCGCCAGAAGCCCGCCCCGGCGGACCGTTTCGCCACCCGCGGCGCGGTGCATCTCGGCAACCCGTTCCAGGCCGCACAGGCCGCGGTCCCGCGAGAGGGCAATGCATTGAACGGCCTCGGCTGTTGCCCGGGGATCGTGCGGGCGCGGGCGCGGGTGATCACCGATCCACGCAACGCCATGATCGAGTCGGGCGAGATCCTCGTGGCACCGCGCACGGATCCGGGCTGGATCATGCTCTTCCCCTCCGCGGCCGGTCTGCTGGTGGAACATGGCAGCCTGCTCTCCCACTCCGCCATCGTCGCGCGCGAGATGGGCATCCCGGCCATCGTCTCGATCGGCGGCGTCACCGCCTGGGTACGCACCGGGGACTGGCTCGAGATGGACGGCAGCACCGGCACCGTGCGCAAAGTCGACGCCCCCCGATCGCCATGAGCACCACGACCGAGGCGGCCACGCGCGCCGATTTCTCGCGTATCCGCTACGCGCAAGTATGGGAGGACGCCGACATCCTCCTCGCCGCGCTCGATGTGCAACCGAGCGACACGGTCGTCTCCATCGCCTCGGCCGGCGACAACGCCCTCGCGCTGCTCGGCGCCGGCGCGGCCCGCGTCGTGGCACTCGACCTCAATCCCGCCCAGCTCGCCTGCCTGGAGCTACGGGTTGCGGCGTACCATGATCTCACCCACACCGAGCTGCTTGCGCTGCTCGGCTCGCGCCCGGCCACCCCGGAGGAGCGCGCAGCCCTGTACCGGCGCTGTCGCCCGCGGCTCGCGCCCGCGGTGCAGGCGTTCTGGGACTCGCAGTCGGCCGCGGTGGCACAAGGCATCGGTGGTGCAGGCAAATTCGAGAACTACTTCCGGCTGTTCCGCCGGCGCGTGATGCCGCTGGTGCACGGCCGGCGGACGATCGCGGCGCTGCTGCGCGGCGGCCCGCCCGGGGAACGCGAGCGCTTCTACGAGGACCGCTGGAACACCTGGCGCTGGCGCCTGCTGTTCCGCCTCTTCTTCTCCCGCTTCATGATGGGCCGCCACGGCCGCGATCCCGCGTTTTTCAAATACGTCGAGGGCTCGGTGGCGGACCGCATCCTGGCGCGCACCCGGCACGCCTTCACCGCGCTCGATCCGGCGGACAACCCCTACCTGCACTGGATCCTCACCGGTGCCCATGGGGCTGCGCTGCCATGGGCGCTGCGTGAGGAGAACTTCGAGAGGATCCGCTCGCGGCTCGACCGGTTGGAGTGGCACGAGCTCACGCTGGAGGCGTTCCTCGAACGCGAGCGCCGGAACGGTTCGGCGGCCCGCGTGGACAAGTTCAACCTCAGCGACATTTTCGAATACATGTCGGAGGAGAACACGGCGGCGCTGCTCTCCCAGCTGGCGGACGCCAGCCGGCCCGGCGGGCGGCTGGCCTATTGGAACATGCTGGCGCCGCGCCGGCGTCCTGAATCGTTGGCGACACGGTTGCGGCCGCGTCCCGAGCTGGCCGAGCCGCTGTTCGCGCAGGACAAGGCGTTCTTCTACAGCGCCTTCGTCGTCGAGGAGGTGCAATGAGTCCGCCGGCCGGCATCGCCGTGGTGTTGGTTGCGCTGGGCGCGCTGCTGCTCGGCGCAAGGGCGCTGCAGGCACGCGGCGCGGTGGGAGCGGAAGCGGCGCGCAAGCTGGTGCATCTGGGCATGGGCTGCATCAGCCTCGCCTTCCCCCTGCTCTTCTCCGCGGCGTGGCCGGTCTGGACGCTCGCCGGGCTGGCCGGAGCGGCCCTGTGCGCCCTGCGTTTCGTGCCGGTGCTGCGGCGCAACCTCGGCGGCGTGCTGCACGACGTGGACCGGGCATCGCTCGGCGAGGTGTATTTTCCGCTCGGTGTCGCCGCGGTGTTCACCCTCTCCGACGGCGAGGTCCTACGCTTCATCGTGCCGATCGCGCTGCTGACCTTCGCCGACGCCGCCGGGGCGTTGATCGGAAAACGTTGGGGACGCCACCATTTCGAAACGCTTGAGGGCAGAAAGAGCCTCGAGGGCTCGCTCGCCGTGGGCGGGGTCGGCTTCCTCTGTGTGGCCGGGCCGCTGCTCGCCGCCGGACACGAGACGAACGCGGCGCTGCTGGCCGGCGCGGTGATGGGACTCTTTGCCCTCATCCTCGAAGCGATCGCGTGGCGGGGAATGGACAACATCTTCCTGCCGCTGGCGGCCTACGCCCAGATCAGTGTGTTTCTGGCGGCACCCATCCCGTCGCTGGCCGCCCGTCTGGCCGTGCTCACGGGGCTCCTGTGCGTCGGTGTTGTCTGGAGACGGGGGCAGGTGGTCGACACCAGCGCCCGCCTCGGCGCCGCGCTGGCGTTGTACCTGTTCTGGGCGGTGGGCGGCTGGGAGTGGCTGGTGGCGCCGGTCGTTCTGGTGGCCTCCTATGTGCGGCTGATGCCCTCCATGCCCCGGGGCATGCCGCGGCATAATCTGGTCGCGGTCATCTGCATGGGGTCGGTGGGGCTGCTCTGGTGCGTGGCGCAGGCCTTCGCGCCCGCCACCGGTTTGGTCGCCCCGTTCAGCCTCGGCCTCGCCACCCACCAAGCGGTGATCGCCATCGTGCGTTTCTCGCAAGGGAAACCCCATTGGCCGCGGCTGGCGTGGTGGGCGGCCGGTCTGGCGCAGGCGGCAGCCACCCAGGGACTCGCCTTTGCGCTGGTCGACCAGGAGGGCATCGCTTCGCTCGTGCGTGTGGCCGCGGGCGTCGCCTGCGGGGCCGGGGCCACGGCGGGCTTCATCCTCTGGGAACGCCAACTGCAGGCGCCCGACGATCTCGGCGCGCGTTGGTGGAAGCAGGGGGCGGCCGCCGTGGTTGCCTCGCTGGCGGGATTTGTCCTGATGTATCCGTGAGCACCGACCAAGGCATCGCGCTGGGCGAAGATCTGCGGCTGCAGGAGACCGGCCCCACGGGCTCGGCCGAGGCCTGGCTGTGGTGGCGCCGGGTGCCGGCGCTCCCGGGCGAACGCCTCGGGGCGATCGGAGCCTTCTCCGCCACGACCGCGGAAGCGGCGGTCGCGGTGCTCGCGCGCGCGACGGAGACGCTGCGCGCCCAGGGTTGCACCCTCGCGGTCGGGCCCATGGACGGCAATACCTGGCGTCGCTACCGACTGGTGACAGAGCCCGGAGACACCCAGCCGTTCTTCCTCGAACCCGCCAACCCGCCCACGTGGCCCGCCTGGTGGCGGCAGGCGGGGTTCGCCACGCTCGCGGAATACTACTCCTCCTGCACGGAGGATCTCGCTCTCCGCGACAAACGGTTGGACGCCGTGGCCGCACGGATGGCGGCGGCGAGCGTGAACATCCGCCCGCTCGATACCACGCGTTTCGAGGAGGAACTCGGCCGGATCCACGAGGTTTCGGTGATCTCGTTCCAGGAAAACTTCCTCTACACGCCGGTGCCCAAGGAGGCGTTTCTCGCCCAGTACCAGGCGATCCGGAGTCGGGTGCAACCCGAGCTCGTCCTGCTCGCCGAGCAGCACGACCGGCCCGTCGGCTACGTATTTGCCACGCCCGACTACGCCCAACTGCAGCGCGGCGAAGCCCTCACCACCGTGATCGTGAAGACCCTCGCGGTGCTGCCGGGGCGAAGCTACGCCGGGCTCGGCGCGCTGCTGCTCGGCGAAATCCACGCGGTGGCGCGGCGGCTCGGGATGAGCCGCGCCATCCATGCGCTGATGCACGAGACCAACAAGTCCCGCAACCTGAGCGCCCACTACTCGCACACGATTCGGCGCTACGCCCTGCTGGCCAAACGCCTCGGCCCATGACCATCGGAGACATGCTCAGCCGGCAGGCACACCAACGCCCGGGTGCACCGGCGCTGGTGGACGATCACGCCGGGCGCGTGCTGACCTTTGCCGAGCTGGACGAAGACGTCGGGCGGGCGGCCGCCTGGCTGCAGGACCTGGGTCTGCGACGCGGCCAGGCCGTGCTCGTGTTCGTGCCGATGTCGGCGGATTTGTACGTGGCACTGCTCGCGCTGTTCCGACTCGGTGCCGTCGCGCTGTTCCTCGACCCCTCGGCCGGACGCGAACACCTGGAACAGTGCTGCGCCCGTTGGGCGCCCGACGCCCTGCTCGCCGTTGCCAAGGCGCACCTGCTGCGCCTGACGTCGCCCGCGCTGCGGCGAATCCCGCTCAAGATCGGCCTCGGGCTCCCGCTGCCATGCACCCGACGTTGGCCCGCGCGCTGGGAGGGCCCGGCCCTTTCGGACAGCCCGGCCGAACCGGCCGACGCCGCGCTGGTCACGTTCACCAGCGGCAGCACCGGCGTGCCCAAAGCCTCGGTACGAACCCACGCCTTCCTGCTCGCGCAGTACCACGCACTGGCGCCCAACATCGCGCTGGAGGCCGGCGAGGTCGACCTGGCGACGTTGCCGGTCTTCGCCCTCGCGAATCTCGCGGCGGGCATGACGACCGTGATCCCCGACGTGGACCTCCGGCGACCGGGCGCGGTGGACGCCGTGAAGGTGTTCGCCCAGATCGAGCGGCGCGGGGTGACGCGCATCACGGCGTCGCCGGCGTTCTTCGAACGACTCGTCGAGCACGGCCGCGCACACGGGCGGACGCTGCCGGCGCTGCGCAGACTCTACACAGGCGGCGCACCGGTCTTTCCCCGACTGCTGGAGGCGCTGCGCGTGCTCGCGCCTTCGGCACAGGTCGTGGCCGTCTACGGCTCGACGGAGGCCGAGCCCATCGCCCACATCGACGCCTCCCAGATGACAACGGGCGACCTGATGGCCATGCAGACGGGACACGGCCTGCTCGCCGGCGAGGTCGTGGCCGAAGTGCAACTGCGCGTGTTGCGCGACCGCTGGGGCCAACCGCGCCGCAACCTGACCGCGGCGGAGTTTGCGGCGGAGATCCTACCGGCCGGCGAACCGGGAGAGATCGTCGTCGCCGGCGACCACGTGTTGAAAGGATACCTCGGAGGCGTGGGCGACGAGGAGACGAAGTTCCGGGTGGAGGGCGAAGTCTGGCACCGCACGGGCGACGCCGGCTGTCTGGACGAGGCGGGACGACTCTGGTTGCTGGGTCGGTGCGCGGCACGCCTCGACGACACCCACGGAGCCCTGTATCCATTCGGCTTGGAGTGCGTGGCCATGACGTTTCCCGAGGTGCGGCGCGCCGCGGCTTTGCAGCACGAGGTGCGCCGTCTGCTGGTTGTCGAGGCCGATGACGACGACACCCTGGGCGAGCGCCTGCGAGCGGCGACGTCGTGGGCCCATATCGACGAAGTGATCACCCTCGCGCACATCCCCGTGGACAAACGCCACAACGCCAAAATCGACTACCCCAAGTTGAAGGAACTGCTGGCGCGCAGCCGGCCCTGATCTTGGGTCGAAGAGAAGACCGGCAAGAATCGGGAGGAAGCGGCGGACACCGCTCTTGATTACCCCCTCATGGTCTGTCGAGTGGACTGAGCGGAAAGAGCTGCGGGAAATAGGTGTCGAGCACCTTGGCGGGCAGGGCGAGGGAGACGGGGGTCTTGGGCGATTCGGAGGTGAGGAGGCCAGCGGCGATGGTGCGGCCGAGGAGGTCGCGGCCGGTGCGTTCGCCGGCGCCGACGATGCGGCCGGCTTCGCCGCGGGCGAATTGACCACGGAGCAGCGCTTCGCGGAGCAGGAGGAAAACCTTGTCGGCTTCCTTCGCGACAGCCGGCTCGGCGACGTGGACGTAGTGCTCGATCCGTTGCTCCAGCCCGTCGAGGGCGAGCAGCCGCTCCATGAAGGCGATCTGGTCGACCATGGTGCGCAGCGTGAACTCGCAGAAATCCCAGAGGGCGCGTTCGCTCAGGTGACCGCGGCCGTCGTCGGCGCTGGTGGTGCTGCGCTCCTGGTCGGCGTTGGCGAGCCGGGCATAGTACTCGTCGCGGTTGCGGGCGAAGCCGCGCGAGAGCGACCACAGGCCGCCGCCGTCGATGCCGAGCTGGCGGATGACGGCGTCGGAGAAGAGGCGGACGACGCGGCCGTTGCCGTCGCGGAACGGGTGAATCCAGGCGAGCCGGTGGTGGCTGGCGCCGATGGCGATGATCCGCTGGAGACGCGAAAGATCGGCGGACTCGTACCGCCACTGAAAATGCCCCAGCAGGGCGGAAACAAGCTCGTGCGGCGGGCCGACATGCGAACCGACTTCGACATCGCGGTCGCGGAGTTCTCCGGGCGTCAGCGGTGCCTTGGCGCCAGTCAAGGTGGTGGCGATCCGCATCTCCTCCGGCAGCGCGGCATAGAAGCGCCGGTGGAGTTCGCGGATGAACTCGGCGGTGTGTGGCGATCCGGTTTGCGTCGCGGCCCAGCGCTGCACCTCCAGGTGGGCGAGCGCGAGGCGTTGCAGGTCGCGTTTCGCCGGCTCGGCGGCGAAGTCCTGTTTCAGCGCCGCCTCGATGTCGCGGACGCGGGTCTGCTGTCCCTCGATGAGGTTTGAGTAGTAGCAGTGCATCCACCGCGTGAGCTCCGCGAGCTGGGTGCGGAGCGGCTCGCGAACCTTCGCGGAAAGCCGGGCGGCAGATTCCAGGACCGTGCACGCCAAGTCCTCCAGCGGCTGAAGCCGCTGGGTCGGAACCACAGGCTCAATGGCAGTCCTACTAAGCATCTTTTGCCGATCTTTTTGCCGATCTTTAGCGCGCAGTCAAACGTTGATAGAAAATGACTTTAGCGACATAAGCAGGCCGGAATCCGCAAAATTCTGCCGATCTAATTGCCGATCTTGAGTCCGGTGCCGCCCGAAATGAGGACTTCGAAGCACGTCCCTTGGTAATCCCAAACGAAGCAGTCGGACACGGAGGCCTCAGAGATACGGCAGAAGTACACAGAGAGTTCGGAGAAAAACCAGAAGCCGGAGAGGCTCACCATTTGGGTGAGTAGGCCGGACCACATTGCGAATACCCAAGTTCCCCTCTGTGATCTCCTTCCGTCTCTCCTCGGCCTCTGTGACCTGCTCGAACTGCCGTTTCTAAGGTGATTCGGAGGCCTGAGGGAGGGCCACCTCGTGCAAGTTCGCCCCAACTTCGCGGAATCGGCGCGTACCGGCTTCGACGAACCCGATACTCGTGTGCAGCCCATTCCTCGTTTTCTCCGCGCACCCACACCAGCCGACACCGGGCGCGCCTCCGAGTAACTCGGCTACACGGCAAGGGCTCGAACCGGCACGGACACCAAGACCGGCTCGCCCCCGCTGCGAGACCTCAGTCTACCGCGGGCAGCTGGAACGTCTCCATCGCCTTGCGCAGGTCGGTCATGAACATCGCCGCCCCTCCACCGTTGACGACTCGATGGTCGAAGGTGAGCGAGATGGTCACGACTTCGGCGGCCTTGAAGGAGTTGCCGACGCGCAACATCTCGTGGTGCGAGGTGCCGACGAACAACGTTCCCATCGCCGGCGGCACGACGATCGGAATCGCCGCCCGCACGCCGAAGCTGCCCAGGCTCGAGATCAGCAACGGCGCGCGCACCTCGGCGATCTTGCCGCGACGCGCCTCCTCGATCACCCGCACGTAGGCCTCGTGGAACTCCAACCACGTCAGCCGGTTGGCCTGCGGGATCACCGCCGTGACCAGCCGGTCGCCCTCGAGCGCCACCGCCACGCCGAGTTCAAAATCCTCGACCTCGACGATGTGGCTGCCCTTGAGCACCAGCCGGCGAAACGGCGGGTTGATTACCATCACCTGCGTCACGAGCCAGGCGAGCATCGCCGACGGCGACGGCGCACTCTCCGGATCGCGCAGCTTCGCGATCTGGCGCGCGGCGCGGATCGCGCTCCAGTCGATGGCCATCTCGATCGTGGCCGGCACGACCGGCGCGAGGCGTTGCGAAATCGCCGGAGCGAGCACCGGTTCGCGGGGCACCGCTCCCGGAGGCGCGCCCATCTCCTCGAGCGAAACCACTCCGGCCAGACCGACGCGCGAGGCCGCGACCACCGCCGCCGAGGGCGGAGCCGACGGCGCGGCTTCCGAGGCCGGCGCGATCCCGCGGCCATCGCCATCGGTGGCGGCAGCGGTCGCCTCCAGCGAAACCGTCTGCCAATCGACCCCTTCGGGCGCGAGCAGACCGATGACCTGACCGACCAGAACCGTATCGTCGACGTTCACCGACCAACCCACGAAAGTTCCGGAATGCGCGGACTCGATCGGGTAGACCGCCTTCTCCGTCTCGACTTCGCAGACGGCCTCGTCGGCCTGCACCGGATCGCCCGGCTGCTTGAGCAGCGAGACGACGCGGGCGTCGCGTATCCCTTCGCCCATGATCGGCACCTTGAGCAGCTCGCCGACCGCCTTGCGCGGGGTGGCGACCGGCGCGGCCGCCAGCACCGGCACATGGGCCCGAGGCGGGGCCACGACCGTCGCCCGGCTGAGCGCATAGGTCATGGTCTGTCGCAGGGCAGAAAGGACACGGGGCACGTCGGGCAACGCTGCATATTCGCAGATCGCGTTGAACCCGATCATCACGTTGCCCTTCGACACCAGGATCGGCGGGCACGCCATGCGGCTGAAAACCTCGGGCCGTTCGCTCACCTCGGTGACGATCATCTGGCCGACCGAGCAGTTCACGGTGTCTTCCTGCACCACGACGAGGCGGCCGGTCTTGCGCACCGACTCCGCGATCGCCTCCCGGTCCCACGGCACGATGCTGCGCAGATCGATCAGCTCGACGCTGAGCTCGGCGCCCAGCGTCTCCAAAGCCTTCTCACAGAGCTCCACGGTGTTGCCCCAGGCGACGAGCGTCACATCGGCGCCCTCGCGGCAGAGGCGGGCCTTGCCGAACGGCACGGGCACGATCGGCTGCGTGCTCTCGCATTCGGCCCAGAACATGTGCTTGGGCACCAGGACCAGCACGGGATCCGCGCAGTGCATCGCCGTCCAGAGCAGGCCGGCGGCGTCGGCCGGCGTGCTCGGCACGACGACATGCAGACCGGGCAGGTGGGCGAAGAGCGACTCGTTGGTCTGGCTGTGCCAGAGGCTGCCGCCCGGCAGGTACGCGCCATACGGGGCGTAGATGACCGCCGGGCAGGTCCACTGGCCGGCGGTGCGCCAGCGTAGGGTGGCGAGGTTGGTCGCGAGCTGGTTCCAGCCCGCGCAGATGAAATCGATGAACTGGATTTCGAAGACCGGTTTCCAGCCATAGCTGGCCAGGCCGCAGGCGACGCCGAGGATGGTCGATTCGGCCAGGGGCGAGTTGACGACCCGGCCGGGAAAATCGGTGGAGAGCGTGCGGGTCAGGCGGAAGACACCGCCTTTCGGGTCCTCGACGTCCTCGCCGAAGATGATGCGTTTCGGCTCGGCCTGGAGCCCCGCACGCAGGGTCTGGCTGATGATGTCGCCGATGCGATACCGGCCGGCCGGGAACAGCTCCGCGGTGAGCTGGGGTGTCGAGGCGGCGAAGACGTTCGTCTCCGTCTCCTCGGCACGCGGCTCCTCGGCCTTCTCCGCGCGGTCGTAGGCGGCGCGCACCTCGTCGCGCACCTCGGCCTCGAGCTTCACGAAGTCGTCCTCCGAGAGGAGGCCCTCGGCGAGCAGTTTGTCCTTGAATACGGAGATCGGGTCGGCGGAGTCGAGCCCCGCGAGATCCTCGGCGCTGCGGTAGAGCTTGTGGTCGTCGGAGCTGGTATGGCTGGCGAGCCGCTCGGTGTTGATCCACAGCATCGCGGGCCCCTCGCCGGCGCGGAGCTTGGCGATCGCCGCCACCGCCGCCGCATGGACCGCCAGCACATCGCGACCGTCGACCATCTGCAATTGCTCGCGGGCCAACACGCCCAGCGCGTACGGGTTGATCTTCCGGGTCGGGGTGCTGATCCCGTAGGCGTTGTCCTGCACCAGCATCAGGACCGGCAGCTTCCGTTCCTGCGCGAAACAGAGCGCCTCGAAGAAATCGCCCTGGCGCGTGGCGGCGTCGCCGGTGCTGGTGACGACCACACCCGGCTTGCCCTCCATCTGCATGCCCCACGCGATGCCGCACGCGGGCAACATCTGGGCGGAGGTGGGCGTAGGCACACTCCAGATGCTGTGCTCACGCGAACTGAAATGGCCGGTCAGCTGGCGCCCCCCGCTCGACGAGTCGCGCTTGGCGAAATACTCGAGCGCGAGGTGGTAGGAGGAGACGCCCCGCGCCAGAATCAGCGCCCGGTCACGATAATACGGGCAGGCATAGTCGCCCTCGCCGAGCAACAGGCCCACCGCGGCCAACGCCTCGTGGCCCATGCTCGCCACATGGAAATGGCCGCGGCCCTGGCGATTCAGGCTCTCCTGCCGCAGGTCCCCTTGGCGGCTCTCGATCATCAACCGGAGCAAACGCAGCTTCGTCGCCGCATCCGGCGCGGAGACCGAACCTCTCGTTACGGCTCGCGCAGATCTTGTCGCAGGGGATTTCTTCGCGGTCATATCGAGCGCGAGGAAGTGTTGCCCGCAACGAGTTGGCAAACCGTTTAGTCGCAAGCTCCCGACAAAGGCGAACCGCGCCTTCCACGGCCCGGAAAACGCCTTCGCACGAGTCGGTTCCGCCTCAAAAGAAGCACCAGCCTCGGCAATTAATGCGCAGCGGAATCGAAAAAGGAACCGATAGTAGGCGCCCTGCTGGTCCACGACCCCATGACTCGCGCCACCTCCCCCGGCTTGTCGAAACGGCTTCGCACGCAGGCGACGGCGCGTCCTTGAACCGACTGCAACCTGGAGCAACCCATGAAAATCCCGCGGCGCCTTCCCCATGGCAACATCTGGCTCTTCGGAGCCGTCACCGGCTGGTCCCTTCTCTTCCTCGCCTGCACCACGACGACGCGCACCATCGTCGCACCCACCGAAATCGCCGGAGCCGAATTCGTCGGCAGCTCCGAATGCGCGCTCTGCCACGACGACGTGGTCTCCGGCTTCAAACACGCCACCCACTTCGGCCTGACCAAGGATGGCGACAAGGGCATGGACATCTCCTGCGAGGCCTGCCACGGCCCGGGCAGCCAGCACGTCCAGGTCGGCGGCAGCCGCGACACCATCGTCAACCCCGGCCGCGACACCGCCGTGTGCTACCAGTGCCACCTCGACAAGCGCGGCGAGTTTGCCCTCTCGCACTCGCACCCCGTGGCCAACGGCCAGATGAGCTGCACCGACTGCCACAATCCGCACAGCGACAACGCCGTCGCCGGCGGCGGCACCGCGCTCGCGGGAGCCAACGACACCTGCATGGAGTGCCACACGGCCCAGCGCGGTCCCTTCGTCTTCGAACACGAGGCAAGCCGCGAAGGCTGCGTGGTCTGCCACAGCCCGCACGGCTCCGTGAACCCGAAGATGCTCAAGGCCCGCAACCAGAACCTCTGCCTGCAATGCCACTTTCAGCAGCAGACCGGCACCGGCCTCTACATCGGCGGCCGCGACCACGGGTCGTTCCTCTCGCGCGGCACCTGCTGGACGGCCGGCTGCCACGAAGCCGTGCACGGCTCCCACGTGAATTCATCCCTCCGCTTCTAAACCCCGACCGGAAGTCACGATGAAAACCATTTTCCAATCCCACCGCACCTCCCTTCTGGCCGCCGGCTCCCTCGCGCTGGGCGCCAGCCTGATCGCCCAACCCGCCGAGCCCGACCCCGAAAACTACATCGAGGTCGGCGGCGGCGGCGCCTGGGTCGACGGCGACGCCGCCGCCTTCCAGGCCCGCTCCGGCCTCGCCCGCAACGGTTTCGGCGGCATCACCGATTTCCGGATATCCGAGGGCGACGGCAAATTCGTCGCCGAAGGCCACCTGCTCGCGGGCAACAACGACTACCTCGTCAAACTCCTCTACGCCCCGAACGAGAAGCTCACCCTCAAGCTCGCCTACAAGGAGTTCCGCACCTGGTACGACGGCTCCGGCGGCTACGTTCCCTACGCCGAAGAGTTTTCCGGTGCCTCCAGCCTGAACTACCGGCACACCTTCTACGCCCTCGACCGCACCGAGTTCTCCGCCGAGGCGATCTACAAGCCCATCGCCGCCCTCTCGCTCCGCCTCAAATACACCCACTCCGAACGCGACGGCCAGAAGGACTCGACCAGCCACGCCGACACCAACCTGACCCGGATCCCCAACGTCTCCGGCGTCTCCGTCGGCCCGACCCGCTCCATCGTCCCCTCCTACTACGACATCGACGAGACGCGCGACGTCGTCGAGGCCGACGCCACCTACCAACAGGACGGAACAACGGTCAACGCCGGCCTCCGCTGGGAGAACGCCAAGGTCGACAACACCCGCCAGGAACGCCGCCGCCCCGGCGAATCCGCCAGCCGCTACCTCAGCCACAACGACGAGAGCGACACCGACCTCTTCGCCCTCCGCGGCTCCGCGCTCCAGCAGGTGAGCGAGCAGCTCACGCTCAGCGCCTCCTACATCTACACCAAGCTCGACGCCGACATCGGCGGCTCGCGAATTTTCGGTTCGTCCTTCGACGCCGAGTTCGACCCCGTGTACCAGAACCGGCAGGCCCGCGACGAGGGCTACTACCACCTCGAGGATTTCGCCCAGATCCGCCAGCACGTCGGGCAGCTCTCCGCCATGTATTCACCGAAGGAGACGCTGCACTTCGTCGGCTCCCTCCGCCTCGAGCGCGAACACCGCGAGTCGATCGACGAGTTCATCGAGACCAACGTCGCCACCTCCCCGGCCGGAGCACCCGCCGTCGGCGTGCACGCCGAGGCCGAAAGCGAACGCCACTGGGACGACCTCACCGGCTCGATCGAGGCCCGCTACACCGGACTCGCCCGCTGGGTCTTCACCGCCCGCGCCGAAGCCAGCGAAGGCGACGGCTCGATCGACGAATTCCTCGACGGCGACCTGCGCGATGCCGAATACCATCGTTGGACGGAACGCTACGGCCTCACCGCCAATTGGTATCCGGCCAGCAAAGTCAACGTCTCGGTCCTGGCCGGTCGCAAGGAACGCACCAACGACTTCGACACCCTCTTCGACAGCGCCGCGAGCTCGTCGGACCGCTACCCGGCCTACATCAAGCGCCAGAGCCTCACCACCGACGACGTCGCCATCCGCCTGACACTGCGTCCCCTCCCCGGCGTGACCTCCGTCACCCGGGTCGACCTCCAGAGCACCGACATCGACTCCCTTGAGGTTGGCCTGGGCGATGTCCGTAGCGCCGACCTGAGCACCCGCGTCGTCAGCCAGAGCCTCTCGTGGGCACCGGTCTCCCGCCTTTACCTGCAAGGCTCCATCAACTGGGTCCACGACGAGGTGGACACCCCCGCCGACCTCGCCACCGGATCCGCGGCGGGCATCGTGACCGATTCCGAGAACGACTACTGGAACGCCACGGTCACGGTCGGCTTCGTCGCCGACGACGCCACCGACGTGTTGCTCACCTACGAGACCGGCAAGGTCGACAACTGGATCGACAACTCCGCGATCACCGTGCCCTACGGCATCAAATCCGACGAGGACACGGTCCAGCTCGCGGTCACCCGCCGCATCAACCGCAACCTCCGCGTGAAGATGAAATACGCGTACACCGAGTACGACGAACCCTCCGCCGGCGGCTTCAACGACTACACGGCCCACGCCCTGGTCACCCAACTCCAGTACCGCTTCTGAACCCGCAACCAACTCCCCGATCAACGGTCCAACTCCCATCATGAAACTCGCAGCTACCATCTTCCTCTCCGCGGCCGCTCTCGCCCTGGTCACCAGCGGGTCCGCCGCCACCGCCCAGGAAAACTGGGATCTCCACTGCGCGAAATGCCACGCCCCCGACGGCTCCGGCAACACCAAGGTCGGCAAACGCTTGGGCCTGAAAGACTATACCACCGCCGACGAGCAGGCGAAGTTCACCGACGCCGAGGCCCACGCCGCGATCAAGGACGGCGTGAAAAACGCCGCCGGCAAATTCACCATGAACCCGTACACCGAGAAACTCACGGATGCGGAGATCACCGACCTCGTCACGTTCGTCAGAGGTCTGAAGCGCTGACCGGGGCGAATCCTTTCCGAAGCGGCCCGTCTTCACGACGGGCCGCTTTTTTTGGCCGAATTGCCCCGGCTTCAAACCGGTTTTCGGTCAAGCCCTTCCCGGCCCAGCCGATGACAAGAAGCCTCAACCGCCAAGCGCCCCTTTCTCCATGTCGACCATCTCCGTTTCCAACAAACAGGGCATTCTGCTCGAGTCCGGCACCAACGAAGTCGAGTTCATCGAGTTCTTCCTCGCCGGCGAAAGCTATGGCGTGAACGTCTCGAAGGTGCAGCGGGTGATCGCGCTGAGCGCCTGCCACATCACCAAGGTCGCCCAGGCGCCCCACGGAGTTCTCGGGGTGATCCACGTCCAGGACAAACCGGTCCTGCTGGTCGACCTGCACGCCGCGCTGGCCATCCAGGGAGCTCCCGCCGAGAGAGACCGGCAACTCGTGATGGTCACCCGCTTCAACAAGAAGACCACCGCCTTTCTCATCGACGGCATCTCCAAGATCCACCGGACCTCCTGGTCCGACTTCGAGCCCATGACCACCGCCCTGTCCGGCGACAGTGCGGGCTACACCACCGGCTCCATTCGTATCGGAGAAAACATCATCCTGGTGCTCGACCTCGAGCGCCTGATGCTCGACTTCACCCCCGACGACGAGCGCCCTGCCCCGCCTCCGCCCGCCGACGCCACGACCCGCAAGACGCGCGAACACGTGAAGATCATCTACGCGGAAGACTCGAAAATGGTCCGGAGATTCACCGTCGACGTGCTCCACGGCGCCGGCTTCTCCGACATCGCCGTGTTCGAGAACGGACTCGAGGCCAACGAGCACATCGCCTCGCTCCGCCGGAAGGCCGAAGCCGAGGGCCGCCACCTGAGCGACTTCGTCGACCTGATCATCACCGACATCGAGATGCCCAAGATGGACGGCCTCACCCTCTGCAAGAACGTCAAGAGCGTCGGCGGCGAACACATCCCGGCCGTCGTGGTCTACTCGTCCCTCATCAACGATGAGATGTCCCGCAAATGCGTCTCGGTCGGAGCCGACGCCCAGCTGAGCAAACCACACGGCGAAGAGATCATCGCCATCGTCGACCAGCTCTGCGCCTGCGGCGCGGCCACCTGAGCCTTTGCGCCGCTCACTCCCGCAGTGCAGGGTTCCCTCCGTCGCGTTTCTGCGGGGAAGACGGCCACCGTTCAAGTTCGCCGCAGCGCCGAAGCTCCGGAATCCGTGCCATCCGAGGCCTGCTCGTCATCTCGTTTGACTGCGGCTCTGCAGCGCAGGCGAGCTGCAGCTGCGCCCCCGGAGAACGGCACGCCCGCGCACTCCACAAAACCCTCTTGGCGCTTTCCTCCGGGCTGGGCTAAGGTGCGCCACGCCCGCTACCCGCGCGGCAACCCACTCACACCGCACCAACGCGATGCCTGCACTCACCGTAAATCTCGATCTCGTCCGCAAATACGCCAAGCCCGGCCCCCGGTACACCTCCTACCCCACGGCGCCCCAATTTACCGAGGCGTACGACAAGGAGCGCCTCGCCCGCGAGATCGCCGACCAGAACCGTTCCCACCGCCCCCTCTCGCTCTACCTCCACATCCCCTTCTGCGAGACCCTCTGCTGGTTCTGCGGCTGCACCCAGATCACCACCCACGACCACGGCAAATCGAAGCCCTACCTCGACCGCCTCATCCGCGAGATCGAGCTGGCCGCCGCCCCGCTCAATCCTGCCCGCCGAGTCGTGCAGATGCACTTCGGCGGCGGCACCCCGAACTTCCTCTCGCCCGACGAGATCCGCCGCCTCGGCACTGTCCTGCGCTCGCGTTTCACTTTCGCGCCCGATGCCGAGATCGGCGTCGAGTTCGACCCCCGCCGCCTCACCCGCGACCACGTGGCCGCCTTCCGCGAACTCGGCGCCAACCGCGCCTCGCTCGGCATCCAGGATTTTGATCCCAAGGTCCAGGAGGCCGTGCACCGTATCCAGCCCGAGCCCCTCGTCCGCCAGGCCATCGAGTGGCTGCGCGAAACCGGCTTCGAGTCGCTCAACCTCGACCTCATCTACGGCCTGCCGTACCAGACGCCCGCCTCCTTTGCCGACACCCTCGAGCGGGCCATCGCGCTCGGCGGCGACCGCTTCGCGATCTTCAACTACGCGCACGTGCCGTGGCTGCGCCCCGGCCAGAAGGTCATCCCCGAGTCCGCGCTGCCCACCCCCGAACACAAGCTCGAGATCCTCAAGGCCACCGTCGAGACGCTCACCGCCCGCGACTGGGCCTACATCGGCATGGACCACTTCGCCCGCACCACCGACGAGCTCGCCGTCGCCCAGGCCGCCGGCACCCTCCAGCGCAACTTCCAGGGCTACAGCACGCGCGGCGGCGCCGACATCCTCGCCTTCGGCATGTCCGCCATCTCGCAGACCGACACCCACTACCGGCAGAATCTGAAGGTACTTCCCCACTACTACGCCGCCGTCGACCGCGGCGAGGCGCCCGTCACGAAGGCCTTCTTCCTCAGCGACGACGACCGCATCCGGCGCGACGTCATCATGCGTCTCATGTGCGACCTGAAACTCGACTACCCCAGGCTCTCCGCGAGCCTCGGCATCGACTTCAAGAACTACTTCGCCGACGCCCTCGCCTCCCTCGCCGGGGCCGAAGCCGACGGTCTGGTCGAGCGCCACGCCGATCGTCTCCAGGTCACGGATGCCGGCCGCCTCCTCATCCGCAACCTCGCGATGCCCTTCGACGCCTACCTCGCGAAGAAAGCCGCCCGGTTCTCCCAAACAGTGTGAAGCAGGCGGGCGGTTCAGCGGCTATTGCCGCATAATTCCCATCCGCCACGCCCCATCCGCGCAGGCGCCCCAGCCTGCGGCCTGGGCTCCGCCCCCAAGCTCACAGCAAACACCGCCGGCACGGCCGACTTCGCGCGCCCGGCCCATCGGCAAGCGCATCTACAAAACTTCCCCCGCGGATACGCCAAGCCACACCGAGCGAAGCCAAGGCGGCACCACCAGTTCCAAATCGAAATCGTGGGTTGCGGGGCCGGTGCGCCGCAACTCTACTCGTTGGAGACAGGCCGGCGGCCACCTGCAGCGGATGGATGGGCGACGGCAAACACCAACACACCCAGTCCCACCCCGACCATGCCCCTCGATGCCGCCTCCGACCAGAAGCTCCCCCTCCGCAGCCCCTATCGGCTCTTCGGCACAGCCCAGCTCGTGTATTCGCTGGGTGTTGCCGCGATCGCGCTCACCGCGATACCGACCCTGACCGAAACCTACCGGCTCGTGCTCGAAATGCCGACCTGGCAGGAGCCCCCGACTCCACTCCAGGCGACCACCTGGAGCATGAGTGCCCTCGGGCTCCTTTCCTGCCTCTTCGTTTTCCTACGCAACTTCATCGGCGGTATTCGGAACCTCCTCTTTTTCTTCGTGCCGGTCGGTGGCCCGGCCGACCTGCACGGCGGCGCCAACACCGCCGGCTGGCTTTTTCAGCGTCGCACAATCTTCTTTTTTCGGGAACCGCCGGCACTCGTGCGGCGCGCGATGGAGCTACTATCACCGCGCTTCGAGCACGCGACGGAGCCGACCCGAAGTCTGCTCGGGGCCGCATTGGCCCGGAGCCCGCTCGTGGGATGCGCCCTGTTGTTCGTCGGTGCGTTTCTCGCCCGCGAATACGCGCCCCTCCCTTGGGTCGTCCTGTCCGTCGTCGTTGTTGCCAAGCTTCTGTACCTGCTCGCGGCCTTCCTGGTCACCATCCCCACGCCCGGGGTCGAAGTCTCCGAGTTTCGCGAACACATCACCAGGACGAGCCATCCGGTGAACTTCTTCCTCCACCTCGAACGCCAGGTCCAACAGCTCCGACACAAGACCTTCCCCAACCGCACCTACCTGAAAGCGCCGCCGCAGATCCACGCCGCCGCACCGGGCATCACGTCGACTTTCTCGGGCTCCCTGCTGGTCGAGACCCAGCCCGTTCCCCTCCCGAACTGGAAGCCGCTCGGCGCCGCCCTGCTGTGCGCCGGGGGCGTCGTCTTCGGTTGCGCCGCGCTGGGCACGCTCCTTCACCTGCCGCAATTTGCAACGATCGGTGCTCCCGCGCTCGCTGTGCACGCCTTGTTGCCCGCGCTCGTCGCGCTCTCCGCCTCGAAACGCATGCTCCGGCTCGGCCTCGCGCTTCTGCAGCTCTTCCGTTTCCGCAGCCTCCTGCTGTCGGTCGAGCTCCAGGGCACCTACACCTCCAGCTCGATCGGGGTCGGCGACGGCCGCGGCGGGCAGTTCTTCGCCGAGCGCCAAGCCATCCAGAGCGACACCGGCTTGGTCGTGCACGCCGCGTCGATCGTCACCGAATGCCACGGGCCCAACCCCCTGCGCACCACCCGCAAACTGATATCAGCCGATGCCGACCCCGGACAACGCCAGGCGGTCGACGAATTGATCGGATCGCTGCTCGGCTACAAGGACTCGACCTCCAGCCTGCCGGCCATCGCACTCGAAGAACCGGAGGTGGCGCAGCTGGTGAACGCGAACCTCCAGATTGTCGCCGGAACCGCCCGCGCCACGGCACAAGCCCTCGACGCCCCGACCGGCCCCGTCGCGCTGATCCCCGGCGCACCGCCCCCGCTTCCCGACGAGGGCGAGTGGAAGACGTGTCCGGAATGCGGCGAACGTATCCGGGCTGCCGCACGGAAATGCCGATTCTGCAACTTCCGTCTCGACGGGATGGACGTCCCGGCTTGACCAAGCCGCCCGCACACGCTGCGGCTCCCGGGCGCACGATCTTGCCACCTCCCGCCAGCCTTCTACGTTGCCGGCCCAACCGGGAAATCTGCCCACCATGTCCAAACGCATCGCCATCGTCGGCGCCGGCATCACCGGACTCACCGCGGCCAGCGAGCTCGCCGCCGCGGGCCACGCCGTCGCCGTATTCGAAGCCTCGAGCCGCGTGGGCGGCGCCATCCGCACCGTGCGCCGCGACGGCTGGCTGGTCGAGGCGGGGCCCAACACCGTGCTCCTGCGCGATGCGTCGCTCGACCCGCTCCTCGCCCGCGCCGAGCTCGACCCGCAGCTCCTCGTCGCCAACCCCGCCGCCGAGAAACGCTTCATCGTCCGCCACGGCCGGCCCAACGCCCTGCCGCAAAGCCTCTGGGGTGCGATCACGACCCCAGTTTTCAACTTCACCGGCAAGCTGCGCGTGCTCGCCGAACCGTTCATCCCGCAGAACAGGAACAACCCCGACGAGACGCTCGCCTCCTTCGCGCGCCGGCGCGTCGGCCGGGAGTTTCTCGACTACGCGGTCAACCCCTTCATCGGCGGCGTCTACGCCTGCGCGCCCGAGGAGCTCTGCGTGCGCCATGCCCTCCCTCGACTGTGGCGGCTCGAGCAGAACCACGGCTCGCTCGTCCGCGGCACCATCGCCCTGATGCGCGCGAAGCGAAAGGCCGGCGTGCGCACCAAGTCCCGCCTCGTCTCGTTCCGCGACGGCCTCGACGTCCTGCCCTCCACCCTCGCCGCCGGACTCGGCCCCGCCCTGCAGCTCGGTGCCGAGGTGATCGCCGCCGAACGCACCGCCACCGGCTGGAGCCTCGCGGTGCGCCGCGGCACCGTGACCACCACCGCGGAATTCGACGCCGTGCTCTTCACCTGCGGCGCCGCGGCGCTCAGCCGGCTCGATGTCGCCGGCCGCCGCCCGCTGGCCGGCCTCTCCACCCTGCCCTGGTCCTCGGTCGCCAGCCTCGCCTTCGGCTTCCGCCGCGAGGACATCGCGCATCCACTCGACGGATTCGGCATGCTCGTGCCCGCCAAGGAGCACCGCCGCATCCTGGGCACGCTCTTCTCCTCGACCCTCTTCCCCGGCCGCGCACCGGAGGGGCACGTGCTGCTCACCACCTTCGTCGGCGGGCGCCAGCCCGAGTACGCCGCGCTGCCCGACGCCGAACTGGATCGGGTCGTGCTCGAGGAACTGGGCGCACTGCTCGGGCTCCGCGGCCAGCCCGTCTTCCGGCACTGCACCCGCATCCCGCAGGCGATCCCCAAATACACCGTGGAGTTCGGCGCGCTCGCCGCCGCGATGGACGCCTTCGAGGTCGACCACCCCGGGCTGCACCTCGCCGGCAACTACCGCACCGGCATCTCGCTCTCCGACTGCCTGGCCGCCGGCCTCGCCGCCGCCGCCCGGATCGCCGCCTGAGCGCCGCGAAACTTCCTTTGCATGCGGCGCACGTTTCCGCTTCAGTGCGGGCCCTTCCCGTGCTCCGCCGCCTCAACCTCTTCCAGTACCTGCTCCCCTGCTGCCTGCTCGGCATCCTGCTCATGGGGCTCGGCGGCAAACTCTGGTTGATCCACAATTTCGGTACACCGGTGGCGGACCCCGCCCAATGGCAGGCCGGCGTGCCCGCCCTCGCCCCCGAATGGGCGGCGGGCAATGTCGTGCTCGCCCATGCCGACAATCCGGTCGCCCTTCCCCTCCTCGCCCGTGCCGTGCTCGGCGCGCTGATCCACGCCAACCACCAGTGGGACGACCGCGTGACGAACATCGTGAACGCGTTGCTGCTCGCGGGCACCTTCGCCGCCCTGCTCGCCGTCGGCGCCAGGCGTCTGGGCTGGACGGCGCTGTGGGCTTCCGCCCTCTGCGCGGGCACCCTGCTCGCCCTCCCGCTCAACTGGACCCAGTCGCTGGCGGGCTCCGCCCTGCCGGACCGGCTCGCGATGTTTTTCGGGTTTCCGGCGGTATGGCTGCTGCTCGATCGCGAGCTGCGCTCTCCACTGTGGTTGCCGGCGGCGGGCTCGCTGCTGCTCGCCTCCACGGCGGCCGACTGGGCGGTCACGCTGAGCGCCTCGGTCGGGCTCGTGGCCACGGTTCGGATGTTCACCACCCGGGTCCGCCGCGGACGCGACGTCGCGGCGATTGCGTTGGCAGGACTGGGACTGGGGGTGCACCTATGGCTATTCCCCCAACGCGGCATCGACCCGAACTGGCCCGAACTCGGAACCCTGGTGGCTAATCTGTCGGCTCCGTGGTCCTCGCATCCATGGCTGGCGCTCGTCATCCAGGCGCCCCTCGCCATCCGGATCATCATGTCTCTGCGCGACGACGACCGAAAGCACTCGATGGCGCCGTTCACCGCCTGCGGCGTCGCCGCTTTTCTGGCCGTCCTGTGGATCTCCACGGCGACCGCCAGCGGCATGCCGGCCGGCCGGCACGGGCCACAGGATATCGTGCTTCTGATGACAGCCCTGAGCTTCGCCACGCTCACGCAGCTCTGGAGTCTCAACTGGCGCTCGGTCGCGGCCCGCTCCGCCCTGTCCGCCGCCTGGGTCGCGGTGCTGGTCGCGGGGCTCAACCTGCAAGTCGAGCGCGCCGTCGGCGGCGAGTTGCCACGCCAGGCCAAGACCAACGCGGAGGCCGCGGACGCCTTCGCGTCGAAACTGGAGGAACAGCTTCCCCGCCACTTGGCGGCGATACCGCCGGAGCTGCTCGGGGCGGCCGACCCGGCCCAGCTGAGCGCGCTGCTCGCGTCCCCGAGGCTGCGCCACGTCTTGCCCTTCAGTCTCCAGCCTGCGGTTCCCATCGAGAAGGGCCCGGCAACCACGAGCAACTTCGGGCCGCTCCAGGCGGACCAATTCTCGCTTCCTCCCCCGCCGAACCGAGCCTGGGCCGGTGGCCCGTCTTCCGAGGCGGACGGCGACACCGTATTCATCAGCTTGCCACTGCCGCCCTCGGCGGCGGGCGTTCTCCGGTTCAAGGTCGCCGGAGACTTGGGCACCGCCTCCTTCCCTTTCGCGCTGCGTTCCGCGAGCACCGGTGAAGTCTCGACCCTCGTGCTCGACGACAGCACTGGCGAACGCTGGCGCACGGTCAACCTGCCCCGCCCCCCCGATCCGGTCGTGCTCGTGGTCGGCCCCGCCTCCCTGGGCGCCTGGGGCGCCTTCACCGATCCGGTCGAAATGGGCACGCTTTCGTGGTTCGCCGGCAAACTGGCCAAGAACTGGTATTGGTTCGCCGGTACGGGCAGCCTGTTGCTCGCCGCCGCCCTGCTGCTGCCCTTCGCCCCCCGCGCCACCCGCAGGGACACTTTCGCCCTCGCTCCCGACGGCCGCATCGTGCGCATCGGTGCCGAGGAGCTGACCTAGCGCCAACCGGCACGCTTCGGGCTTCACTTGTCCCCGGCTTTACCCTTCATCGTGGCCCCATGAATCCCGCGCCGGAGAGCCCCACCGATGCCCCGATCGACCGGAGCCGCCAACTCATCCTCACGCAGGTCCAATTGATGGAGCTGGAGGATGCCCGGGACGACCTCGCGACCCGTCTTCAGGATGTCGAGACACTCCTCGACCGGACTCGAAACCTCGGCGACCAGATTCTTGCCGACCACGAGCGCCTGGCCGAAACCAATCGGGCGCTCCAACGAGAACTCGAGGCCTTCCGCGTCCAGGAGCAGGAACTGCGCACCCTGATTGCCGCCGCCGACGACAGGGCGGCGAGCATCTCGCGCAACCTCCAGGCGGAGCGTGAAACGACCACGCGCCTCCAACACGAACTCCGGACCGCCCAGGCCTTGGCAGCCGAACGACTGGCCCAACGCGAACGCCTCCAGGGCGTGATCGCCGACATGCAGACGACCAGAAGCTGGCGCTACACCCGCCTACTGCGCGCACTCGAGAGCAAACTCGGACGCGGAGGCAGCTGACCGTGGACCAGCCCCCACCCTTCCGTTTCGCCATCGAGACACCCGAGCCCGGGCACGCCCCGGCGGGAAACCTCCGTTTCAAGGGATGGTGCGCCGCGCCTGGGCTGGCCGGGCCGCCGGCCGTCCGGCTGGTGGTGGATCGAGAGGAGCACCCTCCTTCCTGCCGCCCGGACCGCCCGGATGTTGTCGCCGCCCTCGGGCTCGCCGACACGGCGCTCGCTTGCGGTTTCCACTTCGCATGCGCTCTGCGGCCCGGCGCCAGTCTTGCCCGGCTCGAGGCCAGCGTCGACCGTTCGCACTGGGTTACCCTGCAACGCTTCGTCGTCGCCTCGTCCGCCGCGCCGCTCGAGGCGGCGATCGAATACCCCGCCGGCACGACCATCGGCACAAGCGTCCGGATACAAGGATGGTGCGCCCATCCCACGCGCGCCATCGCGTCGATTGAACTTCACTACGGCAACCGCCGGATTCCGTGCGAGTCCGGGCTGCCGCGCGGCGACGTGCCGGCGCTGCTGCCGAACTCGCCGGACGCGGCCCGGGCCGGCTTCATCACGACGAAGAACATCTCCGTCGGCCACGGCCCGCTGCGCATCTGCGCACGCGACACCGAGGGATTGCTCCACTTCGTCGACACCGGCCGCACGGTCGATGTCAGGTCCGACGAGGAAAACCCACGACCGCTCGACCTTTCCGGCAAACCGGCACGACTGCGCCCGCTCGCCCCCGCCTCCGCACCGCCACCCGCACCGCAGGCCGCGACGCCCCGCCGCATCCTGTTCGTGCTCTACGGCGACATGACCTCCAACAGCGCCATCCACGTGGCGGCGCTGGCGGACGAACTCATCCGCCGCGGGCACGAGTGCATCGTCACCGTGCCGCGGGATGCGGATACCATCCGCTACCATCGTGGAGCCCGGTTCCGTTGCCTGACCTTCGCGGAGTGCGGGGAGGACGCCGCGGTCTTCGCGGGCGCCAGGCCGCCGGACATCATTCACAGCTGGACGACCAGCGAGAGGGTTCGACGTTTCGCCCTCGCCCTCCGCTCCCGCACGCCGGCCCGGCTCTTCGTGCATCTCGAGGACGACGAAACCAGCATTCTGGCCGCCTCCTGCGGGCTCAGTTCGGCCGAGCTCTTCGCCCTGCCCGAGGAACGGCTCGAGGTGCTCGTGGGTGCCGACCACTCGCATCCGCTCCGCCGGCGGGAGTTTTTGGCGGCAGCCGACGGCTGCACGCTGATCATCGACCGTCTCCACGAATTCATTCCGCCGGGAAAACCGTGGCGGGTCGTCTGGCCGGCGGCGGCGCCGGAATTCCGCCCCCGCCCGACTCCGTGGGACCTCCGGAAGGAGCTCGGCTGGGGCCCCGACCACACGGTCCTGTTCTACCACGGAAACCTGCATCCCACCAACTGCACGGAGATGGCGTCGCTGCACGAGGCCGTGGTGCGGCTGAACCGGGGCGGCCTTCCCACGACCCTCGTGCGGGCCGGCCGCGATTTCTGTTCCCTGCCGGGAGATCTCGGCGAGCGGGTGGCGCACCACGTGGTATCGCTCGGCCGGATCGACCAGCACCGCCACCTCGCCCCACTGCTCTCGCTCGCCGACTACTTCGTCCAACCCGGCGAACCGGATTCGTTCAACAACTACCGATTTCCCTCGAAGCTTCCCGAGTTCTTCGCCTCGGGCCGCCCGGTGATCCTTCCGCGCACGAACCTCGGCGCGTTGGTCCAGCACCGCAGCGACGCGTTCGTGCTCGAGAATGCCAACGCCGAGGGCATCGCCAACGCGATCCGCACCCTGCGCCAGGCGCCGGATCTCTCCGCCCGCCTCGCCGAGGGTGCGGCGGCCTTCGCCGGGAAGCATTTCAGCTGGTCGCGCTCCGCCGACTGCATCGAGCAGTTCTACCTGCAGGCGACACCCGCCGCGCGCTGAACCGCGCCCCCCTTCAGCGCAACGCCACGATCCGGCACGGTCCCAGCGCCGCCCAGTCGAAGGCATAGTTCCCGGCCGGCCCGGCGGTGACCTCGACCAGGAGCTCGCTGCCGGCCGGAGCTTCCCACTCGCAGCTCAGCTGCTGGAGACCCCGGTCGCCCTCGCGGCGGATCGGGTCGAGCAACCGATCGACCAGCACCTTCCGGCTGCCGTCGGCGAAGACCACTGCAACCAAATACCGGACACCGTCGGTGCCCTCCCCGGGTTTCTTGCCCGCATAGGCCCCGTCGTAGATCAGGTAGCTTGCATCCAGCCGGCATCGTCGCCCGGGCGGGCTGAACCAGAGGCGGGTTTGCGGATGCACACTGAAGAATGTGGCCCCGTCGGACTGGCCGCTGGAAAACGAAAACTCGGCCTCGGCCCGCACCGGTTCCGGATTCATCGCGGCGAAATGCCGCCGCACCACCATCGGCAGGCGGGCCACCTCGACGACCCGCCCCCGCCACGGATCGTCGGTCGCCGCGACCTTGGGCGGCAATCGCAAGGTCGCAACCGGCACCGTATGCAGAAAATCCAACGCCGACGGGCGCACATCCGCCGGCACATACACATCGTCCTCCTCCAATGAGAACAGGGGGCGCGAATCCAGCCGGAACCATCGCACCGCCGCGTCGCGGACCATGACGTTTCCGCGTTCGGCACCGCTGAGCACCAACGCGCCGACCGACTCCCCTTGCAGGGCCCCGAAGCTCCGCTCCACCAGCGGCGCGTCGTTGGCCCCGCCATGGAACATCAACGCCCGGCGTCCCGAATAATAGGGCACAGAAGCGTTCCAGTCCCTTCCCGCGATCACCAGGACGTCATCCTCCGCCGTCACCGCCCGGAGCGCCTGCTCCAAATGCCCCCCGGCCGAAAGGGCGGGCGCCTGCGAGCACCAATAGTGGTTCCGGTAGGAGAAGAATTGCAACGCGGGCACGGCCGCCAGAAGCGCCCAACCGCAGTAGCGGGCCCGCGGCTGCGCCAACAGCCCTGCCACCGACAGGCCGACTGCGGCGGCGAGAAACACCGCGTTGGCGACGAAATAGTAGTCGTGGATCTTGTAGAGGACCGGAAACACCAGCAGCGGCGCCACGAACACCAGCACCGCCGCGACCGCCCAGCCGCGATGGGGTTTCGCCCACACCAACGCCACCGCACCGAGCAGCAGCACCGGCCAACCCGCCACTCCCCGCAGGAGATTTCCGGCCTGCGCGGACCAAAGCTCCGGATCGAGCCGTTCCGCGACCGTGCCAAGGTTGAAATCCCGCAACGCCGACGACAGCGCGAACTGCGCCGCGGGGTTTGCCGCCTTCACCGCATCCGCGAAATGCACCCACCAGACGCTCGCCGCGAACGGAAGCGCCACTCCCGCCAACACCCACAGGCCCGCCGCTGGAAACTCGCGCCGCGCCGTCCGGCGGCGCCACAGCAGCGCCAACACCCACGCCGCGGCCCCGATCAGCACGACCGCGAACGTCGTCACCTTCACCAGTCCGGCCGCCACCCCCGCCACGTTGGCGACGGCCAACCACCGCCAACTGCGGTCCTCCGCCGCCGCGACGAAGGCCTGCAGGAACCACAACGAGAAGAGCAACGCCATCGTCTCGATCAAAAACGCCCGCGCATAGAACACGTACACCGGACAGGTGAGCACCAGACCGAGCACGATCCACCGCCGGGAGCGCTCCACCCCGACGCGGCCCAGCAGCAGCCAGAGCGGCGGCAACCCGAGATAGAAGCACACGACGCTCACCAGCCGCGCCGACTGCACCAGCGGGTAACCAGTCTCATGATGCAGCACCGCCACCGTCCACTCGTACAGTGGAAACTCGAACGGCACCGACCACGGTTTGCCCAGCACAGGCGTCGGATAGGCCAGCGAATAGTCCTGGTCGCGCTCGATGAAATAGGTCGAGAGCGCGGTCTGCGCCTGCCGGAACTCGTGCCCGGCCAAGTTCTCGTTGTTCCAGCCCTGCAGCACTCCCGCGACGTGCAACGCCGCGATCGCGAGAAACCACAGCACCGGCCAGTGGCGAAGGAGAAGGCGGCCACCGGCCGAGAAGAGTTTGGTCATTGATGCGTTTTGAACGTCAACGGGCCCCAACCGGCCCAATCACGCGCCCCGTTGTTGGCCGGACCGGACAAAGTCTCCAGCACCAATTCCTCGCCCGCCCGCAACTCCAGCTCCACCCGTTCCTGTTGCCATCCACGGTCCTCCACCGAATCCCGCGGGGAAAGCAGCCGGCTGTGGAGCACCCGCCGCCCGCCATCCGCATCCGTCGCCGCGACCACGAATTCGACTCCATCGGTCGCATCCGCGAACGGCAGCCCACTGTACGCCCCGTCCGCAATCCGGAACGAGAGCACCCCGGCATGCCGGCCCGCCGGCAGGTCCAACCAGATCCGGGATACAGGGTGCGCACTGGTCATGGGGACCCCGCCCACCTCCGATGCGTGGATCCCGAAACGGGACGTGAAACGCCGGACCCCGACCCCGAGCGGCGCCAAGGCCTCGCGGTGCCGGTGCGTCATGTACTCGCGGGTCCACACCACGGCACCCTCGGGTGGCGGCGGCAAATCCGCACGGCAAAGCGTGATCTCCGGCAACCCGAGTTGCGCCACCTTGTGCAGCTGCACCGTCTCGACCGCCTGCGGCAGATAGACATCCGCGTCCTGCCAGCGGAACGCGACCCGCGGGTCGATCCCGAGCATCTCCGTCGCCAGCTCGACAAGACGCGCATTCTCGCGCTGGGCCCCCCGCAGCACCAGCGCCGCGATCCGTTCGCCCGCGAGATATCCGAACGCCTCCTGCACGTACGCCCAATCGCTCTCCATCGCCCGCCGCAACATCAAGGCCCGACGTTGCGCGTAAAACGGCGTGATCGCGCCCCAATCCTCGCCGGCGACCACCACCACGCTGTCCGACTCCGTCGTGTAGCGCAGGGCCTCGGCCAAGTCGTTCGATCCGCCGGGCAGCGCGACCTGCAACGGCCGGTGAAAACTCCACCACACGTGGACCTGCATCGCGCAGAACGCGAGCACCACGGCCCACGTGCGCCAACGCGGCACCGCCGTCTCGAACAACCCGCCCAACACCAGACCAGCCGCCACCATCGGCAGCACCGCCACGGCCGTGAAGTAGTACTCGTGCCACGCGTACAGCACCGGAAAGGTCGCCGGAGCCAGCAAGAAGACCACTGCGCAACCCACCGCCCACCACAGCCGCCGGCCGCCGCCCACCAGGAGCCCGACCGCAACGATCGCCAGCAGCGTCGACCACGGCAGAATCTCGACCGAGAACGTGCGCCAATGGGCCGCCCAGATCGCCGGATCCGCACGATAGTCCCGGTTGCCGAAGTTGTACCCGTGCATCGCCGCCGACACCAGGTTGCGACTGCTCGGATTGAGCGCCTTGACCGCATCGCTGAAACCGATCCACCAATACGTAGCGGCAAACGGCAGCGCCACCGCCGCAGCCGACCAGCCGACGATCCGCCCCAGCGCCCGCGCCCGCGCTCCGGCCCCGTTCTCCCGCCACGCCCGCCACAACCACCACACGCCCCATGCGACCGCCGGCACAAGGTACACCATGAACGTCGTCACCTTCACCAAGCCGGCGCCGATCCCCGCGAGATTGGCCAGCACCAGCCACGCCCAGCTCCGTTTCTCCACCGCCGCCACGAACGCCTGCAGGAACCACAGCGCAAACAACAGCGCCATCGTCTCGATCAAGAACGCCCGCGCATAGAACAACAGCAGTGGGCACGTGAGCACCATCGCCATCACCACCACGCGGCGCGACCGGTCGAATCCCATCCGCCCGCACAGCAGCCATACCGCCGGCAACGCCAGGAAGAAACACACCGCGCTGACCAGCCGCGCGCTCTTGATCAACGACAGCCCGGTCACGTCGCTCGTCACCGCCACCGTCCATTGATAGAGCGGAAATTCGAACGGGATCGACCAGGGCTTGCCCAGGATCGGCGTGGGGTACGCGAGCGAGAAGTCATGGTCGCGCTGGACGAACATCGCGGTCATCGCCGTCTGCGCCTGCCGGAATGCGTTGCCGTGCAGCGCGCGGCTGCCGAAGCCGACCGACACGGCCCAGACGGCGAAGAACAGGAGGCCGAGAAGCAGAAGCGTTGCGAAGAACTTCTCGCCGCGACCGGGAGCAGGTGGAGAGACGCGATCCATGCGGGGATAGACAGACAGAACGACAAAACCCGCCGAGCCCGACCTGCCAATACGGATTTCGCCGTCGTACCATTCTTGGCGCAAAAACCCCGTCCTAAGAATCTTTACTGCGATCCCGCCCCACCGGTAAGACCTTGTGGCTCCGCCATGACCGCTCCGGCCCCGCACGTCTCCTTCAGCATCGACCAGCCCGTCAACTGGCGCCTCACGGCCCCGACTTTGGAGATCGCCGGCTGGCTGTACCCGGACACCGAAGCCGCCTGCATCGACATCCGTGCCCGCGTCGACCGCCGCGTCTTCCTCGGCCTCCATGGCCTCGACCGCGACGACCTCGTCGCCCGTTTCCCCGGCAACCTCGCCGCGCGCCGCAGCGGTTTCCGCATCGCCGCCCACGTCTGGACCGGCGCCCGCACCATCGCCCTCGACTGGCAGGACGCCGCCGGCGAATGGCATGAGTTCTTCCGCGCCGACCTCGACCTCTCCGCCCTGCCGCCGACCGCGAAAGCGCCGAAGGTCCTCAAGACCGCCCACGTCTACGAGACGCTCCAGCACCTCTACCGCAGCAACCACCGCGCCTCGTTCTTCGCGATGTGCCGCGCGGCCGACGCGATGCTGCGCGAGGTGCTCGTCTTCACCACCGAGGTGCCGCGCGGCGACGGTTTCCACGGCTTCATCGAGACGCCCGGCTACTGGCTGCAGGCCCAGTACGACAAATTTCGCGTCACCGGCTGGACCTTCGGCATCGGCTTCGACATCGCCCGCCTGCACGCGACCACCGGCGTCGGCGCGGGCAACCGCCTCATCTATCCGAAGGAGCGCGAGGATGTCGCCGCCGGCCACCCCGAACACGCCAACGCCCGTCGCGCCGGCTTCTACGGCCTCGTCGATGTGCGTGCCGATCTGCCCGGTCCCGCCCACCTGCGCATCTACGCCGACCAGCCCGACGGCCGCCGCCTGCTCGTCTTTTCCCGGCGCATGTTTCTCGACCGCCACGACGAACACAGCGGCCCCGTACCGGTCTTCCGCCCGTGGAAGTTCTGGCTCTGCCAACTCGCGCTCCTGCGCGGCGCCTACCTCGGCCGCTTCAAGCTGCAGGACTGGAAGTATCCATTCTCCGAGATCGCCCGCCTGCGCGCCGACCTCGACCGCTCGCTCGGTCGCCGCGCCGGACCGCCGCCCACGCCGGTGGCGGTCGTTCGACGCAGCCAACAGGATCCGTACTCGCGCTGGGCCTGGCACAACCGCCCCACGCCGCGCCTGCTCGCCGCACTCTCGGTCGACGCCGCCGCAGCCGTCGCCGCCGGCGGCCCGCTGATCAGCATCGTCGTCCCCGCCTACAACACGCCGGAGCGCTACCTGCGCGAGCTGCTCGACTGCCTCCGCGCGCAGCTCTACCCACGCTGGGAACTCTGCATCGCCGACGACGCCTCCCCGCAGCCGCACGTCCGCACGATGCTCGAGCAGGCCGCCAAATCCGACCCGCGCTTCCGCCCGGTCTTCCGCACCGAAAACGGCCACATCTCCCGCGCCACCAACTCCGCCCTCGAGATCGCCAGCGGCGAGTTCGTCGCCCTCCTCGACCATGACGACCTGCTGCCGCCCGATGCGCTCCTGCACGTCGCCCAGGCGATTCTCACGCACCCAACCGCCGGATACCTCTACACCGACGAGGACAAGATCGACGACACCGGCCGCCGCTTCGACCCCCAGTTCAAGGGCGACTGGAGCCCGGAGATGGCGATCACCCATAACTATACGCACCACCTCACCGTCATCCGCCGCAGCGTCGTGAACGCAGTCGGCGGCCTGCGCCCGGACTTCAACGGCGCGCAGGACATCGATCTCTTCCTCCGCTGTTTCGAGAACACCGCGCACGAGGACGTCGTCCATGTGCCCTTCGTCTGCTACCACTGGCGCGCCCACGCCGAGAGCACCGCCTCGCGCGGCGACCAGAAGGGTTACCTCTTCGACGCCGCCCGCCGGGCCATTGCCGAGGCGTGCCAGCGCCGAGGCCTGCGCGCCGAACCGATGCTGCCCGACTGGGCCACGCGCTACGCCTGCTGCCTGCACCAACTGCGTTGGGACCCCGCCATCCTGCGCGAGAACCCCGTCACGATCGTCATCCCGACGAAGAACCGCGGCGATCTGCTCGCCCGTTGTCTCGACTCGCTCGCGCGAACCACGCCGCACGAAAGCGTGAACGTGATCGTCGTGAACGACGGCTCCGACGAGCCCGCCACGCTCGAGCTTCTGGGTACGCTCCCGACGCGCACCGACCTGCGCTGCACCGTGCTCGACCTGCCGGCCGATCCCACGGGCTTCAACTATTCCCGCCTCGTCAACGCCGGCTCCGCCCGCGCCGACACCCCGCTGCTGCTTCACCTCAACAACGACGTCGAGGCGCTGCGCCCCGGTTGGCTCGAGGAGCTCGCCGGCTGGCTCACGGTCCCCGGTGTCGGTGTGGTCGGCGCGAAGTTGCTCTATCCCGACAGCACGATCAACCATGCCGGCATCGGCCTGAGCCGCCACGACCGGCTGCCGCACACGCTGTTCGAGCGTGAGCCGTCCGAGGACCTCGGTCTGCTTTTCCTCCCCCACGCCGCGCGCAACGTCGCCGCGGTCACCGGAGCCTGCCTGCTCACCCGCACCACGCTCTATCGCGAGCTGGGCGGCTTCGACGAAACCGACTTTCGCGTCGCCTACAACGACGTCGATTTCTGCCTACGCGCCCAGGAACTCGGCCAGCGCATCGTCGTCACGCCGCAGGCCGTGCTCCAGCACGTCGGCAGCGCTTCCCGAGGCCGGGAATACACCGAGAAGGAGCACCTCGCCTTCGTCGCCCGCCACGGCGACTACCGCGACCCGTACCTCAGCGCCACCTACGAGTTCCCGCCCGCCGCACCGCGCCTCAACCCGTACCATTACCGCTACGCCGAGGGCCCGGTCTCCGTGTCCGGCACTCCGACGGTGGGTCGGGCTTCACGCCCGACATCTTCTGCTCCGGGCTCTCGACCCTCGACGCTCGTCGCTCGCCCGCTGCGCATGCTCTTCGTCACGCACAACCTGAAGTTCGAGGGCGCACCGATCCTGCTCTTCGAACAGGCGCGCCACCACGCGACCGTGCCGGGCGTGAGCATCCGCGTCGTCTCGCCCGAAGACGGCCCGCTGCGCGCGCGCTACGAGGAGCTCGGAGTCCCGGTCGAGATCTGGGACACCTCCGCGATCCTCACCGCGACCGACGCCGCGCAGTGCGAGACGGCGATCTCAGCCCTCGCGGCCGCGCACCCGCTGCCCGACATCGACCTCGTCGTCGGCAACACCGTCCTCACTTTTTGGACCGTTCCGCTCGCCACGCGTCTCGGCAAGCCGTCGCTGCTCTACGTCTACGAAAGCTGCACGCTCGACAAGCTCTTCGCCCGCGCCGGCCTGCCCGCCCGCCTGCGCGAGCCCGCCGAAGCCGCCCTGCGCGACGCCACCCGGGTCTGCTTCGCCGCCCTTGCCACCGAGGCGATCTTCCAGGAACAGAACCACCACGACAATTTTCGCCACGTCGCCAGCGCGGTCGATCTCGCCCGCATCGAGAAGTTCGTTGCGTCGTCCGACCGCGCCACGTTGCGCCAGAAGCACGGCATCCCGGCCGACGTGCCGCTCGTGATCAACGTCGGCTCCGTCTGCGAGCGCAAAGGCCAGCACATCTACCTCCGCGGCATCGACCGCCTGCGCAAGGAATGGCCGGAGGCGTTTCCCGGGAAACCGTTCCCGCGCTTCCTCATCATCGGCGCCCGCGACGGGCTCTATCTCGAATCCATCCAGCAGGATATCTCGCTGCTCGGACTCGAGGAGGTGCAGGTGCTCGCCGAGCGCGGCGACATCGACGACTTCTTCCGCATGGCCGACCTCCTGGTCTGCACGAGCTTCGAGGAGTCGTTTCCGCGCGTGCTGCTCGAGGCGATGGCCTTTGGTGTCCGAATCGTGAGCACAGATGTCTTCGGTATCCCCGAGATGCTCACCGGCAACGACGAGGCGCACCTCATCCCCGCCGGCGATCCGGCGAAGCTCGCCGCCGCGTTGACGAAGGCCCTCGGCGAGCACTTCGCCGGCGACGACTGGATGGTCTCGATGGCCCGCGCCCGCGTGCACCGGCACTTCGACACGACCAAGCTGCTCCCCCGCCACCTCGAACTCTGCCGCGAGGCGGCCCTCGGATGATCGCAGCTTCCGCAGACAATGCAGACCGTGGCGCAGGCCTCCGTGCCTGCGAGATCCGGCATCGCAGGCACCGAGGCCTGCGCCACACCCCAACGGGAATCATCGCCTTCCGATGATCGAGACACCCCACGCCTTCTTCCATCTCGATTCGCCAACGCCGGGTGAAACGCCCCCCGCCGGCCGCGTCGTCCTGCGCGGGTGGATCGTAGCGAAACCGGGCAACCATTTCGTCGACCTGCGCGCCCGGGTCGGCCACCGCGTATTTCCGGGAATCTACGGGCTCCCCCGCCCGGACCTCGCCGACTTCTTCCAGGCCCGCGAGCCGCGCCTGCTCGCCGCGTTCGAGCAACCGGTACAGCTCGCCCCCGGGACCAACGCGATCGCCTTCGAGGCCTGCACGCTGGCCGGCGAGTGGATCGGCGTCCACACCGAGGAACTCGCCGCCGACCCAAGCGGAGCCGCGTCCTCCGCCGCCTCGGCGAAGGACGCGCCATTGCGCGCCGTCGAGTTTGCCCGCGCCCTGCAACTGCTGCTCCGCCACGCCGCCGGCGAGTCGCATCCGGACTGGCGCTCGCTCGCGACCGAACTCGCCGCGTCCATCCCGCATCCTTCGACCCTGCGGTTTGCGCACGCGCCGTTCCACGGCCACTTCGACGAACCCGCCGCCATTGCCCGCGGCGCCTTCGGGCGCGTCAACCTCATCGGCTGGCTCTTCCACGAAACGCAGGAGATCCGCCGTGTCTTCGCCACCTTCGACCTGATGACGGTCCAGGAACTGAAGCCGGCCGGCGAATACGCGGGTGTGCCCGAGCGGTTCCCGCAATTCGCCCATGCCCGCGGCTGCCGCTGGAAGGGATTCATCGATACACCGGCGCAGTTGCCGCAACCACGCACGCTGCGCCTCTACGCCGAACTCGCCGACGGTTCGTGGCATCTGTGCAACGTCCAACGCACGCTGCTCTGGGACGTGGAAACCGAGAAGCTCGCCCACCCGCGGTTCTCACACTCCACATTCCTGCACGCGGCGTGGGCCCTGCACGCGGCGCTGCGCCGCCGCGGCGTGGCGATCGAGCGCTTCCGCGCGCTGCTGCCCGAGGTGCGCCCGGTGTGGGAAACGTTCCAAACACTCGCGCCCCGACGCGGGCCTTCGATGGGCGGCCTCGCCCGCGATCTGGCTGCCGCCGAACCGCCACAGGCCGATCTGCGCCGCCTGCTCTTCGTCAGCCACAACCTCAACCTCGAGGGCGCGCCGTTGTTCCTCGCCGAGTTCGCCGCCTTCTGTCGCCGCAACGGTTCGCCGGCCATCACGGTGCTAACCGGCCGCGACGGCCCGCTGCGCAAACGCTACGAACAGCTCGGCGCGGAGGTGCACGTGGTCGACCTCGGCCCTCTCGCCTGCGCGGCCACGCCCGCCGCCCAGCGCGACGCCCTCCGCGCGGTGATGCGCGAGGTCGATTTCACCGCGTGCGACCTCGTCGTGGCCAACACACTCCTGTGCTACTGGGCGGTCCACGCTGCGCGGGCCGCCCATCGACCGTCGCTCTTTTACATCCACGAGAGCACGACACCGGCCGCCTTCTTCCACGGCCACCTGCCGGCCGCCGTGCTGCCCGCGGTCGAGAAGGCCTTCACCGCGGCTACTCGCGTCTCATTCCTCACCGAGGCCACGCGCCGCTACTACACCGCCTTCTCCGACGGGGCGAACTACCGCATCGCGCCCGGCTGGATCGACCTGCGCTCGCTCGACGCCATCCGCGCCTCGCGAAGCCGCGAGGAGCTCCGCCGCCGGCTCAACCTCGCGCCCGACGAACGCCTCGTCATCAACCTCGGCACGGTCTGCGACCGAAAGGGTCAGATCCTCTTCGCCCGCGCGATCGACCTGCTCTGCCGCCGGTATCCGCCCGCCAAACGCGTCCGCTTCCTCATGGTCGGCGCCCGCGCCACCGACTACGACCGCGACCTCGCCGACCAGCTCGCCCTGCTCGACCGCCCGAATCTCGCCGTCGTGCCGGAGAGCGAGGATGCGGCCGCCTACTACGGCGCAGCCGATGGCTTCGTGTGCTCCAGTTTCGAGGAGTCGTTCCCGCGGGTGATCCTCGAGGCGATGGCCTTCTCGCTGCCGATCGTGAGCTCCGCCGTGCACGGCGTGCCCGAGATCGTGCGACACGATGAGGAGGCGCTGCTCGTGCCCCCCGGCGACACCTGGGCGCTCGCCGATGCCCTGCAGCAGATCCTCGAGCAGCCCGCGTGGGCGAGGCAGCTCGGCCAGCGCGCCCGCCGCCGCCTCGAACAGACCTTCACCACCGAGCGCGTGCAACCGCTGCATCTCGCCCTCGCGCGCGAAACCGCCGCCGTGCAGGGATGAACCCGAGCCGAGCCAACTCGCCTGCGCGTGGGGCGGCGCTTCAGCCCGCCACGGCCGACGCCGCTCTCGCACCCAAACCACGCACACGGCCCTCGACGTCGCCCTGAAGGGTCGACCTTCATCCAGGATCGCCTGCAAGCAGCCCACCTTTCTCAATTGGCGACGATTGGCGTTCATTGGCGATTCCGCTCCTCCTGCCGGCCCCATGCCGCGCCCCCACTCCTCACCTCCGCTCTTCATTAGTGCCCCCTAGTGTGTATTAGTGGTTCCAGTTCTCCATCACCGATGACCTCCGACTGGCAACACGCCCTCGAAATCCACCCTGCCGATTGGCGATTCCCTGCCGGGAAATCGTGGATCGCCGGCTGGCTCGTCTCCCGGACCGGGCGTGCTCCCGCCGATGTCCGGGCCTGGGTGGATGGTCGGCCTTTCCTCGGCCTCGGTGCGCTGCCGCGTCCGGACGTGCAACAAGCGATCGCCGGGCGCGCCGATGCACCCGCCGCCGGCTTCTCGTTTCTCCTCGAACCGCATCGGGGCGCGACGACTCTCCGGCTCGAAGTGTGCGACATCGCCGGCGGATGGGAAGAGTTCGCGCGGATCCCGATCTCCGTCGCCGCGGAGGCATCCGCCGCGGCAACCGAGGCCGCGCCCGACTACGCGCGCCTGCTCCGCGAACTGTTGCAGGCGCACCGCCGCCGGCCGACCACCGCGCTTGCCGCCCTCGCCGCCGATGTGGTCGCGGCACATCGCGCCCAGCCGCTGGATACAGAGCCCAACCCGCCGTTCTGGGGTCGGCTGGAGGAACCGACCGACGCCGGCCGGGTGAAGTACGGTCGCCTCACCGTAACCGGGTGGCTGGCCCACAAGGAGCATGCCATCACCGCACTCACCGCGGTGCTCGATCCGCAGTCGCCGATTCCGCTGCTGCACGGGCAACCGCGACGCGACGTCTCCGGTGTATTCGCCGATCTGCGCGGCACCGAGAACTCCCAGTTCCTTGGCAACGTCGATCTGCCCGCAGGCCTGCCCTTGCCCGCTGCGCTGAAGCTTTTCGCCACGCTCGACAACGGCCACACCGAGCTCGTCTTCACGCGCCGGTTTCGCCCCGAGGTTGTGGCCGGTTCGGAGGCGCCGCTGCCGGCCTTTTCCGCACGATTGTTCGCCCGGTGCGCCTTCGCCCTTCGCCGGGCGGCCTCGGCCCAAGGGCTGCCAACCGCCGGCTTTCTGGCTGCGACCAAGTCAGCTTGGGCCGCCTTTCGCGACGACGCACCGCGTCCAAGGCCGGCCGCACACCGACCACCGTCCACTGATCACCGTCCACAGTCCACCGCCCCGCTTCGAGTTCTGCTTGCGACCCACAACCTCAACCTCGAAGGCGCTCCGCTCTTCCTGCTTGAATACGGCCGTTTTCTCGCCGCCCAACCCGGCTTCAAAGTCGACCTGATCTCCCCGTCAGACGGCCCGCTCCACGAGCGTTTCAACGCCGCCGGCATCAATGTCGACGTCATCGACCTCAAGGCCGCGCTCACCGCCGCTTCCGTCGCCGACTTTCACGCGGCTCTCGCGCAACTCGCGCCACGTTTCGACGCGGAGAAATACGACTTGGTCGTGCCCAACACCATGGTCGCATTCTGGGGCGTGCATCTGGCGCGGAAACTCGGCGTACCGTCGCTCATGTACGTGCACGAAAGCGCGCCGGCCCGCCGCTTCTTCGCCCCGATCCTGCCCGCTGCGCTGATCCCGGAAGCGGAGGCGGCCTTCGGACTTGCCGATCGCGTGGCCTTCATCGCCGCCGCCTCGATGCCCGTGCACGCCCGCCACGAGCGCCGCGGCAACTTCCTCTACACGCCCAGCTGGATCGACGTCGCGCGACTGGAAACCTATCGCGCCACGAACTCACGCGCCGCCCTGCGCGCCAAGCTCGGGCTCCCGGCCGACGCGCTCGTCATCGCCAACATCGGCTCCGTCTGCGAGCGCAAAGGCCAACACATCTGGGTCCGCGCGATCGAGCTGCTGGAGCGCGAACTCGCCGCCTCCGGCGCCGCGCTCCCACCGCGCCGCTATCTCATGGTCGGCGGCCGCGAAGGCATCTACCTCGACTCGCTCCGCCACGACATCGCCCTGCGTCACCTCGACAACATCGAGATCGTCCCCGAGGTCGACGATCCCTTCGCCTACTACGGCGCGGCCGATGTCTTCATCTGTTCCAGTTTCGAGGAAGCCTTCCCGCGCGTGCTGCTCGAGGCCGCGATCTTCGAGCTGCCCATCGCCACGACCGACGTGAACGGCGTGCCCGAAATGCTCGGACGCGACGACGCCTGGCTCTGCCCGCCCGGCGACCCGGCTCACCTCGCCGCCGCGATGCGAGGTGCCATCGAGTCCGCGCACACCGGCGACCGCACCCGCCCCGCCCGCGCCAAGGCCTCGATTATCGCCCGCTTCGACGCCCGCACGAACCTGCCGTCGCACATGGGGCTAACACTATCTGTCGCCACAAGTCGGACTCACTTGAGCTAGCAGGGAACAGAACGAGAATGGCGGTTACGCAACCGCTGGTCCTTCGAACTCGGCAATCTGCCGCCCATCATCATCGAAAACCCGTTCATTCCGTTTTACGGAAAAGCCCTGAGGCAGGAGCTGCCCTTCGATCAACGAGACCAGCCATTCAAGTAGCTTGCCGTCGGATTCCATGTCGCGCTCCTCGTGCCTCCAAGTTCACGCCGCCCGCGGCTGCACTTCGGCGGCGATCTTCGCGGCGTCGGCCATGCGCAGATCGTAGTCGGCCTGCAAGTTCAGCCAGAAACTCGGCGAGTTGTCGTAGAAGCGCGCCAGCCGCAACGCGGTGTCGGCAGTGATGCCCCGCCGGCCCTTGATGATGTCGGTGAGCCGGCTGTGGGGAATCTTCAGTGCCTTCGCGAGTGCGTACTGCGTGAGCCCGTAGTCGGCGAGCCAGTCCTCCTTTAGGATCTCGCCGGGGTGCCACGGGGCAATGGTCTGCTTCTTGGTGCTCATAGTGGGGAACGTCAGTGGTGGTCTTCGAAAAGGACCTCGTTCGGTCCCGCCTCTGTCCAGGAAAAGGTGATTCGCCACTGCGCATTCACGCGAACCGCATAACGCTTTCCCACGGCATGGAAATGGTTCGATGGCGGTTGATAGAGATCTTCGATTCGTTTCGCGGCATTCAGATAGCCAAGCCGCTTCAGCGCTTGGCGTTGTAACTCGAGCGGGATCCGACGAATGGATTCCCCCGCCCAGATCCGGCGAGTGGTGTCGTCGGCGAACCCCAGAATCATGCAGCTCAGAATGCCTTTTCGGGTATTTCCGGCAAGCAGAAACAGAATGCCGCAATCAGCCAGCAAACGGCTTGTAAACCCTTGGAAACTTTCATTCCCACAAATGCTCCCCCTCGTTTCCCGCTTCCCGGCGACCGCGATCAGGGTTTCACTCCAGCGCGTGCAACCCCATCCCCAGCGCTTCCGCCGCGCCTTCACTGCCTGCTTCGTCCTCCTCGGCCTTCTCGGTTTCGGACTCGTATCCTTCGCCGCGCCACCGGCTTCGCCCTCTGCCAAAGATCGCCTGGAGCGGCTCGAACAAAAGGTCGACGCGCTGAACGCCTCGCTCGAACGGGTTCTCTTCCTGCTTGAAGGCAACGCCTCGGCACCAACCGCCGTGAATACGCCAGCGCAGCCCTCGCGCCACCCCGAAGTGCCAGCCCCTGCCGCCCCCGCCGAGTCCGACCAGCCCATGCCGGTCGAACTCACCGGCCCGACCAGCCCCGGCACCACGCTCGACCTTTGGCTACGGCCCCCCGGCTACAAGGGCGGCATTCCGACAACACCGAGCCTCGTCACCCTCCGCGACGACCGCGGCCCCTTCTTCCACCTCGCCCGCCACGAGAAGGAACCCTCGATGGCCGGCAATACCGGCAAGGCCTTGGTCCACGTCTGGCGCGGCCACCTGCAGATCAAGACATCCGGCACACACGTCCTGATCGCCGACTTCCAGCGCAAGAAGGACCGTATCGTCGCCACGGAACAGAAGTGGGACGACTACCTCTTCGCCTGGGCGGCCCGCCTGCGCGTCGGAGGCAAGACCCTGCTCGACGAGACCAACCGTTTCACCAGCGCCGGCAAGGGCACACTCTCGCGCACCTTCACCCTCGAGCTCGAGCCGGGTTACTATCCGGTGGAGATCGTTTCATGGATGCCGAAGCAGGCCGACGAGGAGGAGTACTACTTCAAGCCCCTCACCTTCGCGCTGCGCCTGCGCGAACCCGGCACCGACAAACCCCGTGACCTCGGCCCGACGGACTTCGTCCACAGCGAATAGCCCCCACGCTCCGGCGCTCTCCGAAGAAACTTGTCCGCTCCGGCGCGACACGACCAAGCACCCCTTCCCCCGATGTTCGAAGCCATCAACAACCTGTTCCTCCTCGTCGGCCCCTTCCTCTTCCTCGTCCAGATCGCACTCTGCATCCATGTGTACAGGACGGGGCGGCCCTATTGGTGGATGCTGATCCTCTTCATGGGATCGCTGATCGGCTGCCTGCTCTATGTGCTGCTGGAGGTGCTGCCCGAGGCGCGCGTCGCCAGCCCGCGACTGGGCCGCATCGACTGGTGGGTGCCCAGGTCCGTAAGAATTCGACGGGCACGCCAACTCGTCGACGAGACCGAGACCGTGCAGAACAAGCTCGCGCTCGCCGCCCTGCTGCACGACTGCGGCGAAACGGCCGAGGCAGAGACGATCGCGAGCGGATGCGTGGGCGGGGTGTTCAAGAGCGATCCGGAGATCATCGCCGAGGTCGCCGAATACCAGCTCGCGGTCGGCAAGATCGACGCGGCCGAGCGCCTGCTCGGCCAGGCCGACACCACGGCCAACCGCATCGCCCGGCAGCGCATCGAGCTGCTCCAAGGCCGGGTGCTGCTCGCCCGCGGCGATGCTGCGGCGGCCCGCGTCCGCTTCGAAGCGCTGCTGCCGACCGCGCTGGGCGAGGCGCCTCGGTTTCACCTTGCGCAGGCCCTGCTGGCACTCGGTCGGCGCGACGAGGCGGTCTCACTGCTCACGGACATCACGAGGAAATTCCGCAAGGGCGGAAAGCTCTGGCGCCAGGCGGAGAAGGAGTGGTTCAAGGCGGCGCGAAAGGCGCTCGGCGAGCTCGAGGCCGCAGGCAGCGAGGAAAAGGCGGCGTGAACAAAGCGCGGCTTGCGCAAGCTCAGGCCCGATCGCACGCGCGGTGACCGAAGCCACCGGAACGTTCGGTTGACGATTTCATCCTGAAAAAGGCGGCCGGACAGGTCACAGAGACGGAGGGGAGCCGGAAGGAGAGCCCAGAGAGTTGTTTGGCAAAACAACGCCGCGAGTCGCGACACTACGGGTTGGTGACACCGGCAGGGCTCAGCGCGAGAGGCGCCAGTCGATCAGCTCGACCTGCAGCAGCTTGCGACCGTTGAAGTGGTTCCAGACCAGCTCGCAGGCCAGATCGACCTCCCGGCCGAGCGGCGGGATGCGATCGGCCATCTTCCAGGCCACGCCGTAGAGCCGGCGGCCCTGCGCATCGTCGAGCTGGAAACGGAAATGCTGGTCCTTGAAGACCTCGGGGCGGCGCGTGAACTCCACTCCGGCGATACCGAAGACGGGTTTCGGGTTGCCCTGGCCGAACGGGTGCAGCAGCGCGAGCTCGCCCATCAGGTGCTCGTCGACCGACTCGAGGTCGACCCAGGCGGAGATGTCGAAGGAGCGCTCGATCTCGCGGCCGGCGAGATGCTCGGCGACGGCGCGGTTGAAGCGTTGGCGAAATTCGCCGACGTTGGCCCGGTCGAGGGAGATGCCCACCGCCATCGGATGCCCGCCCCAGCTGGTGAGCAGGTCGTTGGAACCGGCCAGCGCCTCCACGAGATTGATACCGAAGACGCTGCGGCCCGAACCCTTGGCGAGTTCGCCCTCGCGGCCGAGCACGATGCAGGGGCGGTTGAATTTTCGCGACACGCGGCTCGCCACGATGCCGACCACGCCGGGATGCCAGCCGTCGTCGTAGAGCACGATCGCGGTGTCGTCGGCGTAGAGCTCCTCGACCTGGCGTTCGGCATCCTCGGTGATGCGGCGCTCGATGTCCTGCCGCTCGCGGTTGAAGCCGTCGAGCTGCCGGGCGGCGTCGCGGCAGAAGGTGCGATCGTCGCTGAGGATCAGCTCCACGGACACGGCGGCGTCGGCGAGGCGGCCGCTGGCGTTGATGCGCGGGCCGAGGCGGAAGGAGATGTCGACGGGTTGCAGGCCATGGCTGCGGTCGATACCGCTGACGTCCATGAGCGCGAGCAGCCCGGGGCGTTCGGTCTGCTCGAGGATCGAGAGCCCGTGCTTGGCGAGGATGCGGTTCTCGCCGAGCAGCGGCACGAGATCGGCGACGGTGCCCATGGCCACGAGATCGAGGTAGTCGCGCAGCTTGATGGTGTGCGCGACGGCGTCGCCCGCATCGCGCAGGGCCTTGAGCAGGGCGTGGACGAGCTTGAAGACCAGGCCCACGGTGCAGAGGTTCTGCCAGGCGGGCGCCGAGGCCTCGGGGTTGACGTGCGGATTGATCAGGATGGCCTCCGCCGGCACGGCCTCCTTCGAGCGGTGGTGGTCGACGATGATGACATCGGCGCCGCGGGATCGCAGATAGGCGACCTCCTCGCAGGAGTTGGTGCCGCAATCGAGCGCGATGAAGAGCTGCGGCACGCCCTGGTCGAGGGCGCGGTCGATGGCATTGCGGCTCAGGCCGTAGCCCTCCTCGAGGCGCAGGGGCACGATGAAGCGCGGCTCGAGGCCGAACTGGCGCAGGATGCTGACGAGGAACGCGGTGCTGCTGACGCCGTCGACATCGTAGTCGCCGAGGATGACCAGCGACTCGCGCCCGGCGATGGCGGTGCGGATACGCTCGACGGCGCGGTCGACGCCGACGACACGGAAGGGATCGTCGAGCTCCGCCAGTCGCGGCTGGAGGAAGCGCATGGCCTCCTCCGGCTCGATCCACCCGGCGCGCACGAGCAGCTCCGCCAGCACGGGGCTGGTCTGGAGCGACGTGACAAGGCGCGTGACCGCCTCGGCGGGCACGGGCTGGTGGTTCCAGCGGTTGTTCACCGTGGCGGACATGGCGAAAGTTGCGGGCACGGGCGCGCGCTCCGCGGCGGGAGCGCGCGTCGGCTCAATTGGAGGCCTTGCTGGCGCCCTCCCACTCGTACTTGGGGGCGATGTCGCGATGCGCCTCGACGTGACGACGTTCGCCCTTGTGCCACCAGAAGAAGAACTGGGCGGCGATGCAGATAGAGGAGAACGTGCCGACAAGGATGCCGATGATGAACGTGAACGAGAGTTCGCGCAGGACGCCGCCGCCGAAGATGAACAGCGAAATGGCGGCCAGGAACGTGGTCAAACTCGTGATGATCGAACGGGCGAACACGCGGTTGATGGCCATGTTCACGACATCGCGCAGAGCCATGTCGGGGTTCAGTTTGAGTTCTTCGCGGATACGGTCGAAGACGACCACGGTGTCGTTCACCGAGTAGCCGATGATGGCCAGGATCGCGGCGACCATCGGGGCATTGAAGCGGAAGTCGAGGAACACGCCGGCGATGACGAACATGCCGCAAGTCAAGAGCACGTCGTGCACGGTCGCAATCACCGCCCCCATGCCGAAGCCGAACTCGAAACGGAAGCCGATGTAGAGCAGGATGGCGACGAGCGCGAGGCCGACGGAGAGCGCGGCGTTGCTCGCGATCTCGGAGCCGATGGCCGGACCGATGGCGTCTTCTCCGGTGATCGTGATGCCGGCTTGCGGGAAGTTGGACTGCAGGGCCTCGACGACCCGCCGGCTTTCGCCGTAGGGGGTCTCGATCTTGAGCTCGTCGGTGCCGGTCGCGAGGTTGGACTGGTACGACGGAGTGATGTCGGTCACACCCACGGTGCCGGCCACGCGGCGAACCTCGCCGACGTCGAGCTGTTGTGTGAAGGCCATGGTGACCTGATCGCCACCGGTGAAGTCGACACCGAGGATGTGGTCGGAGCGCAGGAAGATCGCGCCGATCCCGATGAGCACGAGCACCCACGAGGCGACGAAGGCCGGGGCGGCGAGCTTCATCCAGTCGACCTTCACGCCGTCGAGCATGCGCAACATCTTCATACGCTTCAGGAAATCGCGCTCGATGAGGAAATCCATGACCACGCGTCCGGTGACGAGCACGCTGAAAAGCGTGGAGAACACGCCGATCGCCAGCGTGACGCCGAAGCCCTTGATCGGGCCGGTGCCCAGCCAGATCATGATGCCGCAGATACACAGCTGGGTGATGTGCGAGTCGAGAATCGTCCACAGCGCCTTGTCGTAACCGGCAGTGTGGGCGGCGTGCAGCGACTTGCCCTGGGCGAGTTCCTCGCGCATGCGCTCGAAGATCAGGATGTTGGCGTCGACCGCCATGCCCATGGTGAGCACGATACCGGCGAGACCCGGCAGCGTGAGGGTGGCGCCGAAGCTGGCCATGACGCCGAGGATGATCACGATGTTGACCAGCAGGCTCAGGACCGAGATGAAGCCGCCGGCCAGATAGTAGACCAGCATGAAGCCGCAGACGAGGGCGGCGCCGATGATCGTGGCCTTCACGCCGCTGGCGACCGCGTCCTTGGCGAGAGTCGGGCCGACCTCGCTCTGCTGCACGACTTCGAGCGGCACATCGAGCGGGTTGTTGAGCACGTTGGAGAGCTCGACCGCCTCGCGCTGGGAGAATCGGCCGGTGATCTGGGCGCTGCCGCCGCGGATGGCGTCGTTGATGCGGGGCGCGGAGTAGAGCTTGCCGTCGAGCACGATGCCGAGGAGCTGGCCGACGTTGGCGCCGGTGAGGTCGGCGAAACGCTTCGCGCCGACATCGGTGAAGCGGAGCAGAATCTGGTAGCCGCCGTACATATCCATCGACGGATACGCGTCGGCGACGGTCTCGCCGGTCATCTCGGGAATGCGCTTCACGGCGTTGTAGACGACGATCGGGCGGCCGTCGCCGTCCTCCTCGTCCATCGCCATGTTCACGTAGCCGGGGGGCAACGCCGCGGGCGGGAGCGGTTCGGGCATGCTGCGCAGCTGCGGGTGCACGAGGCGGAACTCGAGGCGGGCGGGCTTGCGCAGGGTGGCGCCGACCTCGGGATTCTCCTTGGTGGAGACGCCGGGCAGCTGGACCTCGATGCGGTTCTCGCCGATGGCACGGATGACGGGCTCGGCGACGCCGAGGCTGTTGATACGCGAGCCGATGATCTCGATGGCCTTGCCGAGCTTCTCCTTGCGCATGTGCTGCTCGGAGCTGTCGGCCGTGCCTTCAAGCGGGGCCGGGGTCTCGAGCACGAAGGCGACACCGCCGGCGAGGTCGAGGCCGAGCTGGAGGCGGCCCTTCGACTGCTTGAAGAGGTAGTCGAGCAGGATGTCGTTGCGCTTCTCGGGATTCTTCAGCGACGACTCGATCGGCAGCTGCGGGAAATACTGGGTCAGATCGAGGCGCTCCTCGCGGCCGATCTGCTTGAGGGCGACGAAGACGGAGAGCGCCTTGCCGGTCTTGGCCTCATGGTCCTTGATGCGTTGCGACACGCGGTCCATGAGCTTGAGGAAGTCGGCGCGCTGCTCGTCCGGGGACTGAGCGGTGATGTATTCGCCGAAGTTCTGATCCTGGATCGGATGCAGGCTGAAGAGCGCCCAGCCGACCAGCACGGCGGTCAGGATGAACTTGAGATAGATGCGTTGGAACATGGACGGACTGTGTTGAAGGGGTGCACCGCGCCCGAGGAGCGCGCAGGGGTTTGCCGGGGCCGGCAGCGGCCTAGCTCAGGCCGACTTCTTGTCGCTGTCGCTCTTTTTCTCGACGGCCTGGATGAAGCCCTTGGCGAGCTCGATCTTGGTGCCTTCGCCGATGCGGACGACGAAACGATCCTCGCGCACGCTCACGATGGTGCCATAGATGCCGCCGTTGGTGAGCACATCGTCGCCGGACTTCAGCGCGGCGATCATCTTCTGATGTTCCTTCTGCTTCTTGCGCTGCGGGGCGATCATCAGGAACCACATCGCGGCCATGATCAGGATGAACGGCAGGAAGCTCATCAGGCCGCCGCCCGGGCCGCTCGGAGCGCCGGCAGGCGCGCTGGCTTGGGCGAAGATCGAGGGCAAGTCGGAGGAAAGGAGCATTTTGTGCATTGCGAAGGAGTGGAGTTCCGGGAAATGAAAGGGGCGATTCATCCCGGGCCCCTCTGCAAACGCAAGCCCAGAGCTTGGCGGCTCGCCCGGCCCAAGTCCGCTTTTTCGCCTCAACCTCGCTTCATCCCGTTTCTCCTCCGCCTCCGTTGAAAACCAAGTCCGCTTCCACCTGGTCGGTCGAAAAATCCGAGGAGCTGTATGGCTTCAAACGCTGGGGCGCCGGCCACTACGGTGTCGAGCCCGATGGCCAGGTTTCCGTGCAACCGCTGCGCGACGGCCGCGCGGTGCGCGTAATGGACGTCGTGAAGGAGGCCCTGGACATGGGCCTGAAGGCGCCGATGGTGGTGCGTTTCCAGGATCTGCTGCGCCACCGCGTGGTCGCCCTCCACGAGGCATTCAAGAAGGCCATCGCCGAGGAAAACTACGAGGGCGAGTACCGCGGGGTCTTCCCGATCAAGGTCAACCAGTTGCGCGAGGTGATCGAGGAGATCCTCGACGCCGGCAAGGACTTCCACTTCGGGCTCGAGGCTGGCTCGAAACCCGAGCTGATGATCGCGCTCGCCCAGCACGAGGACCCGAAATCGCTGCTGATCTGCAACGGCTACAAGGACCACGACTACATCCGCCTGGCCCTGCTCGGCCGCAAACTCGGCAAGAAGGTGATCCTCGTCGTCGAGCAACTCTCCGAAGTCGACGACATCATCGCCATCGCCGAGGAGATGCAGGTCAGGCCGCTCATCGGTTTCCGGCTCAAGCTCGTGACCCGCGGCGAAGGCAAATGGGCCTCCTCGGCCGGCGACAACGCCAAGTTCGGCCTGACCACCTCAGAACTGCTCGTCGCCGCCGACAAACTCCGCGCGGCCAAACTGACCGGTTCGCTCCGGCTGGTCCATTTCCACATCGGCTCGCAGGTGCCCAACATCATCACGATCAAAAACGCCGTGATCGAGGCCGCCCGCTTCTATTGCCAGCTCGCCAAGCTCGGCTTCCCGATGGGCTACCTCGACGTGGGCGGCGGCCTCGGCGTCGACTACGACGGCAGCCGGACCAACTTCGACTCCTCGATGAACTACTCGATGGGCGAGTACGCCCGCGACGTGGTCTTCAACATCCGCGAGATCTGCACCGCCTCCGGCGTGGGCGTGCCGACGATCGTCTCGGAAAGCGGTCGCGCAATCACCGCGATGCACTCGCTGCTGGTCATCGAAGTGTTCGACGCCATCTCGAAACGCGAGGTCATCGAGGCCACCACGATGCCCGCCGACAAGCACAAGGTCGTGGAGGACCTCGAAGGCCTGCTCCACAACCACCCCCCGCTGGGCCGGCTCGAACGTTTCCACGACGCGGTGCAGAAGAAGGAGGAGGCGTATTCGCTGTTCAAACTCGGCTATCTCGACCTCGAGAACCGCGCCGCCGCCGAATGCCTGTTCTGGCAGGTCTGCGAGAAGATCGACCAAGAGGCCCCAGAAACCGGCTACCAGCCCGAGGAACTGCGCGAACTCAAGAAGCTGCTCGCCGACCAGTACGTGGCCAACTTTTCGGTCTTCCAGTCGCTGCTCGACCACTGGGCGCTTCAACAGCTCTTCCCGATCGCCCCACTCCATCGCTTGAAGGAACGCCCCACGATCAACGCCATCCTCGTCGACATCACCTGCGACTCCGACGGCAAGATCTCCAGCTTCATCGACCTGCAGGACGTGAAGGACTACGTGACGCTCCACCCGCTCACAAAGCAGCCCTACTACCTCGGCGTCTTCCTCACCGGCGCCTACCAGGATATCATGGGCGATCTGCACAACCTCTTCGGCCGCGTCGACGAGGTGCACGTTTTCCTCGAGGACGACGAACCCAACGGCTTCTACATCGAGGAGACCATCAGCGGCCACGGCACCGGCATGGTGCTCGAAGGCGTGCAGTACGACGAAGACCTGCTCTGCCGGCAGATGAAACGCCAGATCGATCACGCGACCAAACGCGACCTGGTGAAGCCGCGCGAGGGCGTACGCCTGCTCGAGCATTTCGAGGAACTCATGCGCGCCCGCACCTACCTCACGATCCGGCCGGCGCGTCGCAAGACCCAGGGCGCACCCAAGGCGCCGGCGACCAAGAACGGCGCGACCAAACCGGCCGCCAAGCCAAAGCGCGGGACCAATCGCCCGGTGTGATCCGGCACGACCGGCCCGGCCCCGATGAGGTCAACCTCTCCGACTGGACTCGCTCGACTTCCGCGGGCATGCCAGCCCGTAGGTCCATGTCTCCGACTGGACCCTACCGATTCTGCCCGCTCCCCGGCCCGCGCCAGCTAAACCGGCCACAGACGGGTCCTACGTAACCATCCATCACCTACTCCTCCCGAAAGTTGGAGTTCGTGGTCGGCCGTTCGATGGTCGCGCGGCGCCGCGCGCCTCCTCACGGCGATGGCGCGTAGAGATCGGGGTAGCCTTCGCCGCGCCGCTTGAAACGCTTGTGCTGCCAAAGATACTGCTCCGGCGCCGCGCGCACGAAGCGCTCGATCACCGCGTTGATCACAGTCGCCTCGGCGACGGGATCGGCCGGCAATTCCGCCAACGGTTCGCCGATGGTGATGCGGTAATGCCAGCGGCGCCCGCGCCGCTCGCGCACCGCCCCCCAGGGGATGACCAAGGCCTTGCCGAGCTTGGCGACCTTGCCGGTGGCGGCATTCGTCACCGCGGGCTCGCCGAAGAACGGCGCGAGCGCGGAATCCTTGATCCGTTTTCCCTGGTCGGGCGCATACCAGAGCACGTCGCCTTCGCGCAGGGCGCGCACCGCGCCCTTCAGGTCGTCGGCCGCGAACATCCGGTGCAGCCGCCGCGTGCGCAGCCGCAGGATCTCGCGGGCGAAGACGGGATGGTTCGGATTGCGGTAGAAGGCGCTCAACGGCACGTGCAGGTTCGCCACGTATCCGGAAACTTCGATCGTGTGGAAGTGCGCGCTCAGGAGCAGCACACCGCGGCCCGCCGCCCGCGCCCCCTCGAGATGCTCCAGCCCCTCGACGCTGTAGCGCCCGGCGAAGCGGTCCCTCTCGCTGTAGTAGGAAATCAACGCCTCCATCAGGCCCATGCCGAACGATTCGTAACAGCGGCGGGCGAGCTGGCGTCGGGCCGGGGCGTCGAGTTCCGGAAAACAGATCGCGAGGTTGCGCTCGGTCACCGCGCGGCGGACCGGCACGACGAAGAACGCAAAGCGGCCCAGCCAACGCCCCAGCCAGAGCAGCAGTTCCCACGGCAGCGGCGCGAGCGCCCGCAGCAGGCCGACCACCAGCCAGGCGGGCCAGTAGTGCGGCAACCAGAGTCTCGCGGGGCGTTTCGGCATCGGCGGCTTCAGCCCGTCGCGCGGCCCGCGTTGAGGGCACGCAGCAGAGTGTACAGCATCTCCATGCGCGGGAGCGCGCAACCGGCCGCCGCGGCCCGGCGCACGGGCTCGCCCCAGATGCTCTCGACCTCGAGCGACCGCCCCGCCTGCCAGTCGAGCAGGCTCGAGGGCTTGTAGGCGCCCAGCGGCGGCGTGCGCGACATCTGGAAATCCGCGTAGCTCTCCGGGATCGCGAACCCCAGCGCCGCCGCCCCCCGCAGCACCTCCGACATCAGCTCGCGCGAGAGCCGCCCGAGCCCTTCGTCCGCGAGTATCACATCCGTCGTGACCCCGCCGGCGACGATCGTGAGCCCGTTGAACGGCACGTTCCACACCAGCTTCTTCCACCGCGCCTCCGCGAGGCTGTCCGTCGCCGAGGTGCGGATGCCCGCCGCCTTGAACAGCGCCACGATCTCCTGCAGCCGCGGCCCGGCCGGCCGGCCGAACTCGCCCAGCGTGACCGCCCCCTCAACCGGGTTGACGATCAGGCCCGGCTCGGTGCGGTTGATGCCGACGAAGCACAGCCCGCCGAAGGTGCGTTCGGCCCCCACCACCGCCGCCACGTCGTCCTCGGCGCCGAGGCCGTTCTGCAAGGTGAGCACGGCAGTGTCGGCATGGAGCAGCGGCGGGAGCACCCGGGCGAGTGCGGCGTTCGAGGTCGTCTTCCAGGCGACGATGACCAGATCCACCGGCCCCAATTCTTCGGTGGTCGCCGCGGCGGTCGGTCGCTCGATGCGGAACTCCCCGAACGGGGCCACGACCCGCAGGCCACGCTCCCGCACGGCCGGAAGATCCGAGCGCATGAGGAAGCGCACATCGAAGCCGGCCCGGGCCAGCATCGCACCGTAGAATCCGCCAATGGCGCCCGAGCCGATGATCGCGATCGATTTCATGAGGAGTGCGCCCCCAACCTGCCCGCCGCGCCCTGCACGAGTCAACGTCGGCGTCGGGCCGCGTTCGCCGACCCGTGAGCGCCGCCCGGCCGGCGCTCACGCCGTCAGGCGCCGGCAAACAACCGCGTCATGCCTCAGCGGACACAGCCTCGGCGCCGGGACAGGATCGCATCGTACCAAGCCGCACTGCCGGCGGGCACGTTCGTTCGCAATCCCGTGATACCCCCAAAACGGCTGGAGGCAGTGTGGGCCCCGCCGCGAAGAGTAGGCCGCTTCGGACATCTGCCTCCAGATCCGGCAAAAACCACGGCCGGCGTGCTCTCGCAAGTGCGCCGGCCGTTCTTTTGGCGAAAAAACGGTTCTCCCTTTCACCTGCCTTTCAACGACTTCCGGCAAATTTCACCACCAGTGAAAAGAATTCCGCCGAAAGATTGAACGGTTTTGCGCCGGCAACGTCTTTCTCCGTGCAACAACGTTTGCGGGTCTAGTTTCTCTCATAGCTTGTAGTTTGTTAGTCGGCTAAAGCGCTCGGGTAACCGAGCGCTTTAGCCGTTTCTGGGGCCCGAGATCCGCCGCAAAATGCCCGAACAGGTTTCTCGAAAAAACTTTCGCCGGATTTGAACGTTTCGCAGGCGCCAGCGTCTTTCCCCGTGTAAGCAAGTTTGCAGGGCTAGTTTCTCATAGTTTGTAGTTTGTTTAGTCGGCTGAAGCGTCCGGGAAACCGGGCGCTTCAGCCGTTTTGGGACCCGGCGCTGGAGTCGCGGAGCAAAACGCGTTTGCAGAACCGGCGCGGCACGCCTCGCATGGGCCCATGCCCGATTTCCGCGTCTTCTGCACGCCGCCGACCGCCGAGCCGACCGAGATCCTGCTCGATGCCGACGAGAGCCACCACCTCGTCACCGTAAACCGGGCACGCGTCGGCAGCCCCGTCGTGGCGTTCGACGGCACCGGCCGGGAGTGGCAGTGCGAGCTGCTCGCCGCGGGGAAACGCGAGGCGCGCCTCGGTGTGCTCCGCGCCCATCGGGCCCCCGCCCTCCCCCACGAGCTCACGCTCGGCCAGGCGCTGCCCAAGGGGAAGACGATGGACTCGATCGTGCGCAAGGCGACGGAGATCGGCGTGTCGGCGATCGTGCCGCTGGTGAGCGAACGCACCGAGGTGCAGCTCGAGGCGGAGCGCAGGGAGAGCAAGGTGGAGAAGTGGCGGGCCGCGGCCGTCGAAGCGGCGAAGCAGTGCGGCAATCCGTTCCTGCCGCAAATCCACGCGGTGGAGACGCTCGCGACCTTCGTCGCACAGGCGCAGTCCTTCGACCTCCGGCTGGTCGCCAGCCTGCATCCGGGTGCCCAGTCTCTGAAGACCAGTCTCCGACGTTTCCGCGAGCGCACCGGGCGGGCGCCCAGGAAGGTGCTCTGGCTGGTCGGCCCGGAGGGAGACTTCAGCGCGGCGGAGATGGAGACCGTCGGCGCGGCCGGCTTCGAAGCGATCACGCTCGGGCCGCTCGTCCTGCGCTGCGAGACGGCGGCCGTGTACGCCCTGAGCATCCTCAGCTACGAGCTGCAGAACGAGTGACGCGCGAGGGGTCGCAGCTTTCTGCGCTCGAACCGGCAAGGACACGAGGGCCGGCCCTGCAGCCGAGCGGCATCGTGACCGCTCAGACGAAAAGGCCGTCGCGCATCGGGAGCACGACGTCGCAGCGCTGGGCGATCTCGGGGTTGTGCGTGACGAGCACGACCGCCTGACCGTTTTCACGCGCGAGCTTGCAGAGCAGCTCGAAGACGATCGCGGAGTTCGCCTGGTCGAGGTTGCCGGTCGGCTCGTCGGCGAGGACGATGGACGGGGAATTCGCGAGCGCCCGGGCGATGGCCACACGCTGTTGTTCACCTCCGGAGAGCTGGGTGGCGAGGCGGTGGGTCTTGTCGCCCAGCCCCACGTCGGTGAGCAGCTGTTCCGCGCGGGCCTTCATGTGGTCCGGGCTCAGGCGGCCGAGCTTGCGCATCGGCATCATGACGTTCTCGAGCGCGGTGAACTCGGGGAGGAGAAAGTGGAACTGGAAGACGAAACCGATGTGTTCGCAGCGGATCGCAGTACGGGCCACATCGTCGACCCCGGCCATGGGCTGGCCGTTGATCAACACCTCGCCGGCATCCGTGCGGTCGAGCAGACCGAGCAGATAGAGCAGCGTGCTCTTGCCGCAACCGGAGGGTCCGACGATGGCGTAGACCTTGCCCCGCTCGGCGGCGAAATCCACGCCGCGAAGGACGTGGACGCGGCCCTCGCCCGTACCGAGATAGCGGTGCACGGCCTGGCAGGAGATCGCCAGATCGAGTGATGTTTCGGCGGCGCTCATTGGGAAGTCCCCCGGATCACGTCGCCCGGCTCCAGGCGAGCCGCCCGGCGGGCCGGAATCAGGCTCGCCATCATGACGACGACCCCGGCCGTCGCGGCCGCGGCCACGTAGTGCCAGATCGACCAGGCGACGACGAAGCTGTCGGTCGAGAAGATGCCGCGGATGCGGATCGGAAGTCGGGATACGCCGTACGTCACGGACGCCCCGAAAAGCCAGCCGAGGAGCACGCCGCCGACCAGCACGATCGCACCCTGCCAGAGGAAGATGTGCGAGATGTCCTGCCGGGTGTAGCCCATGGAGCGCAGGATCGCGATCTCCTTGGTCTTCTCCATGACGATCATCGCCAGCGTATTGAACATTCCGAGGCCGGAGATGAGGATGATGGTGGAGACGGTGAGGGCCGAGGAGACGCGCAACGCCCGGAAGACCTCGAGCCAGGTCTTCTCGCGCACCTGCCACGGGTCGACGGCATGCTTGAGCGTCTCGCGCATGTGGAGCGCGTCGGCCGGCGCGCGGTCGCGGTTGGCCACGGCGACCTGGAGGAACGAGGCGCCGTTGGGCTTCTGCATGAGCGAGCGGCATTCCTGCATGTGCATGTAGATGCGCTGCCGGTCGATGTCGCTCACCCCGGTCTCGAAGAGGGCCGACACGCGATAGTGCCGCAGCTGGCCATTGGCCTCGAGCGCGAGGGAGTCGCCGACGTTGACCCCGAGGCGGTTGGCCAGTACCCGGCCCACAAGGACGCCGGTGGGGTTGATCTTGAAGTCGTTGAGATGGCCGAAGACGATCTGCTGCCCGAGGTCGGACACCTTGAGCATGTCGTTGATGTTGAAGCCGTACACGCGGGCGGAATCGCTCCGGGTGCTGCTCCGGACGAGCACGGCCCCGGTGACGACCTCGGCGATGCCGGTGACGTTCTCGAACTGGGCGACGGCCTCGCGCAGCTTGTCGGGCTCCTGGATGCCTTCGACGTACTTGACGCTGTCGGCGTGCTCGAAGGCGAAGTTCGAGCCGTCGGACGACATCGATTTGAGTGTATCCTGAATCCGGTCCTCGATGCGGATGGCGCCGTTGGTGCCGAGGATAGTCTTGATGAAGAACTCCTCGAAGCCGCTGGTCTGGGCCTGCGTGACGACGAAGAAACCCACGCCGAAGACGATGCCGGCCAGGCTCATGATCATGGACCGGCGCTTGGCGGTGAGGAACCGCAGCGCGATGCGAATGTTGGGCGACATCGGTTAGGGTGCCGGAGCGGGGCGGGGTTGGCCGGTCATTGGGCCATCGAGGTCGACACCCGGTCGCCCGAGCGGAAGCGGTCGAGGTCCTCGACAACGACCAGCTCGCCCTCCTTGAGGCCGCGCAGGATCTCGACCGAATTGAGGCTCGCAAAACCGACCTCGACGGTGCGCAGCTCGACCCGGCCCTCATTGACCACAAAAATGCTGCGGCCGAGCAGGGCGCGGCGCGGGATGACGATGGCATCGTCACGGGCATCGACGATGATGTTCACCTCGCCGGTGATGCCGGGGACGAGCAGCTTGTGATCCATCTCCACGGAGAGGTGCACCATGTAGCGCTGGGTGAGCGGGTCGGCGGCGGGCAAAATCTTCACGACCGTGCCGGGGTATTGCGTGGCGCCGTAGCTGAGGAAGCGCAGGGTGGCGTGCTGCCCGATCCTCAAACCGGAGAAGTTCTCCTCGCTGATCTTCGCCTCGACCACGCGGCTGTCGGCGATGATCGTGGCAACCGGCTCGCCCGAGGAGATGAGATCACCGGGGTTCGCGAAGATCACCGAGATGACCCCGTCGACGGGCGAGCGCACCGTCATGAGATCGCGTTTGCGCTGCATGACCTTGAGGTCGGTCTCGATGCGGGCGAGCGACTGCTGATTGGTCACATTCTCGAGCTCGAGCTTCTGCTCGAGCTGCTTGACCGCGCGGCGCTGTTTTTCGACATCGACGGCGGTCATCGTGCCCTGCTTGAAAAGCCGTTCGAAGTTCTCGAGCTGATCGGAGGCGTTCTGCAGGTCGAACTCGGTGGCCGATCCGATCTCGATGCGCTTCTTGATCGCGGCCTGATCGTTCTGCAACTGCTCGATCTGGAAATCAACGTCGGTCTTGTCCAGTTCGATGAGCACCCCGCCCTTCGCGACCTTGGCGCTGAGATCGAGTCTGCTTTCGAGGACACGACCGCCGACATCGCATTTCACCTGCAGCGCCCGCTCGGCCAAGACGGTGACCGAGCCCGGGACGGCGTTGATCGCCTTCTCGCGACTCGCGGCAACGACGCGTGCGTCGGGCCGCATCATCTGCAGACCGAACCAGGTGGCGACACCGACCAGAACAAGAATACCGAGGAACTTGAGTTTGAAGGACATCAGGGGACGAAAAGGATCAATGGTGGACCTCGGACTTGCCCAAAGGATCCAAACCGCGGGAAGAAAGGTACTGGACGTTGGCGTTGAGATGCGCGGCCAAGGCCGCCTGCGTTAGGTAAAGGTTATTGTTCACCCCGGTCTGGGCGTCGTCGATCTGAGCCTGGGAAGCCAAGCCCTGCTCGAACTGCTGCTCCATGTGGGTGAGGCCTTCACGGGCCATGCGCAGACGCATCTTGGCAACCTGATAGGAGTCCCAGGTGAAGCGGATGTTGTTCTCCTCGCGCTGAAGAGCGCGGCCGAGGGTGTCGCGCAGGGAGGTCAGCCGCTGCTCGGCGCGCCGCAGACGGGTGAGCGCCGCTAGTTTTTGGCCCTTGTTGCTGAAGCCGTCGAAAAGGCTCCAGTTGACTCGAACGCCAACAAAGAGCGACTCGGTGAGGTATTTGTTGTTCGGATTGACGTCATCGGAGATCTCGTCGCGTCGGTTACCGGCAGCAAGGTCAAGCCGAGGGTAAAGCTGGTACTTCGGCCCGATGAGACCGAGCTTTGCTTTCTCCACTTCCTTCTCCGCGGCCAGCACGCCGGCGTGAGACTCGACCAAACTCGACCCGGCGGTGGATTGAAACGCCGGAGCCTGCGAGAGCTCCGGGATCGAGTCAGGAAGGTCACCGACCGAAAAATCAGCCATGCCGGAAAGCGCCCGGAACGCATCCAACGCAAGATCCATATCCGCCCGGGCACGCCGGGCGACCAGGTCGGAATCGTCCATGCGGAGCTGGTCAACCATGATCTGACCATAGGTGATCTGACCGCTCTTGTAGCGCTCCTGCTGGCGGCCGAGGTTGGCCTGCGCCATCCGGAAAACGTGCTCGGCATTGTTGAGCGAGAGCTTCTGAACCACGAGCCCCAGATAGGCGGAGCGGACCTCCGCAGCGAGCAACCGATACGCTTCGCCGTAATTCAACCGGGATAGGCTTTCATCGATTCGGGAAATCTTGCGCGATGCCTCGAGCGCGCCCCAATGCCAAACCTGCTGTGTCAGCGAAATGTTGTAGGCAAACTGCTCATTGTTTTGCCGCGGACCATTCGCGCCTCGCTTCTCGCGTTGTAGATCGTAGTTCAGCGAAGCTCCCAAACGCGGCAGACTACTGGCTCGAGCCATGTAACCGTCTGCCTCCGCTTGGACCAGGTCGAGATTACGCTCCAGCATCCGGGGCGACTGGCGCATCGCCTGCTCGACAAGCACTTGAAGCTGAGGGATCTGGTCCTCCGGCAGTGCCAATCCGGCCTCGGAGGCTCCGGCAAAAACAGCGCCGGAAAGGGCAAAAGCTACAAAAGCACGCGCGATTGATTTCTTCATGGGTATTGCAGTTGAGCCGCGAAGACCACAGCCACCACCCGGAAGCAGCGCTCTCCAATCGACAACAATCCGCAGAGCGCGACAGAAGCCCCATGGCGGGTCAAATACCAAAAACGACATCCCGCGAACCGGCGGTGCAGTCGCAGCCAAATGCGACCGGTCCTCCCCCCTGACCGGGCGGATCGGAGGAAATGTTTTGCCTTCACTTGGGGCGCCGACACAACTCGGCCGCTTTATGGAGCGGACTGGAGCACCGACAAAACAAGGATGGCTCGCGCAGTTCGACGGCCTCTCGCCGTTGCTGCGCCATCGCTCGTTGCTGTGGCAATTCACCCAGCGCAATGTCGAGCTTCGCCACAAGGGCAGCCATCTCGGTCTGATCTGGTCGTTCCTCAACCCGTTGCTGATGCTGGGACTTTATGTCTTCGTCTTCGGCTTTGTTTTCGGCGGAAAATTCGGCGCCCGTGCCGGTGAGACCCGGGTCGATTACGCACTCGGCATCTTCGTGGGACTGAGCATCTTCCACTTCCTCGGGGAAGTACTGGGAGTCTCGCCCTCCGTCATCGTCGGCAACCCCAATTTTGTGAAGAAGGTGGTGTTCCCTCTGGAGATCCTGCCGGTAGCCACCGTCGGTGCGTCATTCGTCCATTTTCTCATCAGTATCGGGCTGACCGTCCTCGGGATCGTCTTCTTCGGCCCGGGACCAACCATCGGCATGCTCTGGTTGCCCGTGATCTTCATTCCAATCCTGCTGTTGTCGCTCGGCCTGGCGTGGTTCTGCGCGGCACTGGGCACCTTCTTCCGCGACATCAACCAGCTTACGTCGTTCCTGAGCATGGCGCTGATGTTCGCCAGCGCGGTCTTCTACCCGGCCTCGAGCATTCCGACTCCGGCCTGGGCGATTCTGCGCTTCAATCCGCTCATCCACGCGATCGAGCTCTCCCGGGCCACAGCCCTGTGGGGCACACCGATGAACTGGCACCACCTAACGTATCTCTACGCCACCGGCGCCGCCTGTTTTGCCCTCGGCTACTGGGTTTTCCACAAGCTCCGCCCCGCCTTCGCCGACGTGCTCTGATCTAGAATTTCGTTCTCCGACTTCTGACGACCGTCCACCGCCAACCGTCCCCAGCCCACCAACAATCATGCCACGCGCCTTCATCACCGGAATCACAGGCCAGGACGGGTCGTACCTCACAGAATTGCTGTTGGCAAAAGACTACGAGGTGCACGGCTTGGTCCACCGACCCGATACGATCGGAAACAGCAACATCGCCCATCTCGTCAACGATTCGGAGATCATCAATAAACGACTCTTCCTGCACAACGGTTCCTACGAGGACGCCACCCATCTGCGCCGGATCATCGCCAAGGCGCGACCCAACGAGTTCTATCACTTGGCCGGCCAATCCAGCCCGCGCCTGAGCCTTGAACTGCCCGAGGCCACCGTCGACAGCATCGGCATGGGCACATTGCGTATTCTTGAGATTCTGCGCGATCTACCGGAACCGACCAAGCTCCTCTACGCCTCCTCCAGCGAGGTCTTCGGCTCCCCGCCCCACTCGCCGCAGGACGAGATGACACCCGTCAACCCCACCACACCCTACGGCGCTGCCAAGGCCTTCTCGCAGCACATGGGTCGAATCTACCGTATCGCCTACGGCCTGCCCACTTGTTCGGCCATCCTCTACAACCACGAATCGCCCCGGCGCAGCAGTGCGTTCGTGACGATGAAAATCGCGCGCGCAGCAGCACGTATAAGAAAGGGGCTGCAAAAAGACCTGACGCTCGGCAGCCTCGCCGGTCGGCGCGACTGGGGCTGGGCGCCCGATTATGTGCGCGGCATGTGGATGATGCTCCAGGCCAACCCCGTCGACGATTTCATCCTCGCAACCGGAGAACTCCATTCGGTCGAGGAACTCGTCGATACAGCTTTCCGCACCGTCGGGCTCGAGTGGCACGACTACGTGAAATACGACCAAAAACTCGTGATGACCGTCGAGCCCAGCGCCCCCTGTGGCAACCCATCCAAGGCCCAGCGACTGCTCGGGTGGCAAAACACCGTGCCCTTCGCCGACATCGTCGCCCGCCTCGTCGAATCCGAACTCGCCAAGTGTGCCTAATTCGCACTCCTCTCCGCATCCAATCGGTTTTCCCGCCGCGCCCCAACGGCCAGTTTCGAACTACCAACTTCAAACTTCCAACTACTTTCTTCCAGCCATGAAACGCGCACTCATCACCGGCATCACCGGCCAAGACGGTTCCTATCTCGCCGAACTCCTTCTCGAGAAGGGCTACGAAGTCCACGGCATCGTCCGCCGGTCCAGCTCCGTCACCCGCACCCGCATCGACCACCTGAAGGGGTATGAGCACGGCGAGAACAAGAAGCTGTTCCTCCACTACGGAGACCTCACCGATGCCGTCGCGTTGGTGAAACTGCTCTACCAGGTCCAGCCCGACGAAATCTACAACCTCGCCGCCCAGAGCCATGTGCGCGTGAGCTTCGATATCCCGACCTATACCGGTGATGTCACCGGCCTCGGCGCCCAGCGCATCCTCGAGGCCATCATCGAGTCGGGCATCGGCAAGAAGGTCCGTTACTACCAAGCCTCCTCGTCCGAGATGTTCGGCAAGGTCCAGGCCGTGCCGCAGACCGAGACCACACCGCTCTACCCGCGCTCGCCCTACGCGTGCGCCAAGGTCTACGCGCACTACCTCACGATCAACTATCGCGAGTCCTACAACATGTTCGCCTGCTCGGGCATCCTCTTCAACCACGAGTCCCCGCGCCGTGGTGAGAACTTCGTCACCCGCAAGATCACCCTCGCGGCCGCCCGCATCAAACTGGGTCTCCAGAAGGAACTCTACCTCGGCAATCTCGACTCCAAGCGCGACTGGGGCTTCGCGAAGGAATACGTCGAAGGCATGTGGCGCATGCTCCAGCAGGACCAGCCCGACGACTACGTCCTCGCGACCAACGAAACGTGGACGATCAAAGACTTCCTTGAAGCCTCGTTCGGCGCCGTCGACCTCGACTGGCAGAAGTACGTGAAGTTCGACGAACGTTTCATTCGCCCTGCTGAAGTCGATCTCCTCATCGGCGACTATTCGAAAGCCAAGGCCAAGCTCGGCTGGGAGCCCCAGACGCGCATGCACGCCTTGGCCAAGCTCATGGTCGATTCCGACCTCAAGCTCGCCCAGGCCGAGGCCTCGATCACCAAGAGCTGAACGCCTTCGCCCGGCTCTCGACCGCACCGGTTCCGCGCAGGCGACCGGTGCGGCTTCTTTTTTTTTCCCAACACGGGCTTCCATCGTCCGTTCTCGACCTGATCGACACCCCCGCGTAACTCATTGACCGAATGTCCGACGATATCGTCATCTCTGTCGAAAACGTCTCCAAAGCCTACCGGATCTGGAACGATCCGGGTGCACGCCTGAAGTCACCCCTAGTCGATGGCGCCGCCAGCCTGCTGCCCGCTGCTTCGTCAGCCCGAAACCGCCTCCACACCAAGGCCGCGAGCTACTACCGGGATTTCTACGCCCTGAAAGATATCTCGTTCCAAGTCCGAAAGGGCGAAGGAGTCGGGATCATCGGCCGCAATGGATCCGGAAAGTCGACCCTGCTCCAGATTATCGCCGGTACCCTCCAGCCCACCACCGGTTCGGTCCATGTGCGCGGCCGAGTCGCAGCACTGCTCGAACTCGGCAGCGGGTTCAACCCCGAGTTCACCGGCCGCGAGAACGTCTACCTCAACGCCGCCGTGCTCGGTCTCACCAAGTTCGAGACCGATGCGAGATTCGACAGCATCGCCACCTTTGCCGACATCGGCGACTTCCTCGACCAACCGGTCAAGACCTACTCCAGCGGGATGATGATGCGCCTCGCCTTCGCCGTGCAGACCGCCGTCGAACCTGACATCCTGATTGTCGACGAAGCCCTCTCCGTCGGTGATGCCCCTTTCCAAGCCAAGTGTTTCGCCCGGATCCGCGCACTACAGGAGAGCGGATGCTCCACTCTCTTCGTCTCCCACGATATCGGCACCATCCGCGCCTTCTGCACCCAAGCCGTCTGGCTGCGCAACGGTCTCGCCGCCGCCCAGGGGGCCAGCAACACGGTGTGCGGCGCCTACCAGAACGACTGCCTGCGAGCCATGGGGATGGCTTTGGCGGAGAACCCGCAGTTTCCCGCCACCACGCCGCCGCCCGCCACGAGCAACTCCCCACTCCCAACAAGCGACGCCGCCACAGAGGCGATCCTCGCCGAGAGCCGCGAGGAATTCGAGAAGACCGCCGAGACCAATCGGAAGGGCAGTCGGCACGTGGAGATCGCCAATTTTTTCCTCCAGGACGCCAGCGGGGCGCGCAGCACCGTAATCCGGTGGGACGAGGAAGTGACCGCCGTTTTCGTCCTGCGATCACACAACGGTTACCAAGGGGACTTCTACGTCTCGATTAACTTGCGGACGCTCCAAGGGGTCCAACTGCTGACGTGTGCCGACCGTACTCATGGGAATCAGCTCCAGATTCCGCCGGGCGGCCACGCAGTCGTACGCCTGAAAACCCGGCTCCCGCTCCGCGCGGGTAAATACATCGTCTACGCTGGTCTCCATACCTTTTCGGAGGACGCACGATTCGAATTCGGCACCTACGACTTCACCCGTTCGACCGCCGCCGACCTTGTGGGCCACGCCGCCTACATCGAGATCGCCCCGCAGTTCAACCTCGGTATCTACGGACCGGTCCAGCTAGAATCCGCGCTCAGCGTCGTTCCGACCTGACCCGCACCGCCCACTTAGCCCATCCCCCTTGACTACATTACCCACACCCAGCGACCCTGAGCGGCTGACTGTTACCAGAACGTCGCTCCCGCCCCTCGACGACTATGTCACACTTCTGCGCGGAGTTTGGGAACGAAACTGGGTTACCAACAACGGTCCGCTGGTACAAGAGCTTGAGCAAAAGTTGCGCACCCATCTCGGGGTCTCACATCTCTGGTTCGTCAACAACGGCACTACCGCCCTGCAGATCGCACTGAAGGCACTAGATCTGAAAGGCGAGGTCATCACCACGCCCTTCAGTTATGTCGCCACCACCGGTGCCATCCTCTGGGAAAACCTCACCCCGGTGTTCGTGGACATACGGCCCGGCGATTTGACGCTAGACCCTGCGAAGATCGAGGCGGCCATAACCCCGCGAACCTCAGCCATCCTAGCCACTCACGTGTATGGCTTCCCCTGCGATACCGACACCATCGCAACTCTCGCGCGGCGACACGGACTGCGCGTCATCTATGATGCCGCCCACGCCTTCGGTTGCACCGTCGACGGGCGGTCGCTCGCGGCATTTGGTGACATCTCATGTCTGAGCTTCCACGCCACCAAACCCTTTCACACCATCGAAGGCGGTGCCGTGGTCATCAACGGCAACCCGGAACTGGCTGAACGCGTGCGCCTCATGCGTGCCTTCGGTCATCATGGGGACACCCACTACTGCCTCGGCATCAACGGCAAAAATTCCGAGCTACACGCCGCTATGGGACTGTGCAATCTGCCACGGTTGCCCGAGTTGACGGCGCAGCGGGCCGCCCAGATTGCGGGCTACCGGCAGCTACTTGCCTCCGTCCCGCAAATCCAGAATCTGACGAGCGGAATCGCGAACTTTCGTGCCAACGGCGGCTATTGCCCGATACTGCTGCCCAATGAACCAGCCGTCTTGCGGGCCCTTGCCTCGCTCGCGGCGATCGGGGTCCACCCACGCCGCTATTTCCACCCTGCACTGAACCGGTTGCCCTACCTTGCCCACGCCGCCTGCCCCGTCGCCGAGTCCGCCGCCGCGCGGGTACTCTGCCTGCCCATATCCGACCGCGTCACCCCCGCTCTCCAAGAACAGATTGTAGACGTCCTCACCCTTTCGCTCGGCTGAGGTCTTCGATTTTTGCCTCTTCGATGCCCACGCCATTACCATTGATCCTGCTCGCCGGCGTGCCCAGAAGCGGCACCTCGTGGCTGGGGGAAATCGTCAACAGCTCGCCGGTCGTGGCCTACCGCTTCCAGCCCCTCTTCGCCTACGCCACGACGGGCCAAGTCGACGAGAAATCCACCGCCGAGCACTACCGCATCTGGTGCGACGCGCTGCTCCGCAGCACCGACCCCTTTCTGCTCCAAACGGAGAAGCGCCAGCACCGCGATTTTCCCACTTTCGCCAAAGCCCCGGCGGAGGTCCTCGCGCTAAAGGAAGTCCGCTACCTGTATGTTCTGCGAAGCATGCTCGAACAGCTGCCCGAGGCCAAGCTGGTGGGCATCATCCGCCATCCCTGCGCCGTGCTCGCCTCGTGGTTCAACGCTCCGCGCGAAAGCCCGCCCGGCTCCAATCCGGTCGATGACTGGCGCCTTGCCTCCGCCAAGAACGCCGACCGACGCTCCGAATTCTACGGTTTCGCCAAATGGTGTGAAGCCGCCGCGATGTTCCTCTCCCTTGCCGAACAGCATCCAAAGCGTGTCCGAATCGTTCACTACGACCGTTTCGTCGCCGATCCAATCCCACAGGCAAAGGCTCTCTTCCACGACCTCGGACTGGCTTGGACTGCCCAGACTCTCGATTTCGTGCGTTGCTCACGCGAGACACAGCGGGCCGACACCTATGCCGTCTTTAAATCCCAGTCAATCGGTGCGGCCTGGAGGGAGAGGGTTCCCGCTCCGATCATCGCAGAAATCGAGTGCGAGCTCCGCGGCACTCCTCTCGAACGCTTCCTGCAATGAACCTGGGATTCATGCAGCCCTACTTCGTACCCTATCTCGGGTACTTCGATCTCATCCAGCAGACCGACGAATGGGTGTTCTTCGACTCCGCCCAATTCATTCGCCGGGGCTGGGTCAACCGTAACCGGATTCTCAAACAAGGCGGCGGCTGGTCCTACATCACCGTTCCGGTCCAGCACGCCCCGCTGTCCACCTCTATCCGGGACATCGCCATCGACGATGACCAGACTTGGCGCCAACGCATCCTAGCCCAGTTCGATGTCCTCCGACCCCACGCCCCCTTTTTCACGCCGGTCCGCGACCTCTTGGCCGACGCCCTGCGCGCCCCCACTCCGTCGCTGGCCGAACTCAACATCGGCCTGATCGAGCGGGTCTGCGCCTACCTCTCCATCGCCCGCCGCATGCACCGTTTCTCCGCCCTCCCGCCGTCTGGAGTGGAAGTCGCCGCCGCCGGCGACTGGGCGCTGCACCTGTGCAGCGCGCTCGGGGCTACCGGCTACCTCAACCCCCCGGGAGGAACCGCCCTTTACGATCCGACGGTGTTCGCGGCCCACGGCATCACGCTGCGTATCCAAAATTTCGCACCGATGCCCTATCCCACGCCCGGCTTCGAGGCGGTCGAGAATCTCTCCATCCTCGATGTGCTGGCTTGGAACCCTCCCGCGGCCGTGCGGGCCCACCTCGCCGCCCAGCCGCGATACTTCTCCTGATTCCGCCACCACCGCAATTTTCTCGCTTCACGACACCTGACCTTCTTCTACTCACCACGCAGCCATGGCAGATGTGACGAAATCGCCCCTCGCCCCCCCACCGGCCCGGCGCCTCATCCTCCTCGGTATCGGTGTATTCGCCGAGGAGATCACCGATCTCGTCCGCGAAATCCCCGGCTGGGAGGTCGTCGGCTATGCCCTCAGCATCGGGCGCCCCGAACCGGGCACGCTGTTCAACGGCCGCCCCGTCCACTGGATCGATGAACTACCCACCCTCGCCGCCGACCACTGGGCTGTCTGCGGCATCGGCACCACGCGCCGCGCCGGCTTCGTCGCCCAGGTGGAGGCCATGGGATTCCGTTTCGCCACTCTCGTCCATCCCACCGCCCGCGTTTCACCCTCCACGTCTCTGGGCGCAGGCACGATTGTGAGTACGGGCGCCATCATCGCCAGCCACACCACCTTGGGGCGGCACGTGATCGTCAACCGGGGGGCCCTCATCGGCCACCACACCCACATCGGCGACTGCACCACCGTCGGCCCCGGGGCAAACATCGCCGGGCTGTGCCGTATCGGCGCCGGCACCTACCTCGGCATGGGATCCCTGGTCCTAGACCGGATGGCGGTCGGCACCGGCTCGGTCGTGGGCGCGGGCTCCGTCGTCACCCGCCCGGTGCCGGAGCATGTTCAAGTTATAGGCATGCCGGCCAAGATCGTGAAGGAAGGCGTCAACGGATACTGAACACCGCGCCATGCCCCCGCTCCTCGTCAACGTCGCCCTCACCGGGATGGTCCCGCAGAAGACGGACAATCCCGCCGTGCCCCTCACCGCCGACGAGATTGTCGCCGACGCCCGGCGCTGCTTCGCGGCCGGGGCCACCATCATCCACGTCCATGTACGCGATGCCGCCGGACAGCCGGACTACCGACCCGAGGCCTATGCGCCGGTATTTGAGCGTATCCGTTCAGCCTGTCCCGGGGTGCTAATCTCCGGCACCTGCTCCGGCCGCACCCACCGCGAGTTCGCCCAGCGCAGCGCAGTGCTCGACTGCCACCCCGACTTCGGCTCGCTCACCCTCGGCTCGATGAACTTCGCCACCCAGGCCTCGGTCAACGACCCCGCCATGATCCGCGCCCTCGCCGTGGCGATGCAGCAGCGCGCCATCGTGCCTGAGTGGGAGATTTTCGATCTGGGCATGGCCGACTACGCACACTACCTCGTCGGCAAGGGCCTGCTGTCGCGCCCCTTCTACGCCAACATTCTACTCGGTTCGCTCGGCACTCTCGCTGCCTCGGCCTTCAATCTCGCCACGGTTGTCCGCGCCCTGCCCGAGGGCACCATCTGGTCCGGCGGGGGCATCGGTCGCCACCAGTTTCCCATGAACTGCCTCGCCCTCGCGATGGGCGGGCATGTGCGCGTGGGCCTTGAGGACGGGCTCTTCTACGACACGGAGAAACAACAGCCCGCCACCAACCTAGGCTTGGTCGAGCGTGCCGTCAGCGTGGCCCGCGCCATGGGCCGCACCATTGCCACACCGGCTCAGGCTCGCGAATTGCTCGGCCTTGCGCCTCGCGCCGACGGCCCCCTCAGTGCCTGTTAGCCGGTTACTCGGATCGGTTCAGATGCGGCATCACCTGCCCGCGGTGCGCGACCCCAAGAAAACCGCAGAGCCGCGCCATCGCATCCGGATCGGCCACATTGAGCTCCAGCAACGAATCGCGCCGGCCCCGGAAATAGCGACGGACGTCCTCGTTGTGTCGCTCATACTGCTCGGTGTAGATCACCCGGTCATACTCTTGGCCTTCACTGATGCCAAACACGTGGCGCTGAACTTCCCACAAGTGCCCAATCGCGCAGTAGCCAAAGGCTTTCAAGTCGTCCGCCGTCGGGCACCGGCCTCTACCCACAATCTGGGTATGAAACCGCACCATCGACTCGTACCACACGTCTGCAGTGTCTCGCACTGACAGTATGAAGCGCGAGCCCGGGAAGGCCTGATCCAAGGCCTGGTACGTATAGGGCAAGCTGAACGGCACATCCTGGAACGCATCGGCCGTGGCACAGAGCTCAATAATCCTGCGGAAGTCACGCCGCACCCAATCGCCAAAGAGGCGCTCCCCCTTCGACTGGTCGCCCATCCGATACCCCAGCTGCACCAACGCCTGCTCCAGCGAGGTCGTCCCTGTTTTGTTCCTACCAATGCAGAAAACCTTGCCGGCCATTTCTGTCTGATTAAGGGACGCTAGGGCCTCTGCCGAGGGCGAAATCTCCGGACGTTCACCTCAAGCTTGCCTGTCTAGGCCCGGACGCTGTGATACGTCTTCCATCTAACTCCATCTCCCCGCAGCCGCCATCCCGTCCATGTCCGAGCCCGAAGCCAACACCCAGCCGGTCGTCAGTGTTTGTATCCTGACCTATCAACACGTGGGTTTTATCGCTCAAGCCATCGAGGGGGCGCTGATGCAGCGCACTGAGTTCCCCGTCGAAATCCTCGTGGGCGAGGACGGCTCAACCGACGGCACGCGTGAAGTCTGTCTCGACTACGCGCAACGATTCCCCGATCGGGTCCGGGTATTCGTCCGCGACCGCAAGGATGTCGTATTCATTGATGGGCTCCCCCGCGGCGGTTTCAACTTTCGGATGACGCTCCGCGAAGCCCGCGGCGAGTTCATCGCCCTATGCGAAGGCGACGACTTTTGGACCGACCCCGACAAACTTCAACGCCAGGTCGACTACCTCCGCCATCATTCCGATTGCGTCGGCTGCTTTCACGACGCCTGCCTCGTCGACCTCGACGGCCGCACTATCGCCGAGAGCTACTTTCAAACGCCACAGGAAAAGTTCAATCAGCGCGATGTCCTAGACTCGCTCATGAGCCGCGAGCCCACCTGCTCGCTGCTTTTCCGACGATCTGCTTATGTCGATCCGCTGCCCGATTGGTACCTGCGCCGTCCGAACGACCTAGCCCTCGACATCCTGCTCACCAACCAAGGTTCGCTGGGCTTTATCAACCACAACATGTCCGCCTATCGGATTCACTCCGGCGGCATCTGGAGCGGAACAACCGAGGCGTCGCGAATTGTAGAGCTGATCGTGCGCTATAAGCTCCTTCTCTCTGATCCTTACTTTCTGGAGCATCACCGCGAGCTGTTGCTCCGCAAGGTCGGCGAGTTTGAGTCGTCGCTGTTCACGCGTGCCGATGGGGTTAGCGAGGTCGCCCGTCTGGAGTCAGTGGTCTCTGAACAGCGCGCCGCCATAGTCGCCACCCGCGACGAATGCCAACGCCTATCCTCGTTGGTTACGCAATACTCCGGTGAAATCGCCCAGCTATCCTCCACAGCCAAGACCCAAACCGACCATATCGCCGTTCTGGAAAAGGAGCGTGACCGCCTCGCTGCCTTGGTGAAGCAATACTCCGGCGACATCGCCCACCTTTCCTCCACAGCCAAGACACAGTCCGACCACATCGCCGTCCTCGAAAAAGAGCGCGACCGCCTCGCCGCCGAGGCCACAGCCGCACGGAACGAAACCGCTCGCGCCACAGCCGCCGGCCAGCAGCACATCGATTCCCTCAAAGCTCAGCTCGACCGCACCGTCGCTGAAAACGAGAAGACCATCGCCGCTCTTCGCCCGCAACTGGCCGAGACCGTCCAGCGCTACGAGGGGTACCTCGCTCCGCTCAAGCAGCAGCTCGACCAGCTCGCCGTCACCTCCAAACAGCAAAATCAACATATTGCCGTCCTTGAGGGGGAGCGCGACCGTCTCGCCGCCTTGGTGAAGCAATACTCCGGCGACATCGCCCACCTTTCCTCCACGGCCAAGACACAGTCCAACCACATCGCAGTTCTGGAAAAGGAACGCGACCGCCTCGCCGCCCGCGAGACTAGCCTCACGGGTGAAACCGCTCATTACCTGAAGGTCATGGACGAACAGCTCGGCTATATCAAAATCCTCGAAGCAGCGCGGAGCCAAACTGCCTCCACCAAATCGTGACCCGGAGTATGTCGATCGAGCCGAAGCCCGTCCGCGATCTGTTGATCACGGCCATTGAAACCAACAACCACCACGGAGTCGGCATCCTCCTCCAGCGGATGTTCGGCCAAGGCGAAGAGTTTGTTTGCCTGCGCACAACCTCCCAGCACGGAGGGTCCGAACCCTTCGGCTCCGACCATCATGAGCTCTGCTCCCGTTTCCTGACCGATGCCGAGACCGAGCATCATCTAGGAGCGATCCTCTCGCTCTACCAGATTAGGCGGATCTTGGTTGTCCCCTACTATCGTGAGGAATTCGTGCACGGCGTAATTGCCAAGCGCCTGACTGGCGCACCGCTCTGCACCTACCTGATGGATGATCAGAATATCTTCGCCCCGCTGGTCCACGATCAGCGAGTGAAGGAGCTGTTGGAAATCTCCGATCTCCGTTTAGGCATTTCACCCGAGATGTGCGCCGCGTACTCCGCCAAATTTGGCACGCCCGTGCACCTTCTGCCTCCGCTCGCGGAGCCCACCAACAACTATCTCCCCAACTATTGGCAGCCCGAACCGGACGAAACGCCCCTCTGCGCCATGCTCGGCAACGTGTGGACCGACCGCCGTTTCGCTGAATTGCGGCGACTGGTTCATGGCGCCGGCTTGCGCGTACATTGGTACGGCAATGGTCCGAAAGCAAACTGGCTCACCGGCACGGTCGAGGAATGGGAAGCCGACGGCATTGAACCGATGGGCTTCCTCCCCGAAGAGGACCTCATCACCTCGCTAGCGGCCTACCCTTTCGTCCTCGTACCATCCGGCAGCCTCGATGCGGACGACGACAACCCGGCCTTCTCACGCCTCAGCCTGCCTTCGCGCCTTGTCTTCCTTCACGCTCGCACCGACACCCCCGTCTTGCTGCTGGGTAGCCCGGAGACCGCGGCCGGCCGGTTCATCTCAACCATCGGCAGCGGACTTTGTTGCCGTCATGAATCGACCGACTTGGCCCTTTGTATTAAGGCACTAAGGGAACCGGCCACTCGCGCGCGCTTTCGCCAGAATATTCGTCAGCATGCTCCATCCATGACGATGCCCGCGGCAGGGAGTTGGATTTGGGAGTCACTCGCAAACTACGGGCCATTGCCCGCCAACTTCGACCGATCCTTTGCTGCGCCAACGTCAATCCGGCGTCCCGATCTGCCATCCTCGTCCGATGGGACAACGCACAACATCATCGCGGGATCACTGGAAGACTTTGCCGTCTCCCGCCGTTCACATTTCACCCAAGTTCCGACCTTGGTATCAGAAGACTGCGATCACTTGGAGTTGACTACCTACGAAGGACACCTGGCAGCTTACCTTATCGGAGGAACGAGCAATACGATTCGTGATGTACTCTTCCTCGGCGACTGGATCCCAACCCCTATCGCTCAAGCCTGCACCAACCAACGCCTGTGGCGCATACGCGACCTTCCCGCTTGGCAACGCAACGGGTATTCCGGCGATCCGAGCCATCTGGAGTGCGTCAACACCCAAGCCTCCGCGATTGCAGAGGTTCGTCGCTTCGACGCCATTCTGAGCACCGGATGGGTGGCTAGTTTACCCGACGATTTCCATGCCCAAGAAGGGCTGTCCCTATTCCTCGCCGCCTGCACTCGTCCAGGCGGCATTAACGCCCATTGGTTTTCCGCGGTGCTCCACCCCTCATTCTTCTGGGTTTGCCCCACCTACAGTTACCTCCTTCGCCGTTTTCGCACCGGCTCGAATTGGCCCGGCCTCGACGACTTCCAGCACGCCACCGATCCGTACTTCATGAGCGAGGCGGCCTACGACCAGCATTGGCGCGCATCCACAGGCAAGGCATACAAGGAGTTTGGGCGGCCCTTTGCCTTGATGGTGGGATGGCAAGCACCTGCGTAACACAAAACCGCTTTCCGCACTTGCCGCGCTAAGCAGAATCCTGCGACGCTTCCCTGACATCATGTTGGCAGGCTACGACACTCCCATCCTTTTCTTGGTCTTCAACCGGCCAACAGTGACCGCACGTGTATTTGCCGCGATCCGCGCGGCCCGCCCAACACAGCTCTATGTCGCCGCAGATGGGCCAAGACCTGATCGCCTAGGCGAAGCCGCTTTGTGTGCCGAAACCCGCCGGATCGCGACTGCAGTCGATTGGCCGTGTAAGGTCACCACTTTCTTCCGCGATGAAAACCGGGGCTGCGGCGACGGCGTGAGCGAGGCCATCAGTTGGTTCTTCGAGCAGGTGGAAGAGGGCATCATCTTGGAGGACGACTGCCTACCCCACCCCGATTTCTTCCACTTTTGCGCCACTATGCTGGAGCGATACCGCCATGATGAGCGTGTTGCCACCGTCACCGGCGACCATTTTCTCCCCGCCACGCTCACCTTTCCGCACAGCCACTACTTCTCCAAATACGCCCAAATCTGGGGCTGGGCCACGTGGCGACGTGCATGGAAAAACTACGATCGCCATCTCAGTAGTCTCACTGCCACGGAATGGGATTCGATTATTCGCCGCGAGTGCCCGACGATGATCGAGCGCGAATACTGGCTGGAGATCCTGCGGGCGCTGCTCGCCGGCAATATCGACACATGGGACTTCCAGCTCATTTTCAGTATGTGGAAAACCGGAGGGCTGACGGTTTCACCTCACCGTAATCTCATCTGCAACCTCGGCTACGGGCCCGACGCCACCCACACTGCCTTCGATGGCCCGCTCGCGGAACAGCCCACCGCGGCCCTTACGCTCCCGCTCAAGGACACCCCCGCCGTCGCCGCCGATCCAGCCCTCGATGAATTCACTTTCTTCATTCGTTTCCTTGAGCGCCTGACCCAGACCTGGTGGGTTGAGCAGGTGCTCTCCCCCGAGAAGAAACTTGGGGAGGTCCGCGCAGAACTCGGCCGCAAGGAACGCTATATTCGCGAACTCGAACGCGAGATTCGCGAAAAACGTCGCCAGTTGCGCCTCGCCACGACCGCACTAACGCAGATGAATCCCACGTAGTTGCTCCATCGTACCCTCCCGCCCACCAAAATATGCCGGCAACTATCTCAACGCCATCGCCCGACACTATTGCCGAGTTCTCAGTGTCAAAATTGGCGCACTTCGATCTCTTCAAGGGACAGCCATTCCGGTCCTACAATGTCGATGCTCCAGACCCGATGACATGCGACCTCAAGGTCTACCAGGATTACCTGATGTACACCTACATCGTCGCGAACGTACCCAAAGGATCCCGCATTCTCGAAGTCGGAGGGGGCGACAGCCGAATCCTCAGATACTTCGCCAAAGATTACGAGTGCTGGAACGTCGACAAATGCGAAGGCTTGGGCAACGGCCCGATCCAGTTCACCTCCCCACACTACCGCATCGTTTCCGACTACCTCGGCAGTTTCAATCCGGAGTTGCCCGACGCCCACTTCGACTTCGTCTTCTCCATTTCCGCCCTCGAACACACTCCCGAGGATCAGACCGTCCGCGAGAACCTCGTCCGCGACCTCCATCGTATCCTCAAACCTGGTGCGGCCACTTTCCATCTCTTCGACTGCATCTGGCGGCGCGACGGGAAGACGTGGATCAACAGCCTCGTGCCCTATCTTTACGCCACCGTTCCGGCCGCCACCCGTTTCGTACCTCCCGCTGCACTGGAAAACGACCCGAGCATTTATTACATGTCCGAAGCCGCCTTCACCTCCAATTGGACCCCGATTCTGAAGCAGAGCGACCAAGAATACGGCCGGCCGTACTCGATGAATGTTTTCTGGGAAAACAAATAGTGAGCACTACCTCTTTCATGAACATTCAAGACCAAAGTATTGCCGTGACTGGCGGGGCCGGTTTCATCGGGTGTCACCTTGTAGAACGCCTCCTCGCCAACGGCGCAAAGCGCGTTCTGGTGATCGACAGTCTTGAATATGGTACCCGTGGAAATCTCGGCGCCATCGACGACCGGATCTCTGTGTTTGAGCACCGCCTCGGCGCCCACAGCCGCCCAATCCTAACCGAACAGCTTTCCGGCTATAGCCTGCTTTTCCATCTCGCAGCAGAGAAGCACAACCAGTCGATTGACAGCCCGATAAAGGTGATCGACGCCAACATCGCGGGCACGCACGAACTCCTTGCAGCGGCTGCTGAGGTCGGCATCCGCAAGGTGGTCTTCACCTCCTCGCTCTACGCCTACGGCCGCATGAAGGGACCGCCCTTTGTGGAAACCGAGATTCCGCGTCCGCGCACCGTCTATGGCACCTCGAAACTCGCCGGGGAACACCTCTGCCACCACATCGAGCTACGTGCCAATATGCCCTGTGTCGCCCTGCGATATCTCTTTGTTTACGGCCCCCGCCAATTCGCCCGGCAGGGGTATAAGTCGGTAATAGTAAAGAATTTTGAACGCCTCCTTGAAGGGAAGGCACCCCTAGTCTGCGGAGACGGAAAGCAACAACTCGACTATGTGTACGTCGATGATGCGGTTGAGGCAACGCTGCGGAGCATGGAATCGACCGCATCGGATGACGTCTTTAATATATGCACCGGGCGTGGAATCTCAGTTCTGGAACTCACTGAGCTCATGCAACAGATTGCCGGCACCCATCATCAACCCGTGTTCGTTCCTCCCGACGCGACCCATGATTCCTCCCGTGTCGGCGATCCAACAAAATGCCACACCAAGCTCGGCTTCAAAGCCTCCGTTCCGTTGGAAGAGGGACTTCATCGCACGTTTGAGTGGATGAAGCAACAGCACCGTAAAGTTTGACCGCCCCATCATGGATATCTCCGTCATCGTCCCCTGCTACAACGAAGAAGGCAACGTGCGTGAAATGGCGCAACGCCTCCGCACCATCTTCGCCCGCAAACAGCTCTCCGGCGAAGTGGTATTCGTCAACGACAACAGCCGTGACAATACGGGCAAGCTCATCGACGAGCTCGCCCGCGAGTCACCTGAGATCGTGGCAGTGCATCATCCCGTCAACAAAGGCCTGGCCGCCGGCTGGGCCACCGGTCTCGCGGCCAGCCACGGTGGTTTCGTCTGCCTCATCGACGGCGACCTCCAGAACCTGCCCGAGGACGTCTGGCGTCTCTACCGGGAGATCACGACCAGCCGCGTAGACATGGTCCAGGGCTACCGCAGTTCGGTCGGGCGATTGCGCGACTCCCGCTACACCCTCAGCAAAGGACTCAATTTCCTGCTGAATCTTCTCTTCGACATGCGGCTTCGGGACAACAAGTCCGGCTTCGTGATCTGTCGCCGCGAGGTCTTGGCCGAAATCCTACGTCGCCGCTTCAAATACCACACCTTTCAGACATTCATCGCCGTGGCCGCGAAAGCCCGTGGATTCAGCATCCGCGAAATCGAAACGATGTTTCAAAGCCGGCTCGTCGGTAAGTCCTTCATTCCAAGCTTTCCCGGGAAACTCATTTTCAAAGTGTGCACCGACTTGATCAAAGGCGTCTACGAGTACCGCCTTTCCTCGAAACCACACACCGTTCTCGCCGAATATCTGCGAGATAAACCCCAACCGGAGAAACTGCAGGAACATTCCGGCTTCCGGGGCCTCTGGCTGAAATTTTATGCGTGGACCATGCCCCTCCACGGTTGGCTGATATCACGCGACGTACTCGCCTACTATAATCAACTGAATCGCAGCCAATGGCTTTCCCCCGCCGAGATCAAAGAGCTGCAGGAGAAGAAACTCCATCGCTTGATCCACCAAGCCTATTACCACGTGGGCTATTATCGCGAGACCTTTGACCGACTTGGGCTAAAGCCTGACGACATTCGCACCATCGAGGACCTGCAGAAACTGCCCCTGCTCGACAAGGGCACCATTCGGGAGCACATCTATTTCGACCTCTTGTCCGACAATCACGACAAGCGGAAGATTCTGCGCATCTCCACCAGCGGCTCCACCGGTGAGCCGTTTGTCTGCTACGCCGACAAATTCCAACTCGAGATGCGTTGGTCCGCCACCCTGAGAAGCCAAGAATGGACCGGATACCGCTTTGGTGATCGGTGTGCCCGGCTCTGGCACCAGACCATCGGGATGAACCTCACGCAGATCGTGCGTGAAAAACTCGATGCCTGGATGACCCGCCGGCTTTTCATCCCAGCCTATGAGATGTCGGAGAAGAACCTCCACCGATATATGAAGAAGCTGCGCCGCCATCGCCCGGCCTTGATCGATGGTTATGCGGAATCCTTCAACTTCCTCGCCCATTACCTCAAGCAGCATGGCATGGACGGTGTACGCCCCAAGGGCATCATGTCTTCGGCACAAATCATGCCCGAGCAGACTCGCACGATCATCAAAGAACAATTCGGTTGCGGCGCCTTTGATAAATACGGCAGCCGCGAGTTCTCCGGCATTGCCTACGAATCCGATGCCCACGACGGACATCTCGTCGTCGCCGAGAACTTCATCGTCGAAATCATCAAAGATGGCCGCCCCGCTGCCCCCGGCGAGATGGGCGAAGTCGTGATTACCGACCTCAATAACTTCTGCATGCCCTTCATCCGCTACCGGGTGGGCGATCTCGCGGTGGCAATGGACAACAGCCAACCCAGCCCCTGCGGCCGCGGCCTTCCCCGTATCGGGCAGATCGAAGGGCGAGTTCAAGCGATCATCTTCGGAACAAACGGGAACTTCATTCCCGGCACCTTCTTCGCCCACCTCTTCAAGGACTACGATCACGTGGTCTCCCAATACCAAGTTGTCCAGGAGCAGAGAGGGGCCGTCATCCTCAAGATCGTCAAAGCCCCACGCTACACCGATGAGGGCTTTGCCGATATTATGAAGCAACTTCGCCACTTCCTCGGCAATGACATGAAATTCGCGATCGAGTATGTTGATCTCATTCCCCTCGGTCGCACCGGTAAACGCCAGGGCGCCGTCAGTAAGCTCGGCATCGACTTCCAGGCTCTCGGAAAGAACTGAAATACCATGCCTTGCCATAGTATATGAGCGCCAAGACTGTGCTGGTAACCGGGTCAGCGGGATTCGTAGGATATCATGTCGCTCAACGATTGCTCCGCGACGGCGCGAGGGTAGTCGGCTTCGACAACCTCAACTCCTACTACGATCCGAGGCTGAAACAGGCGCGATTGGATCAACTCACGAGCGATCCTTCGTTCGAGTTCTTCCGTGGCAGCTTGGAGGACCGATCTGCGCTGGCCAAGGCCTTCGATCGAGGCCCGTTCGATGCGGTCATTCACTTGGCCGCCCAAGCCGGCGTACGCTACAGCATCGACCACCCCGAGACCTACATCCAGTCAAACGTGGTCGGTTTTCTGAACATCTTGGAGGAATGCCGGAGTCGCTCCGTGCCGCACCTCCTCTACGCAAGCTCGAGTTCCGTCTATGGGTTAAACAATCAGACACCGTTCTCGACCTCGGACAATGTCGACCATCCCGTCAGCCTCTACGCCGCCACCAAGAAGGCGAATGAACTGATGGCCCACACCTATAGCCATCTCTATGGGTTGCCAACGACGGGGCTGCGCTTCTTCACCGTCTACGGTCCTTGGGGCCGGCCGGACATGGCGTACTTCAAATTCACCGAAGCGATCTTGGCTGGGCGCCCAATTGAGGTCTACAACGGCGGCGACCTCTGGCGCGACTTCACCTACATCGACGACATCGTCGAGGGAGTCGTGCGCTTGATCGACCATATTCCGACTTCAGATCCGCGCTGGGACGCGGACTCACCGGACCCCGCGACGAGTTCCGCGCCCTATCGAGTGTTCAACATCGGAAATAGCTGCCCGGTCAAGTTGATGGATTTTATCGCAACACTCGAGAAGCTGCTCGGCGTTTCAGCGGTTCTCGTGAGGCATCCCATGCAGCAAGGTGACGTGATCAAAACCTTTGCAGACACCACAGGACTTAGGAAGTTGTTCGGCTGGAGCCCAACGACTTCGATCGACGAAGGTCTTCGGAATTTCGTTAACTGGTACCAATCGTATATTCTCTGCACGAATGCCACCCGATAAACCAGACGTTCAGACACCGACTGAGCCACGGCACCGCTTCGGTTTCCGATGGCTACTCATCACCGGAATCCTCGTATTCTTCGGGATTCAGTATCACACGATGTCATTCTCTGGTTACCCTTATGAGGGATGGGATGAAGTGGGAACCTACAATAATTCGGCGGTGATGTGGACTCCTCTTCGCACGAGGACCTATGCTTACGGATTTCTCGACACCGCCAAGATGGCACTTGGGCGCGTATTAAACCACGAGCCACTCAAGCCGGGCACCAGCGGCCTCTTCAAGACCTACTCGAACAACGTACCGGAATCGTGGAGTTCTGATTCCTTTGATATCGCCGAGCGCGACAAATGGATTTCACTCTCAGCGGTCGATTTCAACTATTTCCGTGGTGTACCAGACAGGACCGGGATCCATTACGCAAGGGTCGTCAACGTACTCTCAGTACTCCTGCTCGCCTTGATCTCAATTGCCTTGGCAGAAATGGCGCTAGGGCCCATTGCTGGTTGGGCCGCCACACTCGGTTTGTGCTGGTTATTGAGCACCTACCCATTCGCCTCGCAAGCGACCCAGGCACTACCAAATGCACCGAATGCGCTCCTCGCGTTTCTCACCGTGCTCTTATCGGGATGCGCGGTCTTCCGCGAACAGTGGCGCTGGGCGATGGCAGCAGCCGTATGCGTAGCATTAGGTGTAAACCACAAGTTTGACTTCCTGGCACTTGGACTCCCCGTATTTCTTGCGGCATCCTTCCTCTCGGTTGCGCAATATGGAACACCGGTCAGGTCCATAAAACGAGTGTTAGGGATAGGATTGGTGTTTGTCGCAGTGCTCACGTTGACGAACCCATACCTTATTGCCTCCCCAATTTCAGAGATACAGCGACAACTGCAGAACGCTCAGAATCTTACGCGCGCGGCCGCGGATCTCTCGATCAATTGCTCGATACTATTGAGTTTTCTTGGTCGTGCCTTCTCCTTTTCAGCATCCGGCGCGACTTCTACTATCTTCATTGTCTACCTCGGTTCATTGGGCCTTATTGTTGCATCCGGGCTAGCCTTAGCAGCCCCGGGGAGACGTCCCTGGCTTAATAGGATCAGTATCGTTCTTGTTGCCCTGTCCCCGGGTATCGTTTTGATCGCGGTACCGATTCTGAGGAGCACCCAACTCTACGAAAGATACTTTCTCAATGGACTTTCGTCTCTCCTCGCCGCCGCTCTGCTTGGAATCGTGATAGCAATCCGCAGCAACCGCCGGTACTATATTTTACTGGGCGCGCTTGCTGGTTTGGTTATTTTCATCGGCGTCCCGGTGCGTATGTTGGCCCTGTCCAAACAGGCGTCTGAATTGCGCGGGGGGTTGGCACCGGAAACCCATCTTGATTTGCGCTACTCACGTAATCGCGCCGTTCAATTCCTTCTCGCCCACCCCAACCCTCAACGAGTGGTATTGGTCGACCAACACGCATATTTCGATCTTCGTGCCATAAAGGACTCCGGGTTTGAAGCTAAACAGATAAACTGCTTGAACTTCGAGGATGTCTTCCGCTCTTTGCCACCCGGAAACTATTTTGTAGTATACGCACCGGGCGATTACGAAATAGAGCCGCGCTGGGTTGGCCTCTGGACTCCCCCCACTCGAAAGGCTTACGATACATATATTGACACGCTCTCCGCTTTGCCACCGATAAAATCGTTCCCGGGGAAAAGGATGCGGCTGCTCGACTGGCGCCCCCCACTCCCAAGCGACGAGATCCGGGTATCGGAATTCTTGAAGGTCGAATGAATTTCGCGATCTACGACCAGACCGCGACTGGCTCGCGCCGATTCCGCTCCGGTCGCGAACGGGGGGCGCTTCTTTTCGAAATATTTGCAGCGTTTCGGAGGCAAAGTAGTGTCGAAGTATAACGCCCAATGAGAGGCCAACCGCAGAGAGCAATCATTCTTGTCGTCGTGGCGGTCGGCGTGATTCTGGCGATCCTCGCCATAGTTTATTATTGGCCAGTATCGACATGGACATACACGCTACAGCGAGTGGTTTCCTCGTGCACAGCGCGAGCGAGTGAGATCCAGCATTGGCCGATTCCCGCGTTCTTCGCGGTGCTAACGGTTGCCCCATTGATCGGATTTCCCGTCGCGCCACTCTTGGTTGCTACTGGAGGACGGCTCGATTTCCCCCACGCGTTCCTCATGGTTGGAGCAAGTTTGGCAATCAACCTTTCACTCTCATTTCTCTTGGGCCGAACGATACTCCGCAGGTTCCTACTACGTCTCTTCGCACGCTTCGGTTATCAACTACCTGAAGTCCAACAGCGAAATCAGCTGCAACTGGCTCTTCTGCTCCGCATTACACCGGGCATTCCCGTAGCGGTGGGCAATTATCTTCTCCCCATCGCCGGCGTTCGCTTTTCGACCTACTTCATCATCTCTTGGCTTGTGCAGATGGCCTTCGCTACCGGTTTCCTGACTCTTGGCCGTTCACTGTTCAGCGGCCACGGCGGCATTCTAGTTCTTGCGCTTTGCGTCATCCTTGGTGCCACGATGGCCGCACGTCTCCTCCGCTCACGATTGACGCGGCACCAACGCGCTTCCGAACGACGCGAGCCTCCTCCCACTGGACCAACTTGAACACACAAACTCTTCTCACGTGCCCCGCAAGCCACCACGCGCTACAGCCCCAGCCGAGCCAGTGAGTCGGATGGCACTGGCCACCATTACTACCTCGTGGCCAGACACCCTCGGAAAACCGTTTCCGCCCGAATATCAGGCCTTTTGCATCAGTTCCAGTTCGCCCTAATCAGACAGCCCTCGGATAAACCCAAGAGTCGCATCACCAACTCGTCGTCAGGAATCACGGCCTTTCCCTCGGGACAGATCAGCCTCGGACCGGCAATCATCCGAAGATATTATCCCTCGGCCGACCCGTTGGCCATCCCCCTCACACAGAATAAGGAAGTTCAGCGTCTCTCCTTCGCCAATCGCGCCGAATCGCCCCTGATCCCAGTTGGCCTCGATCACCGCGCGAGGCACGCGCACACCCGCGGCATAAATGACGGTATCTTCGCCAAGGCGATTGATACTCTTCAGTGCTAGGCTTGGGTCCGCAAAACACTCAAGAGAGAAACGCCCCCCGATCTTGGAAAGCACCACCGCTCCTTCGTTTGCGACGACAGCGGCCGTACGTCCGTTCACCTCGATCACTGCATGATATTGTGTGCCGTGCCCTTCAGCCCATCCATTTTCCACCAGATTAGTCGAATAGGCATCAATGCCCGCGCGCAGAACAATGCGGCCTCCCTTCGCCAGCATCTGGTTGATGTCCGCCGAAGTCGCCCGTACAAAGTCCTCAAATCCGCCCTCAACATCGACACGAATCCAGTCCTTCAGCGGTCCATGATAGCTCGCCGTTTCCGGGCGAAAAAACACCGGCAATTTCAGACGGCGGTTTCGGTCTTCGGACTGGAGCAGCGATCGGGTCGCGAATCTGGCCTCGGACGCCGATTGAACCCCAAGCTCCTCCCTCACGGTCGCAGCCACATCACCAAGCCACGTCGGCATCTCCGAAACCCGAAGCGGATCATTATGCCCGACACGTTTCACCATCAGAAGCGGATTGAAATCGAAAGGCATTCCAACCGCAGCCCCAAGATCGATTCCCATCGTGGGGTCGACAAGCGGTATACAGCCGTGATCCGAGGTGAGGATAAGCAGCGTATTGTCGAAGGCATCGAGTTCTTTCAACCGCTCGATCAGCGCAACTACGGATCGGACCGCGAATCGCGACGAGGTCCGCCAGTCGGCGTCCGCCTGCAGTTCGCCATTCTCCGCGAAGCCCCAAGGCGGATGGGACAGTTTGCTCAACAGGTAAAGCAGGCGGCAGTCGCTCTGACCGACGTGAAGTCCGCCGATGGCCCGCTCGAATGCTGACTTTGCATCAATCGGAATTCGCTGCTGCGGAGTCAGCGATTCCTCCCTCCGAACAGCGGAAGAAGAAGACTGCGGCAGCAGCCGACCGAGCGCCCCGCTTCCAACCTTTCCACAGAAGCGAGGCAGAACGCGATAGGCGGCAACATCGAGAAACGAGCAATACTCTGCCGCCAGTGAGTGAAGGCTTCCCTCCGACTGCAGCGCCAAGGCACTCTCGCTAATCGGCGTCACACCCTTGGCCCCGCCGTCGAGTTGGCTGATATAGGTGACATCCCAGCCGAGAGCTTTAGCCTCCGGCAAGTATGAGGCACCCACCGACAATTCATTCCGGGCCAGCCAATCATCGACATCTATCGCATAGTCCAAGCTTCCTGTGAGGAGAACGCTATTGCCGGCCGGCGTATTGATTGCGGGAGCTACCGCGCGTGGGTAGAATTCGAAGCCCGCGAAATGAGGGACAAGCTCCGGCCGTTCTTTCAGGATCTCGGCCATCCTTGCCCCGGTGAACCCGTCCAAGACCAGAACGATGATGTTCTTTTTCTGGCCCAAGCCAAACGGATTGACACTCCGAGCCTGAGCATCGTGGCGTGTTCGGTCCGCATTCGACTCAAGTCCGAGGATCGCGCCTCCGGCAAGCACACACAGACCAAGCAATAGCCATCTGCAGGCGCCCCTCATCTGCTGCGCTCTCCAATACCCCCAGAAAGCGAAAACGACCGAAAGGCCGCCCAGCTTCGCGACTGGGATCCAGTTACCGACTGCGGCCAGATCCGTTCCAAATCCAGCAGCCTCCCCGGTTTTGTTCGGGAACAGGATCACAGTGAGGATCGCCAACGAAACCGCCTCTGCCAACATGACCACCCAACGGCCGACCAAGCGCAGCGAGGCTGCCACCCATAACAAGAGCCCTGCGCACACGGTCAGTCCCCCGCCGAGCATCAGGATGGAGGACTTCGCGATTCCGACGCTTGAGAGATTGGCGAAATAGACCGCCAGCGGCAACAAGAGGAAGAATGACAACGGCAACAAGGCCGCTGCCACAAACCGGTCGAGCTGGGGCAATGCCCCCGTTTGTGATCTCATTTTGTTCCGGTCTCCCACGGGTCAACGCTTGACCATACGGTATAGAGTGCGCTCCGAGCCGCGTATCTTGCGGCTCTCAACTATCACAAAATGGCAGCCGAATGCTCGCTCGAAGGCTTCCGTAGTGTAGTCGCCGAAAATATCCTCACGATTCTGGAGAAGCTCCTGAACCTTCGAATCCTCCTTGGGTACCCACTCGATGACAAGGGTCGGGGCAATCCGGGCGAAGAACGTCGCACAATGCCCAAGTGGCAGATTGTTGCCGATGGCCAGATGATGGATCAGGGCAAGGGCTAGCGCGAGATCCGGGCGGGGGCGATCCAGCAGGCTCATGCGCTCCTCCAGATTCCAGCCGATGGCCGGGGACGGATTGGTCAGGTCGACCACGGCAGGCATGAGCAGCTTCGTCTTCTCCTCCCGCATCCGGCGGTAGTTCTTCTCCACCGCCACCGGATCAATATCCCAAGCGACGGTCGGCAACCCTCGGGCGACGGCAAGCCGGCTGTATGTCCCGTCGTTGGCCCCCATATCCCACACCGATTTCGCTCCGCTCGCTGCGATGAAGGCATCGACCGCCTGGACCTTGTCGTCGCGCGCCTCGGCGGCGTAATTGGTGATGTCGTAATAGTCGCCCCATTCCGTGCCGGAAGGATTCCATTCCAGACCGCGGACGGTCGACTCGAGGTTGGCAATAATTCCGAGCAACCCCTGCTTCGAAATTGGTCGGGGTGCCACCTTCTTCTCCCGGTTCACAAAGCGCCGCTGCGCCTTCGCATGGAGATGCACATGCAGCAATAGTCCGAGGTTCAGCCGCGTGCGCGTGGGCAGAAGCCGACTGGAGAGATCGAGCGGCACACCGTCGACAAAGTCGCGGGAGAACAGAGCAAGCCGCGCGTCGACCTTCGCCATCAACGCCAGCGGCGCCAGGAAATGCTGACAGAACTGCCGGTAGGCTGGCCATGGCTTCCCCTCGACGAACGGCTCGAAGGAAAGGGTGTCGATGAACACGGGCCGCCCCTCGTGTAGTTGGACGTTGTAAGCCGAGGCATCCTTGAGGGAAAACCCGGCACCGATCGCCAACCGCTGGATCCGCAACGTCAACAGCGCGGCGTCCTTCAACTGGCTGAAACACCACTCGTAGGGATACGTGACGGTCGCCAACTGCCGGGGCCGCAGTAGGCGGTACGCACCCGATCCGGCCTTCGGCTCGACTTCCTCGTGCTCAAGCAAAAGCCCTTCCGCCCACAGCTTCGCAAACAGCCCCGACTGCACCAAGCGGTCATACGTGGCTCGGTAGCTCAAATTGACTTGGCGGTAAAAGACACCGCCTTCACTGAATATGTGGCCGTCCGGATCTCGAAAGGACGCTGGCTGCGACAAAATGTCAGTCATAGGAAAATGCCAAGGGGAAGCGGGCCACTTCGTTGTGATTGCGCGACGCTCCGCGGCTTCGCGCGATCAGCGGGCCAGTAGGCTACTCCTTGGACTCAGGCGCGGATTCGGTATCAGACTCGTCCTTCTGCCCGCCCCGAAAGAAGCCCCAAAGGCGCTTCCAGAAGAGCTTGATGACAAAGACACCGCCGAGCACGCCGGCAACAACAGCTTGGAGGAGAATCGACCCGGCACCAGGGTCTAGATAGGCGATGATCGTTGTCATTCAGAGGATCAAAGTGCTGATTTGTTACACGAATGTGTCAAGTACGTTGGTCGAGTCTTGTCTGTCATCGCAACTCCAGCACCTCAGCCGCCGGCTGAAGCATTCAGTCTCAACATTCGCCCTTAGAAACGTGACGCAGAAAAGTCGGATCATAATCCACATCGAAAGCCCCGAGACTGCGATCATTCGAGGAATTGGAATGATCGTGAGAGGCTGGGGATACTCTTCCTCAGATGCAAGGTTGGTCGGGGTTCGCATTTCGTCCTCGACGGGTTCGAGGACGGAAGGCGTCTACGGTTTCCATCGCCCGGACGTGTTCGCCGCATTCCCTCAGGCCGGCCACGCCAATCTGGGCTGGGAAGTCCGCTTGATACTGCCAGCGGGCAAGCACCGCCTAATCGTCGAGTTCTGCGATTCGACCAGCAATTGGTCGTCCGGTGCAGAACTTGCGGTCGATATGCGCCCGCCCCGCATCCCGCGCTGGTTACCCGGCTCGGACACGGCAGACCTGCTCTGTTTCCAGTTTCCGGCACATGCTACCGAGAAGGCACGCAACCTTGCTGAGGAACGTTTCCCGAAAATCAGACAAGACGGAGCGTCGCTTCCGGCGATTTCAATCGTCACCCCAAGCTACCAGCAGGCATGGGCCCTTGAGCGATGCATGCGCAGTGTATGCGGCGAACTCGGCGTGAACCTTCAGTACGTCGTCCAAGACGGCGGATCGACCGATGGCAGTGTGGAACTCATCCAAGAGCGGAGCGCAAGACTCGGAGCATGGGAAAGCGCGCCGGATGGAGGCCAGAGCCATGCCATCGCCAGAGGTTTTGCCAAGACCTCCGGGAAGCCGACCGACCTCATGGCGTGGATCAACTCGGACGATTTCTACATGCCGGGGGCGCTGCGGTTCGTGGCGGAGTATTTCGCGAAACATCCGGAGGTCGACGTCGTGTATGGCCATCGGGTGGTCGTGGATCGCGAGGGCAAGGAGATGGCACGTTGGTATCTTCCGAAACACGATCCGGAGGTGCTGCGGCTCAACGATTTTGTGCCGCAGGAGACCATGTTCTGGCGCAGGCGAATCTGGGACAAAGTTGGGGGGTATCGATACCTCGTTCCAGTTCGCAATGGATTGGGATCTGCTCCTTCGATTCCAAGAGGCAGGGGCAAAGATTGTGCGGCTACCCTACTTCCTCGCGTGTTTCCGCGTTCACCCCCAACAAAAAACCAGCGCGTTGATATCCACGCAGGGACAGGCCGAGATCGACAAGCTCCGGCGCCGTACATTCGGTCGCGACATCACTCCAGAGGATCTGCTGAAGAGCAAGCCTCTGCAGCGCTATCTACGAAAGAGCGCCTGGATCGAACAGCTCTGGAAATGGGGCATTCGGGCGCGCTGAAATCAAGGGCTTGGCTTCGGCCATGTAGTCGGCTCCGATACCGCCCTCTGAAATGTCGGCGAATCCCATCAACTCTGCCCCGCCTTCCGCTTTGGCCCGAGAGCACCTCCAAACGATTGCGGCATTCTACGAAACGAGTGCCGGAACGCTCACGCCGTCTGCCCGCTCCTACCGAAGCCTGCTGGCCCACTATTTCAATCTCCTGATCCCTGCTGAAGCATCGGTTCTGGAGGTCGGCTGCGGCGATGGTGAGTTGCTCAGCCGCCTCAACGCCAAGCACAAGACCGGCGTCGACATCGCCGAGAAGCAGTTGGAACGGGCCCGCGCACGGCTGCCCGACGCAATGTTCGTCCAGCAAGCCGGCGAAGAGCTCGATTTGCAGGGCCAAACCTTCGACTACATCATCGTCTCCGACACGCTCAATTTCGCGGCGGATGTGGAGCAGCTGCTCGAGCGGCTCCACACGGTGTCGACACCGCAGACCCGCCTCATCGTCAACTTCCACAACAATCTCTGGCACCCGATCTTTAAGGTCGCCTCTTGGCTCGGCCTCCAGTCCAAGCAGCCGCAGAACTCTTGGCTGTCACGCCACGATGTGGCTTCGCTACTCGATTTGTCCGGATGGGAAACCATCAAGATTCAGCCCCGTCTGCTCTGGCCGATCCGCACACCGCTGATCGCGCCGCTGTTCAATCGCTGGCTCGCGCCGCTCTTCCCGTGGGCGTGTTGCTCAATCTTCATGATCGCCCGGCCGCGGCCGGTTCCCGTTGAGAAACCGTTGAGCGTCTCCGTCCTTGTTCCCGCTCGCAACGAGGCCGGCAACATCGAGGCCGCCATCCAGCGCACGCCGCAGATGGGCGCATGGACCGAGCTGATCTTCGTCGAGGGCAACTCCACCGACAACACGTGGGAGGAGATCCAGCGGGTGAAGGCCGCCTACCCCGACCGCCGCATCAAAATCCTCCAGCAGCCGGGCAAGGGCAAAGGCGACGCTGTGCGCGCCGGCTATGCGGTGGCGGAAGGCGACGTGCTGATGATTCTCGACGCGGACCTGACGATGCCGCCGGAAGAGCTGCCGAAGTTCTACAACGCCATCGCCTCGGGGCGCGCCGAATTCGCCAACGGTTCGCGGCTCGTCTACCCGATGGAAAAGCAGGCGATGCAGTTCGCCAACATGATCGCCAACCACTGTTTCGGGCACTTGTTCTCGTGGATGCTCGGGCAGCGCGTGAAGGACACCCTCTGCGGTACCAAGGTTCTGCGTCGCGAACACTACCTCAAGATCGTGGCCAACCGCGCCTACTTCGGCGACTTCGATCCCTTCGGCGACTTCGACCAGCTCTTCGGTGCCGACAAGCTCAACCTCAAGATCGTCGACATCCCGATCCGCTACCGCGACCGCACGTACGGCTCGACCAACATCAGCCGCTGGCGCCACGGCGTACTGCTCCTGCGCATGGTCTTGTTCGCCGCGCGCAAGTTGCGCTTCGTGTAGCAGCCCCGTTTTCCACACCTCCTCATTTTGGTATTTACCAAAATGAGCCACTATTAATACTGTGCTATCCATGCACCGAGCCAGGCTTTACGACTCGATACTGGCCCATCATCGGCAGTGCTTTCGCCAGATGGCTTTCGTTTCCGGTCCGCGGCAAGTGGGCAAAACCACGACCTGCCGACTCGGGAGCACGACCTACCTGAATTGGGACAATACAGAAGCGCAGCGAACGGTCCTTGGCGGTACCGCTTCGCTCGCGAGCTACTTCGAGTTGGATGTAGTCCGGGCCGAGCCACCGGTCGTGGTGTTCGACGAACTGCACAAATTCCCCAAATGGAAGAGCACCCTCAAGGGATTCTTCGACAGCTACTCCGACCGGTGCCACATCATCGTCACCGGGAGTTCCCGACTCGATGCCTATCGCCGCGGCGGAGACAGCCTGATGGGCCGTTATCTCCTCTACCGCATGCATCCGTTCAGCGTGGCAGAATGTATCAACACCGAGCGTCCCGCCGAGCCGATCCGGTCCCCGGCACCAATAAGTGAGACCGACTGGAATGCGCTATGGGATCACGGAGGGTTTCCGGAACCATTCTCGATGCACGACGAGAGCTTCAGCCGGCGCTGGCGAGCCCTGCGCCTGCAACAACTGACCAAGGAAGACATCCGCGAAGCATCGCAAGTACAGCACCTCGCCCAACTCGGCGTACTTGCCCAGATCCTCTCCGAACGCTCGGGGCAGCAACTCGTCTACGCCAGCCTCGCCCAAGAGGTGGCAGTCGCTCCGATCACCGCCAAGGGATGGGTTCAACTCCTGGAATCACTGCACTTCGGTTTCACCGTGCGTCCCTACTACCGGAGCGTCGCCAATGCCCTTCGCAAAGAGCCGAAATGGTTCCTGCGCGACTGGTCCGGGATCCCCGATGCGGGAGCGCGCGCCGAGACCTTTGTCGCCTGCCATCTACTGAAGGCCGTCGAGGGATGGACCGACTTGGGATTGGGCGCCTTCGAACTCCGCTACATCCGAACCAAACAGAAGAAGGAGGTCGACTTCCTCATCGCCCGCGACTCCGCACCCTGGTGCCTGATCGAAGTGAAGCGTTCGGAGCGCACGCTCTCGTCGGCGCTCGTCGACTTTCAGGCCCAGCTCGGGGCGCCCCACGCGCTTCAGGTAGTGCTCGATTTACCATTCGAGCCTGTCGACTGCTTCCGCCAGCCACGCGCCTGCGTCGTGTCGGCACGGGCGCTGCTTAGCCAACTCCTGTGATCTCTGGCCTGACACGCACCTTCACGGCACAAGCGCGTCGGCGCGTCGCTACTCGACACCGAAGGCTTGCGTCCCTCCCGCGCCAACCCAATCTCCGTTCCAATTCGGCACTACAGATCATCCTGCCGGTGGAGCTCGGCGGAGGGACCAACATCTTGCGCAACAGCAACAGCCCATGAACACCATCGTGGTCATCGACGACGAGCCGGTCATCCGGGAGATGCTCGTCCGGCATCTCGAGGCCCATGGCTGGAATGTGCTCGAGGCCGACAACGGCGACACCGGCCTGGCCCTCGTCAACGCCCACCGCCCGGCCGCGGTCGTCTGCGACCTGCTGATGCCGGGCACCACCGGCTTCAACGTCTGCCGCGCCATCCGCGCCCGGCGCGACAAACTCGGCGACGTCGCCATCATCGTCACCACCGGCAGCGACTTCGCGACCGACCGGCAAAACGCATTCGAGGCGGGCGCGGATTACTACCTGATCAAACCGATCAGCCCCGCCGAGATCATCGCGATCCTCGACCCCGTGGCGGCACGTCTTCCGGCCTCCCCGTCTCCCGCCGCCGCCGCACCCGACCGACCGACCGACGGCACCACGATCGTACGGTTCTGGGGCGTGCGCGGCTCGATCGCCACCCCCGGCCCGGATACGGTGCGCTACGGAGGAAACACCAGCTGCGTCGAGGTGCGCTGCGGCAACGAAATCCTGATTCTGGACGCAGGCACGGGTATCCGTCCCTTGGGCGAGAGCCTGCGGAAGGAGTTCTCCGAACGCCCACTCTCGGTGAACATCCTGCTCTCCCACACGCACTGGGACCACATCCAGGGACTGCCGTTCTTCGGGCCGATCCACGACCAGGGCCGGGAGACCACCATCCTCGGTTACGAAGGGGCCAAACAAAGCCTGCTCAAGTCGCTCGCTTCCCAGATGGACAGCACCTTCTTCCCGATCGGCATGGACCGGCTCGCGGGCAAGGTGACGGTGCGGGAACTGCACGAGTTGGAGTTCCGCGCCGGCCACACGCGGGTCCAGGGCATTTTCACCAACCACCCCGGAGTCACGTTGGCCTACCGGCTCTGCACGCCCGGGGGCGGGGTCGTCTTCATGCCCGACGCGGAAATCATCCCGGCCGGCGCACGGCAAAAGGCGGCCGCGGGCGGCGGCGACGAGGCGAACACCATCGATTTCGCCGCCTACAAGAACCAGCTTCTGGCGGAGTTCGCCTTGGGCGCCGAGCTGTTCATCTGCGACGCGCAGTACACCCGGGAAGAATACGAGCGGCGGGTCGGCTGGGGCCACAGTTGTATCGACGAAACCGTGCGCCTCGCGATCGCGGCCAAGGTCCGGCGACTGGTTCTTTTCCACCACGATCCCACCCACGACGACCACATGATCGACCATCTGGTCGCACAGGCCCGGGCTCTCGCCCTCGAGGCCCGGTCCTCGCTCGAGATCGAAGCCGCCGCCGAGGGCATGGAAATCGCCCTGCCGAAAAAGCGCTGAGCTTTTCCGGCAGAGACCAAAGCGGCCCGCCAACGGCGTCAGTCCGCGTACTTCACCGAACAGCCGTAGGGCCGAGTGACCGGCGTGGCCACCGGCCGCCCGGCCTTCAAGTCCGCCAACGCGGCCAAGACATAGTTCTGCGCTCCGGCCACGTCGGCCGGCTTGGCCGAGGGGACACTGTCGATCGCCCCAGAGTAGACCACCTTGCCCTCGGCATCGATGACGAACATCTGCGGGGTATTCGTGGCGTGGTAGAGGTGGCCGACACTGCCTGCCTCATCGAGCAGGACCGACGTCGGCATCGCGCCCTTCTCGGCCGTGGTTTTGTTCCAGTCCGCCGCCGAGAAGTGGCCCTGTTTGCCCGGTGCCGAAGAGCAAATCGACAGCCACACCGCGCCATCGGCCACGGCCGCCTGCTGCGTCTTCTGCATGTTGCCGGAGGAGTAGTGTTTCACGACGAAGGGACAACCGTGGTTGATCCACTCCAGCACGACTACCTTGCCCCGGTAGGTCGAAAGCGAATGGGCGACACCATGGGTATCGGTGAGGGTGAAATCCGGCGCCGCCTGGCCGACTTCGGGCCGGCCAAAAGCGGGCAACAGGGAGGCGGTCGCGATCAATACGAGCGTGAGACAACGAGCGAGTGTGTTCATGGTGAAACGGTGGTTGAGGGTTCTGCCGTCTCCGGGTAGGGAGAGGGCGGCGCACTCAAACGACATTGATTCATCCCGCAAGTGCCGCCGGCCCTTTCGTTTTCCAACCGCCATGCCTTTCCGCGTCACGAAACAGGAACAACAGATCCTGAGCTTCCTCGCCCTCCTCATCGTTCTCGGCGTGCTCGGGATGTTGTTGATCTAGCGTCACTTTCCTCGCCATAAGCGCGCCCGCCGCCCGCGAGCGCCCGCCGGGTGCGGAAAGAATACCTTTCCCGAACGATAAGTTTACCTCTTGCCAGACCGCCCCGGGGACCGAACCTCGGCGGGCTTCAAGATGATCATCCGTCCGAAGACTCGCGGTTTTGTTTGCATCACGGCCCACCCGCAGGGCTGTGCCGCTCACGTACAGCACCAGATCGACACGGTGCTCGAGCGTGGCCCCATCCCCAACGGCCCCAAGAAGGTGTTGGTCATCGGCTCCTCGACGGGCTTCGGCATGGCCTCCCGCGTCGCGGCCGCATTCGGTTCCGGGGCCGCGACCTTCGGCGTCTTTTTCGACCGACCTTCCGAAGAGGACCGTACCGCGACCGCCGGTTGGTACAACACCGCGGCCTTCCACTCCGCCGCCCACAAGGCCGGGCTCTACGCCGAAAGCATCAACGGCGACGCTTTTACCGACGACATCAAGCGCCAGACCATCGAGGCGTTGAAGAACGGCATCGGGCCAGTCGACCTCATCGTCTATTCGCTCGCGTCGCCCCGGCGCACTCATCCACGCACCGGCGCCGTGCACCGATCCTGCCTCAAGCCGATCGGCGCGCCGTACACGAACAAGACCGTGGATACGGAGACGGGCGAGGTCAGCGAGATCACCATCGAACCGGCCACGGAGACCGAAATCGCCGACACCATCGCCGTCATGGGCGGCGATGATTGGGAGATGTGGATCAACACCCTCGACGAGGCCAAACTCATCGCTCCGGGCGCCTCGACCATGGCCTACTCCTACATCGGGCCGGAAGTCACCTGGGCGGTCTACAAAAACGGCACCATCGGCATGGCCAAGAACGACCTCGATGCTGCCGCCAAGCGCCTCAACGCCACGATGCGCGTCAACGGCTACGGCCGCGCCTTCGTCTCCGTCAACAAGGCGCTCGTCACCCAGGCCAGCGCCGCGATCCCCGTCGTGCCGCTCTACATCTCGATCCTCTACAAGATCATGAAGGAGCGCGGCCTGCACGAAGGCTGCATCGAGCAGATCGACCGGCTCTATCGCACCCAGATGTACGGCGGCAACGGCCTCGAGTTCGACGAAGCGGGCCGAGTGCACATCGACGACTGGGAAATGCGCCCCGAGGTACAGGCCGAAGTCGGCCGGCTGTGGCCACTGGTCACCACCGAGAACCTCTGTGAGATCGCCGACTTCTCCGGCTACCGCAGCGACTTCCTCAAACTCTTCGGCTTCGGTTGGGACGGCGTCGACTACGATGCCGACACCGACCCGCACGTCGAGTTGCCCTGAACCAAGCTTGCGGCCGAGTGACGAGCGTCGAGGGGCCGATCACAGAGGAGATCGGGCGAAGCACTCTTGATGGAAGCCCGCCACCGATGGTTTGGCGCTCGTCCCTCGACGCTCGCGTCTCGACAGCATCATCACGCATAGGAGCCGACGCTTCGGTTGCCGCTCCTTCCCGAGGCCGAGTCTCTCGACTCGGCCCTGCTGTCCCCCCCAGGGAGCGACGAGCTCCGGCCCACGGCCCCCCCCCGACTTTCGGCCACGGCTTTCCCATTGCCAGCGTGCATGCCTGCGCCCTTCCTTTCCCGTTTCCCATGGCCTTTCCGTTCTTCTCCCGCACCCGCAACGCGATCGCCGCCCGCTGTGCCGACGATCCCGCCACGAAGGCCCGGCTCCGCTTCGCCCCTTATTACCACGCCATGGAGGAGCAGCAGGGAACCCGTATCCGGCTCGATGGCCGCGACATGGTCATGCTCGCAAGCAACGATTACCTCGGACTCTCCTTCCACCCGAAGGTGATCGAGGCCGGCCAGAAGGCCCTCGCCCGCTGGGGAGCGAGCACGACCGGAGCCCGCGTCTCCAACGGTTCCCGTTCCTACCACCATTCCCTCGAGGAAAAACTCGCCGCCTTCCTCGGCAAGGAGGCCTGCCACGTGCACGCGGCCGGCTACCTCTCCTGCATGTCGGGCATCGCCGCTTTCGCCGCCAAGGGCGACGTCGTTCTCGCCGACAAGAACATCCACTCCTGTCTCTGGGACGGTATCCGCCTCTCGATGGCCACCGTCGAGCGCTTCGCCCACAACAACCCCGACGATCTGCGCGACGTCGCGCGCACCATGCCCGACGACGCGGCCCGCCTCCTCGTGCTCGAGGGCGTCTACTCGATGGAGGGGCACATCGCGAAACTCCCCGAACTGCTCTCCGTCGCCGAAGAGTTCGAAACTTTCAACGTGCTCGACGACGCCCACGGCTTCGGCGTGCTCGGCCGCGAGGGCCGCGGCACCGCCGACCACTTCGGCCTGGGCGACAAGGTCGACCTCATCGTCGGCAGCCTGTCGAAATCGCTCGGCAGCACCGGCGGTTTCGTCGCGGGCAAGCGCGAGTCCATCGAGTACCTTCGTACTCATTCTAAACACACAATCTTCAGCGCCGCGCTCAGCCCCGCCCAGGCCGCCGCCGCCGAAGCGTCGCTCGAGCTGCTCCAACGCGAGCCCCAGCACCGCGAACGCCTCTGGGCCAACACCCGCCGCTACGTCGCCTTCCTCCAATCGCTCGGCCTCGACACCTGGGGCAGCGAGACTCCGGCCGTGCCGATCGTCGTCGGCTCCAAGGAACGCGCCTACCGATTCTGGCAACTGCTCATGGAAAAAGGCGTGTTCACGGTCATGTCGATCGCGCCCGCCGTGCCGCCGGGCAAGGACCTGATCCGCACCGCCGTTTCCGCGCTCCACTCCGACGACGACCTCGACCGGATCGAGGCCGCCTTCGCCTACGCCGCCAAGCGGCTCTGAAGGCCGCCGCCGCGAGCGCACCGGCACCGCCGCCCTACTTCAGCGCGGACACGACGGCCTCGGCCGATTCCCTCCAGGTCGGCAACGGGCGGTCGAGCGCGGCGCGCGTGAGTTCACCCACCCACGCCTCGTCGGTCAGCAGCCGCCGCAAGCCGTCGGTCCAGGCGGCGATGTCCTCGCCGGGCAACGTCACACAGCCGCCCCCGCCCGCGTGTTCGAGGAGAGCGGGAATCGCGCTGCACACGCAGGGCAGACCGCCCCAGAGCGCCTCGATCACCGGCAGCCCGTTCCCCTCCGCCCGCGAGGGAAAAACCCCGGCGACACAGTGCTCGGCCAGCACCGCCACCGCCCCGTCCGCCAACGGCCCGTGGTGGCGCAAACGCGGCTGCCTCCGCACCAGTTCGCGCACCCGGCGCTCGATCGCGCCTCCAAAATGCGGATTCACGCGGCCGACCAGATGCACCGAAAACTCGAGTCCCTCGGCCCACAGGCGCTCCGCCGCGTCGAGCAGCAGCGCCTGGTTCTTCCGCGGCTCGAGGATGCCGACCATCAACAAGGCCGGCACGCCGGAGGGGCGTTCCCGGTGGCGCGTCCGCGGGCGGCCGGCGCCGTCGGCACCGAGAGGGAATGCCACCACCTCGCCACGCGGCACCATCCGGCCCCATGCCCAATACGCCAGGAGCTCCGCGCGACTCGTTTCGGAAATCGCCAGCACCCGGTCGAACGCCGCCAGCAGCTTCATGTATCCGGGATGCCGTGCGACGCTCTGCGGCCACGTCGTCTGCGGGAACTTCATCGGGATCGCATCGTAGTAGACGACGGCCGTGCGGCAGCCGGGCGCGGCGAGCCACGCGCCGAAGCCGGGGCGCTCCCCCTCGCTGAAGAGCTCGGGCGTGAACAACCAGTCCTCCGGGCCGGGCGCCACCGCCGCACCGTCGGCCGTCTGCCAGCGGCGCGCCCGCCCGTCCCAGCGCACCGCCCGGAGACCATCCCCCGACAGCGCGCCCAGCTCCGCGCGCAATCGCGCACCCACACGCTGGATACCCGAGTGGTGGCCCGAACGGGCGGCTTTCGTGGTGTCGAAGTAGATCACGTTTCGTCCCGGATCCGCGCGAGCAGCCGCGACGCATTGCGGTGCACATCGAAATTCCCGACCACCCACTCCCTCGCGGCGCCGCGCAGCCGTTCGCAAAGCGCATCGTCGGTCGAGAGCCGGCGCCAAGCATCGAGCCACGAGGCGTCGTCGTCGACCGCGGCCACCAGCCCGGTATGTTCATGCGCGATCGCCTCGGTCGTGGCCGCCGCCGGCGACGTCACGACCAACGTGCCCGCGGCCATCGCCTCCGGAATCACGTTCGGCAGCCCGTCACGGTCGCCATTGCGGGCGACCACTCCGGTGTGGACGAGCACATCGGCCCACGCCAACGCCGCAAAAATCTCCTCGATCGGGCGATGCCCCATCAGCTCCACGGTCGCCCCCAGACGCAGCGCATGGATCTGCGCGGCCAACCGCGGATACAGCGGTCCGTCGCCGTAGAGTCGCGCCTCGATCTGCAGTCCGGCATCGCGGGCCGCCGCATAGAGCTCGAGCTGCCGCAGCAGTCCTTTCTTCTCCACCAACCGCGCCACACAGACGACCCGAAGGACGCGCCGATCGGGGCGCAACGGCTTGTACGGGGGCAGCACATCGAGGCCGCGACGGATCACCACGAGCTTGGAGTCCGGCACCGCCCGTTCGCGCAGCGTGGCCGCCGCCATCTCGGTCGAGGTCCGGACGAAGCGCGCCAGGGCGATCTTCTCGCGCAGCAGCCAGTCGCCGCCGTGTTCATAGATATCGTACGCGTGCGCCGCCATGCTGAAGGGAATCCCCGTCAGCCGCCACACCGACCAGGCCGCGCCCGTCGGCGCCGAGGCCCAGACCGCGTGCACGTGCCGCGGCCGTTCCCGACGGAACCGTTGCGCCTCGACCACGCCGTAGCCCGCCCCGAGCAGATTCTCCCAGAAGTTGAACCAGCCCGGCGGCGGCCGCAGCACCATCGCGCGCATCATGTCCGCGAAGAAACCACCGCGCGTGCGCCAGGTCTCGAGGGGCAGGCGCCAGAGGACGGTGAACAGGCGCCAGCGGTTGAACTGCTCCACGGGCATGCCGTCGAACTCCCGCGCCCCGCCCCAGAGGGAAACCAGGCGCAGGCGCACGCCCTTCGCCCGCAGCGCCGTCACCTCCCGTTGAAGGAAGGTTTCCGTCGGATACGGAAAGCGGGTGAAAAGCAGGACGATCTCCCCCTCCGGCTTGGCTGAAGACGGTTCCGGCATCGGCATGGGGGAACTAGACGGGGAACGGTCGCGGGAGCCCGGCCGCATCGTAGCCGAGCCCGACGATCTCGTGGATGAGCACCGGCGGATCCTCCTCGTAGCGGATCGCCTCGAAGCGAGCCTTCGCCTCGGCGAAGGCGCCCGGCTCGTTGATCCAGGATTCCATCACGGCGCGGAAACTCTGCACCGAGTCGATGATCGGGCACGCCGCGCCCCGCTCGAAGAACTTCACCGTCAGGCTCTCCTGCGGCATGATGCTGCCGTAGCCGTTGAAGATGATCGGGCAGCGGAAATTGAGCGCCTTCGCGCAGGTCGTGGTCCCGCCCCGCGTGACAATCGCGTCGCTGACCTGCAGCAGACGATGCATCTCGTCGGTGTAACCATCTATGAAACACGAGAATTCGGGATGCTGCGCCCGCCAGTGGACCGCCTCCGAATACGTGCGCGCGTTCCGCCCGCAAACCACGATCGCCTGCACCCGGTCCGCGAACTCGGCGAGCACCGGAAGCAGCTCCATGTGCTGGTTGGCGCCGTTGCCGCCCGTGCCGAGCAACACCGTGAAGCGGTCGTCGCGCAGGCCCAGCTGCTCCGTCAGGAACCGTCGACGGCGGTCGGCATCGAAGACATCGTGGCTCGAGCGCGGCCGCATGAGGTGCCCGCGGACCTTCGCCCGCTCCGCGGGAAGCCCGAGCTTCACCGCGTAGTCCCGGGCGGTCGGGGTACGAGAGAAATAGAGGTCGACCGTCCGGTCGACCCAGTTCCGGCTGTAGCCGTACCCCCCCGAGAACTCGCCGCAGTAGGTGACGCACCGCACGTTGTCGGCCCCGAGCTCGGCGCGAGCGACCTCGAAGTAGCCCCGATTGAGGCAGTCGTGCACGCTGAAGACGAGATGCGGGCGGTAGTCGCGGAGCAGTTCGCGGTAGTAGCGTTTCCCGAAGCTGATGTTGTCCCGGTTGATGATGCTCAGCCCCTCGACCAGCATGTAGTAGGGATGATGCAACCACGGGGCCTTCCGCTGGACCCAGTTGTAGAAGTCCACCCCCCAACGGCCCACGACCGACGACTTCTCGAGCAGCTGCTCGATGCGCACGTCGACCCGATGTTTGTACAGCTCGAACGCCCACTCGGCGAACGCCTGTGCGCGCGCGTCGTGGCCTCCGCCGGTGCTCGAGGTGAGAACGAGGATGCGTACTTGGCTCACGTCAGCGGACTCCGAAGTACCGGGCCATCGCCGCGCGGCGCCAGGCGAGCGGCATCAGGCGCACCCCCAACGGGGCAAGCACGGTCTGGAAGAAGGATCCCGACCGCACGACTCCGGATCGGCCGCGCCGCAACGCGCGCCGCAGGTCTCGTGCGGCGCGCTCCGGTCTCGGAGCGGCCGCCAGGGTGGCATCCAGCCGCCGGGCAACCTGTTGCTGGCCGGCCGACAGTTGGTCGAAGGGGGTTGTGAACATGGACGAGTTGAAACCCGTGCGGTAGTCGCCGGGACGGAAATCGATGATGCGGATTCCCGCAGCAGGAAACTCCAACATCAAGCTTTCGGTCAACGCGGCGAGACCGGCCTTCACGACGTTGTAGCCCGCCATGAACGGAATCGGAAACTCCACGGCCATCGAGGTGATGTTGACGAGCGTCCCGCTCCGCCGGGGCAGCATCGCCGCGAGCGCCGCACGGTTCAAGGCCACCGAGGTCCCCAACATGTCGTCGATCTGCCGCCGCCACCCGTCCAGCGGCCGATCGAGCAGTCCACCGAAGACTCCGTATCCAGCATTATGAACCACCAGGTCGAGCCCCCCGCTCTCGCGTTCGACCCTCGCCACCAGCTCGGCGGCTCCCGCCGGTCCATCGGCCAGATCGAACCGGACCAGCGAGACCCGATCGCGCACCGGCAGGGTCTCCGGACGACGGGCGGTGCCGAAAACGGCCACGCCCTCGGCCGCGAGCATCGCCGCGATCGCCCCGCCGATCCCCGAGCCGGCCCCAGTTACAAGGGCGGTGCGGAAGTGTCGGGACAGTGGGAAAGGAGGCATCGCAAACGAGGGCGCCAGAAGAAAACACGCCGGGAGTCTCGCAGCACCGATCAGGTTCCAAGCGAACGAAGAACCAAGCTCACGTTCGCCCCACCGAAACCGCTCGCGTTGTTCAACACCACGCGGGGAGCCCCGGGGCGCGTCTCCCGCGGGAGGTTCAAGTCGGAGAATTTCGGATCCACGGTCTGCAGGCCGGCGCAGCCCGGGATGAACCCTTCGCGGATGGCCAAGGCGCAGAAGCCGGTTTCCAACGCCGTCGCCATCGACAAGCCGTGACCGGTCAGCCCCTTGGTGCTGCTCACGGGAACGCGCGCAAGATCCGCGCCGAAGACCGTGCGCAGCGCCTTCACCTCGGAAGCGTCCCCGATCGGCGTGGAAGTCGCATGGGCGTTGATGTACCCGACCGCCTCCGGCACGAGCCCGGTGGCACGCAGCGCCCGCCGCATCGCTTCCGCCAAACCAACGCCCTCGGGGTGGGAGATCGCCACATTGTGACCATCGGAAGCCTGGCCCCAACCGGCGAGTTCCGCGTACGGTCTGGCTCCCCGCGCCGCCACCGACTCCTCGCTCTCGAGCACGAGCACCGCCGCCCCGCCCGTGCCGACGAAACCATCACGATCGGCATCGAACGGACGCGACGCCTTCGCCGGGTCCTTCTCCACCGAAAGGGCCCGCATCGTGGCAAACGGCAGGATCGCATCCATATTCCCATCCTCCGCGCCCACCACGATCATGCGCTCCTGCCGCCCCGTCGCGATGTCGTCGAAGGCGAAACCGAGCGCGTGCCCGGTCGACGCGCACGCCGAGGAGAAGCCGCACGAGTGCCCCCGGATTTTGAAGGCCGCAACAAGGTTGAAATTCAACGTGCCCGAGATCGAGGACACCACACTGACCGGCGAACAACGCATCACCCCGAGCTCGTGCATCCGACGCACGTAGTGCGTGAGCACCATCGGGGAGCCGGCCGAGGCGCAGTAGAGCCCGGTGTCGCCATCCTGCAGCTCCTTCTCCGTCAGGCCGGCATCGGCGACAGCCTGGACCGTCGCGCAATGCGCGTACAACCCGTGCGGCGCCATGCTCCGCAACAGCTCTCGGCGGATCGAATAGGCGGCAGGAAAGGTCCAGTCCTCCGGTTCGACCGATGCGACGTCGAAGCCCTTGACCGTGCCCATCACCTTCACGGGCACATCCGGGCGCTGGAACGGCGGGTACAACTCGAAGCCGTGGTGCAATTCGCGCAGACTGGCCGCGACTGAAGCCTTGTCGTTGCCGATGCTCGTGATGAACCCGAGGCCCGTGATGTAGACTTTCCGCATGTGGTGAAGTTTGAAAACGCCGGGGGGCACGCCGCCAGCCCGACGAAGGGGCGAGACTCGAAAGCCGCCCACCAGTTGGCAACAGCGGATTGGGACCCCGTAGCCGCAAAAGCGGAAACCTATCCTTTGGTCGAGTCCGCCAAGACCGCCCCCGGAAGAAAGCCGAAAGTCAGGGTGATCTCCTCGGCAAACGCCGCCTTCTCCCCGTCGACTTTCACCGACCCCTCGAAGGTCGCCAACGGCGCTTTGATGCGCTTCGGGCGGACCGTCAGCACCAGCGTCTCGCCCGGCTTCACCACGCGATGGCAACGCACGCCCTCGCACCCGGTGAAGAACACCGCCGCGGGATCGACCGCCTGTTCCAGCTCGGGCGATCTCCCTTCGAGCAGAAAAAGAACAGCCAGCTGGCCCAGCGCCTCCAGCATGATCGAGGCGGGCAGCACAGGGTTGCCCTTGAAGTGGCCCTGCAGGAAAAACTCGGCACCGGAAACCTGATACCGACCGGACGCCTCCCCCTCCGCCAGCGCCGCATCCTGAACGAACAGAAACGGCGGCTGCATCGGCATCACCTCGAGGATGGCCTCGGGCGGGAGATGGCGGGAAACAACCTTCCCGCCCCGGCCCAGCACACGGCCCTCGATGAACGTGTTGATGTCGGCGATCGTGCGCAGATCGCGCAGCTCCTCGTTCTTGATCGCGACCTTCAGGCTCTCCTCCACCAGCATCACGACCTCCATCATCGTGAGCGAATCGACACCAAGATCCTCGACCACGCGAAGATCGGTCTGGCCCGACTTGAGCCGCGGTCGATGCTCGGGATCGACGAAACGCTCGATGATTCCCAATACCACCGCCGGGATCAACACCACATCACCGGTCCGGCGATAGGCGAGTGCTGCATCCAGCGTCGCCGGCGAACAACGCTTCAACGCATCGCGCAAGACGGCTTCATCGGCGGGGCTCAGGCCCGGAGCGACAGGCTCGGGGCTGGAATTGGAGTCGGACATGAACCATGAAAAACAAGGCCGGCCACCCGGGTAGCAAATCCAATCTTTGGTTCGGCTGCCGAACCATCTCCCGTGCCCCCCCCGACCGTCGACAAAGGTCGAACACCGGTCTTCCCAAAAAAAGCACTTGCCACACCACCGGCGGCTCTATGCTCTGGGCCCCTTAACCAATTTCAACATGTCTCGAATCTGCGCGATCACCGGCAAGCGTCCCACCCGGGGCAGCATCATTCACCGCAAGGGCCAGTCCAAGAAGAGCGGCGGCATTGGCACGCACGTCACCAAGAAGACCAAGCGCTGGTTCAAGCCCAACCTCCAGAAGATCCGCATCCGCACCCCCGAGGGGTCCGTGAAGCGGGTTTTGGTGTCGGTTAAGGTAATTAAAGCTGGCAAAGTCCAGAAAGCCTAACCAACTTAAAGCTCTCCCATCCACCCGCCTGCCCCCCGGCGAGCGCTTAGCGCCCCGGGGGGCACATTTTTTTCAGGGGTCGGAACCGACGATCACCCGCGGCGGAGCAAGCCGAGCCGAGCGGGAATCTTTCGCGCCAACGAGGCCAGCTCATCACGCCCCTCGACGCGCAGCCACCAGAGCACGGCACCATACACCGCCGCGCCCAGTGGAATCGCGGCGGCCAAAACCACGATGTCGCCGGCTCGCGACACCGGTACACAGGCGGAGACCGCCGCATCCGCACCCCGGACGACCACCGCCATCACCAGCACTCCCGCGCCGATCTTCAGGAGATCCCGCCAAAGGTGACGAAAGGCAAGCGAGTCGTCCTGCCGCGCCAACCGCGCCTGCAAAAACCACGCCTGCACCAACACGGCGACGTTGCTCGCCAACGCCAGCCCCACCGTGGACAGCGGCCCCATCAGCGCCAGGCCGAGCCCGAGATTCACGACAAAACTCAACACCGCCGCCCGCACCGGAGTGCGCGTGTCTTTGCGCGCGTAGAATGCACGCAGCACCAAGTTGACGAACGAAAAAACCGGCAAGCCCGCGGCGAACACCGCCAATACCGGAACCATCGCACCGGTGTCGGACGCCCCGAATGCCCCACGCTGGAAAAGCAGCCGGATGATCGGCTCCGACAAAAGAACCAGGCCGGCCGCAGCCGGGATGTTCACGGCAAAAATCAGACGCATGCCCCGCCGATAGGACGCGGCGAAGGCCGTCGAATCCCCCCGGGCCGCATGGCGCGAAATCAGCGGGAACACCACCGTCGACACCGCGACTGCGAACACCCCGATCGGCAACTCCATCAAACGGCTCGCCAGGTTGAGCAACGAGACCGCCGCATCGTTGAGCGACAAGCCGATCAGGCGCAGCAGCGCCATGTTGATCAGGTACACCGCCGATCCCACGAACGTCGGCGCCATCAATGCCAGGATGGCCCGCATCTGTTCGCTCCGCCGCAGATCGAGCCGCGGACGCCAACCAGCCCGCATCAAGGCGACCGCCGGCACCGCCATCTGGAAAAATCCCCCGACCAACACCCCACCGCAGAGCAGCCGGATCCGCGCCTCGTCTCCCGCCACCCATCCCCCCCAGGTGCCGCCCACCAGCGCGGTGATCATCGCCAGATTGAGCCAGATGGGCGACAACGCCGGCTCCAGAAACCGTTCGAGCGTCTGCAACGCGGCACTGAACGCCGCGGCCAGGCAGACAAACACCACGTAGGGGAAAAGCCATACAGCCAGCTCCGCCCCCAGCCGCCAACGCGCGATCGTTGCGGCGGAGGCGCCGAAATCCGCCGCCCACGGCTCCCACCACGAGAAACCGAACACGGCCATGCCGCCGGCCACCACCACCAGCGTCGCGGCCAGCAGCCAGCTCGCGACTTGGCTCACCAGGACGAACGCCCCCGCCCTCTCCCGCCGGGCCAGCTCCTCGTTGAGCGTGGGGATGAAGGCCGCCGTCAACGCCCCTTCGCCCAACAGGCGCCGGAACAGGTTGGGCAAGGTGAAGGCCGTATAGAAGGCGCTCGCCAACGCCGTGGTGCCGAACGCCGCCGCCGTGAGCATGTCGCGCACCAGACCGAGGACGCGGGAGGCCATCGTCGCGCCGGCAACCAATCCGATTCGTTCGAGATTCTTCGACATGGGGACGGCCAAGTTCATCCCGTGCCGCCTCGCCGGGAGCAAGAGGATTACCCATGCGGAGGCCCGGGCGGTCCTCCCCCGGAACCGACGCCCCATTCCAGACTCGCTCCGTGTTTCTCCTCGCCCTACACGTTCCCCCTCTGGATCGCCCCGGCAGGGCCCCTCCGCCCCCGCCTAACGGCTTGCCTCCCACCCGCCCCAAGCGTATCCACCCGCAAGCACCCAAACTTGGATATCCTGCCTATGAAACGACATACCTTCGCCGCCCTACTCTCCATCGCCACCTTCGCGCTCGTCGCCCAGGCCGATGTCGGCACCGCCCTCCTGGGGCCCAGCACCAAAACCCGCACCAAGGACGACACCACCGGTAGCCAGATGGGAAGCTACAAGGGCATCAAACACCCGCTCGGCGTCGTCGACTTCGAGGTCTCGAACGGCTGCAACTTCGGCGACGACGGCGCCGCCAACATGCGCGCCATGCTCGAATCGGCCCTCTTCGCCACCAATCGTTTCGTCATCGTCGAACGCGGCAATCTCGACGCCGTCCTCAACGAGCAGGATCTCCAGAAGAGCAAACGCGCCTCGAAGGCGACCGGCGTCGCCCAGACCGGCAAGGTCCGCAGCGCCCGCTACATCGCCACTGCGCTGATCACCGAAGCCTCGAGCAACACCTCCGGCGACGGCGGCAAGATCAACATCAAGGGCTTCAAAATCGGAGGCTCCGCCACCAAGTCCAGCATCGTGCTGATGGTCAAACTCGTCGACACCACGACCAGCGAGGTCGTCGCCAGCGAGCGTATCCGCGGCGTGGCCGGCGCCTCATCCCTCGACCTCGGCTACACCGGCCACGGCTGGGGCGGCGACGTCGGCACCTTCGCCAAAACCCCCATGGGCCAGGCCGCGCAGGACTGCATCAACCAGGCCGTCAAGTTCATCGCCTCGAAGATGGAAGCCTATCCGATCGAAGGAAACGTCGTGCTCGTCTCCGAGGAGAACATCGTCATCAACCTCGGCGAAAACTTCGGCATCCGTTCCGGCCAGACCTTCGCCATCCGCCGCAAGGGCGAAACCCTCACCGACCCCGACACCGGCGAGATCCTCGGCACCAGCGAGGGAGAGACGCTCGGCATGATCGAGGTCACCGGACCACGCGAGAAGATCTCATACTGCAAGCTCGTCAGCGGCGATCTGCCCGAACGCGGCGACGCCGTTGTGCTCCAGTAGGCACCTGCCCGCTTTCACCACCCGCCCGCCCACCAGGGCGGGCGTTTTTTTTGCACCCGTCGGATGCTCCCGGGGAAAGTTGACCCCGACCGGGGCCGGTACCACGCTGCGGCCTCAACCACTACCCATGCCGATCGTTCCCCGGCTCGTCGAAAAGCTCCAGCGCCATCCGAAACGTTTCGTGTTTCCGGAAGGCTCCGACCCGCGCGTCCTCCAAGCCGCCCGCCAGATCGTCACCCGCCGCATGGGTGCACCGATCCTGCTCGGCGAACGCGGCATCATCAAGGATGCCGCCGCTCGCCTCGACGTCTCGCTCCAGGGCATTCGGATCATCGACCCCGCCCGCGCCGCCGACCTCGAGGACTTCGTCGGCCGTTTCCACGAGCTTCGCAAATGCCGTGGCGTGACCTTGGCCGAGGCCCGGATGCTCATGACCGATGCCGGCTACTTCGCCACCATGATGCTCGCGACTGCACAGGCCGACGCCCTAATCGGCGGCGCGACCGTCTCCGCTTCGAGCGCCCTGCGCCCGCTCTTCCAGATCGTTCCGAAGCAGGAAGGAGTAAATACAGCCTCCTCCGTCATGGTGCTCGACTTCGACGAGAACAAGGTCGGCTTCGACGGCTCCCTCTTCCTCGGTGACTGCGGCGTCATCCCGGACCCGACGGCCGAACAACTCGCCGACATCGCGATCACCGCCGCCCGCATCGCCCACCACCTCACCAACGAGATCCCGCGCGTCGCGCTCCTCAGCTTCGCCAGCCACAGCGACTCGAACCACCCGTCCGTCGCCAAGATGCGGATCGCCACCGAACTGGCCCGCGCCAAGATTCCCGCGCAGACCTTCGCCCTCGAGATCGACGGCGAGATCCAAGTCGACGCCGCGCTCGATCCACGGACGGCCGCCGCCAAGGGGATTGCGGGCGGAGTCGGGGGCCGCGCCAACGTCCTGATCTTCCCCGACCTCAACTCCGGCAACATCGCCTTCAAACTCGTCCAGGTGCTCGCCGGCGCCAACACCTTCGGCCAGATCATCACCGGGCTCGCCCGCCCCGCCGCCGAGATCAGCCGCGGCTCCAGCGCCCACGATGTCTTCGGCGCCGCCGCCATCGTGGGCGTGCAGGCGATCAGCCGGAACCTCCTCTACGGCACCGATTGACCCCACCATGACCAGCCCCGATTTCTCCGACGGATTCCAGGAAGCCCCCGCCGGCCTGCTCGCAAAGCCGACCAACAACACCACCAAACGCATCTTCGTCGCCGGCACCCGGATGAACGAGGGCAAGACCACGACTTGTCTGGGCCTCTTCGCCGCCCTGCAGACGCTCTATCCCCGGCTCGGCTTCATCAAACCGGTCGGGCAACGATTCGTCGAAGTCGAGGGCCACAAGATCGACGAGGACTCCGTGCTCCTCGACACGATCTATCACGTCAAGGTCCCCATCGAGAGCATGAGCCCGGTTACGGTCGACGGAAAGTTCACCCGCCGCTACCTCACCGACCCCGAAGGCACACTCCCCGTGCTCGTCGACCGGATCTGCCGCGCCTTCGACCGCGTATCGTGGGAGAAGGACTTCACCCTCATCGAAGGCACCGGCCACGCCGGCGTCGGATCAGTCTTCGACCTCTCCAACGCCAAGGTCGCCGGCATCCTCGACGCCAAGGTCATTCTGGTTTCCTCCGGCGGCATCGGCCGGCCGGTCGACGAGATCGCGATGAACAAGGCACTGTTCGACCGCGAAGGCGTCGAGGTGGTGGGCGCGATCGTCAACAAGGTCGAACCCGACAAGCTCGGCTTCATCGCCGACTACGCCGGCCGCGGCCTGGCCCGGCTCGGCGTGCCCCTGCTCGGCGTGCTCCCGATCCAGAAGGCCCTCGCCTCACCCAACCTCGCCCAGATCGTCGAGGAACTGGGCGGGCGCTGGCTCAACGGCCGGGCCACCGGCTCGCACGAGCGCATCCACAATTTCGTGATCGGAGCCATGACCGCCAAGGGCGTGATCGACGCCCTCAAACCCGGCGCACTGCTCGTCACTCCCGGCGACCGCGACGACCTGCTGTTTGCGACGATCTCCACCGCCGGCCTTTCCGGCCGCAAAGTCATCTCCGGCATCGTGCTCACCGGCGACACCTTGCCCCACCCGCGCCTGCTCGAGCTTCTCGCGAAAACCCCGATCCCCGTCGTCGCGGTCGACTCCGACGCCTACGACGTCGCCTCGAAGATCAACGGCATGACGATCAAGACCCAGCCCGGCGACGACGATAAGATCCCGATCATCAAACGCATGGTCCTCGAAAACGTCGACCTCCAGAAATTGCTCGCCTCCTTCTGAAAATGAAGGCCGCCACCGCGAGGTGACGGCCCGGCATCGGATTTGTGGGGCGCTTGCGAAGCGTCAGTTCGAGCGAACCAACAACGTGTAGTTGAGCAGGTCGCCGGCAGGGGAGACGAAGAACACGTCGCGGTAGTCGCCGGCCGGAATTTGCAGCGAATAGAAACGCGGCACCGTCTGCCCCAGCTGGGCCTTCATGCCGAAGGTGCAGGCCACCTCGACTTGGATGGTCATCGCTTGGCGATTACGAACACGCGACCAGACCCGAACCCGACCGTCGGTGAGCGGGTGCGCCTCGGTGGAGGTCAACGCCACCTTCGACGTGTAGGCCTTCGAGAAACTCGCGTTCACCGGTACAAGCACGATGCCGGTCCAATCCCGATCGACGAGCTCGGCCGACGCCCCATCGGCGGTCAGACCACGAGCGGGCGGCTGGGAACGGTAGTTCTGGGGCGCATCGACCCGCGGAGCCTGCATCCCCTCTTGCAACGACTGCAGCGCCTGGGGGAAGCCGGTCGCCTCCGACACTTCATGCTGAAGCCCGCCCACCGTCGGCTCGGTCAGCCTCTCGACAACCGCCTTCGCCTCCTCCGCCATGGGCGGCGGCTCGATCGGCGCTTCCGGCTCAGCCGGCGCCGCGGGGGCGACCGGCGCCGCCGGCGCGGGCACAGGTTTGGGCGTGACGCTGGCCGGCGTGCTGCATCCGGCGACAAGCAGCGTGCCGATGATCAATCCAACAACGAGATTCGTTCGGGGGTTCATTCGTGGGAGGGTTTCGGGTTTCGAGAATTCCGCGATGATGATGAAATGCGGCGACAACAGGATGCAGTTCGCGCGCGGACAGGAAAGGTTCTGGGACTACGACCGAGAAATAAACAAAAACTTGCGCACCCGGCCCGGCGAATACGCACGCCCGCCCGAGGCAACGCATCATCGCCCCGGATTCGGTCGTGCAATTCCGCGCCGCTTCATGCCAAGCTCCCCGGGCGATGAAATCCCCCTGGGACACTCTGAAAATCCTCGCCGACCCCACCCGCCTGCGCCTGCTCGCCCTGCTCCTGCACGAGGAGCTCTCGGTCGCGGAAATCCAGGAGATCCTCGACATGGCCCAGTCGCGCATCTCCTCCCAGCTCTCGCTCCTGCGCCAAGCCGGGCTCGTCGTCGATCGGCGCGATGGGAAACGTGCCTACTACTCGCTTCGCCCCGGCCTCGACCCGAAGCAGACGACACTGATCAACACCGCCGCCGCCGCGATCGAGGACCAGCCCGAATCCGCCGAGGACCGCGCAAACCTCGAACGAATCCTCACCCGCCGCCGCCGCCAGTCCGAGGAATACTTCAACCTGGTCGCCGGCCGCCTCGGAAAAAACTACTGCCCGGGCCGCTCGTGGGAGGCGATCGGTCACCTTGCCCTACGCCTCGTGCCCGCCATCTGCATCGCCGACCTCGGCGCAGGCGAAGGCCTCGTCTCCCAGCTGCTCGCCCGCCACGCCGCCAAGGTGTGGTGCGTCGACAACTCGCCCAAGATGGTCGAGGTCGGCACCGAGCTCGCGCGTAAGAACAATCTGGAGAACCTGAGCTACCTGCTCGGCGACATCGAGTCGGTGCCCCTGCCGGACGCCTGCGTCGATCTCGCCATCCTGAGCCAGGCCCTGCACCATGCCGCCCATCCGCAGAAGGCGGTGGACGAGGCGTATCGCATCCTCAAGCCCGGCGGCCAGGTCATCGTCCTCGACCTGAAGGCCCACGCGTTTGAAAAGGCCCACGAGCTCTACGCCGACCGCTGGCTCGGCTTCAAGGAGAGCGCACTCCACGCCTTCCTGAAGAAGGCCGGATTCAACCAGGTCGACGTCTCCACCGTGAGCCGCGAGACGGAACCGCCGCACTTTGAAACGCTGCTCGCCGCTGGACTCAAACCGGCCGGCTGAGCCGTGATGATGCAGACGAGAAACGAGCGTCGAGTGGCGAGCGCCAATCCAAGTGTGCACAAGGCGATTGCCCGAGGGGGCTCTCGATCTGCCTCCGAAACTCCGGCCCTCGACGCTCGTCCCTCGTCCCTCGACTGAAGGACTACGGCTGAGCCGGCGTGCCGGCGCCGCGCGCCACCGCACACGCGAAAGGGCGGACACCTTGCGGCGTCCGCCCTTCGTGTGGGGATGGGTCTGCTACGGGCTGGTTCGGAGGGGGGGCGCAGGGCGCCCGCTCAAAGCGCGAGTTCGCAGGCGCCGCCGGCGCAGGCGGTCGCCGCACCCCGGGCCTCGTGTCCGGCGGTGTGGTCCTCCTTCTCCGGCACTTTCGCGTAGTCGAGCGCGGTATAGTGGAGGCTGTTCCACTTGCGGATGTCCTCGCGGTTGGCCACGGCCTCGCGCGGCGCCTGGCGGTAATCCTTGTCGCCGGTGGCGCCGAGCAGCGCGACTCCGGTGAACGCATGCTGGTTCTCCCAGATGAAGTCGGCCACGGCCGCCCATTCCTCCGCCCCCACCGTGATGGTGTTGGAGACGTTGTGGTGGGCGTCGGTGTAGGTGGTGACCGCCCGGCCGCCCTGCACCCAGTTTTCCTGGACGAGGCGGACGTATTCGAGGAGCCGGAGCGCGGGCACGTCATCCTTGAGCAACGCATGCGGCGGGGCCTCGACCGGGAAGGTGATGACCTCGGTGCCCTCGTTGTACACCGACTTTTCGGTCATGTGCGGGTTGTGCTTCTTGAACCAGCGATAGATCGGATCGCCGCTGCTCGCCTGTACGCGTCGGAAATAGCGGCGGGCGTGGTGGGGATGGATGCCCGAGCCGGCGTTGAGCACGAGCGACGAGGTGCCCTCGGGTTTCACGCAGGTCGTGCGGGCCGCACGGCTGATGCCGAGCGCCGCAGCCCCGGCGGCGTTGACCGCCTTCACGACCTCCGCGCCCCGGCGCAGCGTCGCCGGATCGAGCAGGATCTCCGGGTTGTCGAGTACGCCGCAGATCGACACGCCGATGAGGGCCTCGCGCTCGTTGATCACGCGGGTCACCGGCCCGAGATACGGGATGTCGGAATAGGTCGCCTGCACGGTGCCGATCAGGGCGGCGGCCCGGGCGAGGGCGAAGAACTGCTCCGGCGTGTCCGCGGCGGCACCGGAGACCGTGGAGAGATTGCACATCTGCCAACCCCACAACTCCATGCCTTCCTCGAGGTGCCCGGTGTAGCCGTAGCCACGCAGTTTCTCGATCTCGCGCGAGGTCACGACCAGGCGCGGGTTGAGCGCGATCTCGACACAGGGGTTCGGGAGCACGTCCGGATCGGAGCCGTTGACGAAGTAGAAGCCCGGCTCGCCGAACTGCTTCTGGCACTCGAAGAGGCGCTGGTAGACATCGCGCGGCGTCTGGTCGCGCACGAGCACCGCGGAGTTGTTCGAGGCGGAGCGCTGCGGATGGGTGCGGAACCAGTCGCCGGTCTTCGCGGCCATCATTTCCTCGTCCTCGGGGCTGAAGAGGCAAATCGTCGCCGAGCGTCGGATACCACCGGAGAGCACCGACTGGGCCACGTGCATGCAGATGTCGTAGACCTCGATCGGGCGGAGCTGGCGGCCGGCGGCACCGATGAGGATGTCCTCGACGCGGGTCAGCGCCCGCTTGAGCGGGAGGTGGCCCGGGGCCTTGCCGCCGCTGGTCTTGAGCAGGGCGCCGCGCGAGCGGATCTCATGGAAGGAAAACTCGATCTTGTAGCCGTGGATGAACGACTGGAAGAGCTCGTGGAGCGAGTCGGACCAGCCCTCGACGGTGTCGGGCACGGTGTAGTGCTTGACCGGCAGGTCGAGCTCGTCGCCGCGGGCCGCGAGGGCGGGCAGCTCGGCCACGTGCTGCTTCTGCACCGAGAAGCCGCAGCCGCAGCCGCTGAGCAACAGGAAGAAGTACTCACGGAAGAACTCGACGCGGTTGACCGGCGAGGCGGTGCAGTTGTAGATGCGGGCGTTGGAAACCTCGATCGCCCGGCCACCGAACTGCAGCGAACGCATCGACGGCAGCACCTTCTTGTTCTTCACCAGATTGAAGGCGCGCTCAATCTCCTCGGAAACCGTGCCGAGCGGCCCGGCGTCGCGGGCCGCTTCGGCCGGCACCGTGCCCTTGGCCACGAGCTCGCGCATCGTGGCGTTGAGGTCGCGGTCGCCGATCGCCTCGAAGCGGCGGAGGTGCATCTGAGCCACACGCTCGACGGCCTCGGCCCAGACTTCGCGCCGGCCGAGCCTCTCGTCGTAGCGGCAGTAGCGGCTGATCGCGATGTAGTCCTGGAGGCCGCAATCGCCATGGGACACCGGCCGCAGCTCCGAATGCTGGATGCGGTAGAAGATGTAGTGGCGCGCGATCTCGTAGCGGTTGTGCTTGAGCAGCGTCAGCTCGATGAGGTCCTGCACGTCCTCGACGCCCGGAGCGCCCGCGGTGCCGAACTTCTCGATGACCATGTCGCGCACCTCGGCCGAGAGGTTGAAGACGTCCCGGAATTCGGCCTCGTCGAGACCATAGCGAAGCTCGGGGTTGTCGCGATGGGGGTTCTTGGACTCGTCATGTTTGGCGCCATAGGCGGCCAGAGCGACAGCGCGGACAATACGCTCCAACTTGAAGGGAGCGGCGCTGCCGTCGCGTTTCTTGACGGTGATGAGGATTTCCGACTCGGACATGGAATAGGATCGTTCGGTGGTGCTGGAAGTAAGTTCGGGAGACATCGCTGGCAGGGGTACGAGGTAGGTGCGGGGGACGTTTGAGAGAGGGAATGGATTCAGGCGCTCGTGCGCGGGCCCTTCGCGGGCACGATCTGCCAGATCGACTTGAGACCGAGGCGCCAAGCGGCGAGCAGCAGCGCCGAGAGGGCGCCGGGATCGGCATGCAACGCGGGAAGCTCGAGGTGCAACGCCTGGGACTGGTCGATCCACTTCTGGCGGCGGGCCGCCGCCCGCAGCAGGCACAGCGGATCGATGTCGCCGGCGGTGCGGTGACGCTCCTTCAGGTCGGCGGGAATCGCGGCAACCTCCTGCACCTCACCGTCGAAATACTTCAGGCTCTCGCGCATCTCGTCGGACCACAGGCCACGCGCCTTGAGGTCACGCACGAGCGAGGGCGAAAACACCACAAACTCGCCCGAAAGCGTCGCCCGAACCCGCAGGTTGCGACCCACCGGATCGATCGCCGCGGTCGTGCCCGCCACCCGGTCGATGCGCGGCGTCGGCGACAAGGCCAACAGGGTGCTGTTGCGCAACCCGTGGGTCGCGATCATCTCCCGCACCGGCGCCCAATCGAGCCGACCCATCGTCGGGAAATCGAAGTCCCGCCCAAGCGCGCGGGCCAGCGACTCCAGCCCGTCGACCGGCAGCCTGCCCTCGCTCCACGCCGAGCCCTTGAATGTCGGATACGGCCCGCGTTCGGCCGCGAGCTCCGCGGAGGCCGCGGTCGCGCAGCGTGCCAGCGCCTCGAGGCATTCGTCGTTGAATTGCTCCGCCGCCGCCGAACCGAACGCCAGGCCCTTGAGATGCAGGGCGCGGGCAAGCCCCATCAACCCCAGCCCGAGCGGCCGGTTGCGCGAGGCGGCCCGCCGGGCCGATTCGGTGGGATGACGATGCAGGTCGAGGACGTTGTCCAGCGCCCGCACCGCGACCCGCACAGTGTGCATCAGCGCCCCGAGGTCGAGCTGCCCGTCGCCATCGAGATGGGCATCGATCGCCACCGAGCCGAGCGCCCCGGCGGCCGTCTCGCCCCTCGCCAGGTTGGGCACCTGCTCCATCGAGAAGCCGGTGCAACGCACCGTCCCCACATGAGGCTGCGCCGCGCGCAGCATGCAGGTGTCCTTGAACGCGATCGAGGCCTCGCCCGAAAGCACCGCTCCGACGATCTCCCGCCAAAGCTGCGCGGCCGGCAGGCGCAGCGACTTGAGCTGCCCCGCCGCGGCCAAAGCCTCGTACTCCTCGTACCGGAGCCGAAAGGCGTCGCCGGAAAGCTCCGACAAATCCGCCACCTCCGCCGGGGTGAAAAGCGACCATTCCCCGGCCGCGGCCACCCGCTGCAGGAACAGGTCGGGCACCCAGTGCGCGAGCCGGAGGACCGACGGACGGGAGCCCGCCTCGCCGGCGAGCAACTCCGGCAACTCCGCGTGCCACGTCTCCACGAAAGCACAACCACGAACCGAGCCGACCGCGGACAACATCGCGCGATGCAGCTCGAGAAACGCAGCCAGCCCCTGCGGCGATCGGGCCCCGGGCCGGACATCGCGTTTCTCGACGGCCGTCCACGCCCCCGCCAACGACCCGCCCGCGGTCGCCAGATACGCGTTGTCCGCGATTCCGCGCTGCATCACATCCTCGAGCCGGTTCTCGAGATGATAGACGTAGTCGCCGAGCAGGCGCGCGCCTGGCGTGCCGGCGCGGGCCAGAGTCGCCTCGGCCGGTAGAAACCGCCGGCTTCGCAATACCGAATACTGGGCGAGGCAATGCGCGTCGCGCGCCCGCTTCTCGTCGAGCGACAGACCCATCGCGACACGCATCCAGAAAAATTGCGGCACCTCCAAGCGACGGGTTTTCCCTCCCTCGTTGCCCGCCGCCAGGAAGAAGTGGTCGCCCAACGTCTGCACCGCATCGAGGTCGAGGGCGAGGTCCGCCGCCGGATCGAGCGCCACCGCCAACTCTTCGATGGCGTAGGAACCAAGCAGACGCGCCTCCAGCAGCCCGAGCGCGACGGATTCGTAGAGATAGTCGCCGAACGCCCGACGGTGCGCCTCGCGGAGGCGATTGATGCCATCGGTCACGATATCCCAAGCGAGCACCTCCTCATAGAGATAGGTCAGCTGCAGCCGGCCGGCAAAGAGAGCAAAATCGGCGTCGCGTTCGATGAGTGCCCGGGCGTTGTGGGCGACCGCCGCGGCCAGCCCCGCCTGGGTGATGTTGTCGTAGACCGACCGCCGCAACTCGTGCTCGATCTCCTCGAGCGAGAGCGGCAGCCCGAGCCCGGTCGCTGCATATTCGATACGCAGACGCAGATCGTGCCCGTCCCAGAGGAAGGTGTCGCCGGAGGCCCGCACGACGACGATCATCGACGGCTGGGCCGCCGCCGGCGCCGCCGTGGGCTCGCTACCCCGCACCGCCGCGCGCATGGAGCGGTAGATGATGAACGCCTCGGCGACCTTGAAGTGGCCCGCGCGCATCAATTCTTCCTGCACCAGATCTTGGACTTCCTCGATGTGGAGAAACGCCTCGCGCGCGGCGAGCGCCCGGGCGGTCACCGCCTTGGCGATCTCCGCCGCCGGCGCGGAATCCTGTTGGAGCGCGAGGAATGATTTGCGGATCGCGATCTCGATCTTGGCCTCGTTCCACGGCACCACATGGCCGTTGCGACGGATCAGGCGCACCGGGGTCGAACACGAGACCCGGTCCGTTCCGAGCTTGGCGCCGCGACTGTGCAACAGGCTCTTGGCCACATCGTACGCGTTGTTGTCGACGAGCGTCTTCTCGATGAGAACGTAAAGCTCGTGCAGATCGAGTCGGAGCGAGCGCTGCCGGAGCGTCTGGCTGGTCAGCGTGCCGGCCACTTCCTCCGCGATCCGGGAAACAAACTCCTTGTGCTCGGGCGTGAAGATCGCGCTTTCACCGCGGGCAAGCAGGAGGGTCGTGAGCGACTCGCCCACCGTGTCGGCGATCTCACCTAGGTCGAACGGCTCGGGCCCCTGCGGGCAGAGCACCTGCACTTCGGGCAAGAGCAACTGCCGGTCCGCCACCACATCGCGCCACGGATAGTTCGGCTTCCGATCCTTCGGAGCCGTGGCGAAACGCTTGAGCGCGAGGTCGTGCTCGAGGCTGGAGTGCGGTGTCATCCCAGAAGAAGCGCAGGCGGTTTGGGTTGCAGAAAGCGAAGTCCCGGCACCACGCGGTGCCGGTAGATCCGCGGGAAAATCAGGTTCGGGTACCGCCGGGGGTCACGGCGACGGCAGCCCCACCTTCACTCGCCGCCAACGCAAACACACCAAGCACGCGCGATCCCGATCGGATCACTTGAACGACGCTGGTATGGAGGGTGGGCATGACGGGTTGCGAACGTGGGACGGAAAGTGCGAAGGAATGCGCCGAAGAACGACAGCCCAAGAAGATTGGCCACACTAAGTTATTGGGAGTTATTGACTGCTTGTTCACCACAACGGGTTGTGGGTGGCCAACGGCGATAACACAACATATGGGTTTTTCGAAATTTTCGGTCAACTGGTTTCTGCCCGCGGAAATGCAAAAAAAACGTCGCGTTGTGAGCACTTTCGCAAGCCCCTCGAAACGACGGTTTTCGGGAGTCGGAGGCGCGAATTTTCGGGCTCATCGCCACCGGTTTCGCCCCATCTCCACCCTGCCGGCGAGTCCGGCCCCGGAACGACCAGTGTCGACTACCCCACCACCAGCCGACCTGGCGCCCGAAAACAAAAAAGCGGCGACCCGAAGATCGCCGCTCGAAAGCAAACTTGTCTGTGCCGTCAGCGCTGGTTGGGCGGGAGGTAGTCGCGCTTCACCTGGCCGGTGTAGACCTGCCGCGGCCGGTAGATGCGCGCCTTCGAGGTGGAGGCGACTTCCTTCCAGTTCGCGATCCAGCCGGGCATGCGGCCGATGGCGAACATCACGGTGAACATGTTCAGCGGGATGCCGATCGCGCGCATGATGATGCCGCTGTAGAAGTCGACGTTCGGATACAGTTTGCGCTCCACGAAATACGGGTCCTTCAGTGCGGCCTGCTCGAGGTGGCGGGCGATGTCCAGCAGTGGATCCTTGCGTCCCAGCTTCGTGAGCACGCTGTCGCAGGCGCGACCGATGATCTTCGCGCGCGGGTCGTAGTTCTTGTAGACGCGGTGGCCGAAGCCCATCAGGCGGGCCTTGCCGTTCTTGGCCGCCTCGATGAAGCGGGAGCCGTCGTCGCCGGCGGCATGGATCTGCTCGAGCATCTCGATCACGGCCATGTTGGCGCCGCCGTGCAACGGGCCCCAGAGCGCCGAGATGCCCGCCGAGACCGAGGCGAAGAGGTTCGCGCCCGAGGAGGCGACCATGCGTACCGTGGAGGTGCTGCAGTTCTGCTCGTGGTCGGCGTGGAGAAGGAGAATGAGATTGAGCGCACGCACGACCTCCGGCTCGGGGATGTAGTCGTGATAGGGCTCCGAAAACATCATGTGCAGGAAGTTTTCGCAGTAGGTCAGGTTGCGCTTCGGATGGACCAGCGCGAGGCCCTTGCTCAAGCGATAGGACATCGCGGTGAGCGTGCGCACCTTCGAGATCGCGATCGCGGAAGCCTCCTCGAAATTCTTCAGATCGCGCTCGTGATTGTTCGTCGCCAGATGGGGATAAAAGGTGCCGAGCGCGTTCATCGCCGCGGAGAGCACCGCCATCGGATGCGAGTCGGCGGGGAACTCCTCCAACAGATGGTAGAGGCCGCGGTGCAGATCGGAATTCTCGCGCAGGTAGGAGGAGAAACGCTGGCGCTGTCCGGGCGCCGGCAACTCGCCGTGGATGACGAGATAGGCGGTCTCCACGAAATCAGATTTTTCGGCAAGCTGCTCGATCGGGTAGCCGCGGTAGCGGAGGATACCCACCTCACCGTCGATGAACGTCACCTCGCTCACGCAGGAGCCGGTGTTGCCGTAACCTTCGTCGAACGTGATGTGTCCGGTGTTCGCGCGGAGGTTGCGGCAGTCGATGGCCTTTTCGCCTTCGGTGCCGACGATGATGGGCAGCTTGTACTCTTGGTCTTCGATACGGAGGGTAGCTTCGGTCGGCATGGTGGTTTTAGAGAACACGGCCCACCCGCTTTTGCAAAGCCGACAAAGCGAGCAATCGTGAATTTAGATACCCCAGCAAATCCGGCGCGTCGCATGAGCGCATCTGCTGGCAGCAAGCGGCAGGCGAGGACCCGCCCGCACTGGGTTCCACTCAGGCGCTGACCCGACAGAGCTCGACGAAGTTGCGGTACAGGCGCAGCCCGGCTGCCTGGCTCTTTTCGGGATGGAATTGCGTGGCAATGCAGCGCCCGCGCCCGACTGCGGCCACGAACGATCCGGCGTAGTCGCATTCGCCGAAGACCAGCTCCCGGTCGGCCGGCACACAGTGGTAACTGTGAACGAAATAGAAAGGCTCACCGTCGGCTCGCAGCCCGGCGACCAACGGCGACTGCGGTTGGCTGAAGCTCACGGGATTCCAACCCATGTGCGGCACCTTGTTTTCGACCGGCAAACGAAACCTCCGCACCGCGCCCGGGAACACCCCCAGACCGAGGCAATCGCCCTCCTCCGATTCGTCGAAAAGCGCCTGCATGCCTAGGCAAATGCCGAAGAAAGGCCGGTCCTCGCCGATCCAACGGCGCACCACCTCGCCCAAACCGGTCGCCTGCAACGCCTCCACGCAATCCGGCAACGCGCCGACCCCGGGCAACACGAGCCCGTCGGCACCGTCGGCGTCCTGCGCCTTCTCGACGATGCGCACCTCGGCCCCGGAAACCTCGAAGGCCTTCGCCACACTGCGCAGGTTGCCCATGCCGTAGTTGAGCAGAGCCAGCCGCGGGGAGGAGGAGGAGGAAACGGTCAGGGATGCGGACAAAGCGGGCGTCGGATTCATGGGCTTGAGGCGGAGAGCTTCGGGTTTCGAGTTTCTGGTATCGAGCCGGTCACACGGGAGGCCGAAGCGGCAGAGGTGTTTTCAGCCGCCATCGGATCGGAGCAACCCGAAACTGGAAAACGGCCCGCTCACCGGTCTATGCCCAGTCGCACCGGGCGCAGACCGGGCCTGGTGCTCCCGTGCCGCTGGCACCGGCAGCCTCAGCCCTTCAGGCTGCCCTTGGTGCTGGGCACCTTGCCGGCGTGCCGCGGGTCCTGCTGGCAACACACGTCGAGCGCGCGGCCCAGGCCCTTGAACAGCGCCTCGGCGATGTGGTGCGGCTCCTCGCCGTATTCGATCGCCGCATGCACGTTGGCCCCGATCGCATTGGTGAACGACCGGAAGAATTCCTTCACGAGGATCAGGTTGAAATCGCGGATGAACGGGTGCGGGCACTCCGCCTTGTAGACGAGAACCGCGCGACCGCTCAGATCGACGACGACACGCGCCAGCGTCTCATCCATCGGGAGCAGGAAGAAACCGTAGCGGCGGATGCCGGCCTTGTCGCCCAGCGCCTCGGCAAACGCCTGCCCGAGCACGATGCCGACATCCTCGACCGTGTGATGGTAATCGACCTCGACGTCGCCCTTCGCCTTCACCTCGAGATCGAACGACCCGTGCCGCGCAAACAGCGTGAGCATGTGGTCGAAGAACGGAATGCCGGTCTCGATCTTCGATTCGCCCGTGCCGTCGACGGCGAGCGTCAGCTCGATGTCGGTTTCGCGGGTGCGGCGTTGGACGGTGGCGGTGCGTTTCGTAGCCATGTGTCGATGGTTTGGAGGAGCGTGTTCATCTCCTCGTCGGTGCCGATGCTGATTCGCGCGAAATTGCGGGTCAAGGGGTGACTCGGGAAGCAGCGCACGAGGATCTTGTTGGCGCAGAGAAATTCGTAGAACGACTTCGCGACATCGGCACCGGTGCGGCCGGCGGCGTCGCGCGGCTCGGCGAAGACGAAATTGGTCTGCGTCGGGTACACGAACCAGCCGAGCCGCTCGACGAGCTCCTTCCGGAAGCGGTCGCGGGTAGCGCGGGTGCGCGCGACGAGAGCATCGTAATACGCGACGTCGGCGAAGGCGGCCAGCGCCGCGGTCTGCGCGAGGCGCGAGACGTTATAGCTGTCGCGCACACGGTCGAGCAGGTCGATCACCTCGGCGTGCGCGAGCGCGTAGCCGATGCGCTGGCCGGCAAGACAGTAGGCCTTCGAGAACGAGCGTGTGACACAGAGGTTCGGATACTCGCGCACCCAGCCCGCGATGTTCGAGTCGGCGAAGAGCGCGTAGGTCTCGTCGGCCACGACCAGACCGCGGAACCCACTGATCACCGCGCGCAGATCGGCCTCCGCGAAACCGACTCCCGTCGGGGCATTCGGCGTGGTGAGGAACAGGATCGGCGCGCCGGATGCCACGATCTGCTCGACCGGCAAGCGCAAGTCGCGATCGAACTCGACCGCCTGCACCGGTGCGCCCTCGATCCCGATGAGCACCGGATAGAGCGAGTAGCTCGGCACGGTCCACGCGCCGGAAACCTCCGGTCCGCAGAAGACGCGTACAAGCAGATTGAGGATGTCGTCGCCACCGTTGCCGATGCAGACATTTTCCGGCGCCAATCCGTGGCGCTCCGCCACCGCGGCACGCAACGGCGCACTGGTCGGACTCGGATAAAGGCGAAGCGACGCGCCGTCGGCACCGATCTCGCGGCGCAACGCGTCCACCACGCGCGGGCTCGGCGGATAGGCGTTTTCGTTGGTGTTGAGCTTGATCCAGCCCGGCTCCTGCGGCTGCAAACCCGGCACGTAAGCGTGCAGGGCGCGCACATGCGGCCGGGCGCGTTGGACGATGGGATTGGCGGACATTTCGCCCGAGAAGAACGGCACATTCCCCGCGCCGCAACGGACAAGTGGGCCCACGCTTGCGCCGCGCCACCACCCTGCCCCATCTGCCGCGGCTCCGCGCGCTCCGCCGAACGAACGAACCTCACCCGAAGGGCTGTTTGCGCAGACCGCGCAGCGCCATCAGTCCGCCCCAGTCGGTGACGGGAGCCAACGCCCGTGGCGCGGTGCGCTCCCGGACGCCATGCCGTCGGCGGTAGGCTGCGAGATGGGTTTCCACAAACACCTGCGACCCAAGCACGGCCGCATCGGTGAAGTAGCGTACCCGGCAGCGCAGAACATCGGTCATCGGCAGTTGCCCCTTCTGTCGCAGGACTTCGTCGAACTTCGCCGGATCGATCGTCGCACCGTTTCGCCGCGGCGCCGCCCCGGTGCCGAAGATTCCAGTACGATGAGCCGCGTGCGCCTTGCGCCAGTCTCCGCCATGCAGACGCCCCAACCCCGCGCGCGCCGTTTTGTTGCCGCCCACCGCCTCGCCGTAGCCGCAGAAGCGGTAGTCCTTCGGATCGGCCACCAGACCAGCGCGCACCGGGTTCAGATCGATGTAGTAGGCGACGGTCTGCAGCGCGTGGCCAGTCGGCTCGACCAGCACGGACTTGAAGCGCTCGGCGAACAACGTGCCGTAGCGTTTGTGGGCCTTGTTGAACCAGTTCGCGAAGCGCTGTTTCACCAGTTTCATGAACTGGGAGACATCGCCCATCAGCGCCAACTGCCGCTGGCGCCACGCCGCGGCCTCCGCCGAACCCGCCGCCAACGCCGCCTCGATCACCTCCAATCGCTCCGCCTGGTACTTCGTCGGCTTCGGGTGCAACAGCCGCCAGCGCCGGAGCAGCTCCGCGTCGGAAGGGACGGTTCTTTG
>JAEZUE010000055.1 GCA_023443455.1 Verrucomicrobiota bacterium
AATTTCCGAAAGCCTTGGCGGCTCAAGCCGCGTGGGGCGCAGCCCTTTACGCGGCGATGCTCTTCCGTCTCCTCCGCACCAACTACCAATTTCGAACTTCCAATCCATTTTCTCGCGCAAAGACGCACAGGCGCAAAGGACGGACTCGGAAGGGAATGAGGGAGTAAGGAAGGAAGGCCGGCCATCGAAAGCCTTGGCGGCTTCCGCTACTGCGGCTCGGCAGGGACGCCTCGCCCTACCTAAAGCCGCTCGCTTCCGAGTTCTGCCTTCCGAGTTCCCTCCTTCCCCGTTCGCCACCAACTTCCAACTTCGAACTTCCAACTACTTCCGCCTTCCGGCTTCCGCTACACCCGAAATTCTTACTCTGCTGGCCAGCAGAGCTACGGCTTGGCGACCTTCGCTACGGCGCCTTGAGCCGCGCGGGGCGTCGCCAGCTCGGCTTCGCTGCTCTGGCGAGCAGCGCCACGGGGAGGGCGGAAAATTGAAAAAGCCCCGGCGTTATCGCCGGGGCTTTGAAAGGAACGGCGTGAGCAAGCTCACGCCCCACAGGAATGGGATCTCAGTTGGTCAGCTCCGGCAACGCCTCACGGGCGCCGGGGAGGTCGGCCTTCTCGATCTCGGCGCCCTTGAGCAGGTCGGCGCTGAAGACTTCGTCGACCTTGGCCTCGCCGTTGTCGAGTGTCTTGGCCGTGATGAAGATCACGAGGTTGCGGGTCTTGAGCGCGGTGCTCTTCGACTTGAAGAGGCTGCCAATCACCGGGATCTCGCCGATCACCGGAACCTTCGAGCGGCCGTTGCTCTTCTCATTCTCGATCAAACCACCGATACCGAGGGTGTGGCCGTTCTTGAGCGAAATCTGCGTGACCGTCTTGCGGGTCGCGATGATCGGGATCTGGGCGCCGGAGGCACCACCGAAGGAAACCACGCCGGAACGGCTGCTCACTTCGGGGGTGATGTTCATCTTGATGAAGCCGGCGTTGTTCACCTGCGGCGTGACCTTCAGGTTGATGCCGATCGGCTTGTAGGTGAAACCGCTGACCTCGAAACTGCCCTGCTCCTGATTGTAGCTGTAGTTCGGGATCGGAAACTCCTCACCGATATTGATCGCCGACTCGACGTTGTTGAGCGTGACCACCGTGGGATTCGAGACGAGGCGCACGTTGTTGTTCGACTCGTAGAGCGACATCACCGCACCGAACTCGGACATCGAGAAGGTCGAGGTGATGAGCGAAGGTGAATTGAAGAGGGACTGGAGATTGTTCTTCCAGTCCGAGGAATTCACGCCGGGGGAGGAATACGTCGCAGGAGTGCTCGTTGCTGGCGACTCCAGAATCACATTCCCGTTCTCATCACGCGAGTAGACATAGACGCCATTGGCATTCGGCTCCATTTTGTACTTGGCTGGCGTGTAGGTCGGCCCGGCACTCATCGTCCCGGTCTCCCACTCGGTCGCCCCCTGCTTGACCTCGAACGCCTTCAGCGAGGCCCAGTTCATGCCGACGTCGTAGCCGTCGTTGTTGGTCACCTCGATGAACTTCGACTCGATCATGACCTGCGCGGTGGCGACATCGAGCTTGTCGATGATCGGCTTGATCTTCTCGAGGCGGGACGGGCGCTCGGTGATGACCAGCGCGTTGTTGCGCGCATCGATCTGGATGCGGCCCTTCACCGGCTCGCCGGTGTCGACCATGCCCGAAATCGTCGGGAGGATCTTCCCCGCCTCGGCGTAGTTGAGAATGAACACCTCGGTCGTGGTGGGCTCCTGCGCCAACTGGTCCTGGCTGACCACGCGAATGATGTTCTCATCCTCCAAGTACGTGTAGCCGACCGGCGAGAGCACCTCACGGAAGATCTGGCGCCACGTGACGTTGCGCAGCTTGATCGACGTGCGGCCCTGCAGCGTCTCCGGCACAACCAGGTTCAGCTCGAACAGGTCGGCGACGTTGCGCAGGATCGTGCGGATCTCCTCGTTCGGGAAATCGACCGAGATCAGGTCCTTCTTCTCGCTCATCGCGACGGCCGAGGACGTCGACGCAGCGGCACCGGGGGCGGGCTCCTCGGTCTGCGCGCAGAGGGGTAGCGCAAGCACGGAAGCAGCTGCCAAGACAAACAGTTTGTTACGTTTCATACGGAGACTTATTTGATGGTTCGCTCGGCCTCCTGGCCATTGTAGCGGATGCGGAAGCGTGTTGGGGTGATGCTGACGATCTCGACGCTGTATTCAACACCATCGAGGGAAACGGGGAGAATATCACCGATTTTTTGCCGGCGCTCGGTGAACAGCAGGTACGGCTCGCCGCCGAGATTGACGCTACCGGTCGGCTCGATCATCTTGGCCAGCGCCCTCACCACCTCGCCGGGATCACGGCTGACCTGGGTCTTCTTGGCGTCGGGATCGTAGTCCCAAAGCAGATTCTCCTTCGGCGGGTTCAGCGGGTCGACCGCGACCGCGGCCGGGGCGGCGGTCGAGGAATCCTGCTTCGCTAGCTTCGCGGCCGCGGCGACCGCCTCGTCACGCGCCTTCGGCGTGGAGACCTGGGCGGTCGCGACCGAAGCCGCCGCCAAGACGAGCGCCAGCAGGGTGAATTTCGGGATACGCGTCATTTTGCCGCCAGGAGCTGAAGATTGAGGTTGAGCACCACCCCGCCGGCCGGCGCCCCCGGGGCACCGCCCTGCGAGGAGCGCTGCAGGGTGAAATCGACCAGGCGATACAACCGGGAGCCCTGCTCGAGCGCCCGCACAAAGGCGATCGCCTGCGCATAGGAGCCCTCGATCACCACGTTGTACCCCGCCGGGAGATACGGGGCGTTCTTCGGCACGTTCTTCGAGGAACCCGTGGGCCGCAGGATCGACATGCGCACGCCGGACTCGGACTCGAGACCGTAGAAATACGCCTGGTTGGAGGACACGTCGTCGACATTGATGAGCATCGCCTCGAGCCGCGCCACATCGGCCTGCAGCGCCTGCACATCGTCCTCGATGCCCGCGGCGTTGGTCACGTTCTTGGCCACCTTCTTCGACTCGGCGTCCTGCTGATCGCGCAGCGCCTCCGCCTCCGACAGGGCGCCGAAACGGAACCCCAACGCGAGCAGCCCAACCACGCCAATGGCGACGCAGCCGGTTGCAAGCGGGAAGCGGCGCAGCACTTCTCCTGCTTTTTGTTTCGATGCCATGTTATTTCTTGGCCTTGAGCTTGAGCTCGATTTCGAAAGTGAAACGGTCGCCGGCCTGGTCGCGGAACTGGGAGTTCAGCTTCACGCTCTCCATCTGCGCCACGAACACCGGGTGGGCCGCCAGCTTCTCGGCGTACTCCTTGGCCAGCGGAGCGGATCGCTCCGAGGCGCCGACCACCGTGCCACGCAAGCGCACCCCCTCGCCGTACATCTCGATCGAGTCGAGCGTGATCAGGCGGGGCAGCGTCTCCGAAATGGTTCGCAGGAAATCCGAGGCGACCAGACTCGACGCCAAGAACACCCCGACCTCGCGGGCCTTCGCGTCGGCGGCGGCGAAATCCTTCTGCAACTTCTGCGCCTCCTTGTAGCGGGGCGTGGCGGCGGCGATCTGCGCGTCGAGCTCGGCCGTCTGCGCCTGGACCTCGGAGACCGCCATCTCCCGCTGTACCACAAACGCCACCACGGCCGCCATGAAGGCGAACGCGGCAGCATTCACGACAAAGGCGGTGCGGACCACCTTCGTGTCGGGGAGCGTATCGACAATCCGGAAGTTCGGATGCCAGTAGGAGGCCGTTCCGGCTGCCGGTTTACTTGCTTTCATTGCTGGCGGGAGTGGGTTGGTGGTTCGCCATCAGACTGAGAAGACCGAGCCAGGACGCCGGCACCGCGTCGGCACAGACGCCATTGGCGAACTTGATGCCCTGCTCGCCGGCCCAGACCTTGAGGTCCGGTTCCACTTGGGCGACACCGAGGGAACCGGCCAACGTCGCCCCGAGCCAAGTGAAACTCGGCGGCAGGACCGCACAGCAGAGCTGACCGATCGACTGGCCAGTCTGCACCTCGAAGAAACCGATCGAGGATTGCAGCTCCTTGAGGAGGCGTTTGACCAGATTCGGCCCCATGCCGGTGAAGTCGAATGTATTGGAGAACAGCAGCCGCGCCGCCGCCTCCTCGTCGCGCAAACCCAGCTCCTTCTGCGCGACCGGGATCATGGAATTGATGCCGTGCGGAATCGGGCGGGCCAAGTCGACCCCTTCCAGGCCGACGATGTAGCACTGCGTAATCTCCCGGCCGATCTCGAGCACGAGCGTAGGCGCCTTGCTCTCCAACTGCCGGAGCGCCCCTTGGACGCCGCCGAGCATCGCCACGGAGAGAAGCTCCAAGCGCTCCGGGAAAAAGCCGGCCGCCAGCAACGTGGACTGCGCCTCGCCGAAATCCTCCGTGTAGCTCCCGCTGAACACCACCTCATTGCCCGCCGCCGCCGCCGGGGAGATCGGACTGCCGTCGACCGCCGACTGGATCGTCAGCAACATCTTGTCCGGTTCGGCGCGGAACTGGGTGATCAACACCTCCTCGAGGTAAGCGTTGTCCTTTGCCCGTTTCGCCTCGAGCGAGGCCCGGCGGATGAAACGCCGCTCGGGCGAAATCCCGCAGACACCATGGCGATAGGAGCCGGCACGGCGCGGACCGGACAATTTGTCCAACGTGGCGGCAAGCTCCGAGAGCCCCTGGCCACCTGTTTCTTCGACCGCTTCGACCACCAGCGGCGTGGCCAGAGAACTGGTGCGGGCCACGAGGGTCGAATATTCATTCACGGCAACATAGTAGCCGTTTGATTTACCGGAGAAAATCATGGGAGAAAACGAAAGCCGACGAGTCGGAAGACAGTCGGCACGAAAGCATGGCTGGTAGGATCGCCCTATCTCGGCCCAAATGGCCCTCGGCTCAAGGCCGAAAAACCAGCGACAGGCGCGACGAGCCGGTTTTGACACGCTTTTTTACAAACATTCGCCCCGAGGCCAATGGCCCTATCACCAACTCGGAACCCAGAACGGGGAACTGGGAAGAATGAAACCCGGAGACCGGAGTTCGGAAACCGGAAAGAGAAGAACCGAGACCAATCCCCGTAGCGGCGCCCGCGGAGGGCGTCGACGCCGAACGGCCGAGACACTTGGCTTGAGCGACGCACAACTATTCTTGGCGAAAATCCCACGCGGCCGAGCCGCGATGATGCTGTCGAGAGGCGAGCGTCGAGGGATGAGCGCCGAACCATCGGTGGCGAGCTTCCCGAACGAGTGCTTCGCGCGATCTCCTTTGTGATTGGCCCCTCGACGCTCGTCACTCGTCGCTCGACCGATTGCTCACGACTGAGGCAATCAATCGCCCGAATCTGCTTTCCGGCATACCGACAATACCTGCCCGGGTCTCACGCCGTACGTGGCGGAGACCGTGAAGTCATCGGGGCCGACTGCTTCGACACCGCCCCCCCCGCAACGCCGCCAAGAACCCAATCCATCTCGACGGCCCTGGCGGCCGCCGCCACGGACGGAGGCCGCCACCGCCGCCCTTCGAGAGCCGCACCGCGGCGGCATCCGAGCCCCAAAAAACAAAAAAGGCGTCGCTGCAGACGACGCCCTTTTTCTTACACCCGAAAAACGGGCATTACCACGTGCGCTTCTTATGCCGATTGGACTTCAGGCGCTTGCGGCGTTTGTGTTTCGCCATCTTCAGACGGCGCTTCTTCTTAAGATTTCCCATGGGTGTCGGATTTGGTTGAAAAGGTCGGTTGTGCGGACTCGGCGGACATGAGTAAAGCGCATTATCGCGCGATTTTGCATCCCTCCGACCAAAAGACCCCTCGGCGCCAGCCGTGAGCGCCGAGATCCGCCGCGCAGGACCGGCGGACCGCCGGCCTGACCAACCCCTGCTCCGGCACGCTCGACCGTGGCACAGGCGTCCCTGCCTGCGATCCCCGACTCCCGTCGACTCGCCCACCCCGTCACCCCACTTCGACCAATGTACGCTTGGCCGTCGCCACGATGAACGCCCGCACTGCGCCCCCGGCCAACCCCGTCAGCCGAGCCACGACCGAGCGATACAGCCCGAGTTGCGCGGCATGCCGCTCGGCCAGCACCTCGTCGCCGACGCCCCGTTCGGTTTTGAAATCGTACACCTCGGCCGCGACCACCTCGCCCGCGGCGTCGCGCCGCACCACGACCCGGTCGATCACGCCCGATACCCACGCACCGTCGACCACGACCTCGAAGGCCCGCTCGCGCCAGACCTCGTCGCCCCGCCCGGCTCGCCGAAACACCCCTGCCAACGCCTCCGCGCCCGCACAGTCGAGCGCCTCAGCCATCGCCGCCTCGGAAGCGCCGACCTCCCGCGCCGTGCCGGCCACGACCACGCCCAGCGCCTCCGCACCTTCCCACCACTCGACCGCGGCGAAAAGCGCATGCACCTGCGTGCCGAACTGTAGGCCCGCCTGGTTCGCCTCGGCGAACAACTGCGCGCCGCGCACCCGATCCACACCGGCCGCCGACGGCCGCCGCGCGACCAATGCCGCCCGCCGCACCGCCGCCGCAACACACGCCTCCGCCCCCAGCCCCAGCTCCGAGCTTCCGGTTTCCGCGTTCCGCTCTCCGCTTTCCGATCTCCGGTTTCCGGTCTCCGGTCTCCAGTTTCCGGTCTCCGGTCTCCAGTCTCCAGTTTCCGGTTTCCCCATCCAATCCGCCTCCCCGGCCGACCACGCGCCGCGGAACATCGCTCCGCCCACGCGCACCTCGACCTCGTCCTCGCCGAGGGTCTCCGCGAGCAGCTTCGGGAAATTGAGCGACTTCGATTTCCCCACCGGCTCGATCACCACATACTGCGCAAGTTTCGCCCGCGTGAGTGCCACGTAGAGCAGCGACAACTGTTCGTAGCAGTTCTCGGCGATCGCCTCCTTCTGGTATTCGCGCAGCACCGGGTCGCTCTCCGCGATCAACGCCCCGGGATGCTGAAGCACCCAGTCGACCGCGCGGTCCGCCGTCTTGCGCACCGCCGGACCGTCGCGCCGCTGCGCGAGCTTGTTGCCCTGGAGGTCCGGCAGCACGACCACGTCGAAACCGAGCCCCTTCGACTTGTGGATCGTCATCACCCGCACCACCCCAGCGCCCTCGGGCTCCCGCACCGTGTATTCGCCGAGGTAACGCAGAAACACGTCGACCTCCCGTTGCCCGAGCGCGTCGAACGCCCGCCCGGCCGCCACGAGCTGACGCAACCGGAGCCGCGAAAACGCGTCGTCCGCCGCGAGCACCGGCTCCAGCCGCCGCGCCCAGTCCGCCAGCCACGGCTCGAAACCGTCGCGCTCGATCGCCCCGAGCACCCGCCGGCCCAGCCACGCCGGGTCCGCGAGCCCCCGCCCGCCGAGCAGACCCGCGAGCGGCGAGAGCGCCACCTGCTGCCGCGCAAAACCATCTCCCGGATGCGCCGCGAGCTGCAGCAACGCCGCCAGCGCCGTCGCCACCGGGTTGTCCTCGCCGATCTTCAGATCCGACTCCGCGACCGCGGCGATGCCGCCCTCGCGCCGCAGGTGGTCGGCGAGCCGCGCCCCCTCGGCATTGCTCTGCACGAGCACCGCACAGCTCAGGCCGCGTTCCGTGGGCCGCAGTTCCTGGAGCAGCCGCAGCGTCGTCTCCCGCCGCCCCTCCGCGTCGTCGGCCAGCAACAGCGCCGCCTGCCCGCGCCGATCCGGCCACACCGTCCGGTGTGCGCGCCAGTATTTCGCCCACTCCGGCGCGGCCTCGGGAAACAGCTCCGCCAGGACCGCACCGTCGCCGCAGACCCGGTTCACCATCTCGATCAGCGCCGGTCCCGAACGCCACGACTCGTTGAGCTCGCCCGCCTCGATCCCGCCGCCCGCCGCATCGCGATAGCGTGCAGCGACATGGGTGAACAGCCGCGGGTCGCCCCCGCGCCACGTGAAGATCGCCTGCTTGACGTCGCCCACGTAGAATAGGCTCCGTCGGCCCTCCGCATCCTGCACCACCTCGTCGACGAGCGTCTCCAGAATCTTCCACTGCTGGTGGCTGGTGTCCTGGAATTCGTCGAAAAGCCAGTGGTCGAGCCGCCCGTCCAGACGGTAGTCGAGCCCTTCCGCGGCGAACGCCCCGCCGCCCTCCGCCGCGCGCTCCTCGGCGAGCAGCTGCTGCAGGTCCGCAAAGGTCAGCCGGCCCGCCCGTCGCACCTGCTCGTCGTAGAGCCGGTCGAAGGCCTGCATCACCTTCGCCACGCCCTGCGTCACCAGTATCCGGCGCGCCAGTTCCAGGCCCACCGTGCGCCGCACGAGCACCGCCAACGGCCCGCACACCTCCGGCCCGAGATCGAGTTTCTGCCGGTCGATCGTCAACTGCGCCCCGCCCGCCTCGACCGCCGCCCATTCCGCGAGCGCCTTCTTCAGCACAAACTCGTGGTTCGCCGCCAACGGCTGCCCCGGCATCCAGTCCGCCGCCTCGTGCGCGAACGCGAGCCAGCGCTCCCGCGGCTTGTCCTTGAGCTCCGATGACTGCTCCGCCCAGCCGACGATCTCCGCGGCCGCCCGCGCCACCGCCGCGTCGTCGGCCGGCACCGCCCACGGGAAACCCCGCGGCCAGATCCGCGCCCGCTCGCCCCAGCGCGACAGCACCGGCACCTCCCGATAGAGCGCGAGGTGCTCGTCGACGAAACGGTCGAGGCTGGCCGCCACGCTCTTGCCCTCGCTGCCGAAGGTCGCCAGGCGGAACGCCTCGATCAGCGCCCGCTGCTCCGGCGCGAGCTCGCCGCGCGTCGCGAACAACTTTGCGAAGACGCGCCGTTTCTCCTCGGCCGCCGCGTGCTCGTCGAGGATGCCCGGCTCGCCGCCCAGCCCCAGCTCGAGCGGGAACGCCCGCACGATCCGCGCGAAGAAACCGTCGAGCGTGCCCAGGTTGAGCCGGTGCATCGCCCCAATCATCCCGCGCAGCAACCGCCGGAAATCCGCCGCCGCCCACTCCGGCCGCCCGACCTCCGCCGCCAGCGTGCGCGCCTTGGCCTCATCGGCCCCCGCGCCCGCGAGGCGTCGCAGGATCTCGCCGAAGAATTCGCCCGCCGCCTTGCGCGTGAAGGTGAGCGCGACGATCCGCTCCGGCGCCGCGCCCAGCGCGAGCAGCCCGATGAAACGCGTGGTGAGCGCGTACGTCTTGCCCGACCCGGCCGACGCAAAGATCATCTGGTTACGCAGCACGGTCATCTTTCGCCCTCCCCGTGACACCGCTCGCCCGTAGCGAAACCCGCCGAGGGTTTCGGCTCTTCCCCGTGGCGCTGCTCGCCAGAGCAGCGATCTGCCCCCTCACCGCGAAACTCGCCCACGCTCTCTCCCGGCCAGTCCCCAACATCGAAGCTCGCCGCCGCACCATCATGGATGAGGGCCGCAAAATCGTCGTTCTCCAGTTCCTCCACGGGCGGCCAGAACCGCCCCGCCGACACGCCCGCGCCCACGGCCGCCGCGCAGTCCAGCGCGGCCGCCTGCACCTCGTCGCCGAAATCTTCCCACAACTCGATGCGCGTCTCGCTCACCGCCTTCGGCAGATTGAAGTAGCCCACCGTCACGTCGCGCGCGTCGAGCAGTTCGCCGAGCGCCCAGCGGTAGAGCGGCAGTTGCAGGTCGGTCCAGCGATGCGGCTTGCCGCCGAGGTCGACCCGCGCCGCCTCCAGCCAGGCCTTCCCCGCGCGGTCGCCGCGCAGATGCGCCTGCACCGGCGTCTTCCCCGTCTCCGAGGTCTTGTAGTCGAGCACGCGCCAGGCCCCGGTGCGTTCGTGTCGCTCGATGCGGTCGATGGTGCCCGACACCTCGATACCGCCGACCCGCAACGCGCCGGCCGGCAGCTTCCACTCGGTACGGTCGACCACCCAGCCGGCCGCGCGCTCCGCCGCCTGCAGCCGCGCCACCTCGCGCAATCGCTGGCGCGCCGACTCCACCTGCACGAGCAACGGCACCGACAGCTCCGCGCCGAAGCGCGCAGCGACCACCGCCTCCAGCGCGGCGTCGAACTCGCGGCCCAGCAGTTCCGCGTCGGTGCAGTCGCGCCACGCGACGTCCTGTCCCAGGCGTTCGAGCACGCCGTGCACCAGCGTGCCGAAGTCGCGCGCGTCGAGCTCCCGCTTGGCCGCGTCGACCGGCTCCATCTTCAGCACGTGCTTCAGGTAGAAGCGGAAAGGGCACGCTAGATAGTCGCGGAAACCGGTCACCCGCAGCCGCGACGGCGCACCGCGCCACGGCACCCGCCAGCGCCACGCCCGCCGCCACGCCACATTGCCGCCCACCGGCTCGAGTTCGCGGAACAGGAGCTGCACCCGCGAGGGCAACCCGGCCTCGTCGCACCGGAACAGCAGGCGCGACGGCTTCAGCGGATCGCCGCCCGCCGAGGCTTTCCCGAGAAACACCTCCAGCCGCCCGCCCTCCGCCCGGCACGCCGCCAGCGCCGCGAGCTGCCAGGCGTCGCGCGCGAAGCGTTGGGCGTTGGTCTTGAGACCGAGCTGCTCGCGCAGCGACTCCGGCAGAAACGCGTGCCCGACCACCGCCTCGGGCGCACAACCCTCGTTGAGCCCGGCGACGAGCAGCTCCGGCTCGTCGCGAAAAACCAACTCCAGCCAGCCGTCGAGTTCCACCGCCCCCGGCGCCTTGTCGTCGAACAGCCGCCCCGCGCCGAACAACTGCAGCGCCAGTCCGCACGCGTCCTCCGCCCGCAGTGCGCGGCCCTGTTCCGGCGAGGGGAAACGTCTCGCACCTGCCTCTCCGACCGTCACCGCGCCGCCCCCCGCCGCGGCGACTTCGGCGGCCGCCTCCCGCCACGCATCGACCGCCTCCATCAACACCCGGTCCTCCGCCCGGGCCGGGTCGAGATCACGCTCGGCGTACAGCCGCCCGAGCACCGCATCCCACGTCTGCGGAAATCCGCCGTCACGCAGTTCCCCGAGCAGCCCGGCCAGACGCGCCAACGCCGCACCAATTCCCGGATACCGCGTTTCGAGCCCCTCCGTGTGCCGCCGCGCCTCCGCCAACGTCGGCGGCAGATGGTCGCCCTGCAGCACGTCGAGCGCGGCCCACAACCGGTCCGGTGCGCAACCGCACTCCGCCCCGAGCCAGCCCGACACTTCCGTGCGGCGCGCCAGTGCGGCGGCGCTCGCCCAATCGTCCTCGCGCACCGCCACCCGCAAGGCGTCGATCAGGCCGGCCAGCGCCGAGCGCGACAATGCCCGCCCCTCCGGCAGATGACACTCGACCCCCGCTCCCCGCAGCTCCGCCGCGACCAGCGGCAGCACCTCCGGATCCGCCGAACCGATACCGACTCGACCCGCCAGCCCCGTGGCGCGGCCCGCCAGGGCAGGGAGATCGAGTGGGCTCACGCCCTTCTCGACGTTCTCGCGAACGTCGCCACGTCGCACAGCCGTGGCGCTGCTCGCCAGAGCAGCGATGCCGCTCCGCGCTTCGGCCAACCGCCCCGCGATCTTCGCCGCCTGTGCGGCCGGATCCGCGCAGAGGTGCACCCGCTGCGCAAAGGGTTCCAGCTCGAGGCGACGCTCCGCCCACACCTCCGCCCGCGGCCGCCCCCACTCGTCGAAAAGCGAAGGCTCGGACACCGCATCGCCCTGTAGGAGCCTGCTTGCAGGCGAATCCACTGCAGCATCACCTGCCAGCAGGCTCCTCCCCACGATCCGCCCCTCCGCCGCCTCCGGCCCGAACACCAGCACCTCGACCGGCAACGTCTCGCTCCATTTCTCCAGCACGCGCAGGACCAGCGGCAACGGGTCGACGACCGCCAACACCGAAACCCGCGAGATCCCCTCCGGCAACGCCGCGCGACCGACCGCCGCGACCGCCGCCGCCTGTAAAGCGAGCACGCCCCGCGCCGCCAGCCACGCATCCACCGCCGCCTCGAGGCGCGCGAGCTGTTGCCAGCGCCCACGCTCGACGAAACCGTCTCCCGCCCGCGCCGCGACATCGGCGAAACGCAGCCCGCCCTCCACCAGCGCCGCCTGCAGCCGCATCATCTCGCCGGCCAACCGCAGCGCCCACGCGAAGCCCCGATCCGGCGGATCCACCGGAAACACCGCGCGCAGCTCGGCCAGCGGTTCCTGTTGCAACGTCTGCACCCACGCCAAGGTCGTCTGCGCCTTGCTCGCGATCGCTTGGCCCGGTGCCGCCACTTCGAGCAACTGCTCGGGCACGACCACCCGCGGTGCGAACACCGCCCCGCCGCGCTCGGCCGCCTGCAACGCCAGCGCCGCGCGCAGCCGACGCCCCGCCTGCCTCGTCGGCACCACGATCAACCGATCCGCGAGATCGAGCGCCCCCCCCGCCCAACCCGTCGTGAAATGCTCCACCGCCCGATCGAGCAGCGGACGATCCCAGGGAAGAATGTGCAGGGTTTGCGGCATCGGCGAAGAGCGCCCGCAGGTTGGCAGAAGCCCGCCCCGGAACACAACCCGCTCGTCACAAAAACACCGCGATCGGACGCACATTCCGCGATCCGGATAGCGGGTTCATCGGCCTCGACTGTCTACCATGTCCGGCGGCCATGGAATCCCTCTGCCGCCTGCGCTTCCATCCACCAAACCCAAACGCAAATGGCACCCTCTCGCACCAAAGCCCGGCTCACCGCCCTTGCCTGGTCCCTCGCCTTCGCCGCTGCGGCCACCGCGGAGACCGAGACTCCGTACTATTTCACGACAGTCGCCGGAGTCTCCGCTCACGGCATAACCGATGGCCCGGGGACCAACGCCCGCTTCTACAAACCGGCCGGCATCGCCATCGCCGCGGACGGCTCCGCCTACGTTTGCGACGCCGGCAACAACACCATCCGCAAGATCACGCCCGCCGGCGTCGTCACCACCTTCGCCGGCTCGCCCGGCACCGTTGGTTTCACCGACGGCATCGGCCCCGTCGCCCGTTTCGACACCCCCTGGGCCATCGCCACGGACGTCGCCGGCAACCTCTTCATCCATGACACGGGCAACAACGCCATCCGCAAGATCACGCCCCAGGGCGAAGCGACCACCGTGCTCGCGCCCACCGATCGCGAAATCACCGAAGTCGATCTCCTGATCGCCGCCCGACGCGCGCCCGAAGCACTCGCCGGTGTCGACATTCCGATGAAGTGGAATGGCTGGTACAACTATCCCAGCTACGCCAATCCCGATCTCTACAACCCCGGTCTCGACCCCTATTTCCATCTCCCTCCGCCCACCCTCGCCGTCGATTCGGCCGGCACCGTCTACTCCGGCAACGATGCCGCCATCTACAAAACCACCACCGCCGGCGTCGTCTCGCTCCTCGCCGGCTCCGCCCGTTCCTACGGCACGGTCGACGGGCCGGGCTCCGCCGCCCGCTTCGGCTACTCGCTGAGCCTCGCCACCGACCTTTCCGGATACGTCTATGTCGCCGATCAGGTCTACGATGTCATCCGCAGGGTCGGCCCAGCCGGAGACGTGACAACCGTCGCCGGCAACGGCGAGGGCTGGTCCCGGGACGGCGATCGCGCCACCGCCAACTTCACCGCGCCCACGGCGATCGCCGCCACCGCCTCCGGCGAACTGTTGGTCGCGGACGACACCACCGTGCGCCGCGTCGCACCCGACGGGAGCGTGGTCACCATCGCCGGCGTGAGCTCGAGCAGCGCGACCCGCCACACCGATGGCAGCGGCACCGCCGCCCGCCTCGGCAACCACCTCCGCTGCACCCTCGCGCCGGACGGCTGCCTCTACGTGGCAGACTCCCTCCACCACACGATCCGGAAGGTGACCCCGGCCGGCAACGTCACCACTCTGGCAGGCCGACCAGGTGAGACCGGCAGCACTGACGGCACCGCCGAGGCAGCCCGATTCTTCGAACCCCGGAGCATCGCCGCCGACCGCAACGGCAACCTCTACGTGACAGACGGCGGCAACCACACGATCCGAAAAGTCACTCCAGCCGGCGTCGTAACCACATTGACTGGCCAACCGGGCACCCGTGGCCGCACCGACGGCCCGGCCGCCACAGCGACCTTCGATCGTCCCGACGAAATCGCGGTCGACGGTGCCGGCAATATCTTCGTTCAATGCTGGGGCCCGCCACACGAGAGCGCGCTTCGCCTGATCACCCCGGACGGCACCACTTCAACTCTCCATCCGGGCTTCCTGCTACCGCTGGCCGGCGACCCCGCCGGCAACGTCTACGGAGTCCTCGGCGACACCACCATCGTCAAGCTCCACCCCGACGGATCCACCACCGCCGTCCTCGACGTCGCCGCCGACTGGCCGGAACTCCGATCAAGCATGGCCGAGGAGTTCGCGTCGGTCGGCCCGTTCGCCGTCACGGCCAACGGCGACATCTACCTCTCGGGCCCGAGTGGCATGATCCGGCGAGTCTCCGCCAGTAACGGCATCGCGACCTTGGCGGGCACGTGGACTATGGGCGACGGCTCACCGTGGCAGACCATCAGCCCGGTCGATGGCTTGGGGGCAGCCGTGCGTTTCGAGAACCCGGAGTCGATTGCTGTCGATTCCGTCGGCACCGTGTACCTCTGCGACGGCAGCACGATCCGCAAGGGCGTGCCCGCCGGCCCCGTCACGATCACCGCGCAACCGCAGAGCGTGGGCGCCACCACCGGCTCGCGCGCCCAGTTTTCGGTTACAGCCACAGGAGTCCCATCCCCCACCTACCAGTGGCAGCGCAACGGCTCGCCGATCGCCGGCGCCACCACTGCTTCGTACTCCATCGCCTCCGTCTCCGCCGCCGACGCCGGCGACTACACCGTCGTCGTCACCAACGAACTCGGCTCCGTGACCAGCAACAGCGCCACGCTCACCGTCTCCGCCGCACCGGCCAACCCGCCGCCCAGCACCGGCTCGGGTGGCGGAGGCACCCTCGGCGGTTGTTTTGCGGCCCTCGCCCTCGCCCTCGCCGGCCTTCGCCTGCGGCACAAAATGGCGCCATGATCTCGGATACACTTGCTGGACCATCGCGGCGGATGCGCCACACACGGGAAGCGGCGCACCCGACGCACCGTCCTCGGCACGAGAAAATCGCCGTGGCCGATGGCGGGTTTCGCCCCTTCGCCGGTCTTTCTCCATCGCCATGCCCTCCTGTCCGCTCTTGCCCGCCGGTCCGCCGTCTCCCCTGATGGGAGACGCGTCGACGGCCAATCCCATGGGCCCACGACCGCCTGCGATGTCCGACTCGTCCCCTCAGTCGGGTGGATTCTCCGCCCTGTATCACGCCACGATCCGGCCCCTGCGGAGGTACCTCGCGCGCCTGCTTGGCGACCATGCCGAAGCGCAGGACGTCGCGCATGACGCCTACCTCCGAATTCATCGGTACACCGTCGAACAGACCGCCCGCGACCCGCAGGCGCTGCTCTTCACCACCGCACGCCGCCTCGCCTTCAACCGGCTCCAGCGCCGCAAGCGTGCGCCGTTTGCCGCCGGCGTCGATTCGACCGCCGTCGAGGCGCTGCCCGATCTGTCGGCCCCCGACGCCGCGCGACAGGCGATGATCCGCCAGGAACTCGAACTGCTGGAGCACGCCATTGCCGACCTCCCGGCCGGGTGCCACTCGGTCTTTTTGCTTCGCCACATCCAACGCCTTTCCCACCGCGAGATCGCCGAGCATCTCGGCATCGCCATCAGCACCGTCGAGAAACAGCACGCCCGCGCCCTGCGCCTGCTCCGGCAAGCGATGGTGCAATCCTCCGACCAACCCGACTCCCCCACCGCCAACGAAAGGGTCTCGTCATGACCTTCCCCCTTGCCCACCACGACCCGGCCGACGAGGAAAACGCCGCCCTCTGGGCCGCCCGCCTCGACGGCGGCAAACTCTCTGCAACCGAACTACGCGGATTCGAGGCCTGGCTCGCCGGGCATCCATCCCGACTGAATCTTGTCTCCGAATACAGCCAGTTCGCCGTCGATGTCGGCACCCTCGGGCGAAGCCTCGCCGCCACAGGACGCGTCCCCGCCCCGCCTCCCGCGACGGTCCCGGCCCCGCGGCCGGCCCGTCACTGGGCCGGCTGGGCGGTCGGCGGCTTGGCCGCCGCCGCAGTCGCGCTGGTCGTGTTGCTCCGTCCGGCCGCCGACACTCCGGCGGCGCCCCTGGAGGTCGCCACCGCCGCGGCGCGGCGCAACTCGCTCGCGCTGGCCGACGGCACCCTGATCGACCTCTCGGCCCGCACCCGCATGAGCATCGCCCTCGGCAAAAGCGAGCGGCGAGTCCACATGTCCGCCGGGCAGGCGTTCTTCGCCGTCACCAAAGATGCAAACAAGCCGTTCACCGTCGAAACCCCGGCCGGATCGGTCCTCGTGACCGGCACGCGCTTCGCCGTCGCCATGGCAGACGACCAGCACCTCGAGGTAACCGTGCAGGAAGGCAGCGTGCGGGTTACGCCGAACGAGAAGGGAAACACCGTGACACTCGGCGCCGGCGAGCGCCTGCGCACGGGACCGACCGAAACCTCGGTCGAGGTGCTCGCCCCGGGAGAAGTCGACGATGCTCTCGCCTGGCGCGCGGGCCGGGTCGTCTTCCAGGCCACGCCATTGCCCGAAGCGCTGGCCCACTTCAGCCGCTTCCACGGCCGCCCGATCACCACAGCACCCGAGCTCGCGCCGATGCGGATCGGGGGCCGCTACAATCTCGACGACCTCGACGGATTCCTCGCCGCCCTGGAGGCGATCCAACCGGTCGTCTTCACCCGTCGCCCGGACGGAAGCATCCACGCAACCCTGCGCACCTCGAACTAGCCTCCGCCCCATGCAAGCCCCCAAGCGGCTCCTGCGCCGCGCGCTTCCGCTCGGCTTCGCGCTCGCGACCGCACTCGCCTCCGCTGCGCCCACGCGTTTCGACCTCCCCCCGGCGGACCTGTCCGAGGCGCTCGTCGCCTTCGCCAAGGCGTCGAACGTCGACGTCCTGTTCTCCAGCGAAAGCATCGGCGCGGCGCGCTCCGCCGAGATCCACGGCGACTACGAACCGGCCGAAGCCCTCCAGCGCCTGTTGGCCGACAGCGGGTTCACCGCCCGCCGGCTTGGCCGAGACCAGTACGTCGTCTCCGCGGCCACGATGAAGAGCGGTGTCGTCCGCGGACGGATCGTCGGCCCGGACGGCGCGCCCGCCGCCGGTGTCCTCGTGGCGCTCCCCGATGCGAGCCTCAGCACGACCACCGGCTCCGACGGTCGCTTCGCGTTCGCCGAGGTCTCCCCCGGAAACCATCGTCTCTGGGTTCGCGCCGAAGGCATGCAGCCGTTGCGCATGACCGGGCTGCTCGTCGCCGCCGGCCGCACCTTGGCGCTCGAGACCCAGACCCTCTCCGGCGGCAACGACATCACCGAGCTCACCCCGTTCGAGGTCAACGCCCAGAACCGGCGCCTCGGGTCGATCGGCCGCGGCGCCGCGCTCCTGAGCCCGCGCACCGCGGGCGGCAACCTCGACCTGCCCCGCTCGCAGGACGGCTCGCTGCCGTTCACCATCCACAACCGCGAACAGATCGAGCGCAGCGGTGCCGTAAACCTGAATACTTTCCTCCAGCGCGAACTGCTCGCGGCCGACGCCGCCACCCCGCCGCCGGAGCGCAGCGGCACCTCCGACACCTTCCACACCGGCAGCTCCAACCTGAACCTGCGCGGCTACGGCACCGATGCCACCGTGATCCTGCTCAACGGCCGGCGCCTGCCCGAGTCGCCCCCGGCCCCCGGTTCGGCGGAGTTGGCGGCCCCCGATGTGAACTTCATCCCGCTGAGCCTGGTCCAGCAGATCGAGGTCCTGCCGATCTCGTCGTCGGCCCTCTACAGCGGCAACCCGATCGGCGGCGTGATCAACATCGTCCTGCGTCCCGACATCGACAGCACCGAGATCTCCACGACCTACACCAACGCCCTCGACTCCTTCAGCGCTCCCCAGTCGGTGATCTCGCTCCAGCACGGGCGCACCCTGCTCGACGGCCGGCTGAGGCTCCGCTTCAACGCCTCCCGTTCCGAGTCCGCCCCGCCGACCAAGTCGGATCTGGGCTACACGGCCGCCGTCGCCGATGCCGCCACCGCCGAGGATGCCCCGCTCTACGGCGCCACGCCCAACCTCCGCAGCGCCGACGGATCGCCCCTGTTGGCGGGCTCCCCGTCCGCGGTGACATCGGTCGCCCCCGGCGCCACCGGCAACGAAGGACTCGCCGCCTTTTCCGGCCGAGCCGGCGTGCGCGACTTCGGGCTGTTCACCCCCGACGCCGAGTACATGGCCGCCCCTTCGAGCGCCGCGTACCCGTTCGGCCGCCGGGAGGAACGCACGGCCTACTTCGCCGCCGCGACCTACGACGTCCTCTCCTGGCTCCAGCTCGGCGGCGACCTCATCCACACCGACACTACGGTGACCCGCGGCTTCGACCTGTTCTCCGCCGACCTCACGCTGGCGACCGACAATCCCCTCAACCCGTTCGGCCGGGAAGTGGTCGTCTCGCTGCAGGACTATGCCCCCGCCCTCGGCGAGAGCTACAACGAGGCCCGGCTCGACTTCTCCGCCTTCGTCCTCGCCGCCCTCGTGCGCCTCCCGGGCGAATGGCGTCTGGCGTTGGACAACCAATACACCACCAGCACGACCGACTTCCGCGGCATCGTCGGCGCGGATCCGAACCGCTGGCAGGGCCTCGTCGACCGCGGCCTCTACAATCCGCTCCGCGACACCGGGGTCTTCGCGGCCCCGTCGGAGTTCTACGACGAGGTTCTTGTGTATCAGGGCGGACGCGACCGCCACGTCTCGATCAGCCGCTACACCACCATCGACGGCGCGTTGCGCCTCACCAACCAGAACCTCCGGCTCCCCACCGGGCTGGCCACTCTCGCCCTCGGCGCCGACTTCCGCCGCATCCGCCTCGCCCCCCAGGTCGACGAAGAGGTCTACGGCGACGGATCGCCGGCATCCGCCCGGGTGCAATGGACCGGCCGCACCCTCGACCGCTACAGCTTCTTCGGCGAATTGCAGGCTCCGCTGCTCCCGGCTCGGTGGCTTCCGGGCTGGCTGCGCTCGCTCGAGGCCGACCTCGGCGGCCGCTACGTCGCCTCCGACAACGCCAACGAGGCCAACTTCGCCCCGACCGCCGGGCTCAAGGCCGGATTCGGGGGCGGCCTGGCACTGCGCACCAGCATCGCCACCGCGAACCGTTTCCCGACTCCCTACATGGGCAAACGCACCCGACTCGACGACGACCCCACGCCCGGCCCGGGCCCGATCATCCGCCCGAGGATCTACGACCCGATCCTCCAACGAGCGTACACCATCGTCTCCCGCGACGCCCCCAACACCAAGCTCAAGGCGGAGTCCGCCGTCACCAAAACTGTGGGACTGATCTACGAGACCGGCGAAAAGCACCGCTGGCGCGCCTCGCTCGACCTCTACCAGACCGACAAGACCAACGAGCAGGTCTACCTCTCCGCCCAGACCCTCGCCAACCTGGAGAGCCTCTGGCCCTCGCGCGTCACCCGCGCCCCCAGCCCGACCGGCATCGGCGAGATCACCAACATCAGCACCGGCACGGTGAACCTCGCCTGGCGCAAGTCCACCAACCTCAACCTCGCCGTGGACTACGCATGGAGCGACTGCCTCGGCGGCACCTTCGAGGCGTTTGGCCGATGGTTGGGCTACCTCGACTACAAACGCCGCATTCTCCCGACCTCGCCGATCGTCGACGAACTTGGCGCACCCGACGGCACGGCCGCCGGTCTCCTGCGCAACCGCGCCTCCTTCGGCGCCAGTTGGTCGAACGACAACTACGGGTTCGGCATCGACGGCCACTACTTCGGCCCCCGGCACTACCCGGTCGCCGAAATCCAGGTCCCGCCCCCCCCGCAGATCTCCGCCTACTGGCAATTCGACGTGCACGCCCAATGCGAACTCTCCCGTCTCGCGCCCAAGCTGGTCCGCCACCGGGGTCTCCGCGTCCAGGCCCGCATCGACAACGTCTTCAACTCCGGCTTCCCGCGCTACCGTAACGATCCGTCCGGCGCCGGCTACCAATGCTACGGCGACTGGCGCGGCCGCACCTACTCCCTCTCGCTCACCGCGACGTTCTGACGTCTCCCGCGCCGCAGGCGTCCCCGCCTGCACGCCCGCTCGACTCCCAACCGGCACGCACGCGCAAACCTCGTCCGGGGCGACGCGCACGCTTTGCCGCACGTGTCCGCGACGACCCTCGCCAACTCGTCGTCCTCGTCGCCACCCATCGGATCCACCAAGCCCGACGGACCAGTCACGTCGCAGCCCGCGATCCCGACCAGTTGGAGCTGTTCTGATCCGGCACACGCGGTCGTGGCCGCAACCCCACGGCGACAACCGCAACCGGCAGGTTGCGGGATCTCCTTCGCTGCGTCGTCCGTCCTTTCCGGTTTCCGCATTCCGGTCTCCGGTTTTGAGAGATTCTCGGACAGTCCCAAGCTTCTCGCGCCACGCCGCCTCCATCGCGGCACGCACAAAAGCTACCGTGTGCGACGAAGCCTTGGCGAAGTCGTACGACAAGCGCGGCAACCTTTTCGGACGACAGCGTGGACGGAGCGCGAAGGCGCGGAGATGGCGCAGCCCCCGAAACCGGGTGCCCTTCCAGGGGGGGATTGGCGAACAAAACAGCCCGATTTTCCTACGACCTCAGTTCGGCCAAAAAGACGATGTGAATTCGGTTCGGCACACGTGGCGCCGCTCGCCAGAGCGACAATCGGAAATTGTGCGGTGCTCACCCAAACGGTTGCTTGCGCAGTCCGCGCAACGCGACCAGCCCGCCCCAGTCGGTGACCGGAGCCAACGCCCGCGGCGCGGTGCGCTCCCGGATGCCATGCCGCCTGCGGTATGCGGCGAGATGGGTTTCCACAAACACCCGGGAGCCCAGCACGGCCGCATCGGTAAAGTAGCGTACCCGGCAACGGAGCACATCGGCCATCGGCAATTGCCCCTTCTGGCGTAGTACCTCATCGAACTTGACCGGATCGATGGTCGCACCTGTTCGCCGTGGCGCCGCGCCGGTGCCGAAAATCCCCGTGCGGTGCGCCGCGTGCGCCTTGCGCCAATCGCCGCCGTGCAAGCGCCCAAGTCCGGCGCGGGCCTTTTTGTTTCCGCCCACCGCCTCGCCGTAGCCACAGAAGCGGTAGTCCTTCGGGTCCTCCACCAAGCCCGCCCGCACCGGGTTCAGATCGATGTAGTAGGCGACGGTCTGCAGCGCGTGGCCAGTCGGCTCGATC
>JAEZUE010000005.1 GCA_023443455.1 Verrucomicrobiota bacterium
AGCCCCGGCCGCAGCTCACGGGCTGGCGGCATCTCGGCACGGCGTTGGGCGACTGCGAGATCTTCGAGACCCCCGGCGGGGTGGTGTTGCTCGACCGCCGGGCGGCGCTCGAGCGCGTGCTCTACGAACAGTTGCAACGGGAATTTCGCGACGGGGCGACGGTCAGCCAGCGGCTGCTCTTCGCGGTGCCGGTGGAGCTCGACCCGATCGCGGCGACGATGCTCGCCGACCAGTTGTCCTTTCTCGCCCGACACGGCATCGAGGTCAGCGCCTTCGGCCGGAACTTTTTCCGCATCGAGGCGGTGCCCGCGTGGCTCGACCCGGCGGAGGCCGAGCCGTTCCTGCGCGACATCCTCGGGCGGCTGCGCGAGGGGCAGCTCGACCCGCGGCGGCCCGATCCGGCGCGCGAGGAGTTCGCCAAGCTCGCGGCGGCGCGGGCGGTGCGCGGCGCGGCCCGCGCGGATACGGGGGCGGAACTGGCGGCGCGGCTGATGGCGTGCGGGCAGCCGCTGCTCACCCCCGGCGGGCGGCCGACGCTTGTCGAACTCAGTCGCGGAGAATTGACACGCCGGTTCCAAAAAGACCGTTGCTAGCATTTTGGTTCCGGGCAGGCTTCCGGCCCACTCCCTGCTTCAAGCCAACGGACCCGCGCCGACGTGCTTGGCGCGATCGCGATCTCAACGACCAACCGTATGCCTGCTCCCAAACGCAAGCCCGCCCGCGCCGTCGCCGCCAAGGCCACCGCGGACACCTCCACCGCTGTTCCCGCCGCCTCCGAGGTCGAGGCGTTGAAGAACTCGATTCTCAATCACCTGAAGTACACCCAGGCGCGCGACCAGGGCACCGCGTCGCAGCGCGACTGGTGGATCTGCACCAGCCTGGCCGTGCGCGACCGGTTGCTCGAGCGCATGATCCGCACCCAGGGCGTGCACAACGACGGCAACGTGCGCCGCATGTACTACCTCTCGCTGGAGTACCTCATGGGCCGCCTGTTGCAGAACAACCTCTACGCCGCCGGCATCTATGCCGAGACCCAGGCCGCCCTGCGCGAGATCGGGGTCGACCCGGACAAGGTGCTCGACGAGGAGCACGACATGGGCTTGGGCAACGGCGGCCTCGGCCGCCTCGCCGCCTGCTTCCTCGACTCGCTCGCCACCCTCGACCTGCCCGCCATCGGCTACGGCATCCACTACGAGTTCGGCCTGTTCCGGCAGGAGTTCGTCAACGGCCATCAGGTCGAGCATCCCGACGCCTGGATGGTGCGCGGTGCCCCGTGGGAGGTCGAGCGCCCCGAATACACCGAATCCGTCCAGCTTTACGGACACGTGGAGGCGCGTTTCGACAACCTTGGCCGGCCGCACCAGCGCTGGGTCAACACCCGCACCATCCTCGGCGTGCCGCACGACATTCCGATCGCCGGCTACGGCACCGGCACCGTCAACTTCCTGCGCCTGTGGGAGTCGCGCGCCAGCCACGACTTCGACTTGGCGGCCTTCAACAAGGGCGGCTACGTCGAGGCGGTGCGCGACAAGGCCATCGGCGAGACCGTGTCGAAGGTTCTGTATCCGAACGACAAGACCGAGAGCGGCAAGGAGCTGCGCCTGGTCCAGCAGTACTTCTTCGTCGCCTGTTCGCTGCGCGACATCATCCGCCGCTACCGCAAGGCCAACACCGGCTGGGACAACTTCTCCGCGAAGGTTGCCATCCAGCTCAACGATACGCACCCGGCCATCGCGGTGCTCGAGCTCATGCGCATCCTGCTCGACGAGGAGGGCCTCTCCTTCGACCAGGCGTGGGCGGTCGTCACCCGCACCTTCGCCTACACCAACCACACCCTGCTGCCCGAGGCCCTCGAGCGCTGGAGCGTGCCGTTGCTGCGCAAGGTCGTGCCGCGCCACCTCCAGATCGCCTTCGACATCAACCAGCGCCACATGGAGCAGGTCGAGGCGAAGTGGCCCGGCGATGTGCAGAAGAAACAGATCTGCTCGATCGTCGAGGAGGGCCACGTGCAGAGCATCCGCATGGCCCACCTGAGCGTCGTCGCCTCGCACTCCGTCAACGGCGTCGCCGCCCTCCACACCGAGCTGCTCAAGCGCGACCTCTTCCCCGAATTCGACGCGCTCTATCCGGGCCGCTTCAACAACAAGACCAACGGCATCACGCCGCGCCGCTGGCTGCGCGCCTGCAACCCCCGCCTCTCCGCGCTCATCGACGCGAAGATCGGTGGCGGCTGGACGCGCAACCTCGACGAGCTGCGCCGGCTCGAGCAGTGGGCCGACGACCCGCAGTTCCAGGCCGACTTCATGGCCGCCAAGCGCGCCAACAAGGTCGAGCTCGCCAAGGTCATCCGGCACCTCTGCGACGTCGAGGTCTCGCCCGACGCGCTCTTCGACGTGCAGGTGAAGCGCCTTCACGAATACAAGCGCCAGCACCTCAACCTGCTGCACATCCTCGCGCTCTACCGCCGCCTGCTGCAGAACCCGCGGCTGGAGATGGCCCCCCGCGTGTTCATCTTCGGCGCGAAGGCCGCGCCCGGCTACGACCTCGCCAAGAACATCATCAAGGCCGCCAACTCGATGGCGAAGATGATCAACGCCGACGAACGCATCGGCGGGAAGCTCAAGGTCGTCTTCCTGCCCAACTACGGCGTGTCGCTGGCGGAGAAGATCATCCCCGCCGCCGACCTCTCCGAGCAGATCTCCACCGCCGGCAAGGAGGCCTCGGGCACGGGCAACATGAAGCTCGCGCTCAACGGCGCCTGCACGATCGGCACGCTCGACGGCGCCAACGTCGAGATCGGCGAGGAGGTCGGCGACGAGAATATCTTCATCTTCGGTCTCACCGTCGAGGAGGTGAACGCGCTCTGGGGCCGGGGCTACAACCCGTGGGAGTACTTCCACAAGAACGAGGAGCTGCGCGCCGTGGTCGACTGGCTCGGCTCCGGCTACTTCACGCCCGAGGACCCGCACTGCCTCGGCGGGCTGCGCCACAGCCTGCTCGACGGCGGCGATCCGTTCCTGGTCATGGCCGACTTCGCGTCGTACTGCGAGGCGCACTCGCGGGTCGATGCGGCCTTCCGCGACCCGCAGCGTTGGGCGAAGATGGCGATTCTGAATACCGCCCGCGTCGGCAAGTTCTCGAGCGACCGCACGATCGGCGACTACAACCGCGACATCTGGCATCTCGATCCGGCCCCTGTGGCCTGAGCACGCGGAGCCCCTTCGCGGTTCCCCTCCATAAAGACGCCGCCCCGATTCTGGGCGGCGTTTTTCTTGCCGTGGCGGGGTGCTTCGGCCCCCCGCGTTTGGCACCGCCGGGAGCCGGCCGTCGAACTTGGCGTTTGCGCGGCGGAAGGCCGCTCCGGAAACTCGCCGGTCATGTCCGCTCCCACCGCCTCGAACGACGAACCGGCCGCGCCGCACGATCCGTACAGCGCGCTGCGCGTCCCGTCGTACCGCCGGTTCCTGATCGGCAACACGGTGGCCAACATCGGACGGCAGGCCATGGGGCTGGCCGCGGCCTGGCAGATCTACCGGTGGACGGATTCGCCCACCGCGCTCGGGCTGGTCGGTCTGGCGAATTTCCTGCCTTACATCGTGCTCGCGCTCCCCGCGGGTCATCTGGCCGACAGCGTGAATCGCCGCCGCCTGATCCAGCTCACGCTGGTCGGCGCGGCGCTGGTGTCGTCGTTGCTCGCGGTGGTGGCGGCGCGGCCGGAACTGGTCGGCGACTGGGCGCCGCTGTATTGGGTCAATGGAGGTCTGTTGTGGATCGCCCGGCTTTTCGAGGGGGCGGGCAAGGTCGATCCGGCGGGGTTCGCGCGCCCGGCCTTGGCCGCCGTCTACCTGCTGCTTCTGCTCGGTGCGACCATCCGCACGCTTGGCATGCCGGCCCGGGCGTCGCTCGTGCCGTTGATCCTGCCGCGCGAGAAGTTGGCCAACGCGATCACGTGGAATTCGAGCGTGTTCGAACTCACGGCGATGGTCGGGCCGATGCTGGCGGGCTTCGCCATCGCGGGGCTGGGGTTCGCGTCGGTGTACGCGTTCGACGCGGCGGCGACGCTCACGATGACGGCGCTGCTCTTCGGCGTGAGCTACCGCGAACCCGAGCGTCGCCCCGAACCGCGTACGTGGCGCACGCTCGGCGCGGGGGCACTGTTCATCTGGCGGCACAAGGAGATCCTCGCGGCGAGCGGGCTCGACTTGTTTGCCGTGCTGCTGGGCGGTGCGGTGGCGCTGCTGCCGGTGTATGCCGACAAGATCCTGCATGTCGGCCCGATCGGGCTGGGCTGGTTGCGCGCGGCGCCGTCGATGGGCGCGATCCTCATGGCGTTGTGGCAGGCGCACCGGCGCCCGCTCGAGAATCCCGGGCGCACGATGCTCTGGGCGGTGGGCGGCTTCGGCCTCGTCACGGTTGTATTCGGATTTTCGCACTGGTATTGGCTGTCGTTCGCGATGCTGCTGCTCTCCGGCTGTTTCGACAACGTGAGCGTGGTCGTGCGGCAGTCGCTGGTGCAGTTGCTCACGCCGGATCACCTGCGCGGCCGGGTGTCGGCCGCGAACCAGATCTTCATCATCTCGTCCAACGAGGTCGGCGCGTTCCGCGCGGGCACGATGGCGGGGGCCTTCGGGCCGATCGTGGCGACGGTGGTCGGCGGCATCGGCACGGTGCTCGTCGTGCTCGGCATCGGTGCGGCGTTTCCGCAGTTGGCGCGGCTCGGGCGTCTCCACGAGCTGAAGCCGCGGGAATAGCGTGAACGGGCCGTGCGGGTCGGGGTGCCGGGACGGCGTGTCCGGGCGCTGCGGCGTCAACGCCTGAGGGTCGCGGTGCCAGTCAGTGGATACAGGGCTCCGCGTTCGCCGTCGTAGGCCCAGGCGGTGAGCGTGGCCTGGGACCGGCCGTGCAGCAGGTCCGAGAGCGGCGCGTGCAGCCCCCAGCCGCAGGCCGCGGCGGCTGGGCCGAGTGCCGCCCGTTTGTCGGGGCGGGGGGTGTCGATCGGCGCGATGTTCACGATGCGGGGGGAGCCGTGGGCGTCGGTGGCGCAGATGGCCACGAGGTCGACGCGGCCTGCCTCCGGCGGCAGGGCCGCCCAACCGGCGAGTGCCACTTCGTCGGGGCCGATCTGCCGGGCTTGCTCCAACCGGCCGACTTCGGTGCCGGCCGGGAGGGCGACGGCGCGGACCGAGGCGTCGTCGCTGTGGATGAGCCGTGGGCGGAGGTAGCCGATGGCGTCGAGACCGCGGAGGTTGCGCTCGGCGACCTCGGTGTCGGGGAAGACGAGGGCGGCGATCGCCGGATGGCCGGGCAGGACGGGGGCGAAGGCGGCAACGGCGCGGACCCGCCGGCGGTTGGTCTCGGTCTCCCCGCTCAGGCGCAGCGCTGATGGCACGATGGCGCATGAAAGCAGAACCAGGACCGTGCCGCCGATCGTGACCGCTCGGGCCGGGCCGGGGCGGAGGCGCGAGGGGACCAGTTTCCAGGGTTCGAGCAACGGCACCAGCACCACCAGCGCGGCGGGGAGGTAGAGCGCGAAGGAGACGTAGCGGGAGGAGATCGCCTGGGTGGTGCCAAGTTGGGCACGGGCATGGGCGGCGAGGGCGGCGCTGCCGACCGCGAAGCCGGCGATCGCCAGCCAGGGCAGTGCGCGTTGCAGGCGTTCGCCGTGCTCGGGCCGGCGGCAGCGCAGGAGGCAGGCCATGATCAGCGCGCAGGACAGGAGGCCGGTCGCCGTCGCCGTGGCCGCCGGCGGCGCGTCGGCGGCCCGGGCGAAGGGCGATCCGAGGAAGGCGAAGGTGTAGTTGATCTTTTCGAACAGCGGGGCGCCGTACGGGGTGCCGCCGCGGTGGTGGGGCGGGGCCAGGTTCCAGAAATAGGCGGCGGCAACCAGCGCGGCCGCGCCGGCCAGGAGCAGGGCCGTGCGGACCCGGGTCGGCCGGGGCCCGGGGGTGCCGAGCAGGACGGTGCCGGCGAGCCCCCAGGCGAGCATGCCGTTGCCCGAGGAGAGGGTGGCCGCGGTGCAGCCGGCGGCCACGAGGCCGAGTTTGACGCCCGGCGCCAGGCGCGTGGTTGCGACCAGGATCGCCGCCGTCGTCCAGAACATCGGCATGAGGTTCGCCAGCCCCATGCCCCACAGCCAGTTCTCGGCCTGCGCCGGCGAGAAGACCAGGAGGTTGAGAAGGAACCAGAGGATGCCCGGTCGCGGCTGTGTTCGATCCTCGGTGACGGGGTTCGGCCGGGTTCGGCGGAGCAGGCCCAGGAGCAGCAGCGAGGTCGCCAGCGCGAGGCCCCAGCCGGCGAGCATCTCGGCGACGGCGTTCCCGGAGGTCAGGCGGCCGAGGAAGAGATAACACAGCCGGGGCAGGGCGATGCGGTGCTCGTTGTGCTGGGCGAGGAGATCCGTGGGCGTGACGGCTCCGGCGTGGGCCTTGATGTGCAGTCCGGCCAGGTCGTCGTCGAACTGGTCCCAACCGGGAATATCCACGCCGTAGTGCAGGATCTGCCAGAGCGGCAGCAGGGCGGGGCTCAGGGCCAACAGCAGGGGCAGGCAACGCGCGAGGCGACGATTCATCGGCGCCCAGAGTGGGGCGGGCAGGCCCGGAAGCACAGGCTCCGGTCGTGCGAGTTATTGAGCGGAGTCGCCGGCCCCGGAAGGCAGGGTGCGTTCGCCGAGGAGACGCTGCCGTGCTTCGATAAAACAGTTTTACCACAAGTAAAACAGTTGACGGAAGCGTGGTGCGTCGCATGGTCGGCGGCGTGTTGCCCTTCCCCCTCCGCATCCTTTTCCGTTCCCTCGGTTTCGGTTGTGCCGTGCTTGCCGCTCTTGGTTGTGTGGCCTCCGGCGGGGCGCAGCCGGCCGAGGTGGACCGGGCCTGGCTGGCCGGGGCGGATGTCTCCGCGCTGCCCGTGCACGAGCGCCATGGGGCGGTCTATCGCGACGGGCGGCGTGAAGGCGATGCCCTCGAGCTTCTGCGGGCGCGTGGGGTGAACTGTTTCCGCGTGCGCCTGTTCGTGGCGCCGAACGGCGAGGGCACCGTGACCAACGACCTCGCCTACACCCTCGCGCTGGCGAAGCGCGTGAAGGCGACCGGGGCGAAGCTCCTGCTCGATATCCACTACTCCGACACGTGGGCCGACCCGGCGAAGCAGTACAAGCCGGCCGCTTGGGCCGGGCTCGACTTCCCGGCGCTCGTCGCCGCCGTGCGCATCTACACTCGCGACACGCTCGCCGCCTTCGTGCGCGAGGGCGTGGCGCCCGACTACGTGCAGCTGGGCAACGAGATCACCAACGGAATGCTCTGGCCCGAGGGCAAGGTGGAGTTCTCCGCGCAGGAGCGGGATCCGGCCGCGTGGATGCGCCTGGGGCCGCTGCTGTGCGCGGCCTACGACGGCCTGGCCGAGGCGATGCCCGGCGAGCGGCGCCCGCAGACCATTCTTCACATCGAAAGCCCCAACCAGATCGACCGCGCCACGTGGTTCTGCCGCGAGGCCGCCGCCGCCGGCGTGCCCTACGACATCGTCGGCGTGAGCTATTATCCGGACTGGCACGACGGGATCGGCGTGCTGCGCGCCTCCCTCGACTCGCTCGCCCGGACTTTCCGCAAGCCCATCCTCGTGGCCGAGACCGCCTATCCGTGGAAGCACGACGAGCATTGGGACGACCGCCCCCATATGGCCTGGCCGCTGAAGCCGCAGGGGCAGCGGCGTTTCCTCCGCGAGGTCGCGGCGGTGGTGCGCGCGTTGCCCGACGGCCTTGGGCTCGGCGTCTGTTACTGGTATCCCGAGGCGGTGCAGGTGCCCGGCCTGCCCGTGTGGGTCGGCGGCTCCTGCGGGCTGTTCGACGACGACGGCCGCCTGCTGCGCGGCGTCGACGAGCTGCGCGGGCGCCCCTGAGCGCGGCGCCCGGTCGCCCGTCGCAAAGCCGGATTTCCCCATTCCCAACCCCCAAACAAACCCCAACCGATCGAGCCCCAGTTGCCATGAACCCCATCCGCAAACGACTGCTTTCGCCGACCTCGGGCCTGCTTCTGGCCTGCGGCCTGTCCGCGATGGCCTCGGCGCAGACCGCCGCCACCGACACCCCCACCACCGACGAGGACGTCGTCGTCCTCAATCCGTTCGAGGTGAACTCCACCCGTGATGTCGGCTACCTCGCGCAGAACACCCTCGCGGGCAGCCGCCTCAACACCGAGCTCAAGAACACCGCTGCGGCGATTTCCGTGCTCACGCCCGAGTTCCTCAAGGACATCGGCGCGACGAGCATGAAGGACATCATCCTCTTCCAGAACAACGCCGTGCCGGATGTCGGCGACTCCGACAACAGCGTGAACGGCAACCCGCTCATCGGGCACGACGAGTGGCAACTGCGCATCCGCGGCGTGGCCGCCAGCTACGCGCGCAATTTCTTCGCCTGGGAGAACTCCACCGATCTCTACAACATCGAGCGCGTCGACCAGTCGCGCGGCCCGAACTCGATCCTCTTCGGCTTCGGCTCCCCCGGTGGTATCGTGAATTCCTCGACCAAGCAGGCGAGCGTCGACTCCGCCAGCAACGCGGTCGGCGTCTCCCTCGGGAGCTGGAGCACCTATCGCGGCACGCTCGACAGCAACCAGGTGCTCATTCCGGGCAAGCTGGCGATCCGCCTCAACGCCATGCTCGAGGACGGCGACTCCTGGCGGAAATGGGAGTTCAACAACGCCCGCCGCGCCCATCTGGCCCTGAAGTATCACCCGAGCAAGGACTCCTCGCTGCGGGTCGAGGGCGAAGTCGGCCGCGTGAAGGACAACGTCGCCCGCCCGTGGTTGGCGATCGACCAGTCGTTCATCTGGCGCCAGCAGGGCCGTCCGCTCTCCAACAGCTCCTGGGTCGACAGCTGGTCGAATCCCGGCGTGGTCTCCTTCTGGCCGGATCACTACGTGGTCAACGACGCCGACGGCTCGATCCACAACTGGCTCGGCATGTCCTACGGCAGCAACGGCAACGACGGCAACCTGGGCGGCGCCTGGCAGTCCATCGACACCAGCGGCACCAGTTGGGCCGATCCGACCTGGTCGGCCTGGTCGATGACCGAGGCGGGCCTCGCCGTCATCCCGCAGGATTCGAACCTCGCCGGCCCCGACGCGACCCGCAAGACGACCTACCACACCATCAGCGCGTTCTACGACAAGCAGGTCAACGAGCGGCTCTCGTTCGAGCTGGCCCTCAACCATCAGTCCAACCATTTCACCGGCTACGATGCCGACGGCAGCCGCGCCACCACCTACTACGGCAGCAGCTCCGAGATCTGGGGCGATGCCAGCCAGTATCTCCCGGATTGGACGGCCAACCCCCACGCCGGGCAGCTCTACCTCGAGAACAACTGGACGCGCCGCGAGCAGGAGATCTCTTCGACCCAGCTCCGCGCCTCCCTCGCGTACTCGTTCGACATCGGGTCGGTGAAGAACCGCTTCGCCGCCCTCTACGAGCACATGTGGCGCGACTACTCGCGACTCGAGGAGTGCCAGGTCTTCCTCGGCGCGCCGTACAGCAGCTCCGCCGTCTACGCCGACCAGAACCGCGTCTACCTCCGCCACTACTTCACCGAGGGCGACTCCTCCGACCTCCATGTCGCCTCCTGGAAGACGCCGGTCGCCAACTCCGGCTGGGTCGCCGACCAGCCGCCGGAGGATACCAACCAGAGCCAGGATACGTTCATGGCGGCCCTGCAGAGCGGGTTCTTCGAGGAACGCTTCGTGACGACCATCGGCGTGCGCGCCGACCGCATGGGGCTCGACTACAATCCGGGCTCCGGCGCGGCGTCGCCGTACGAATATGTGCTCGATCCCGCCCACGAGCAGAGCGAGACCTTCGAGGCCACGACGCTCACCCTCGGCGCGGTCTTCCACGCCACCAGGAACATCTCGCTCTACGGCAACCACTCCAACAGCCGCAGCATCCCGAACCTCGGCATCCACCTCGTGGATTCGTATCTGGCCCCGATGCCCAAGAGCGACGGCACCGACGCCGGCCTCAAGTTCGACTTCTTCGACGGCAAGCTCTACGCGACGGTCGGCTACTACACCACCAACGCGAAGGACATGACCGACTGGGCCAACGTCCAGACCGCCGTGACGGATCGGAACACGAAGATCCTCACCGCGCTGCACGGCGCCGGGCTGATCACCGCCGACGAGCGCGAGGCCCGCACGATCAACGCCAACGGCTACCGCTTCGACCGCAAGGCGAAGGGCTGGGAGTTCACGCTCGTCGCCAACCCGACGAACAACTGGCGCATCTCGGCGAATTTCTCGGTCAACGACGTGAAGGCCGAGAACTCGATGGCCGACGTGAAGGCCTGGGCCGAGGCCAACTCCGCGTGGTGGCTCGAAAAGGCCGCTGCGCAGGGCGGCTCCGGCTTCCTGCTCGGTGGTGGCGACTGGGATACGCTCGGCGCCAACATCGGCTGGATGAACGGCTCGATCGACCCGATCGTCGCCCTCGACGGCTACGCCGCGAAGGGCGAGCGCAAGTACGGTGCGAACCTGTACACCAAGTACACCTTCGGCGGCGGCGTGCTCAAGGGCTTCTCGATCGGTGGCGGCGGCCGCTACCAGAGCGCCAACGTGCTCGGCATGTACGACGACACGCTCGACGGGGAGTACAACCCGACCGTCCACTACGGGCGCGAGCTGGTCCTCTTTGACGCTTCGCTCGGCTACTCCTTCCCGACCAGGTTCCTCGGCGAGGGTTCGTGGGTCGACCTGCAGTTGAATGTCTCCAACGTCTTCAACAAGCGCGACTACCAGATCTACACGCTCGCCTGGTGGGGCGTGACGAACTCCGACGCGACACAGCTGACGCGGGTCCCGGAGCGCATCGGGCTGCAGGAGCCGCGCGAGGTCACCTTCACCGCGACCCTGCACTTCTGAGCGCTTCCTTGCCGAAATGGGAGCGGGCCGGTAGCAACCGGCCCGCGCCCCCGGCGAGGGTTGCGCCCCGCTCGCCCGCGATCGGCCCCGGTCGCCGGCGCGAGCGCGGCACAGCCCCTCCCGTTTCCCTCACCGCCCCCGACGCCCTTTCATGATTTCCACCGCCCCAGCCGCCGCCCCGGCGCGCCCCTCCGACCGCGTGCCGTTCGGCGAGAAGCTCGCCCTCGGGGTGGGCGGTCTGCCGATGTTCCTCGGTCTGGCCGCGATCGGCAGTTTCGCGACGCCGTTCTACCAGATGACGCTGAAGCTGGACCCGGTCTGGCTGGCGGCGGCGCTCACTGTCCCCCGGTTTCTGGATGCGTTCATCGACCCGCTGGTCGGGCGTTTCTCCGACAACTTCCATTCGCGCTTCGGCCGGCGGCGGCCGCTGGTCTTCCTCGGCGCGCTCGTGCAGGCCATCGCCTTCGGCCTGATCTGGATGGTACCCGCGGATTGGGGACCGGTCGGGCTCACCGCCTGGTTGGTGGCGACCCAGATTCTATTCTACACCGGCTATTCGTTCTTCTCGGTGCCGTTTCTCGCCCTGCAATACGAGATCACGCCCGACTACGACGAGCGCACCAGCGTGTCGTCGTACGTGGGCTTCTTCGGCAAGGCCGGCGAGATGGGGTACAACTACATCTTTCCCATCGCCAGCTCGATGATGTTCGCCTCCGCCATCGCCGGCGTGCGCACGCTGGGCTGGATCGTGGGCGTGGTCTTCCTCGGCCTCGTGGCGCTGCTGCCGGCGATCTTCGTGCGGGAGCGCTTCTTCCACCGGACCGAGGAGCAGAAGACGGTGAAGCTCCTGCCCGGCATCCGCGCGGCGTTCGCCAGCCGGGCGTTCGTGATCCTCGTCGCGCTCACGCTGCTGCAGATCGTGGCCGGCATGTTCGCCAGCAACCTCGACCGGTATCTGCTCGTTTACTACCAGTTCGGCGGCGACATCGCCGTGGGCGAGACGTGGAAGGGCAACCTCTCCGTCGGCTATGCGGTGGTCGGCATCCTCGCGATCTACCCCGTGGCGTGGCTTGCCCGCCGCATCGGCAAGGCGCAGGCGGTGGCGGTCACCTTCGGGCTGGTGCTGGTGGGTTCGCTCGGCAAGTGGTTCCTCTTCACCCCGGGCAACCCGCTCAAGATCCTGCTCGACCCGCTGCTTTGCGGTCCGGTGTGGATCGCGATCAACGTGCTCACCCCCGCGATGCTCGCCGACATCTGCGACGAGGACGAGCTGCGCGGCGGCATGCGGCGCGAGGGCGTCTTCGGCGCGATCTTCTCCTGGGTCCAGAAGGTCGGCTATTCGGCCGCCTTCTTCGGCGCGTTTCTCTCCCTGAAGATGACTGGTTTCGACGCCGCGCTCGGGGGCGAGCAGACGCCCGAGACGATCCTGCGGCTGCGCCTCATCCTCACTCTTTCGACCGCGGCGTGGGCGTTGCTCGCCTTCGTGCTGCTGGCCGTGTACCCCCTCAACCGCCAACGCGCCCACGCGATCCGCGCCGAACTCGAGGCCCGCCGCGGGCGCGTGTGACACTGGGTCGCCCGCCGCTCCGCTCTCCCCGTCATGCCCGCCAAATCCACCCGCTCCCGCAAAAAGACACCGGCTGCCGGCCTCGCCGGCAAACGCGCCACGATCTACGATCTCGCGCGTCTGGCCGAGGTGTCGCCGGGCACCGTTAGCCGCGTGCTCAACAACCGCGATCGGGTGAAGGACGAGACGCGCGAGCGGGTGCTGCGCGCCGCCAAGGAGCTCAACCTCAAGCCGCAGGTCTCGGTGCGCGCCCGCCAGATCGCGATCCTCACCGAGCCGGGCTACACCGACCGGGTCGAGGGCTACGCCGCCACGCTCACCGCCCACCTCGCGTTCGCCTTCTCGCGCCGCAACATCGGCGTGTTCCTCCCCTCCAATCCCGTCGACCAGCTCCCCGGCATGTTTCTCGACGGCATCGTATCCGTGACCGCGGACAGGCAGCTCCAGCGGATGCTCACCGAGCTGGAGACGCGCATGCCGGTGGTGTATATGGACAAGTTCGACTCCACGCCGCAGGAGTACGTCGTCTGTTCCGACCACTTCAACTCGGGCTATCTCGCCGCGAAGCACTTCATCGAACGCGGACGCAAGCGCCTCGCCTTCTTCGGCGGCGACTACCGCGCCTTTGCCGAGCGCCTCGCCGGTTTCCGTCGGGCGATGGAGGAGGCGGGCATCCCGATCGACGACCGCCTCGTCTCGCTCTTCGGCCCCGAGAGCTCGCACCTCGCCGTGCTCACCCGCTTCGTGCGCTCCGGCGCCGACGCCATCTATGCCCCGGGCTCGAGCTTCCAGGCGATGGAGTGCCTGCACCTGCTCACCTACACGATGGGCCGCAAGGTGCCGCAGGACATCGCCCTGATCGGCGGCGAGAACGAGGGTATTTCGATTCTGCAGACGCCGCCGCTCACCACCGTGGCCGAGCCGTTGCGGGAGATGGCCGAGCGCGCCGTGGAGATCGTCGACCAGCTCACCGCGGGCGAGACCGTGGCGAAGCGCAAGGTCACGCTCCCCGTGCGCCTCATCGAACGCGATTCCGTTTCCTGACCGCCCACCCGCGGCTCCGTCCTCTTTTCCTCGACGCGGAACCCGTCGGTTCCGCCGCAGATCTTCCTTTTCCCAATGACCGCAGTTTTGCCTCTCGATCGTGAATGGATCTTTCGCCGGCTCGCCGATGGCGCCGCCGCCGCACCGGAGGTCCGGGTCGATCTTCCCCATTCCCCGTTCGTCGCCGATCTCGACGGCCGCGAGCACTGGTTCGGTCTCTGCGAATACCGCCGCACGGTCCAGGTTCCGGCCCTGCCGGAGGGCGGGGTGCATCTGCTTCACGTGGGCGCGGCGATGCACACCGCGACCGTGCTGGTCGACGGTCGTGAACTCGCGCGGCACGAGGGCGGATATCTGCCGTTTGCCGTGGATCTCACCGCGGCGCTGGCCGACGGCGCCGCGCACGAACTCGTGTTGCGCCTCGACAACCGCGACAGTGTCGACGTGCCGCCGGGCAAGCCGTATGGCGAACTCGACTTCTGCTGGTACGGGGGCCTCTACCGCGGCGTGGAGCTGCGCACTTGTCCGCCGCTCCACATCACCGACCCGATCGCGGCCGACGAGGTCGCCGGTGGTGGTGTCTTTCTGCGCACGCTCGAGGCCACGCCGGAGCAGGCGCGGGTTTCGGCCCGCGTGCAGGTGCGCAACGCTTCCCGCGGCGCGCGTCGCTTCCGGGTGCAGACGGTTCTCCGTCTCGGTGGCATCGACGTCGCCACCGCGCTCTCGGCCGAGCGGGAGCTCGCCGCCGGTGCGGCGGCGCACATCGAGCAGGAGCTGGTGCTGCCCCGGCCGGCGCTGTGGAGCCCGGCGGCGCCGAACCTGCACGCGGTGGAGGTCTCGCTGGTGGCGGAGGACGATACGGTCGGCGACAGCCGGCGGTCGCGCTTCGGTGTGCGCCGGCTCGGCGTCGGCCGCTCGGGCGGGCTCACCGTCAACGGCGAGCGTATCCGACCGCGCGGCACGAATCGCCACCAGGAGTTTCCTCGCGTCGGCTATGCCGCGCCCCGCGCCGCGCAGTTCCGCGATGCCCGCCGTATCAAGGAGGCCGGATTCGACTACATCCGCCTCTCGCACTACCCGCAGTCGCCCGATTTCATGGATGCGTGCGACGAGCTCGGCCTGCTCGTGATGAACTGCATCCCCGGCTGGCAGTACTGCGGCGGCGAGCGGTTCCAGGACGCCTGCGTGGCCAACGCCCGCCAGCTGATCCGTCGCGACCGCAACCACGCCTGCGTCGCGTTCTGGGAGCTCTCGCTCAACGAGACCCAGATGAGCGAGGCATTCATGGCGCGGCTGCACGCCGCCGGCCACGAGGAGTTTCCCGGCGAGCAGATGTTCACCTGCGGCTGGATGGACCGCTTCGATGTGTTCATCCACTCGCGACAGCACGGCCGCATCCATTCGTGGCGGAACGGCGACAAGGCGCTCGTCATCGCCGAGTACGGCGACTGGGAGTTCTACGCCGCCAACGAGGGCTTCGACCAGACGACCGGGGCCGGCGTGCTTGCGGCGTCGGCGAACAGCCGCCACCTCCGCGGGGAAGGGGAGCGCGCGCTGCGCCAGCAGGCGGCGAACTTCCTCGTCGCGCTCGACGACACGCTCGCTTCGCCGGCGGTGTGCGACGGCCAGTGGGCGATGTTCGACTACGCCCGTGGCTACCACCCCCAGCGCGCCGCCTGCGGGGCGATGGACATCTTTCGCCTCCCGAAATTCGCGTACCATTTCTACCGCAGCCAACGCGGACCCGGAGAAACCGGCGTCAACTGGACCGGCGGCCCCGTGGTGTTCATCGCCTCGCACTGGACCGAGTCCTCGGATCTGCGCGTGCTGGTCTACGGCAATTGCGAGGAAGTGGAGCTCACACTCAACGGCCGGTCGTTCGGCGTGCGCCAGCCGGAGCGGACGTGGCAGGTGCAGCATCTCCCGCATCCGCCCTTCGTCTTCGACCTGCCGCGCTTCGAGCCCGGCGAATTGCTCGCGGTCGGCCGCATCGGCGGCAAACCGGTGGCGCAGCACGTCGTCTCGACGCCCGGCGCGGCGCGCGCGCTCGCCGTCGTGGTCGACGACTGCGGCATCGAGGCCGCGGAGCACGAGCCGGACGTGCAGCTCGTTCATGCCCAGATTCTGGATGCGAAGGGCACGCTCTGTGTCGCCGCCGAGCCGGAGGTCGTTTTTGCGATCGAAGGCGATGCGGTGATCGTCGGCCCGACCACCGTGCGTGCCGAAGCCGGCATCGCCTCGAGCGTGGTCCGCGTGCCTGCCGGCGGAGCGCCCTGGCGCGTCACCGCGACCGCTGCGGGCCTGGTTTCCGGGTAGTTGGGCGGCGAAGGCTTTGCCGGGACCGCGGAGGCAGAGGGCGCACCGGAGATACGGCTTTGCGCCGTTGAACCCGGCGCCGCCCCGGTCGCCCGTTGGCTCAGGGCTGCTTTTTGCTCTTCTTCGGCTTGCGCGGGGCTTCGAAGGTCTGATGCACCCAGTCGCTGAGCAGCTGTTTTTCGAAGAAGGTCGTATCCCGGCTCGTGGTGATCGGCTGGTAGCGGAAGGTCAGGTTGATCAGCCGTTCCGGGCCTTCCATGAGCACGGTGCCGTCGGCGGCGAGGAGCCGATAGTCGAAGACGAGGCGCGGAGGTTGGGTGTCGCGCAGGTAGCGGATGTGCCCGAAATCGGGGCCGCGCCACGGCTCGATCGCGCCGGCCAGGTCGACGTCCTTCATCCTGATCTCCAGGGTCTGGCCGGGTTCGAGGCGGCGCTTGGTGAGCGAGAGCAGGTGGCGTTCGAGTTCGTGATGGATGAGTTCGCTGGCGGAGCGGTCGCTCATCCCGTCGACGGCGATGTCGCTGAACTTTTCCCAGTCGACGAAGGTCAGTTTCACCTTCGGGGCGTTGGGGGCTTCGGCGCCGGCGGCAAATGCGGGTACCGCCATGACCAGCAGGCCAAGGAGAGCGGCGGAGAGCGGACGGAAGAGCGGTTTCATGGCGGGGCGGGGCTGGATTCCATGCCCGGGCCGCTGGCGAGAGCGGCGAGTAGTTTGTCGGTGGGGGCTGGGACCGGAACCGCGGGGGGAGGTTCCGGCGCCGTGGGAGTGGCTGACTGTGCGGGTACTGAGTCGGAAGGGGGCGCACAGGGCAAGCGGGCTCTCGCCGCGCGGCCCCCGCGCCCTGCGGGAGGATCGACTCCGTCTTCCACCGACGTTCGTCGCTGGACGGGGGGGCGGGGCCGGTCGGCTATTTGCCGGTCTCGTCTTTCGGCGGGAGCGGGTGCTGCGCGACGAAGGCTTCCATGGACTCGCGGGTAACGATGTGTTTGGCGGCGCAGCGCGGGCAGCTCACCTGCACGGTGGCTTCGTCGCCGAAAAGTTCGGACGGGTCGTGGCGCATCGCCGGCGCGAGGACCCGCATGATCTTCGCCTGGTTGCAGCCGCAGCGCCACGCGTAGCGCCGGCGCTCGAGCAGCGCGAGCGTCTCGGTGTGGTCGATCTCGCGGAGAATTTCGGGGGTGAGCGAGTTGAACCACTCGGTGTCGCAGTCGGGGTGGTCGCAGACCATCACGAATTCCTCGGGCGCGGTGGCGAAGAAGCGCGCGGGGCGTTGCTCGCTCTGGAGGTAGAACGTCTCGGCGGCGCGGAAGGCGTCGGCTCCCTCGAAGGGGATGGCGCTGCGGCGGGGCGGCTTGTTGTGCTGCACGACGTCGGAGTAGAGGTGGTTGCCGCCCATCTCGCGCACGTTTTCGGCGAGGATGCGGCCGGTGACCATCTCCTCGGGGGTGTCGGCGGTGAGGAAGAGGTTCACGGCCGGGTTCTCGAAGTGCATCGTCCACGCGATCATCTCGTAGCGGGGGCGGGCGGTGCAGTGCAGGACGAAGGCGGCGAGGGCGTCCTTGAAGAGCTGGATGTGCTCGCCGGCGGGCTTGAGCTGGTGCTCCGAGAGGTGGAGGAAGTAGTCGACGTAGAGCTCGCTGAGGCAGGCGCGGATGACGACCGCGTTGCGGGAGCGCACGAAGTGGCTGCGGATCTCGATGCCCTCTTCGGGCGGCGTGGGCGGCGGAGGGGGGAGCGGCTCGCTGGTCATGGCGTGAAAAGGTGGTGACGGTTCAGGCCTTCCGCAACGTGATCACGCACTCGAGGTGGCGGGTCTGCGGGAAGAGATCGAAGGGCTGCACGGCGGCGAGCTCGTAGCCGGCGGGCTGGAGCAGCGCGAGGTCGCGCATCTGCGTGGCCGGGTCGCACGACACGTAGACGATCGTGCGTGGGCCGAAGGCGACGAGCTGCTTGAGGAAGACCTCGTCGCAGCCGCGGCGGGGCGGGTCGATGACCACGGCGGTGTCGGCGGCGGGAAAGTCGAGGCCGGCGAAGATCGCGGCGGCATCGGCGGCGAGGAAGGTGGCGTTGGCGATGCCGTTGGCGGCGGCGTTCTTCTGCGCCCACAACACGGAGGTCTCGCTGATCTCGACGCCGGCGACCTGCTCGAAACCGGCGGCGGCGGAGAGGGCGAAGAGGCCGCTGCCGCAATAGGCGTCGACGAGGAAGCGGGCGCCGGAGGCGGCGGCCTGCTCGCGCACGTATCCGGTGAAGGCGGGCAGGATGAACGGGTTGTTCTGGAAGAAGTCGCGGGCGAGGAACTGGAGCTTCAGCTCGCCGACGGCCTCGGTGATCGTCGCCTCGTAGTCGGAGGTCACGCCCTCGAGCGAGTGGCGCAGCAGCACGGTGGCGCCGCGTTTGTAGGTGCCGGCGGCGGCCTTGGCGCGGATCTCGGCGCGCACGGCGGGCAGGGCGGCGTTGATGGCGTCGGTGGCGATCGGGCACTGCGGCACGTCGACCAGCGAGAAGCGCGAGCCGGCCTTGAGGAAACCGATGGGGAAGCCGGCGTCTGCGGATGGTGGATCCGAAGGCGCGGCTTCTCCGGAAGGGGCCGTGCGATGGGGCTCGAAGTGCGGGGTGAGCTTCGAGCGGTAACCGAAGTCCCGGGGCGAGGGTTGCACCGGGTTCACGGGGAACTCGATCTTCGCCATGTGCCGCAGCAGCTCGGCCACGTGCTGCCGTTTCCAGCGGAGCTGCTCGGCGTAGGTGAGGTTCTGGTACTGGCAGCCGCCGCACGTGCCGAAGAGCGGGCAGCGCGGGGCGAGGCGGTGCGGCGAGGGGGCGAGGACCTCGAGCAGGTCGGCCTCGGAGTAGTTCTTGTGGTTGCGGAAAAGGCGCACGCGCACGCGTTCGCCCGGCAGCGCGAAGGGCACCATGACGACCCACTTGGTCGACCCCGGATTCGTGGTGTCGGATGGCGGATCGGCTTGCTCGGTGGCCGGCAACTCCACGCGGCCGAGGCCGACGCCGAGGTTGGTGAGCGTGGAAATCTCCAGCTCGATCTCGGCGTGGTAGGGAAAGGGATGGTCGTTGAAGCGCTTCTTTTTGGCCACGGGACGCACAGAGAAGACCGGTGAACCGGCGCTGGGCAACCGAATCCTCCGGGAAGGGGCGCGGGCGGGCGAACCTCGTCTATTGCGAGTTGCTGCCGCCGGAGCCGCCGCGCGCGCTGGAGGCACGGGCGGTTTCCTTGGCGGTATTGCCGTTGGCGAGATCGGTGTCGCGCAGGACTTCGCGGAACTCGCGGGCCTCGGCCGGATCGAGTCGTGCGACCAGCCCGGCGAGGCGGGCCATGCGGTTCTGCAGTTCCTCGTTCTTGCGTGCGAGGTAGGCTTCGCGGGCGCGGACGGCTTTGCTCACTCCGATGAACGGGATCGTGTAGCGGTTCAGGAAATAGCGGTCGAAGGCGGAGAGTTCGCGTTTGATCAGTTCCTCGTCGAACGCGCCCTTCTGGAGCAGCGAGTCCTCCTCCATGCGGAAGAGCGTGTGTTCCATCACCGTCATCTCGGGGAGCAGCACCAGATCCGGATCGGCGCGGGCGGCTTCATCGTTGGCGCGGCGGGCCTCGTCTTCCGACACGAGGCGTTCGTGCTCTTCGGGCGAATAGGCGGGCAGGCGTTGGCGCAGCGCGTCGAGGGCGTCGGTTTTCGCCTGGGTGGTGCCCGCCGCCAGCAGGCAGAGCGAGAGCAGGAGGGTGGTTGGGCGGAGGTGCATCATCGAGGGGCGCAGGCGGTCGGACGAGGGACGAAACGCGACCGGTCCGGGATGAGCGCGGGGCCGTCGTGTGTCGGATGCGACCCGATGCGGGAGGGAAGGTTCCGGCTTGGCCGGAAGCACGCTCAGAACATTGTCAACGCCTGCGCGCTCTCGATCACGACCCAGGCGAAACCGGCGACGGCGGCCCAAGTGAGCACGGACATCGCGGTGCGGCGGCGCCGGAGCGTGCGCTCGTACAGGTCGGGATTGACGCGGCGGAACCCGCTGCCCTGCAGAAAACTCAGGAACTGGCTGTTCTTGGTGCGGGTGAAATCGCGGCGGCGGTGCAGGCGCGGATCCGCTCGGAAAGCGGGTCGGTGCAGCACATTTGACAGCCAGCGAATCATCACGCTTTTGCTTTCGGTGTTTTGGGCCGTTTCTCAAGGGCAAACTCCGAAAATTCCCTCATTAACCCGCTTTTCGTAAACGCGATGCACCACTTCCACTACGTCGGCGACGCTCTTCATTGCGAGGCGGTCGATCTGGCCGCCGTCGCCCGGCTCCATGGCACCCCGACCTATGTCTACAGCACGGCGACGATCGAGGCCAACTATCGCCGGCTGCTCGGGGCGTTGCCGGGGCTCGACGTGCGCCTCTGCTACGCGATGAAGGCGAACTCGAGTCTGGCCGTGCTGCGCCAGTTCGGCCGGCTCGGCGCGGGCTTCGATCTGGTCAGCGGCGGCGAATTGCGCCGCGTGCTGGCGGCGGGAGGCGACGCGGGCGGGAGCGTGTTTGCGGGAGTCGGCAAGACCGAGGCCGAGATCCGCTTCGCGCTCGAGGCGGGCATCTACGGTTTCCATGTCGAGAGCGAACCCGAGCTGGCGCGCATCGACCACATCGCCGGGCAGATGGGGCGCAAGGCGCCGGTCGCCTTCCGCGTGAATCCCGATGTCGACGCGGGCACGCATGCGAAGATCACCACCGGCCGCAGCGAGAACAAGTTCGGCGTGCCGCTGCAGTTCGCGATGCAGGCCTACGAGGCGGCGGCGCGGTTGCGCCACATCGAGCTCCGCGGGGTTCAGATCCACATCGGCTCGCAGATCACCAGCGTGGCGCCCTTCGCCGCCGCGGTGGAGAAGGTGGTGCCGTTCGCCGCGCAGCTGCGCGACCGCTTTGGTATCCGGTATTTCAGTCTCGGGGGCGGGATCGGCGTGGTCTACGAGGAGGCGCTCGCCAGCGGCGCGCGCGACTGGTGGGAGGCGAGGCCGGCGGCGGAGCGGCCGGTCACGCCCGAGGCCTACGGCGCCACGCTGGCGCCGGCGTTGCGCGGGCTCGGCCTGAAGATCCTCCTCGAACCCGGCCGCTTCATGGTCGGCAACGCCGGCGTGCTGCTGGCCCGCGTCGAGTATCTGAAGCGCGGGCACGGCCGCGACTTCCTCATCCTCGACGCCGGGTTCAACGATCTCGTGCGCCCGGCGATGTACGAGGCCTACCACGAGATCGTGCCGCTCTCGCGCGACGCCGCGCGGCCCGTGGCCGACTTCGACATCGTCGGCCCGATCTGCGAGAGCGGCGACACCTTCGCCAAGGCGCGCCGGTTGCAGCAGATGGGCGAGGGCGAGCTCGTCGCCTTCCTCAGCGCCGGCGCGTACGGTTTCACGATGGCCAGCCGCTACAACTCCCGGCCGCTGGCGGCCGAGGTCATGGTGCAGGGGTCCAGCTTCGAACTGGTCAACGCCCGTGAGAGCTTCGAGCAGGCCATCGCCAACGAGACGTTGCCGGGTTTCCTCGGATAGGCCGGCACGGGCCTGCCCCGCCGGACGGCGGGGCCTATGCGGAGGGGCACGTTTCGGCGCGCGGTCGGCCTTGGCCGAAAACAGGACGGCGCAGGCCGGGGAGGTCTGCGCCGTGCAGGGGGATGGGCTGTGTGTGGGTGGTGGTTACGGCCGGACCGGAGTCACCACGATCTCGGCCCGGGTCGGGTTGCCCTTGGTCAGCACGGGGACCGGGCGCGGCGTGGCGAAGAGCGTCTTGCCGCCGGAGAGGATGACGCCCTCGATGCCGTAGGCCTGGCGCTGGCTGATCAGGCCGGGCTGGTACGGCAGCCAGTATTCCATCGGCACGGACGCGGGGCGTGGATACGACTCGGTGGCGACCACGCGGTCGACGCGGCCCTCGCGGTCCAGTTCGACCAGCTTGAGCTCGACCGTGGCGTCGTCGGGCAGTTTGGCGTTGGTGATATAGATCACCGTGCCGCCGATGCCCGGCCCGGCCGGTTTCGCGGTCTTCGGGCCATGGCTGCAGCCGGCGAGGACGGCGCCGACGACAAGAACGAGCGACGTGACGAGGTGGCGTACGGAAAGCATCCGGCGAGCGTGGAAAAACGTAGCGGCGATGCAACCGCGAAGAACCCCCGATCCCGGCACACCCGACGCAAAACCATGTCCCGATCGGGACATGGTTTTGCGTTCGCGAGGGGGCTGCTCGGGGCGGCATCGGAGCGAGGTGGGGCGCAACTTCGGGTTGATGTGCACTGGGGCATGCATACTTCTTGCCCCGCCGTGTCTGACAAAAACTCCTCCGCTCCCTTCACCGCCACTGGCACGCCGCGCGTCGGCATCGTCATGGGCAGCACTTCCGACTGGCCGATCATGGAGGCCGCCGCGCGCCTGCTCGACCAGTTTGGCATCGCGACCGAACGCCGCGCTCTGAGCGCGCACCGCACCCCCGACGCCGCCCTCGAATGGGGCCGCGGCGCCGCGGGCCGCGGGCTCCAGGTCATCATCGCGGCCGCCGGCGGCGCCGCGCACCTCGCCGGGGTGATGGCGGCCGTGACGCCACTGCCCGTGCTCGGTGTGCCGATCGAGTCGGCTTCGCTCAAGGGGCTCGATTCGCTGCTCTCGATGGTGCAGATGCCCGGTGGCATTCCCGTCGCGACGTTTGCGATCGGCAAGCCTGGTGCGATCAACGCCGCGCTTTTCGCCATCGCGATCCTCGCCCAGGGCGACGAACGCATCCGCCAAGCGCTCGACGACTATCGTGCCGCCCAGACCAAGAAGGTGCTCGAGCAGCAGCTGCCCTGAGCCGGCGAAATTCTCCGAGGTAGGAGCCTGCTTGCAGGCGATTTGTGAATTCGCGGGTTGGCCGCGCACAGATCGCCTGCAAGCAGGCTCCTACCCCAAACCGCCCGGCCATGTTCCGTACTCGGAACGAACCCGCGGAATCCCGCAGAAGCCAGGAGAACGAAGGACCGGAGTTCCCGTTCGCCCTCCGGGATCTCTCTTCGGTTCTCTTCGTTACCTCTCGATCCGTTTCCTTTCCGTTCCACCACTCCGCTACCCACCACCACACCATGAGCACTCCTCGTAAACCCGGCCTCGGCACACTCGCACTCCACGCCGGCCAGACGCCCGATCCCACCACCGGCTCCCGCGCCGTTCCGCTGTACCAAACGACTAGCTACGTCTTCCGCGACGCCGAGCACGCCGCGAATCTCTTCGCGCTGAAGGAGCTCGGGAACATCTACACGCGGCTGATGAATCCGACGACCGACGTCTTCGAGCGGCGCCTCGCGGCGCTCGAGGGCGGCAGCGGCGCGCTGGCGCACAGCTCCGGTCAGGCCGCGATCACCGACTCGATCCTCAACATCGCCGGCGCGGGCGACCACATCGTCTCGGTCGCGCAGCTCTACGGCGGCACCTACAACCTCTTCCACTACACGCTCCCGAAGCTCGGCATCGAGGTGAGCTTCGTCGACGGCGAAGATCCGGAGAATTTCCGCAAGGCGCTCCGGCCGAACACCAAGGCCTTCTACGGCGAGGGCCTCGGCAATCCGCGGCTCAACATCTTCCCGTTCGCCGAGGTCGCCGCCATCGCGCGCGAAGCCGGCATCCCGGTGATCGTCGACAACACCTGCCTCTCGCCGCTGCTCAACCGCCCGATCGAGTGGGGCTGCAACGTCGTCGTGCATTCGACGACCAAGTACATCGGCGGCCACGGCACCTCGCTCGGCGGCATGGTCGTCGACGGCGGCAACTTCGACTGGGGCAACGGCAAGTTCCCCGGCTTCAGCCAGCCCGACCCGAGCTACCACGGCATCGTGCATTGGGATGCCTTCAAGGCCTTCGCGCCCGCCGGCGGAGCGAACATCGCCTACATCATGAAGATGAGGTTGCAGCTCCTGCGCGACGTGGGCGCGTGCATCAGCCCGTTCAACTCGTTCATGATGCTCCAAGGTCTGGAGACGCTGCACCTGCGCATGGAACGCACCTGCGCCAATGCGCTCAAGGTCGCCGAGTTCCTCGCGGCCCATGATCGCGTGGCCTGGGTGAACTATCCCGGTCTGAAGAGCAGCCCGGCGCACGAGCTGGCGAAGAAGTACCTCTCCGGCGGCTTCGGCGGCCTGGTGGGTTTCGGCGTGAAGGGCGGCTACGAGGCCGGCCTCGCGTTCATCGGCCGGCTCAAGCTGCTCAGCCACCTCGCCAACATCGGCGACGCCAAGTCGCTCGCGATCCATCCGGCGAGCACCACGCATTCGCAGCTCACGCCGGCGGAGCTGGTCACGACCGGCGTATCCGCCGACTTCATCCGGCTCTCGATCGGCATCGAGGATATCGACGACATCCTCGCCGACATCGCGCAGGCGCTGGAGGCGCAGTGAGGCGGGTCTCCCGAGACTGAATTCCAAGGCCGGCGCCTTCCGGGCGTCGGCCTTTTGTGTTTTGGAGTGCGGCGGCTCGACGCCGCTTTCGCCGGGTCGGCTTGACGGCCCGCCACGAATGGTGCGGCAGAGCTGCGTTGGAAGGGTGGAAATGGCGCCGTGTCGAGCCACGGCGTCCGAAAGCGGCGTCGAGCCGCCGCACTCCATAGGCACTACCGACGCGGCTTCGGCTCCCAACCCGTGAGCAGCCACACCGCGCCGAGGCCGGTGTAGAGCGCGATGATGCCGGCGGTTTCGTGCAACGCGTGGTAGTGGCCGGGGAAGCGTGGCGCGAGCAGCACGATCGCGGCGATGCGCAGCAGGTTGGTGGTGAAGGCGAACAACAGGCCCAACGCGAGCAGCCCGGGAAACTTCCACCAACGCGCGCGCCGGTAGAGCAGGCACACGGTGCCGAGCAGCAGCGCCGACGAGATGAGCCCGAACCCGTTGCACTCCGTCTCGACGACGAAGGTGCCGTGGAGGTTCACCAGCCAGAGCTGCACGTCGGGGTTGGCCACGATCCGCAACTCGGAGGCGAGGCCGAACGACTGGAGCAGGCGCACCGACTCGACGCCGGCCATCTTGCGCAGCGGCCAGTCGAGAATGGGGAACGCCAGTACGAAGAGGATGACCAGCCCGAACGCCGCGAGCAGGGGGATGGTGCGGCGCAGCGCTTGGCGTCCGAAGGCGACCTGCACGGCGCCGGCGGTGGCCGCGACGAGGCCGGCGAGCACGAGCAGCGGTGTCTTCAGAAAGAACGCACCGGCCACGCACGCGTAGGCCGAGAGCAGGCAGGCGAGCCCGAGGTTGTCGAGATGGAGCCGGAGCCGCAGGGCGGAGCGGCGTTCCCAGGCGATCCACAGTCCGGCCAGCAGGGTGATGAAGAACGACTGCTTGAGCTGCTCGCGCGCGAAGGTCTGCGCCGTCAACCAAGAGGCCACCGGCCAGAACGCGAGCGCCGTGAGGGCCAGCAGGCTACCCGCCAGCCAACGTTCGCGCAGCGGCGCGGCGGGAGTGGTGGTGGGAGTTTTGGCTGGGTCGTCCGGCATCGGCGGCATGGGACCGCGCGCAGCGTGCATGGTTCACCCAACGCGGTCGAGCGGGGAAGGCGCGGCGCATGGAACCTCTGCTGGGTGCGGTTAAGATAAGGTTGAACCAAGTCCGCCGCGGGGTTCACTGGCCGCATGACCATTGTGATCGCAAAACCGAGCGCTGCCGAAGTGCAGAAGGAGATTCGCGTCATGAAGCGCTCGGCGGCTGAGTTGCGGAAGTCGCCCGAGGATCTGCGCGCGTTTCTGCGGAAGCACGGATTCATCACGAAGGATAACAAGCTCCACAAACGTTATCGGTGATGTACGCCTCCGCTTTCGTCCTCGGCTTCCACGGTTGCGACGAAGAAGTCGGCGAAGCGGTGCTTTCGGGACAGGTAGGGCTCAAGCCGAGCACCAATGACTACGATTGGCTCGGGCATGGCGTCTATTTCTGGGAGAATAGTCCGAAACGGGCCATGGCGTGGGCGCAGTATGTCCACGCGAACCCACGGTTGTTTCGGACGAAGATCAATCGGCCGTTCGTGGTTGGCGCGGTGATCAACTTCGTACATGCGCTTCGCGCAGGTGCCGATGCGGACGGAAGGGGAGATCGATCGCAGGTACCGTTTGACTCGGTGCGCGGCGCTTTTTCTGAAGGGAAGCCACTCTACACCGACGCCAGAATCATGGCTCAAACGCACATTCAGCTCTGTGTGCGGAACCCCAAATCGATTCGCGGGTATTTCCGGCCGATCGTCGGCTGATGTGGTACTTCCTTACACTCCGCGCCGGTTGCCGAACCAGTCGATGTGCAGCCGGGGGGCGAAACGGTAGCCGCGGTCGCGACAGAGACCGGTGAGCCAAGCGGTGCGGGCGGCGAGCTCCTCCTTGGTGCGGCCTTCCGGCATGAGCAGCACCTTGTGCTTCGGGGGCTGGGTCGGCAGTTGGCCGAGCAACGTTTCGATCTCGGCGACGTCGGCCTCGTCGGCCACGACGAACTTCAACTGGTAGCTGTAGCCAACCATCCATTGCGCAACCACTTCCGGTTGCCAGCGGTGGGCCTCGTGCCGCTCGTTCCAGCCGGGGCCGAACTGCGCGGGCGGCGGGGTGGAGTTGCGCAGCTTCGGGCTGAGCGAGGCGAGGTCGCAGGCGATGCCGTTGGGCAGGATGGTGGCGGCGGTCTCGATCGTGATGTGCTTGCCCGCGGCGTGCAGCGCGGAGGCGAACTCGGGCAGGTGGGGCGCGATCATCGGTTCGCCACCGGTGAGCACGACATGCTGGGCCGGGTGGCGCAGGACCTCGGCGACGACCTTGGCGACGTTTTTCTGCACGCCGTCGGGGTGCGACGAGGCGTAGGGAGTATCGCACCACGTGCAGCGCAGGTTGCAGCCCGACGTGCGCACGAACACCGACGGCACGCCCGCCAGTTCACCTTCGCCTTGGAGCGAGAAGAAGATTTCGGAGATCAGCATGGATCCGGATGGGGCGGTTCGGACGGAGAGGAACCACTAATGCGCACTAATTGGCACCAATGGTTCGGAATCCTTATGCTCAGCGATTTTTGCCGGATCAGTGTCCATTAGTGTGAATTAGTGGTTCCCAATTCCGACGTCGTGTCAGGCGGCGGAGCGCCGCTCTCGGTCTTGACGACGAAGGCGGCGGGCGTGCATTGGATCTGGTGCCATTCGCCCTGGTCGTCCTGGACTCTCGTGGTGCCGTTGAGTGTGTAGCGTCCGGGGCCGAGCTTTGTGCTTAACGGCCACCCGTACCGAAGACGCACGGGTGCCTCCGTACCGAGGCTGGCCTCCTCCGCGGAGAAATAGTCATGCAGCGGCATGTAGACCGGAGAAACTTCGTTGCCCGTTTCATCGACCAGTTTGAAGACGATTCGGCCCGCCCAGATCGGGCGATTCGCATTCCGGATGAATCGGTAGGTGAGCGCTGTTTGGCCGGAGTTGGCCAATTCGATCTCGGGCGACAGGGACGAGTTGGCAGGCGACAGTGAAACTGCTTCCGGCATGACGATCCGTACGGATGGGAGATTGGCGGCGGCTGCGAAGCACGGAAGCAGGAGAGACAGGATGAGTGCTTTCATCGGTGTCGATTGGCGCAGGTCAGAGGTTTCCGGTTCTCGGCTTCGGCGGCAGCGGGCCGTGGTCGGCGTAGTCGGTGGGATCGGGGAGCCCGGCGAGCAGGAAGGCTTCGCGGCGTTCGACGCAGGTGCCACATTTGCCGCAGTGGATCTCGCCGCCGACGTAGCAGGACCACGTGCGGCCGAAGTCGACGCCGAGCTTTGCACCCTCGGTCACGATCTGACCCTTGGTCATGGCGATGAAGGGGCGGAGCAGCTGCACCTCGGCGTAGGTGCCGAAGCGGAGGGCGTCGCCCATCGCGCGCATGAAATCTTCGCGGCAGTCGGGGTAGATCGCGTGGTCGCCGGAGTGGGCGGCGATGACGAGTCCCTCGGCACCGAGGCTCTCGGCCAGCCCGCCGGCGGCGGCGAGCATGATGCCGTTGCGGAAAGGCACGACGGTCTGGCGCATCGTCTTGTCCTCGTAGTGGCCTTCCGGTACGGCGCCGCCGGAGCGGAGCAGGTCGGAGGTGAAGTGCCGCGCGATGAACTCGAGCGGGATGATCGTGTGCGGCGCGCCGAGCCGGCGGGCGTGTTCGGCGGCGAAGGGCAGCTCGCGGGCATTGTGCTTCGAGCCGTAGTCGAAACTCACGACGGCGGCGACGGTGTGGGTGCGCGCGGCCCAGTGGAGGGCCGCCACCGAATCCATGCCGCCACTGCACAGGACGATGACCTTCATGTTGGCGCGCAACGTAAGGGCCGGCGGGCGCTCGGCCAGAGAAAATGCGGCCGGGCTCAGTCGCGGGGGGCGGGCAGCGAGGACACGAACCGGTCGGAGGGGAGCGGGCCGAGCAGGGCCTGCCATCGTTCGATCTCGAGGCCGAATTGGAAATCCTGCCAGCGGTCGGGCAGGTCGTGGGGTTGGCGACGGAACTCGGCGAGGAAGAGCAGGACCTTGATCACTTCGATCCGGTCGAAGTCGCGGGGATCTTGCCAATGGCGACGCAGGAATTCGACTGCCCAGGGGATGCCGTTGACCACGCGGTCGACCCGATGGGCGAAGGCGCGATTGAGCCGGAGAAACTCTTCGCGCCAGCGGTGGGCGAGGCGGCGGGAGTTGAACTCGTCGTGGAGCTTGCGGCCCGGCGAGGCGCTGACGTGGTGGAGTATCCGGCTGTGCAGTGCGACGTGGCAGGAGTAGCCGAGCGCCCGGGCACGAAAACAGAGATCGACATCTTCGCCGCCGTTGCGGAAGCCCTCGTCGAAGCCGCGCAGGCGCAAAAAGAGGTCGCGCGGCACGAGCATGCAGGCGGCGGTCACGGCGGCGGTCTCACGGCTGCCCCAGGGGGCCCAGAGCCAGTGGTTCGATTTGTCGTGGGCGGGTTTGCCCGTGAGGCCGAACTGGAAGCCGATATGGTCGAGCTCGCCGGTGGCGGCGCGAAACTGCACGTTGCCGACGATGCCCGCCCGACGCTTGCGGCGCAGGACCGAGAGCATGGGCTGCAGCCACCCGCGGGTGAGTACCAGGTCGCTGTTGAGCAGTGCGAGCACGTCGCCGGTGGCCGAGGCGGCGCCGCGGTTGTTGGTGCCGGCGTAGCCGAGATTGCGCTCGTTGAGGATGAGGCGAAACGGCGTGTCCAATGTCCGGATCCAATCGCGGGTGCCGTCGGTGCTGCCGTCGTCGACAAGGATGATCTCGTGGTCGAGCCCCCGGGGCATGGTCGCCTGCAACGACTCGAGGCATGGCCTGGTGAGATCGAGTCGGTTGTAGAGCGGAATGATGAACGAAACCTTCACGCGGGGACGAGGGCTGCGCTCGGAGCAAACGGGACGCGCGGGCGCAGGGCGAGCCCGGAGGCGTGTGTTGATGGCGGTTCCGGGCCGACTAAAATTTGTTCCGATCGGAACAAATTTTCGTCGTCGTCGGCTTCTCGGCGAGGGCCAGCGCGGCGGCCGGAGCTTGGGCGGAGAAGGTTGAAAGCACATTTTGATGTCCCGACCGGGACATCAAAACGTGCTTTCGGGCACGGGTGGCGGTCAGGGTTTGTCGCTGGCGAGCAGGCGCTTGAGGTAGGCGCCGTAGGAGGACTTGCCGAGGGCGACGATCTGGCGTTCGAGGCCGGCGCGGTCGATCCAGCCTTGGGTGAAGGCGATCTCTTCGAGGCAGGCGATTTTGAGGCCTTGGCGGGCTTCGATGACGCGGACGAAATCGCCGGCGTCGAGCAGCGAGGCGTGGGTGCCGGTGTCGAGCCAGGCCGTGCCGCGGCCGAGGATCTCCACCTGCAGCGTGCCGGCTTCCAGGTAGAGGCGGTTGAGGTCGGTGATCTCGAGCTCGCCGCGCGGCGAGGGCTTCAGGTCGCGGGCGAGGGCGACGACCTTGTTGTCGTAGAAGTAGAGACCGGGGACGGCGTAGTTGGACTTCGGTTTCTGCGGCTTCTCCTCGATGGAGATGGCCCGGCCGGACCGGCCGAACTCGACCACGCCGTAGGCCTGCGGCTCGGCGACATGGTAGCCGAAGATCGTGGCGCCGGAGGTGCGGGCGTTGGCCGCCTGCAAGGAATCGGCGAGGTCGTGGCCGTAGAAGAGATTGTCGCCGAGCACGAGCGCGGCGGGGGCGTCGCCGATGAAGTCGGCGCCGATCTGGAAGGCTTGGGCAAGGCCCTCGGGTCGGGGTTGCTCGGCGTATTCGAGGTGGAGGCCGAACTGGGAACCGTCGCCGAAGAGGCGTTGGAAGAGCGGCAGATCCTGCGGGGTGGAGATGATCAGGATGTCGCGGATGCCGGCGAGCATCAGCACCGACAGCGGGTAGTAGATCATCGGTTTGTCGTAGACCGGCATGAGCTGTTTGCTCACGGCGATGGTCAACGGGTAGAGCCGGGTGCCGGAGCCGCCGGCCAAGACGATCCCGCGACGCGGGTTCGTCTTGGCCGAGGGAGTGAGGGAACGGGGGAGTGAGGGAGAAAGGGACGGGGCCATGGCGAGGAGTGAGGGGAAATTCGTGACGGAGGGAGAGAGGGAGTGCGGAGGCTGAGCGACTGCTGCAATGAGGAGGAAAGGATCAGCGGAACGGCTTGGTTGGCGTAAAGCCCGGCCCGCCATCCCGAGTATGGAACTTAGGCGTCAGACACGCTCGCATTCCCTCAATCCCTTATTCCCTCATCCCTGGCCGAGCCTCGCCCGCGCGTAGCGCGTGGCGGTGATGTCGTCGCACCACGAGCGGTGCGTGAGGTACCAGTCGACGGTCTTCGCGAGGCCGGTCTCGAAGGACTCGCGCGGGGCCCAGCCGAGTTCCCGCTGCAGCTTGGTGCAGTCGATGGCGTAGCGGCGGTCGTGTCCCGGACGATCGGCGACGAAGGTGATCTGCGTGGCGTAGCTCTTGCCGTCGGCGCGCGGGGCCTTCCGGTCGAGCAGGGCGCAGATGGTGCGGACGACCTCGAGGTTGGGGCGTTCGTTGAGGCCGCCGACGTTGTAGGTCTCGCCGGTGCGTCCCTGCTGGAGCACCTGCCAGATGGCGGCGGCGTGGTCCTCGACGTAGAGCCAGTCGCGGACCTGCTGGCCGTCGCCGTAGACGGGCAGCGGTTTGCCGTCGAGGGCGTTAAGGATGACCAGGGGGATGAGCTTCTCCGGGAAGTGGAACGGTCCGTAGTTGTTGGAGCAGTTCGTGGTGAGCGTCGGGAAACCGTAGGTGTGCTGGAACGAGCGGACGAGGTGGTCGCTGGCGGCCTTGGAGGCGGCGTAGGGGGAATTTGGAGCGAAGGGGGTCTCCTCGGTGAACGCGGGGTCTTCGGGCGCGAGCGTGCCGTAGACCTCGTCGGTGGAGACGTGGAGGAAACGGAAGGCGCTCTTCTTCGGCTCGGGCAACTTCGACCAGTAGCGGCGGGCGGCGTTGAGCAGACGCAGGGTGCCGACGACGTTGGTCTGCACGAAAGGCTCGGGCGAATCGATCGAGCGGTCGACGTGCGACTCGGCGGCGAAGTTCACCACGGCGTCGATCCGGTAGGCGGCGAGCAGGTGGTTGATCAGGGCCTCGTCGCCGATGTCGACCTGGCAGAAGACGTAGCGTGGGTCGCCGGCGAGATCGGCGAGGTTGGCCGGGTTGCCCGCGTAGGTGAGCTTGTCGAGGTTGACCAGCCGCTGAAGGGGCTCGGAAGGGAATGAGGGAGTGGGGGAATGGGGGAGTGAGGGGGACGCAGTCAGGCG
>JAEZUE010000057.1 GCA_023443455.1 Verrucomicrobiota bacterium
GCCGAGTTTTCGCTCGTGTCGGCGGTGAGAGCTGAAAGGGTTGCCGGCGTGCCCGCCTGTCACCCCGCAGAGTTTTCCGGAAAGCGATCCCCGAACCAGTCAGTAGTGGGAACGCCGGGAAACCGCCCGCCTTCCAAGCAAAGCCTGGTGCCCGGCGTTCCACACTTTTAACGTTAGGCGATATGAACGCGCACATTGAGTCTTTCGGCGATGCACCAGATTTCGAAGGCGCGAAGTGTGAGGCACTCGTCTGCGAAGAGTATTTCCACAAAGGGCAGCTGAGTTCCGCAGCGAACGTCGTTTGGTTAAAGCTCAACGGAAGATGGCACCGCTTCTTCTTCGATTGTGGCGTTCTTAATTGGCGCCGGAGCGAGACCAGCCCCAAGGCCTATTCGATGTCCGAGTTGGAAGGAGACGTTCGATTGGCGGACATAGGAGAGCGTTTCGGATTGATCGGCTGTCCTGTCGAGAAGGAAGAAGAGCTGGAAGAGCCGACCGCTCGTCTCACGCTTCGATTTGGAGGCGCAGGATGCATTGTCTTCTCCCATGCTGGCGACCAAACGAGCTATGAAAAACGAGCCTAACAAGCCACTACATGGAACGCCGGCAAAAGCCCCGTCCTCTTCGACTGAGTCGGAGAGCCGGCGCCCCTGACCTGAATCGTTAGCCGAAAATGAAGAGACTGTACATTCTACTCATGCTCTTGGCCGCCGCTTCCGCTGGAGCGAATCCAGTTCTCTATCATGGATTCAGAGAGCTTCCGATGGTATCCGAGGCGGTCAGCATCGAGGTTTCTGATGCCGCTTCGTTCATCGATGGTGTCTATGAGTTCTATCCCGATTCAGTGAGCGGTGACCAGCTTGAGATCGGCGTGCCGGTCATCGCTCCTTCAGATTGTGGTGAGGGACCTATCATGGATTGTTTTGCGCTCGAAGTGGATGGCGCTGAATCCCAAGACCAAGAGCCGTTTGGGTCCTATACATACCAGTTCCGGAGTCCGATTCCGCGACTGAATCTAGAAGTCGCAGCGCTCCCTCGTGACCTCAAGGTTCTGATTCTCGTGAAGAAGCTGAAGGTCGACACGTCGAAGCCGATCAAGATTCATCTCCGCTACACACAGCCCCACTTTAGGGCCAAAGATGAGGCGTTGGGGTACTATTTGCCGATCATCGAACCGTTGATGCCGACAGGAGATGACCGTGCACGAGCCGAGAAAGGGAAGTACCGGATCAGGGTGTTCTCCAAGGACTCCAGTATTTCTGTTGGTCCTGAGGATTACCTAGCCGTGATCAGCTCCAGTGAGCGTGAGGTTCTGATTGAAGCGGAGCACATGCAGTTGATCGTGTTCGAAAAGCGGGCTAACAAGCGGCCAGATGGAACGTCGGCAAAGGCCCCGCCTTCCAATCCGAGTCAAGGGGCCGCCGTCCCTCATCCGTAAGCGTTCGCCAGAAGATGCACGGCCCCGAGATAGACCCCAAAATCAGGACTGGATCGCGCTGTCGGCGCTAGTGACCGAGTTCGGTCCTCCCGATCCGGTTCAGTTCCATGCTCTGCTTCTGTCGCGGTTCAAAGAAAAAGATGTCCCGCCTGTTTCGGATGAGCGCGTCGAGGTGTTGCGGCGGTTCAAGAACCAAGTCCGAGAAGAGATCCAGAAAGCTGGAAAGTCGAAGTACTACACCCACCAGCATTCCCAGTACGCGGATATGCGAGATTTTGCGGCCGAGCGTCTGGTTGGAGATTATCGGAGAGCGTTCCCGGAGTTGGACGAAAAGCTGATCAGCGCCTTCATCAATTTCGCGATCTACCTGTACTACCTACGATGAAAAACGGAGGGCGAACCAGCGGCCAGAGGCCAACGGCGGTTAAGTGCCCGCCTTCCAATCACAGTCAACGGCCCGCCGTGGCTCATCCGTAATCGTTCGCCAAAGAAAGATGAGTCAGCCTTCCCCATATCGCGTGCAGCGCAGGCTCTTGAATCTCGCCTACCTGCTCTTCGCAGTTGGCGGCGGTCTTGTCATCGGAGCCGTGGTGAATGGCTACTTTGAGTTTGTTTCCGCGTCGAAGGACCTGAGCTACCAAGCACAGCTCGGTGGGAGAGTGGAGTTGGAGCCGTTGCATCAAGTCTTCGCGCAGAGGCTTCCCGACGCGCTGATTGGGGCCGCATTGGTCACCGCTGGAGTTGCTCTATGGGCACTTGCGTTCCGGAGCCTTAGAAGAAAAGCCCAGGCGAACCTGAAGTGAAGTAGGCTGCGAGGGGTGGGCGGAGGCGGAGGGATGGAGACGGGCCGAGCGGCCTACTTCACGGTTGAGCGAGGCCGTGGGCGGACGGCGCTATATATACAGAGCGAAAGTTCTCCGGCCGTGCTTTCCGTCCGGTCACGCGGGACGGCGCGGGTCGGTGGTCCCGAGGGCCGCGGTGGGCGGCTTCGGCGCTGTCCGGCGGTCAGACTCGCCCGCCGGACGTGCTTTACGAACAGCGCGACGCCCCCGCGATGGCGCTCGGCGCGGCGTACGGACCGCAGGTGGTCAACGGTGCGCGGGGCGAATCATCTCCGGCACCACGCGGGATATTGCAGCTTCGATCACGACACGATTGACCCCGAGCGCTTTCGGCTTCGGCCTTTGGTTCCTCAAGCAATGCACACCATCGCAGACTCGGAACAGGCGCGCGTCGCGTTCATCCGCGCCAGCCGCGGTTTTCTCGCCTTCCCCCTCGCAGGTGCCGTCGTCTGGTCGGCGATATCTGTCGGCGGTACGTTGCTTCCGGCCCAAGCCGCCCTCGGGGCCGTGCTTTTCGGCACCGGGCTCATTTTCCCGCTGGCGCTATTGATCGCCCGGTTCACCGGACAGAAGGTGTTTCAGCCCGGCAACCGGTATGCGACATTGATGGGGATGTCGGTGCTGATGGTGAATCTGCTCTGGGCTCTACATCTCTCGCTGGCAGTGGTCGCGCCGTCATTGGCTCCGCTCTCCGTCGCGATCGGTCTGGGCATCCACTGGATCATTTTTGGCTGGATCATCCAGTCCCCGCTCGGGGTCGTTCACGCGATCCTCCGTACACTCCTCTGCACCGTTGCATGGCACGCCTTTCCCGCGAACAGAATCTCCGCGGTCGCGTTGGTGGTGGTCGGCTGCTACGCGATGACGCTGGTGCAGCTGGCTTCGTTCACGCGCCGATTCCCGCCCCAGGCCGACTGAACGCGGCAACACACGAAAATGCCCATGCCGGGACGGACCGTCAGCCCCACTGCGCCAAACCCCAACAGGCGTAGTCGCGCGATGCCACCGCGCACGCGGTGAGCACCACCGCGAAACGCCCACGCGTTCCGCAACCGGAGCGGCGTGCCGACGAATGCCGCCCCTACTGCAGCAGTGCTGGCGGTCACTTCACCATCAAAGCCGCCCCGATCTCCGCTGAATTCCGCTCGGGCACACCGGCTTCCGCCGCGAACTCGGGCCAACGAGTCACGGCAGCACGCACCTCGTCGAGAATGGTCCGGCAGTCGCGGCGGTCGATCCCTTCGCCTGCCGCAAGGCGTTCGAGTTCCGGCACGCCGGCCTGGGCACGTTCGCCCATCACGGCAAGTCCGCGTTCGCGGAGTTGCCCGGCCCCGACAAACGTCAGGTCGAAGGCGGGGCTGAGCCGCCATTGGCGCTCGGCCGGATCGTAGAGGAAACCGTGGTTCTTGCCGTGGTCGTCGCGGTTGCCGGCGAGCACGTTGAACACCGCACGGCGAAACGCCTTCAACACCTCGGCATGGTCGCGGGTCAGGCGTCGCGTCACCCGCAGCAACGTCTGGTAGTCGAGATCGCTCCCGAGCTGGTGCATCAGCCCGGCGAGGCTGTGGTAGTGGATACGCTCGGCGCCCGCGCGGTCGAAGCGCCGCACGGCGAAGTGCGCCCGCGGGCCCGCCGCATGCTCCGTGAGCAGCAGGCGCGTCTCGGGCATCTCGAGGCCGGCCGCCCGCGCCATCGCGGCGTAGGCATGCTCGATGCGGCCGAAGCAACGCCCGACCGTGGTATCGAACTTCACCAGCCACGCCTCCGTGTGTGCGGCGTCGAAATCGTGCGCGAGCGACCGCATCGGCGCATCGAACCACAGCGCCGCCTTCGGTCGCGCACCGCCGGCAGAGGTGCCGACGTCGGCGAGCAACGCGAGATCGGTCCGCGCGCCCTCCTCCATCCGCGCGGTAGCGGCATAGATGGTGTCGAGCGAACCGCGTCCGGCCTCCGCGTGACGGGCCGGTGCATACTCGAGCGCACCGAAGGCCCGACGCCCGACGAACGAGAGCCGCATCAACGGACCGATCTCGTGGGGTGGCGTGCCCTGCCGGCGGAACCAGTCGTCCATCACCCGCAGGCCCCAGGTGTCGGGCAGGGAGTCCTCGAAAAGTCCGGGCAAGCGCAGCGTCGTCCCGCCGTCGCGCGAGAGGATTCCGGGCGCGAGCGGCAGGGCCAGCGGCGACAGTTCGTGGCCGCCCGCCAAGAACGACGGCGCGTATTCAAAATACAGTCCGCCGCGCACGATCGCCAACGTGCCCACCGCCTCGCCGCGATAGCCGACGTCGAGCTTGTTCATCGCCGCGTCCTCCCCCGTTTCGGCAACGGCTTCGCCAACTCGGCCAAAGACAGGCCGGGCGCCAGCGATCGCGCGCCGAGTTGCTCGAGCTCACCACTCAGCCCGAGCACGTCGAGCACCGCGATGAAGCGCAGCAGCGAGACCTGTCCGGTGCGTTCGAACAGCACGTAAGTCGGCAGTTTCAGTCCCGCCCGGCGGGCCAGTTCGGCCTGGCTCCAGCCGCGCTGCAGGCGCAACTCGCGCACCCGTTGGGCAAGCGAAACGCCGATTTCCGCCGGAGTCTTAAGCGTTATCATTTTCCGGTTTATCGGCACCTATCGGCTATTTTCAACAACTAATTATCTATTGATTTATCTCCAATCAGAACGGGTCAAACCCTAATGTCTGTGGTTCGAGCATGCTTCGCTCCCCGAAGTGCCGAAGACCCCGGCGGATTCCGCTGCCCAGGCCGCTTCGCCCTACCGCGGAAAACGAAACGCTCACGCGTTCCGCTACGGCACGATGCTCTCATGCCCATCGCCGCGCGCCAGGTTGGCGCCCTGGCCTACAGGGCCGGACGCCTTCCGGCTCAGCCGTGACGACGAGAGTCGAGCGTCGAGTGGCGAGCCCCAATCCAATTGTGAACAAGGCGATTGCCCGTGGGTGCTCTCGATCTGCCTCCGAAACTCCGGCCCTCGACGCTCGCCCCTCGTCACTCGAATTACTACGGATTAGTGCCCGTCAGTGTGCGTTAGTGGTTTCACTATTCCAGGTTCCGAAGGTTCGCTGCTCTGGGCGAGCAGCGCCACGGGCCGATCCGCATCAGTGCTCATAAGTGTGTATCAGTGGTTTCACTCCTCCGAGGGTCGAAACGCTCACGCGTTCCGCTACGGCACGATGCTCTCATGCCCATCGCCGCGCGCCAGGTTGGCGCCCTGGCCTACAGGGCCGGACGCCTTCCGGCTCAGCCGTGACGATGGACGAGAGTCGAGCGTCGAGTGGCGAGCGCCAATCCAATTGTAAACAAGGCGATTTCCCGTGGGTGCTCTCGATCTGCCTCCGAAACTCCGGCCCTCGACGCTCGCCCCTCGTCACTCGAATTACTACGGATTAGTGCCCGTCAGTGTGCGTTAGTGGTTTCACTCCACTTCGGGGATCGGAGGGTCGAAACTCTGGCGAGTTCCGCTACGAGGAGGGTTCGCTGCTCTGGCGAGCAGCGCCACGGTCCGGCCCGCATCAGTGCCCATCAGTGTGGATAAGTGGTTCAACTTCTCCGAGGGTCGAAACTCTGGCGCATTCCGCTACGGGCGGCCGGCTCGTCCCATTTTTGGGATCCAGCCGTGCCGGTTATGGGGCGCGGGCCGATCCCCGGATTGCGCCAGCGCGGTATTAGCCGTTGAATACCAATGCCGTTCCCCCTTCGCACCGAACTGGCATTCCCGCTGCATCGCGCGCGATCACTCAACCCCATGCTCCAGGACCTACGCTTCGCTCTCCGGCAGTTTGCCAAGGCCCCCGGCTTCACCGCCGTCGCCGTTCTCACCCTCGCGCTCGGCATCGGCGTCAACGCCGCAATGCTCGGCGTGGTCGACGCCCTCCTGTTTCGCCAAGGTCCCTTCCCCACCCGCGCGGCGCTGGTGCAACTCGTCGGGGCCCTGCGCCAGGGCGAGTACCGACAGTTCTCCTACCGCGAGCTCGAGGAACTCCGCCCGCACACCGGCGCGTTCGCCTCCCTGCTGTTGATCGGCGGGGAAAGCGTCGCCCTCGCCGAACCCGACCGGCCGGCGGAGCGCATCACCGGGGCCAACGTCTCCGCCGGGTTCCGGGAAACGCTCGGCGTCGCACCGTTGCTGGGCCGCCCGTTCACCCCCGAGGAATTCCAGCCCGGGGCCAACCACGTGGTCCTGCTCAGCCACGCGTTCTGGCAACGGCGCTTCGGCGGCGACCGCGGCGTGCTCGGCCGCGCGCTGCGGCTCGACGGCACCACGGTGGAGATCGTGGGCGTGATGCCTCCGAGTTTCGACTACCGGCCGCTCTGGGGCGGCGCCGCGTTCTGGCGGCCGCTCGACTTCACCCCGGAGCAACGCGAGTGGCGCGACTACCGCGCCTTCAGCGTCGTCGGCCGGCTGCGCGACGGCATCCCGCCGGCCCAGGCCGAGGCGGGCCTGACCGCGCTCGCGCTCGATCAGTCGAAAACGTTCCCCGAGAGCTACACCGGCCTGCGCTATCGGGCGGTGCCGCTCGACGCCGCGCTCACCGACCGGCAAGGCCGCCAACTCACGCTGCTGCTCCTGGGGCTCTCGGCCTTCGTGCTCCTGCTCGCCTGCGCCAACCTCGCCAATCTCCAGCTCGCCCGGGCCACCGGCCGACTGCGCGAGTTCGCGATCCGCGCCGCCCTCGGCGCCTCGCGTCGGCGTCTGCTCGCCGGGCAGTTGCTCGAGTCGGTCCTGCTCGCCCTCGCGGGGGCCGGCCTCGGCCTGCTGCTGGCGGGGGCGCTCGGCCGCCTGCTCGGCACGCAGCTCGGCCTCGGGGGCACGGAGTCGCTGCACCTCGGCCCGCCGGTCTTCGCGGCGACGCTGCTGGTCGCCCTCGCCGCCGGCGCGCTCTTCGGCATCGTGCCGGCGTGGTTCGCGGCGCGGGCCGATGTCGCCACCGCGCTCAAGCAACAATCGCGCGGCTCCACCGGCGGCCGCGGCCACCACCGGATGCGCCAGACGCTCATCGTAGCCGAAGTGGCCCTGGCATTGGTGCTGCTCTCCGGCGCCGCGATGCTGCAGCGCGGTTTCGCCCGCCTCGCCGCCCGACCGGCCGGTTGGGACACCAACCGCGTATTGGTCGCGGAACTTCCGTTGCCCGAGCGCCGCATCGACTCCTACGCGAAGCGCATCGAGATCTTCCGCCGCCTCGAACGCCGTCTCGCCGAGATCCCCGGCGTCGAGCACGCCGCCATCGCCACCTCGCTGCCGCTCGACAGCTACAACGGCGAACGTGCCGTGCTGGTCGACGGCCAGACCGCCGCCGACGCCGGCCGCATGCCCACCGCGTTCCATCTCATGGTGACGCCCGACTTCTTCGCGACGCTCGGCATCGAACTGGTGCGCGGACGCCATTTCGAGCCCGGCCTGCCCGACGATCGGCCCGCGACCGTCATCATCAACGAGTCGCTCGCCCGCCGGCTCTGGCCCGACGCCGACCCGATCGGCCGGCGGCTCGGCGCGATGGACAGCGGCGCGGCGTACTGGGCGGAGGTGATCGGGGTCGTGCGCGATGTCGACGCCGCCACGGCCACCCGGGATCCGAATACGCGTTACCAGGTCTACAAGCCGCTCGAGCAGGAGCCGTGGTCGTGGGTGCGGCTCGCGTTGCGCGGTCCGGCACCGGCCGGTCTCGCCGCGGGGTTGCGCCGGGCCGTGGCCGAGATCGACCCGGATCTCGCCCTCGCCTCGGTCGCCACCGTGGAGGAAATCGCCGCGCGCGAGCACCACGACTTCCGGCTCGCCGGCCGCATCCTCGGCGGCTTCTCGCTGCTCGGGCTGGTGCTCGCGGCGGTCGGTCTCTACGGCGTGGTCTCGCACGTCGTCGCCCAACGGCGCGGCGAGTTCGGCATCCGCCTGGCGCTGGGCGCACAACCCGCCGCCATCGCCCGACTGGTGCTCGGGCATGGGCTGCGGTTCACTCTGCTGGGTGTCGGTATCGGGATAGCGGCGTCATTTGCGCTCGCGCAAACCTTGCGCGCGGTCCTGCCGCGGCTCGATCCGGCCGAGCCCCTCGTACTGGCCGGCGTCGCAGTGGCGCTGGTGGCGATCGCGCTTGGCTCGTGCTGGATTCCGGCCCGGAGCGCGACGCGCACCGATCCGCTGCTCGCGATGCGCTCGGAATAGCGTGGATGGGCACAGCAGCGGGGTCGGAGAGCGGACCTCGCCCCCCACGAATCCGGAGACGGCACCCCGTCCCGGAGTCACGGCATGGGCGGAGTCACCAACAATCGGAGACGCAAGCCGTGGGCTTCGTAGGCATGGAAATCGCGGTCGATCGTCGCGAACTCCATGGCGCCGGCGATCGCAAAGGCGGCGAGATAGGCATCCATCCAGACCTTGGGCGAAGCGGTGTCGCGCCCCGCCAAGCGTTGCCAAAGTTCCACCGTACCTGCGGGTTCGTCGCGACAATCCACACCGGGCCGCGCGCGAAATGCCGCCAGCGCAGCCACGGCATGGCGATTGGTCATGCCTTCCGCGCCGTACCGCTCGAGTATTCGGGGAGAGGTCACCAGGCGCAGGTAGCTCAACTCGGTCGCACGGCACCAAAGGACCGGCTGTGCGGGACCGGATGCCTTCAGGATGGCGACACTCGGACCGTGGAATTCATGGGTGGGAAAGGTCGCCGCCACCCAGACATTCGAATCAAGGAGCAAGCCCGGCACGTTGCAGGTCCTCCTCGGCGACAATCTGCTGCCCGAGGTCGATCAACTCCTCGGCGGTCATCCGCTTGGCGGGGGAATCGCCACGGCAGCGAAAGACCGGAAGACCGTGTTCACCGAGCACCAGCCCTTCCGGCAGTGCCGTGGCCTCGATCGAGACATCGTCGGTCACCCTCAGCCCGCGCCGGATTGCCTGGGCCGCAACGTCCTTGAGCTTCCGCCGCTCATGCACGCTTCGCAGCTTCAGCTCCTGCACCAAGTCGTCGGGAAGGTCCAAAGTCATCTTCACCGGGCCAGCTAACCAGCAAACCAGCTATTCGTCAAACCGGCTTGTCGCTAAACACGGAACCGGGTCGCAACTGCCTGCACGCTCAAGCCTGCTCCGCTATTCCCGGTCACTCCGGTGCGGCTCGCGTGTGTCGTCCCACTTCCGGGATGGTCGGGTGCCGGAACCGGAAGGCCCGGCGAGAAAGCAAGGGCCACGCGGCTCCACTAGTTGCTGGTGAAAAGCCACTTGCGCATCTCTCAGGAGTTGGCATCGCCCCTGCAATATCCGGAGGCATTCCCATGCTCATCCCGTCGTTTTCCCTCTTCGACTTGGTGCGATCCGGCCTGCTCCAGATGCCCGCCGTCCACTTCAGGACCGGTGGTGTCGACCTCACCTGCGCCGACCTGACTGCGGTCGTCGTGGCCTTCACGATCGTGGCGATCCTCCTCGCCGCCACCACCCTTCGGCGTTCTCCCTGAACCGTCCCTCGCCATGGTCACCGATCTCCGTTTCGCCTTCTGGCAACTGCGCAAGGCGCCCGGCTTCACCACCGTCGTCGTGCTCACACTCGCCCTCGGTCTCGGCGCGAACACCGCCATCTTCGGCATCGTCAACGCCACGTTCCTGCGCGCCCTGCCCTACCCGCAGCCCGAGCGCCTCGTGCGCGTCTTCGAGATCAGCCGCCAATGGCCCGCCATGTCGGTCTCCTACCCCAACTTCCGCGACTGGGAAACCGCGCAGGATGCCTTCGAGGGCCTCGCCATCTATCGCACCGGTCACCTGAAGCTGGAGACGCTCGACGGGGCCGAACGCGTCGCCACCGGCTACGTTTCGGCCGACTTCTTCAAGCTCCTCGGCGTGCGGGTCTCCCAGGGCCGCGACCTCGCGCCGGAGGACGACCGCGAGGGCGCCGCGCCGGTCGCCTGGATCGGCCACGACTTGTGGCAACGCTCCTTCGCCGGGGACGCCGACATCCTCGGGCGCACCGTGCGCCTCGATGGCGTCGCCGTCGCCGTGGCCGGCATTCTTCCCGAGTCGTTCCAGTTCCACCAGCAGATGGAACTGGTCGTGCCGGTGGCGCCCTTCGCGGAGCAGACCTTCCTCAAGATGCGGAGCAACCACAACGGCACCGAGGTCATCGGACGCCTCAAACCCGGGGTGACGCCCGACGCCGCACGCACGCAAATCGCGGCGATCGCCGCCCGCCTCGCGCAGGATCACCCGAAGGACAACGCCGGGATCTCCGCGGGGCTCCGGCCGCTGCACGAGCAGTACACCGTATCATCCCGCAGCACCCTTCTTCTGCTCTTCGGCGCCGTGGGCACGATTCTGCTCATCGCCTGTGTGAACATTGCCAACATGCTGCTCGCCCGAGCCGGCACCCGCGAGCGCGAGATGGCGATCCGCACCTCGCTCGGCGCCACCCGCGGGGCCCTCCTGCGCCAACTGCTCACCGAGAGCCTCGTGCTGGCCGCGGTCGGCGGCCTCATCGGGGTGGTCCTCGGCGCCTGGGGCTGCGAGTTCGCCCAGCGGCTCCTGCCGTGGGAGCTGCAGAGCATCCACCGCGGCGGCGCGGGCCTCGACCTGCGCGTCCTGCTGTTCAGCGCGGCGCTCGCGCTGCTCACCGGGCTCGGCTTCGGCGTATTTCCCGCCTGGCGACTGGCCCGCCACGACCCGAACGACGCGCTCAAGAACACCCGCCGTTTCGTCCGCGCCCGTTTCGGTCGTCTCCACCTTCCCGATCTCCTGGTGGTGGCCCAGGTCGGGCTCGCGCTCGTGCTGCTCGTCGGCGCGGGCCTGATGATCCGCAGTCTCTGGCTGCTCTCCCGCGTGCCCTCCGGCCTCGCGCCGGAACGCGTGCTCACGTTGCGCGTGTCGCCGCCCACGATGGAGGAGTACCGCCGGGATCCGCTCGGTTTCGCGCGTTACCACGAACGCCTCGTCGAGGCCGTGCAGGCCCTGCCGAAAGTTGACGCGGCGGCCTTCGGCTCCTCGCTGCCGTTCACCTGGAACACCTCGAGCAGCCATGTGTTCGCCACCGACCGCGCCGCTCCCTCGACCGAGGAAATGCTGTCCGCCTACTCCCATGTCATCACCCCCGACTACTTCCGCGCCATGGGCATCCCGCTGCTGCGCGGCCGGGGTTTCGACGGCCACGAGGTCCAGCCGGACATGCCCGCCAACGGCGAACTCAGCGAAAAGGCCTTCGTCGAGATCTACCGCAACCTCGAGATCCAGTGCGTGGTGAGCCAACGGTTGGCCGACCTGCTCTGGCCCGGCGAGGAGGCCTTGGGCAAGCAGTTCCAGATGGGCCAGCCGCAGATGAACCTGCCGCGCTTCCGTGTCGTGGGCATCGCCGGCAACACCGCGCAACGCGGGCTCGACCGCGAGGTCACGCCCGAGTTCTACGCGCCGCTGCACCAGTTCCCCATGCCGAATTCGTACCACCTCGTCGTGCGGTCGCGCCAGGACCCGACCGTCCTGCTCGGTTCGGTACGCAGTGCGCTCAAGGCCGTCGCGCCCAACGAGAGCGTCTTCGACATCAAGGTCATGAGCGAACGCATCGCCGAGCGCAGCGCCGGCCAGCGCTTCAACACCGGACTCTTCGCCTTCTTCGGCGCCGTCGGCCTCGTGCTCTCCGCGATCGGCATCTACGGCGTGCTCGCCTTCAACGTCGGCCGGCGCACCCGCGAGATCGGCATCCGCATGGCGCTGGGCGCGCGGCCAGCCGATGTGCTGCGCGAGGTGCTCGGCTCCGGCCTGTTGCTGGTGCTGGTCGGCGGCGTGCTCGGCAGCCTCGGCGCCTTTGCCGGCGCGCGACTGATCCGGAGCCAGCTCTTCGGCCTGTCCGGAATCGACACCTACGCCTACCTCGCCGCCGCGCTCCCGCTGCTCGCCGTCGCCTTCGTGGCCTGTTGGCTGCCCGCGCGGCGCGCCACCCGCGTCGACCCCCTGGTCGCCCTCCGCACCGAGTAGGGAGCGGCAGAGGAAACCGATGCCGCCCCACCCGTTATCCGCTTCTGGAACCATCCCGACCCCATGCCTGAAGATCTTCACTTCGCCCTGCGGATGCTCGACGAGGCTTTCGCCCAACACGACGGAGTCCTCACCGCCGAACCGCCCGACTACCGGGCACTCCTCCGCTTCGGCCAGTTGACTCTGCTGACCAACCGCCGCTGCCACCAGGGCATCGCGGCGCTCCGGAAATGCCTCGCGCTGCCGGTGCCGCCCGGTGCAGCCGACCACGCGGCAATCCGCGAGATCCTCACCCGATTTCACCAAAGGGCCGACGGTGAATCCGGCCCACCGCCGACCTCGTCTCCGGCAACGTCGAGTTGCGGCACCACCGCCGCTGCTTCCCGCACCCCCACTCCCGAACTTGTCACGTAATACGTGACAACTGTGGGACCCGCCTCTCCGCGGATCCCACGCCGTCCTTCCTGCCCGCCGCCGACCGCGCCATCCCCTTCCGCCCGTCTCCCCGATGCTCCTCGATCTCCGCCGTATCCTCCGTTCGCTGCGCCGCACGCCCGGCTTCACGGCCGTGGTGGTCGCCACCCTCGCGCTGGCGATCGGCGCGAATACTGCGATCTTCAGCGTGATCGACGCCGCGTTGCTGCGCCCGTTGCCGTTTCCCGAGCCCGAGCGCCTCGTCGCCGTCTGGGAAAAGACCGATCTGTTCGGGATGCACTACAGCCCGGTCGCGCTGGCCAACTACGTCGATTGGCGCGCCGAGTGTCGCACGTTCCAGGAGATCGGCCTCCACGAATCCGGCGCGATGTTGCTCACCGGCGAAGGCGACGCCGAGGAGGTTCCCTGCGGTCTGGTCACCGCCAGCCTGTTCCGGGCCTTGCAAGCGCAACCGCTCGCGGGGCGCCTCTGGGCCGAGGGCGAAGACCTCCCCGGGGCCGACAGGACCGTCGTGCTCGGCCACGGACTCTGGCAACGCCGCTTCGCGCAGGACCCCCAGGTCGTCGGCCGCACCATCCGCCTCGGCGGTGAACCCTACACCGTGCTTGGCGTCATGCCCGCCGGCTTCGCCGTCCCCGGGCAAACCGACGCCCTCTGGATCCCGCTCGGTGCGCGCTACGACGCCGCCGCCTTCGGGAACCGCGGACGCCACAACTTCTTCGTCGCCGGACGGCTCGCGCCGGGCGCCACCCGCGCGCAGGCCGATGCGGACCTCGCCGCCGTCGCCGGGCGCCTGCAACGCGAACACCCGGCGACGAACGCCGAGCTCGGCGCGTTCGTGTCGCCATTGGCCGAACACGTGACGGGCAAGGTACGGCCGCTCTATCTGGTCCTGGCGGGGGCGGTCGGGCTGCTGCTGTTCACCGCCTGCGCCAACCTCGCCAACCTGCTGCTCGCCCGCGCCGTCGGCCGCGGTCACGAGACCGCGTTGCGGCTCGCGCTCGGCGCCGGCCGCCGCCATCTGCTGCGCCACTCGCTGCTCGAAGCCGCGGTGCTCGGGCTGCTGGGAGGTGCCTGCGGAGTGCTCGTCGCGCTGTGGAGTCTCGACCTGCTCCGGCCGCTCGTCCCCGCCGGGCTCGCCGCGTTCGCTCCGCCCGCGCTCGACTGGCGCGTGCTCGCCTACGCCCTCGGCGCCACGGGCGGGACCATCCTGCTGATCGGTTGCGTGCCCGGGTGGCGGCTGGGATGCGGAAGCGCGTTCGAAGCGCTCAAGCGGCACGGCGGCCGCACCGGCGCGAGCGTATCCAATGGCCGATTCCAGGCCGCCCTGGTCGTCGTGCAGCTCGCGCTCTCGCTCACGTTGATTGTCGGCTCCGGACTGTTGGTGCGCACCTTCGCGCGTCTGCGCTCCGCCGACCTCGGCTTCTGCTCCGAGCGCGTCCTCGTCGCGCGTCTCTCCGGCAACGCGCTGTGGCGCCACTACGGCGAATCGCGCGCCGCGCGCTCCGCCTTCTACCGCGAGGTGCTCCGGCGAGTCGAAGCCCTGCCGGGCGTGACCACCGTTGCCGTCGCCAATGGCGTGCCGCTTCTCACCAAGGGCAACATGGCCCAGTTCGTCACCGAACGGGCGTCCTCCGCCGGTACCGACACGGTCACCACCGTCAACCGCCGCGCCGTTTCGCCCGGCTACTTCGCCGCGCTCGGGGCGCCGCTGCTGCGCGGCCGCGCCCTCGCGGCCACCGACACCGAGGAGCAGCCGCTCGTGGCGGTCGTCAACGCCGTGATGGCCCGCCGGCTGTGGCCCGACCTCGCCGATCCCGTCGGCCAGCGCCTGCGCAACGGCGACGGCCCATGGGCGACGGTCGCCGGTGTCGTCGGCGACATGCGACAAAAGGGCGTCGACCAGCCCGGCGCGCCAGAGATCTATTTCCCGTGCGACCAGCTCTGGGAAGCGGCGACGCAGATCGTCGTGCGCACCGCCGCCGAACCGAACCTGCTCGCTCCCCTGCTGCGCCGCGAGCTCGCCGCCATCAACCCCGGCGTGCCCATCGTGCAGGTGGAGACCCTGGACGGCATCGTCGCCCGCGAACTCTCGCCACGCCGCCTGCAGACGGTGCTGCTCGCGGCCTTCGCCGGGCTCGCCCTGCTCGTCGCCGCGCTCGGTCTGTATGGAGTCGTCTACTACACTGCGGCCCGGCGCACCCGCGAGTTCGGAATCCGCGCCGCGCTCGGCGCGACGCGCCGGGAAATCCTCGCGCACGTGCTCGGTCGCAACCTGCGGCTGTTGCTGCCCGGCCTCGCGCTCGGTCTCGGCCTTGCGCTGGCGCTCACCCGCCTGATGGCGGGCCTGCTCTACGGTGTGGCGCCGCACGACCCGCTCACCTTCGCCGCCGCCTCCGGCCTGCTGCTGGTCGCCGCCCTGCTCGCCTGCTGGCTCCCCGCCCGCCGCGCCTGCCGGGTCGACCCGATCGAGGCACTGCGCGCCGAGTAATCCGATGTTCCAAGCGTCTCTCCATCCGATGATCACCACCCGTCACCTCGCCCGCGTCTATCCGCTCAAGAGCGGCCCCTACTACGCCCTGCGCAACATCAACCTCACCATCGAGGAGGGCGAGTTTGTCTCCATCATGGGCCCCTCCGGCTCCGGCAAGTCCACCCTGCTCCACATCCTCGGGCTGCACGACTCCGAGTGGGAGGGTGAATACGATTTCGCCGGCGTCGCCGTGCACCGGCTCGCCAAGGCCGCCCGCTCCGACCTCCAGAAGCAGAACATCGGCTTCATCTTCCAGGCGTATCACCTCATCGACGACCTCACCGTCGCCGAGAATCTCGAGATGCCGCTGACCTACCGCAATATGCCGCGCAAGGAGCGGCAGAGCATCGTCTGCGACCTGCTCGACCGCTTCCACATCGTCGGCAAACGCGACCTCTTCCCCAGCCAGCTCTCCGGCGGGCAGCAACAGCTCGTCGGCGTGGCCCGGGCGCTCGCGGCCAAACCCAAAGTCCTGCTCGCCGACGAACCCACCGGCAACCTCCACTCCGACCAGGGCCGCGAGATCATGGAACTGTTCAGGAAGCTCAACCGCGACGATGGCGTCACCATCGTGCAGGTCACCCACTCCATCGAGAACGCCGACTACGGCTCCCGCATCATCCGCCTCGCCGACGGTTTGCTGGCCGGCAACTAGCCCACCACCACGGTCAACTGTCCACCGGTCACCGTCCACCTGTCGCCCTCTCCCCATGACCGCCCTCCGCCACGCCCTCCGCTCGCTCCTCAAAACCCCGGGGTTCACCGCCACCGCCATCGCGACGATCACGCTGTGCCTCGGCGCGAACCTCGCGCTCTTCGCCGTGGTCGACGCCGTGCTGCTGCGCGCGCTGCCCTTCCCCGAGCCCGAGCGCCTCGCGATCCTCTTCAACGCGTATCCCGGCGCCGGTGTCGAACGCTCCTCCGCCTCCGTCCCCAACTACTTCGAGCGCCGCGGCGCCCTGCCCGCCCTCGCCTCCGTCTCCATCTACCAGGGGGCCAGCTTCATCGTCGGCGACGGGAGCACCCCCGACCGGGTCGAGGCCGCGCGCGTCTCGCCGGAGTTCTTCGCCACCCTCGGCGTGCCCCTCGCCCTCGGCCGCGCCTTCACCGACGACGAGCTCACCTACCAGACCGACCAGGTCGCCATCCTTACCGACGAGTTCTGGCGCCGCCATTTCAAGGCCGATCCTGCCGTCGTCGGCCGCACGTTCCTCAATGACGGACTCGCGGTCACCGTCGTCGGTGTCCTGCCTCCGGGTTTCCGCTACCTTTCCAGCCGCGCCCAGTACTTCCGCCCGGCCGCCCACGACCTCAAGCAGCGCGAGATCGACAACCGCCACTCCAACAACTGGCAGATGGTCGCCCGCCTCGCACCCGGCACCACGCTCGCCGAAGCCCAATCGCAGATCGACACCTTCAACACGGGCCTGCTCAAGGACGACCCCGTCGCCCAGCTCGTCAAGGATGTCGGCTTCCACACCACCATCGCGGGCCTGCACGCCGACCACGTGCGCTCGATCCGCCCCATCCTGCTCCTGCTCCAGGCCGGCGGCGTGTTCCTGCTCGTGATCGGCACGGTCAACCTCGCCAACCTGCTGCTCATCCGCGCGAGCGGCCGCCTGAAGGATCTCGCCGTGCGCCAGGCCCTCGGCGCGCGCCGGCGCCATGTCGCCCTCGAGGTGCTGAGCGAGACCTTCCTGCTCACCCTGTTCGGCGGCGTGTTCAGCATCCTGCTCGGCTCCCTCGGCATCGATCTGCTCCGGCTTCTCGGCACCGACCAGATGCCCCTGGGGTCCCAGGTCGTCTTCGACGGCCGGCTCGCCCTCTTCGGTCTCGGCGCCGCGCTCGTCCTCGGCCTCGTGCTCGCGGCTCCGATCATCTGGTACAACCTCCACGCCCGGCTCGCCGCCACCCTCCAGACCGAGACCCGCGGCGGCACCACCACCCGCGCCGCGTTGCGCGTGCGCCACGCCTTCATCGTCGCCCAGATCGCCCTCGCGTTCGTGCTCCTGTCGAGCGCCGGTCTGCTCGGCCGCAGCCTGCAGCAGATTCTCAACACGTCCTCCGGCTTCTCGTCCGACCACGTGCTCAGCGGTCGGATCACGTTGCCGTGGAAAAGCTACCAGACCGAAGAGGCCCGCCGCGCCTTCGCCGAACGCCTCCTTCCCGCCTTGCGCGCCATCCCCGGGATCACCCACGCCGCCGTCACCACCGGCCTCCCGTTCACCCAGAACATCAACGACAGCGCGACCGCCATCGAGGACCAACCGACCGAGCCGGGCCGCCCGCTCCGCGCCCACTACATGTCCTCGGTTTCCAGCGACTACTGGCACGCCATGCGCATTCCCCTCCTCCGCGGCCGCCTCCTCGACGAGAACGACCACCTCCGCAAGGAGCGTGTCTGTGTCGTCGACCAGGCCTTCGCCAACATGTATTGGCCTGGCGGTGATCCGATCGGGCGCCGCATCGCCCAGGACCTCAAGGTCACCGACGAGAACGCCTGCACCATCGTCGGCGTCGTCGGCGAGGTGAAGCAGGGGGCGCTCACCGAGAACGCCGGCCACGGCGCCATCTACTTCCCCCTGGGCGGCACCTTCAGCTTCTCCGTGATCCTGCGCACCGCTCTCCCTCCGGAAGCCCTGGCCCCCGCGGTGCGCCGCGCCGTCCTGAAGATCGATCCCGGCCAGCCGATCGACGACCTGCGGACCCTGCAGGCCCGCATCGACGACAGCCTCGTCGCCCACCGCTCGCCCGCGATCCTGGCGGCGCTCTTCTCCTCGGTCGCATTGCTGCTTGCCGCCCTCGGCACCTACGGCGTGCTCGCCTACGCGGTCGGCCAGCGCCAACGCGAGATCGGCGTGCGCATGGCGCTCGGCGCCCAGCCGCGACAGGTCCTCGCCCAGTTCCTCCGCCAGGGCGCGGTGCTGCTCGTCGTCGGACTTCTGCTCGGCCTCGCGGGCACCTGGGCTGCCGGACTCGCCATGCAAGCGCTCCTCTTCGGCGTGAGCCCGATGAACCTCGCCGTGCTCGCCGCGACCGCCGGCGTGCTCGTCGGCGTGGTCTTCTTCGCCCTCTATCTCCCCTCCCGCCGCGCGGCGCGGATCGATCCGCTCGAGGCCCTGCGCGCCGATTGACCCCGCCGCCGCTCTGCCCATGCTCGCCGATTTCCGCATCGCCTTCCGCCAGCTCCTGAAATCCCCCGGCTACACCGCGGTGGTGGTGCTCACGCTCGCGTTCGGCATCGCCGTCAACACGACGATCTTCGGCACGGTCGCCACATTCTTCTTCACCCGCATGCCCGTGCCCGATTCGGAGCGGCTCGTGCTGCTGCTCCAACGCAGTTCCGCGTGGTCCGCGCCGCATGCGGTCTCGTTTCCGGACTTCGAGGACTACCGCGAGCAGGTGCGCGGACTCGAATCGCTCAACGCCTACCTGCCCCTGGCGGCCCACCTCTCGGCCGGCACCGAGGCGCCCCGGCGCGCCTGGGTCGAGGTGGTCACGCCCGGAGCCTTCGCGGCACTCGGTGTCTCCACGAACTTGGGGCGCCTGTTGCTGCCCTCCGACGGGGAGACGCCGGGGCACGCGCCGGTCGTCGTGCTCTCGTATTCGTGTTGGCAGGAGCGTTTCGGCGGGCGCCCCTCGGTGGTGGGCGAGACCGTGCGGCTGAACAACCGGCCGTTTGCCGTGGTCGGGGTCGCGCCGGAGTCGTTCACCGGGTTCTCCCCGTTTCTCGCCGTGCAGGGTTTCGTGCCGACCGGGGCGCTCGATTCGCTCCGCGACGACGGCGCGGGCATGCTGGATTGGCGAAATGCGTCGATGTGGAAGGCGATCGGCAAGCTCGCTCCCGGCGCCACGCTCGAGTCGGTGCGGGCCGAGACGGCCGTCGTCACTGGAAACCTTCTACGCGACCACCCCGCCAGCCATGTCGGCGTCTCCTCGGTCGTGATCCCCGAGCGCAACGGGCGACCCGACCCGACGGTCTCGGACCTGCTCCCCGCGTTCGGCGCGCTGTTTTCGGGGCTGGTGCTGCTCGTGCTCGTCATTGCCTGCGCCAACGTGGCCAACCTGATGTTCGCCCGGACGCTCGCCCGCCGGAAGGAGTTCACCGTGCGCGCGGCCCTCGGGGCGACCCGGTGGAGGCTGGTGCGCCAGCTTCTGGCGGAGAGCCTCTTGCTCGCGGCGGTGGCGGGTGTGGCCGGCGCTTTGCTCGCGGACTGGGCGGCGCCGCTGTTGCAGCAGATCTCGCAGCAAAACGACCTGCCGGTGACGCCGGGCTCGGGTCCCGGTTGGTCGTTGCGGCTCTTCACGGTCGCGATCGCGTTCCTGGCAGGAATCGGAAGCGGGCTGTTCCCGGCCCTGCGCGCCTCCCGCACCGATCTGGTCGCCGACCTCAAGGAGGGCAGCGGAGCGTCGGACACCCGACACCGACTGCGCGACCTGTTTGTCGTGGCCCAGGTGGTGTTCTCCTTGGTCGTGCTGATCTTCGCCGGAGTGTTCCTCCGAAGCCTGCGGCAGGCGCGGGCCCAGGACCTCGGGATCCGCCACGACAATACGTTGCTCGCCTCGTTCGACCTTTCGCTGCAGCGCTACAGCTCCGAGGAAAGCCGCCGCTTCTGCGGCCAGGTGCTGGAGCGCATCCGGGCATTGCCCGGATGCGAGGCGGCGACGGTCTCGTCGAGCGTGCCCTTCGACTACTCGATCTGGCTGCACGACACGGTGCCCGACAATCCGTCGGCGGAGCTGCCCCAGGGCCTGCTCAACGCGGGCACCGCCACGGTCGCCCCCGGCTTCGAGCGCCAATTCGGCCTCCGTCTCCTCGCCGGTCGTCATCTCGAAGAGACCGATACGACCGACGTCCGCCGGGTGGCGGTCGTCAACCACGAGTATGCCGAACGCAGCTGGCCGGGTCTCGATCCGCTCGGGCGCCGGTTCCGCCCCTGGAAGGACGGCCCGGAGATCGAGGTGGTGGGCGTCGTCGCCACGGCGAAGTACTACAATCTCGCGGAGGCGCCCCGCCCCTTCTACTACACGCCGCTCGGCCAGGATTTCGAGACCGCGCCGTTCACGCTCGCCGTACGCACCCGGAACAATCCGGCGGCCCACGCCGCGGCGATCCGGGCGGTGCTGGCCGAGATCGACCCGCATCTGCCCGTATTCAACGTGCGGACGATGGCGGAGCTCTTCGACAGCAGCATCTTCGCGTTCATGCCCCTCCGCCTCGGCGCCGCCCTGGCCGGCGCCCAAGGGCTGATCGGGCTCGGACTGGCGATCATGGGGCTGTATTCCGTCGTGGCGTTTGGTGTGAACCAGCGTGCCCGCGAGATCGGCATCCGCATGGCACTCGGCGCCGAAGGCAGCTCGGTGGTCTGGCAGATCCTGCGCTCCGGCCTACGGCTGACGCTGCTCGGCGTCGCCGCCGGCCTGGTTCTCTCGCTCGGAATCGGCCTGGCGCTCGCCCACATCCTCGTCGGAATCAGGCCGCTCGATCTGGTCGCCGTCGGCAGCGCGACGGCGTTGCTGGTCGGAACCGCCGTGCTCGCCTGTTGGTTGCCCGCCCGTCGAGCCACCCGCATCGATCCGACCGAGGCCCTGCGGTCGCAATAGCCGATCGTCTGCGAGTGGGAGCGCGAATACGGATTCGTCGGCGTCGCCCGGGCGCTCGCGGCCAAACCCAAACGCCTCCTCGCCGACGAACCCACCGGCAACCGGCACTCCGCCTCGTGCAGGACAGCCACTCCGGCGAGAACGCCGCCTCCGGCACGCGCGTCATCCGCCTCGCCGACGGCGTGCGGGCCTGACGTAAACACTCGGTCGAGTGACGAATGACGAGTGACGAGCGTCGAGGGGCCGATCCCAGAGGAGATCGAGCGAAGCACTCGTGCTCGAAGCTCGCCACCGATGGCTTGGCGCTTGTCCCTCGACGCTCGCCCCTCGACCCCATCAGTCCGCGCGGTTCCGGCATTGCGCCTTTCCGCAAGTCCTTGCCGGCGCGGGCCCCCGCATGCGCACCGGACCACGGCAGGCGTTTCCCGCTTGCGGCGCAACGCCCCCACCCGCACTTTCGGCAGCTTTTCCCGCTTCAGCGCCATGAACCAATCCATCCGCAACATCGCCATCATCGCCCACGTCGACCACGGCAAGACCACCCTCGTCGACAAGCTGCTCAAAGAAGGCGGTGTCTTCCGCGCCAACCAGCAGGTTGAAGAACGCGCCATGGACTCCATGGACCTCGAACGCGAAAAGGGCATCACGATCAAGGCCAAGAACACGTCCGTCCATTGGAAGGACAAGATCATCAACATCGTCGACACCCCCGGACACGCCGACTTCGGCGGCGAGGTCGAGCGCGCGCTGCGCATGGTCGACGGCGTGCTGCTCCTGGTCGACGCCTACGACGGCCCGCAGGCCCAGACCCGCTTCGTGCTGCGCAAGGCCCTGCAACACGGCCTCAAGGTCATCATCGTCGTCAACAAGATCGACCGCGAGAACTCCGATGCCCGCCGCTCCTACGACAAGGTCCTCGAGCTGCTGCTCGAGCTCAACGCCACCGAGGAACAGTTCGACGCCCCGGTCGTCTACGGTTCGGCCCGCGACGGCTACATGATGCGCCGGCTCGACGACGAAAAGAAGGACATGAGCCCCCTGTTCGAGGCCATCCTCGAGCACATCCCGCCGCCCTTCGCCCGCCCCAACCAGCCTTTCCACATGCTCGTCTCCAACATCGATTGGAGCGACTACGTCGGCCGGATCGCCATCGGCAAGATCCTCGGCGGCAAGGTCTCCCTCGGCGACCAGGTCTGGGTCATCCCCCACTCCGGCGCCAAGCGCGTGCGCGCCAAGATCACCAAGGTCTTTGAATACTCCGGTCTCGGCACCAACGAGTCCACCAACGCCGTCGCCGGCAACATCGTCGGTCTCTCCGGCTTCGAGGACATCGACATCGGCGACACCCTCGCCCTCGACGAGCAGGCCCTCGCCCTGCCCTTCACCCAGATCGACCCGCCCACCCTCGAGATGCAGCTCGCCGTCAACGACGGCCCGCTGGTCGGCAAGGACGGCAAGTTCGTGACCTCGCGCCAGGTCCGCGACCGCATCTTCAAGGAGGCCAAGACCAACATCTCGATCAAGGTCGACGACTCCGAGTCCGCCGGCGTGTTCAACATCAAGGCACGCGGCGCCATGCAGATCGCCGTGCTTGTCGAGACGATGCGCCGCGAGGGCTACGAGCTGCTCGTCTCCCGCCCGTCGGTCATCACCCGCGTCGAGGACGGCCAGACCCTCGAGCCCTACGAAACCCTCTGGGTCGAAATTCCCGAGGAGTGCGTCGGAGCGGTCATGCAGAACCTCGCCAACCGCAAGGGCCAGCTCACCAACATGGAAAAGCACCACAGCACCACGCTGCTGGAGGCCACCATCACCACCCGCGGCCTCATCGGCTTCGAGATCGACCTCGTCAACCTCTCCAGCGGCCGCGGCGTCATGAGCCACCTCTTCAAGGACTACGGCCCGCACGTCGGCGAGCTGAAGACCCGCATCACCGGCACCCTCATCGCCACCGATGCCGGTGTGGCCACGGCCTACGCCCTCGATGCGCTGAGCGATCGCGGCAAACTCTTCATCGGCCCCGGCGACGAGGTGTACGAAGGCATGATCGTCGGCGAAAACCCGCGTGCCGACGACATGCCGATCAACCCGACCAAGGAGAAGCACCTCTCCAACGTGCGTTCGTCGGGCGAAGGCAAGGGCATCCAACTCGCCCCCCCGATCCGCTTCTCCCTCGAACGCGCGATCGAGTACATCGCCGCCGACGAATACGTCGAGGCCACGCCCAGCCACATCCGGCTGCGCAAGCGCATCCTCGACAACACCAAGCGCAAACGCGCCGCCAACTCGGTCTCCTGAGCCGCCGCACCGAGCCACCCCTTCCCCGAGCCCGTCCGCCCCTGCGGACGGGCTCGTTGTTTTCGCGTCGGCGTTTCCCGCCCCGCGCATCGCACATCGTGGCGGCAGCCGAGGGGCCTTCGTTCGGGGCCGGCCGCGTGCCTCCCCAAAATTCCGCTACGCGGTGCTGCGCGTTCCCCGTGGGGAGCGGAGAACCTGCGGGCTACTCCCGGGCGAACCGCACCAGAACCGGCCGGTGGTCGCTCGCCGCACGCACCGCCGGCGAATCGTGGATCCACATCCGCCGCACGGCCCGCTGCAGCGCCGGCGAGGGCAGGATGTAGTCGACCCGGCTGTAGGTCGCGTGTTTGCGGTAGCAGTGCGTCCACAGGTCCCCATCGGCATCCGGGGAATCCATCAGCACCGCGATGCGCCGGCCCCCACGCGCCAGCAACGCCCGCAGCGGACGGCTGGAAGGGCTGTCGTTGCAGTCGCCGACGATCAGGAAGCGGGCGGTCGCCGGATCGGGAAAACGCTTCAGCACCAGATCGCGCACGGCCTCCGCCTCCCCCGCCCGCTGCCGGGCACTCGCCGGATCCCGCGGGTCCGAGGTGTGCCGGCTCTTCAGATGGACGAGGAAGAGCGAGACCGCGCCGCCCTCCGGTGCCGCCAACACCACCTCGAGCACGCCACGACACACCGGCAACGGCTCGCCCGTCCCGTGGTGCCAGACTTTTGGATGCAGATGCACCGACTGCAACGGCACTCGCGAGAGCACCGCCAGATGCCGTTTCGGATCCGGCCCGTCGAGCCAGGCACGGTGCGCGAAAGGAGAGCCCTCGGCGGCGAGGTCCCGCTGGAGTTCGTTGAGGTACGGTTCCGGCCCCATCTCCTGCAGCGCCAACACGTCGGGCGCCATCTCCCGGATCGCCGCCCGCAACGCCGCCTTCGCCGCCTCCGGTTTCGGATACCCGGTCCGGTAGCCGCCCTCGACCATCCGATCCTCGCCGACATAGTTCTCCACGTTCCAGGTCGCGAGTGTCAGCGAGTCCGCCGCCCGGCCCGTGCCGCACGCCGTGAGCACGAGCAGCCCCACCAGCAGGCAAGGCGGCAACCGGCCCAAGCGCAGCCCGGCGATCGCCGCGCGCAGCCGCCCGAGCGGCGGGCCATGCCACCGGCCACCGGCGCGACCGGGCATCAGTCGTGCGCGTTCACCAGCGCGCGCTCCCGCTCCGGCAGCGTCGGGTGCGAATAGTGGAAGGTGCTGAACCACGGGTGCGGGGTCAGGTTGGCGAGATTCTTTTCGGCAAGCTTGCGCAAGGCTCCGACCAGCGGCGCCGGCCCGCCCACCGCGCGACGGGCGAAATCGTCGGCCTCGTATTCATGCTTTCGCGATAACGCGTTGAGCAGCGGGGACAACCAGAAGGTCGCCATGCCGCCGAGCAGCACCACCAGCAGCAACGCGGGCGCCATGCCGGCGTCGGGCGGGAAGCCGAAGCCCTCCATCACCCACGCGCTGCGCATCAGCCGGTCGATCGCGAAGAAGCCCAGCGCCATGAAGGCGGCCGAAAGCACGAGCATCTTCGGGATGTGGCCGCGCTTGTAGTGGCCGATCTCGTGGGCGAGCACCGCGCCGAGTTCGCCGCGCCCGAGCTGGCCGATCAGCGTATCGAAGATCACGATTCTGCGGAAACGGCCGAAGCCGGTGAAGAAGGCGTTCGAGTGCCCGGAGCGTTTCGAGCCGTCCATCACCTCGATGGTGCGGGCACGGAAACCGGCGCGATCGGCCAGGGCCATCAGCTCCGTGCGCAGTTCGCCCTCGGGCAGCGGGCTGAGCCGGTTGAACAGCGGCAGGATCAGCATCGGGTAGAGCACCAGCATCAGCAGCTGGAAGGCCATCACCGCGCCGAAGCCCCAGAGCCACCAGACCGGCCCGAGCCGAACGACCAGCGCGAGCAGCAGCCACAGCAGCGGAAAGCCGACCAGCAGCGCCACCAGCCCGCCCTTGAGCTTGTCCGACACCCACAGCCCCGGCGTGCTGCGGTTGAAGCCGAACCGCGCCTCGAGCCGGAACGTGCCCCACCAATCGAACGGCAGCGAGGGCACCGCCAACACCACCAGCACCAGCACCAGCCAGAGTGCCTGGCTCCACGCCGCGTCGCCGGCCCGCGCCGTCCACCACGCATGCGACCACGGTAACACTCCACTAAATACAACGCCGAGCAGGACCGCCGCGCCGTAGAGCTCCTCGACCCGCCCGAAGGCGTTCTTGGCGAGGCTGTAGGCGACCGACTTGCGGTAGGTGGCGTCGTCCATCACGCCCTCGAACGCCGCGGGCACCGCGGCGGCATGGCGCTCGATTTCCCGCCGATTCAGGACGGCCAACACCGTCTCCCCCACGACCTTCGCGACCACCAGGGCCGCCGCCACGATCTCGACCGGATGCAACATCGTGGCGGAGCTTCCGCGGCTCGCCGCGTGCGCGCCAGAGAAAAAGGCGAGCCCGGAGTTGTGATTAAGATCTCAAATCGGCGGCCCGCGCACTTCTGGGTAGCCAAGAACCCCCAACTAGGGCCAACTCCCCACCGGCCGCCTTCATCGCCCCCTAGGCCCATGCAAGTTCTCCCCCCACTCACTCCCGCCTTCGCCGCGCCGGCGCCCGTCGAGACCCTGTTGCGCCCCGCCGACCTCGAAGCGTACGCGCGGGAGATGCCGATCGCCTCCGCCGTGCTGCCCCGACTGCAGGCACTGTTGCTCGCCGAGGAAACCAGCATCAGCGACATCGTCGATCTGGTCATGCTCGATCCCGGTCTGGCGATGCGCGTGATGCAGGCTGCCGGGAATCCGCGCTGCGGCTCCGGGCTCCCGGTCCACGGTCTTTCCGAAGCCCTGCTTCGCCTCGGGGCCGAGGAGGTCTACCGCGTGACAGCCGCCTTCGCGCTGAGCCGCTACCTCAACCGGCCGCTGCGCAGCTACGCGCTCGCCCCGGCGGTGTACTGGCGCCGTTCCCTCGCCTGCGCTCTCGCGATGGTCGATCTTGCGCCCGCTGCCGGGCTCGACATCCGCATCGCCTACACGGTGGGTCTGCTGCACGCACTGGGCATGGTCTTCATCGACCGCCACCTGCGCTGTGTCGGCGCGCCCAATCTGCGCTTCGGCCCGATGTCGCCATCGTTGCTGCCCAAGGCCGAAGTGATGCTGACCGGCATGCACCACGCCCGCGCCGCCGCGTTCGTGTTGCGCGCCTGGAACTTCGGCGAGGAGATCGTCGAACCGATCGAGCACCAGCTCGCCCCGGGTGGCTCGCTCAAGCACCGGGCCATGACCTCGCTTTTGGCCGAAGCCCGCGCCGTCGCCCTCGAGCTTTCCGCCAAGCTTCCGGCCCCGGGCGAATACAGTGCCACGCCGCTGGCCGAATTGCTGGGCGACGAGTGGCGGGGTTCCATCGCCGAGCAGTTGCTCGTCATCGAGGGCGCCGAGCCCTGATCCTGCACGTGGTGGCGGTCGCCAGGGCCGTCGACCGGGCGCGGAGAACCGGGCCTTCCGGCGAGCTCCGACACCATACGCCGCGCGGGCCGCTACCGCAGCGACCGCTTGCTGCGCGTCTCCTGCAACTGCACACCGGAGCTGCGGCGCTCGAGGAAACCGAGCGAAAGCTCGACCGACTCCTTCGCCTCGTCGGCCGTGGTCGTGCCGATCGTGACCATGTCGCAGTCGCGCAGGGTCGCCCAGACGAAGGCCAGCCCGACCGGCGGCAGGATTTTGCCGGCGGCCAGCGGCTTGATCGTCATCACGGGTTTCTTCGCCTCCTGGATCACCTTCATCACCCAGTCGACCTCGACCTGCATCAGGAAACCGGAGGAGTTGTAGAGCTGGATGTAGGTCTCGATGTCGGCGTTCTGCTTGTCCGCATACACCACCGCCTCGGGCATGTGGGTCGAAAGCCCGGGCACCATGCCGCGCTCGCGGATCATCCTCGTGTACACGTCGAGGTCGCGGATCAACCCGGCGCGTCGGTCGATGAGGGCGTCGGTCACGCACTGGTGCGGCAGACAGAACGTCGCCCCGGCCTGCTGGCAGAAGTCGAACGCCGCCTGCGGCGAGTCCGCCGCCGCACAGGCCGGATCGAGGCTGAACGCCGGCGTGAGCACGAGGATCGCCTTCCGGCCGGCCCGCTGCTCGGCCAGCCGCACGGCCTCGATCAGCAGCGGCGAGGCGGGGCCCATCACCGTATCGACTCCGTAGGACAGGAAGGTCCCGATCACCTCGGCGATCTTCTCGCGGGTCTGGTACTCCTTGATGAACTTGTCCTTGGCCAGGCTCGTGTGCGAGTAGCCGAGAAACCAGTTGGTGCCGACGATGAGCCGGGAAAGCGAAACGCCACCGACGGTGGTGCGGGGAAAGGCATTCATGGGGGGGCGGGAAACGCCCCCGAAGCTACGCGAAGCGGCGCGCCCAACGGAAGCGCGAAAGCGGCCCTACCCCTTCAGCTCCGCCACGACCTGGATCTCGACGGTGCAGTTGCGCGGCAACCCCGCCACCGCGACCGCCGCCCGCGCGTGCTTCCCGGCCTCGCCGAAGACCTGCACGAAAAGGTCGCTCGCGCCGTTGATCACCGCCGGGCTTTCCGAAAATCCGGATACGCCGTTGACGAAGCCCCCGACGAACACGATGCGCGCCACGGCATCGAGGCTGCCGGTGGCGGCCTTGATGTTGGCGAGCGTATTGAGCGCACAGATCTTCGCCGCCTCGTAGCCGCTCTCGACCGTCTGCTCGGCGCCGACCTGCCCGGAATGCGTGACCTTGCCGTCGAGGGCGCAGATCGTCCCGGCCAGGTACAGCAGATTGCCGGTGCGGACAAAGGGGACGTAGTTGCCCGCCGCTGCCGGGGCGGCGGGGAGCGCGAGGCCGAGCTGTTGGAGAGTGTCTTCGATGCTCATGGTGTCTGGAGTCCCTCCATCGGATAGGCGCCCTCGATGGGCACAAGATCGAAACGGGCCACTGCCGAGAGCGAGAGTGCTCCGTCCACCAGTCCGGTCGCCTGCATGCGTTCGAGATCGCGCGCGATGCGCTCCCGCGCGATTCTCCCGGTTCGTTCGCCCTCCGCGGCCCGGCCCTCGACGAGCCGCAGTTCCCGCATGCGTGCCAGTGAATGCAGCATCGTCTCCTCGGCCATTCCGGGATTCGCCGCCGCGATGGCCCGAAACGCCGGCGTGGGATCGCCGCCGAGCAGGTCGTTGTAGCCCGCGATCGTGGCCGCGAGGAAGCGTCGGATCGCCTCCGGATTCTTCTCCGCGAAATCCCGCGACGAATAGATCACCCGATAGGGATCGTAGCCCGAATCCGCCAGGAGCAGCGCGCCGACCTTCGCCCCAAGCCTCTCCGCCACGAAGGGCTCCTGCGTCACGAAACACTTTCGCACCAGCGACTCGTCCACCACGAAGCCGGCCAGGTCCGCCGTCGCGGGCCGCAGATCGAAGCGCACCCGTTGCGTGCTCTGCAGATAATCGACCCAGGCGAGATCCCCGGAGGCGACGACCGTGCGGCCGTCCAGATCCCGAACGCTCCGCAGAGGCCGTGTCCGGTGAAACATCAACCCCACCGGGCTGTGCTGCATCTCGGCCCCGACGATCACCAACGGCTTGCCGCGCGAAGCCGCCACCAACACGCAGTTGCCATCGCCCGCACCGATGTCGGCCACCCCCGCCGCCACGTTTTCTTTCGAGGGCACACCGGGGCCGCCGCCGTGGATCTCCACCTGGAGCCCGAGCGCGCGGTAGTAGCCGCGCGCCTGTGCCTGATAATAGCCCCCGGACTCGATCTGCGGCAACCAGTCGATCTGCAACCGGAGCAGCCGTGGCTTCTCCTCCGAAAAAGCCTCCACGAGGGGCGCCTTCTCGCGGGCACAGCCGCCCACGACAGCCACCAAAGCCACGGCCGCAACCCTCGACAGCAGACACACCAAGCGCATGCGGCCACCCAAACGACGTCACCACGCTCTGGCAACAAGGGAGAACCGCACGGGCGAAACAATCGGGCGGCGACGACCTCGCCGCCGCCCGACAATCACGCCCTACTCCGCCGAGAGGCGCAGCCGGTAGAACTCCCGGGCGGCGCCCGCCGTCGGCATGAGCCGCCAGACCACCTTCTCGAAGCCGCAGCCGCAGTCGCTCACTGCCTCGTCGATCTCGGAGGCTGCCACCGGCGCCCAGTTCACCAGATCCGGGGAGCGTTCCAGGCCGAAGCCGACCCCGGAGATCCCCGCCCGGCGCCGGAAGGCGAACGCCGCCGCGCCGGCCTCCACCGCCTCGCAACCGAGCACGTTGGCCAGCTCCGCACCCGCCACGTTCGGGTCCGTGCCCAACGTGTATTCTAACATATTGGACACGCCGTCCCCGTCCGGGTCGGCCTGCCGTCCCCACACCGTCGCCTCGAGCGCCGGATCGGCGAGCTGGCCGTCCGTGAACGGCCCGTGTTGCCACAGCTCGTAGAGGTGCGGCGCGGGCTCGTCGGTGTACGTGATCTCAAGATACGGACCGGGGTCGTACTCCGAGGCCTTGAGCCCGATCGTCGTCACCGGGCTGTGCACCATCGCCAGGCCGTGGTTCGGCACCGCGCCGGCCGCCCACTTCTGCACGAGCAGCGTGATGTCGGCCGCCGGATAGTAGACATGGTCCCAGTTCTGCGAACCCGACTGCTGTTCGATCCGCCCCACCAACTCCGCCCCATCCCCGCCGGCGGTGGTCCACGGCACGCCTGCCGAGGCGTTGTTCCAGGTGACTGTCCCCGCATCCCAAGGACTGGTGATCCGATACAGGTCGAGGAACTGGCCGGCCTGATAATTCGTCTGCGCCCAGACATAGAAGCCGACGCGCGCCTGCACCACCCGTCGACCCTGCAGCGCCGCGGGCAGCGCGAAACGGATCACGAAACGGTCGATCGTGCTCACGTACGACGTGCCTCCGTAGTTGCTCGTCGGTTGATCGGCGAAAAGAAACGCGTCGACGATCTGCGCCGTGCCTTCGAGGCGGACCGTGTGCACCTCCTGGCTTGGATCCAGCGTGTCCACCGTCACGGCCGACGACTGCGCGGACTCGTTTCCGGCGCCGTCGATCGCCGCCACCCGATAGGAATAGGCGGTCGCCGCCGAGAGCCCGGTGTCCGAATACGCCGTGGTCGTCACCGTCCCCACGTGGGCTCCGTCGCGATAGACGCGATAGCCGACCACGGCGACAGAGTCGGTGGAGGCGTTCCAGGAAAGCTCGGCGGTCGTGCTCGTCACCGCACCGGCGGCAAGACCGGTCGGAATCGACGGTGGCTCCACGTCGCTCGGGTCGATGGTCTCGCCCACGACCTGCGCCGAAAGCCCGGACTGGTTTCCCGCCGCATCGAACGCGGCGACGCGATAGACATGGGCCGTCGCGGCCGCCAAACCCTGATCCTCGAACGAGGTGCCGGGCACCGACTGGACCAGCGTGCCGTCGCGATAGATCCGGTAGCCGGCGACGCCGATGTTGTCGGTCGCCGCCGACCAACTGAGCAGCACGCTGCTCGCGGTCACGCCGTCGACCTGCAAGCCGGCGGGCACGCTCGGCGCCTCGGCGTCGAGCGGGACCGGAGTCTCCACGGCCACGGCGGCACTGTCCGCGGAAGCGAGCGTGGCGCCGTTGATCGCGCGCACGGTGTAACTGTACGACTGCCCCGCCTCGACCGTCGTATCCGAGAACGTGGTTCCGGTGGCGAAGCCCCGCACCACGCCCCCGCGATAGACCCGATAGCCCGCGATGCCCGATTCCGTATCGGCGGCGGCGTCCCACGCGAGATCGACATGATCGTACGCCACCGTCACCGCGCGCGGATTGCCGGGGACCGATGGCGGCGTGGCATCCTCGATCGGTCCGGCCCAACCGGCGATCCGGGCGAAGAGGTGCCAGACCGCGTAGGCCTTGCGGTTGGCGTTGAGCGGCTGCGAATGCGCCGAACCGCAGGAGTACCAGTCGACGTCCTGGGTGTGCGAGTTCTGCCAGTCGACGGCCCAGTTGCGGTCGCGGCTGCCGTTGCCGTCGCTGTCGTAGTGGCATTCGTCATTGGCGAACAACTCCATGTAGTCGACCAGCCCGTCCGGGTCGAAGCTCTCGATGTCCGCGAAGTCGAAGAGGAGCCGGTTGTTTGCCCGGCAGTGCGCGCGGATCTGCTCGTTGCGCCGATGCACGTTGCCGGAGACTCCGCCCCCGTTGAGGTGGCCGGTCATGTAGACGAAGTGCACATTCGGAAAATCGGCCACCAGTCCGTCCATCAGATCCAAATAGAGTTGAATATCCTCCGGCAAGCCGTCGACCTGGCCGCACCACGACCACATGATGACGTTCACCTCGGGGTGGGTCGCCAGATACGCACGGGTCGCCGCCTCCCAGGCGGTGCGGTTGGGGTTGCCGAGATCGCTGGCCCCCGAGCCGCCGAAGTTGCCGTAGAAGTCGCGGTAGTCGAGCGCACCGCCCGTGCCGCCGCTGTTGAACGTGAACAGATTGTCGGAGAAGCCGTCCGACGGCTTGGCGTTCATGAACGCGACCAGGCCGGACATGCCGTCGGTGATCTGGCTGCCGTGCGAAGTATGTCCGTACGCGATGCGCAGGGTCTGCTTGGCCTGCAGGATCGCGGCCTCGGGTACCACGTTGAGATTGGTGCAGTTGTGGTCGGCGATGACACCTTGGCCCAGAGCGCAGGCGGCCGACAACGCCAGCGCCGCCGCCGCACCGCGCAGCGCCGCCGGAACGAATCGATGATGAAGCATGATGGTAGTCTCGTTGTGTGGGGCGGCTGGATTTCCGCCGAAACTACTCCCAAGGAACCCGTTCCGGCGGTCGCTGCGTGCTACACCCGGTGCCACCCCTCCGGAAAGCCCGTATTCCGCCTCGCCGGCAACTGACGGAAAATCGATCAACGCCCCCGCCGCAGCGCCCGCACCGAGACGAACGCGCTCGAGCCGAGCATCAGCAACGCCGCCACGACCGGATGCAGCCAGCCGGCCGCCGCCACCCCCATGCCGAGCACATTGTATCCGGCGGCAAAACGCAGGTTCGCGGCCACGCCGGCGCGAACCCCACGCGCCAGCCGAATCGCCGCCGGGAGAAAGCGGAGATCCTCACCAAGGAACACCGCCGGCGATGCCGCCCGGGCCAGTGCCGCGCCGCCGCCCATGGCGATCGCGGTATCCGCCTCGGCCATCGCCGGTGCGTCGTTGATGCCGTCGCCGAGAAACGCCACCACCTGCCCGCTCGCCCGCAACTCGGCGATCCGCAGCCGTTTGCCCTCCGGGCTCAAGCCCGCCCGCACCGGCACCCGACCGAAGTCCGCCTCACCGGCCGCCGGGTCCCCGGAGAGGATTTCCGCCTCCACCCCGAGTTCCTCCAGCTGCGAAAACACCTCCCGCACGCCCTCCCGCCACCGCTCGCCCAACACGATCGTTGCCGCCGGCTCCCCGCCCACGCTCACCCGCACCATGCGGGCATCGCTCCCCGCCGCCTCGAGCCCCAACCACCGGGGCGAACCCACGCGTACTTCGAGGCCGTCGACCGACGCCATCACCCCGCACCCCGGCTCGATCCGGAGTGCCGCCACCACGGGCCCGGCGCCCGCCGGCAACGCCAACGCCCGGGCGATCGGATGCCCGAGCCCACGCTCCACCGCCCCGACCGCAGCCCGCAGCCATGGCTCGCGCCCGGCCCATCCGTCCTGTACCCGCCACTCGAGCACCGCGAGCGCGTCGCCGGAGAGCGTGCCGGTCTTGTCGAAACAGACCCGTTCCACCCGCGCCAGTCCGTCGAGCACGTCGCCCGTGCGCGCCACGAGCCCGAGCTCCGCGCACCGCGCCAGCCCCTGCCAGACCGCCAACGGCGTCGCCAATCCCAGGGCACAGGGGCACGCCACCAGCAGCACCGCCATGCTGTTGAACAGCCCCGCCACCCACCCGCCCGCCAGCGCCCACCCGACGAATGTCCCCCCGGCGACCAGCACGACAAACGGCAGGAACACCGCCGCGAGACGGTCGGCCTGCCGTTGCAGCTCCGAGGGCGCGAGGCGGGCGGCGGCCACCGCCGAGAGCACCGTATCGAGCCGCCGAGCACCGCCGGCGGCCACCACCTCGACCTCGAGTTCCCCGTCGATGGCGAACGTGCCGGCATGCACCCGGTCGCCCGGCCCGCGCGCCTGCGGACGCCACTCGCCCGTCATCGCCGTCTCCTGGATGAAGCTGCACCCCGCCCGGATCACGCCGTCCACGCACACGGGCCCGCCCGGCCTCACCCGCACCAGGCTCCCGGTCGCCACGGCCGCGACGGGCGAACACGTGCCGTCGACCAGTTCCGCCGTCTCGAAACGTTCGCGGGTCTCGTCGACCGCGCGCAACGCCTTCGCCCGCGACCGCGCACCGAGCGTTTTCCCGGCCGCGTAGACCGCGAGCAGGATCGAGATCACCTCGTAGTAGACCGCGCCCGTGCGCCCGAACGTCGCGGTCAACGACGCCGTGAACGCGCCGCACAAGGTCACCAAAAAAAGCTGCTCGACCGCGACCCGCCCCGCCCGAGCCGTGCGCCAAGCCTCCCGCACCATCGGCGGCAGCAGCAGCATGCACACGACCGCGGCCGCCACGATCAATCCGCCATGCACCACCCAATACGAAGCGCCCTCCGGCGGCGTGGCGTTCACCGCCAGACTGAGGACCATGCTTTGGCCGGCCACCACCGCCGCCACCCCGATCCGCCACCAGGCGCGCAGCACCGCGCCATGGTCGAGCTCCACTCCCGGCGCGGGACCATCGGCGGTGGTCGGATCGTTGGCATCGGTCTCCATGGACCCCGCAAGGTCGATGGACCGGCGCCCCGGGGCAAGCCTGCGCGGGCCCGCCCGGGTGTTCTTCTTCACACATTATTCCGGAAACATCCCGCCCAGCGGTGTGTCCGAGGCGCCAAACCCGAGATGGACACCAACTGCCACGACCGACTGCGCCGCGCCTTCCGTGCGGCAATTTTCCGCACCGAACGGCTTCGCCTCGCCGGCCGCGATGCCGAGGCCGCGGAACAGTTGTCCCTCGAGCGAGCGGCCACCCAGGCGCAACTCGCCACCGCGGGAGAACCCGATCCGGCGGCCACCCTGCGCCGCTGGCACGACGAGGACCTCGCCGCCTTCGACTTCGCCCACCTGCTCGGCGAACTGGTGGCCGAACGCATCGGCGGAACCCCTCGCGAGAGCGCGCCCGCCGCCACCGTCGGTTCGTATCCCTCCGTTCCTGACGCGCCGGCTTCGGCCGTGCCGCAGCAGGCCTTTCCGCCCCCGCCCACCGGCATTCCGGGTCTTGCGGACCTGCTCGACGACATGCTCTCCCAGGATCGCCGCCGCGGCGCGCCCCATCGTTAGCCACGCTTTCCCCGGCCCGCCCCGCTACCCCCACGAGCGAGCCCCGGACACAAAAACCATACCGATACAAACACACGACATGTCCACTCCATCGCCCTCTGCACCACCTCCGGCTCCCACCGCCTCGATCCCCCAGAACGCCCCGGCCGTCCGCCGCATCCAGAGCAAGACCATCCTCGTCGGCCTCGATCTCGGCACCAACAAATGCTGCCTGATCGCCGGCGCCCCCGACTCGACCGACATCGCCGTCGGCAAGGTCGTGCCCAGCGCCGTCGGCTACGTGAAGGCCGGCATCATCAACGGCATCGTGCCGGGCAACGCCGACATCCTCTACGGCGAAGAGGCGATCCGCTGCGCGTTGCACGTCGACCTCGTCGCGCCGCTACGCCACGGCGTCATCCACGACCCGCGCGCCACCCGCGATCTGGTCCGCCACCTGCGCTCGCTCGTCGACCCGACCGGGCAGGCCGAGGTCCGCGCCGTCGTCGGCGTGCCCGCCAACGCCGAACCGGAGGCCCGCGAGCACATCCGGCGCTCCGTCGACGGCGCCTTCGAACGCGTGCTGCTCATCCCCGAGCCCTTCCTCGCCGCCATCGGCGTGCGCGAAGACACCCGGCTCGGCCAGGCCACCTATGTCGATCCGGTGAGCAACTCGCTGATCGTCGACATCGGCGCCGGCACCACCGACCTGTGCCTGGTCCAAGGATACTTCCCCACCGCCGACGACCAGATCAGCTTCAACTTCGCCGGCGACGCCGTCGACCAGCAGCTGCACGACGCGATCAGCCAGCTCTATCCGGACTGCAAACTAGACCCGATCACCATCCGCCAGCTCAAGGAGGCGCACGCCTACTGCGGCGCCATCCGCAAGCCGCTCGACGCGAGGATCGTGCTCGGCGGCAAGACCCGCACCCTCGAACTCGGCGAGGTCATCGGCCAGGCCTGCAACCAGCTCGTCGACCGGATCTTCGACAACGCCAAACGCCTCATCGCCCGCGTACCCAACCACTCGGTCGTGAAGCTGCTGCAGAACATCATCGTCACCGGCGGCGGCAGCCAGATCCGCGGCATCGATACGGAGCTGCAGACCCGGTTCGCGGCCGACGGCTACGAGAGCCCGAAGGTGCGCCTCGCCGGCCCCGACTACCAGCGCTACTGTGCCATCGGCGCCCTCAAGGCGGCGCGTTCCGCCCGGGAAAACCAATGGCAGTACGTGGCGAGCTGAGGATCGAGCCAACTCCCCGTTTCACACCGTAGCCGCGGCCGCCAAGGCCGTCGGCTTAGCCGAGCCCCGGCCACGCGCCGGGGCTTTTCATGCACGCCACGGAGGGTGCGGGAGATCGCGGGCACCCTCCTGGCGCTGCTCCCCCCAATGCCGATTCCCCGTGGCGCCCTGCCCGGTCGCTGGGGCAGATGCGGAGACCCTCTTAATGGCGATCCCGCTCGGTCCTGCAAACGAGGAGAATCGTGCAGAAACGGGAGGTTTTCGAGGGATAGCAGTGCAGAGAACCCAAAGACCGGACACGGGCTCCACGCCTGCGGTGCGGTCGCCGCTCGCCAGCGGACCGCTCCGTTTAGCGGAGACCGCGTAGGCCTTCGATCCGTTTCTTTCCCTCGTGGCGCCGAGGCAGGCGATTCCGTCGTGGCGCGGCTCTTCAGACCGCGTTCCGTGGTACGGGCAAGTCACAGAGAGCCCAGCGCCGGAAGAGTCCACAGAGAACATGTGGGAGCCCGCTTGCAGGCGATCCGACCTCCAGGTGGGTTGGCCTTCATGCCCGACATTTCCTCCCATTGTGGCGATCTGCTGGCCAGCAGATCCAGAACAGCGAATTCCCCCCTCCGCGCGAGTCCCTCACTCCGCCCAACACCCGCCTTGCCGAAGTTACCGCATCCTCACTACGGTCCTCATCCATGCAGACCGTCGCCGAGACCGAAGCCGCCATCGCAAAACAGCCACACCGCCAGCAGTGGGAAATCGCGCAATGGTTGGAGGAGACCCTGCTCAGCAACGAGACATCAGTCATACTCGCCGCGATCGACGAAGGAATCCGTTCGCTGGAAACGCATCTCCCTCTTCCGCTCGAAGATGTGCGCCGGAAGATCAAGGAATGGGCCACCACAAACATGTCGTAATGACACCATAAACCCGCCCCCTCCTCTGCCTCTGTGCCCTCTGTGCCCCAATCCGTCTCCCCCGTCCACGACGCCGACGGCAACCTGATCGCCGACGCCCGCTGGCGCTACACCTGGAACGCCGAAAACCGCCTCATCGCGATGGAAGAGGTAGGAGCCTCCTTGGAGGCGATTCCGTCGCCCGCCCCCCGCCAGAAGCTCACCTTCACCTACGACTACCAAGGCCGCCGCATCACCAAACGCGTCTTCGCTTGGAACGAAGCTAACAGCTTCTGGGAACCGTCCAAGTCCCTCGCCTTCGTCTACGACGGCTGGAACCTGGTCTCTGGGATCACAAATCCCACATCTCAAATCGAACAGACCAGGTGCTACGTCTGGGGACTGGATCTGAGCAACTCCATCCAAGGCGCCGGCGGTGTCGGCGGCCTGCTCGCCGCCTACGCTCCGTCCTCTGTCGTCGGTTCTCCGTCGTCGGTCGCCTTCGCCGCCTTCGACGCCAACGGCAATGTCTCCGAATACCTCGACGCCTCCGGCGCTACCGCCGCCCACTTCGAGTACAGCCCCTTCGGCCAGACCATCCGCTCCGATATCTCAAATCCTGAAATTGCAGATCAGCCATTCAGATTCAGCACCAAGTACACCGACTCCGAAACCGATCTCCTCTACTACGGCCTAAGATATTACAATTCCGACACCGGTCAGTGGCTATCCAAGGATCCCATTGGGGAAGATGGCGGAATAAATCTCGACGCGTTCTTAGGAAACGCACCTGCAAACAACGTAGACCCACTTGGCCTTGACTTATATGCTTTTGATGGGACTGGCCAAACGTATAGCGGCGGCTCCCACATCGTTATCCTCCATGATTTATACAATGGCATTAAGGAGTATGAGCGTGGCGTCGGGACATATTGGAGCGGACCTCTCGACAACCCCTGGGTCGGCGGCTTTACCGGTGCAGGCGGGAAGGACCGCCTTACCGAAATGTACAAGAAGTTCACCGCGAACTATAAGAGCGGCGACAAGGAAATTGATATTATAGGATTTAGCCGCGGCGCAGCACTTGCTCGTGAATTCGCCAATATCCTCAATGATCGCGGATATGAGGAAGAGGTTGAACTCCATTTCTGGAATGGTTCTCGGCGGGAGATAAGTCACTGCCCGGTGGAAATACGCTTCGTTGGCCTGTTTGATACGGTTGGGTCCTTCGGCGTCCCCGGAAACGCAATCAATTTCGGAATTCGAATGGACCTACCGAAGAACGTTAAGAACGCTGCACAAGCTCTCGCAAAAGACGAGAAACGAGCCCTATTCCCAGTGACCCGACTAAATCCGGCCCTTGCCGGGCAGGTTTTTGACGAAAAGGTGTTTCGCGGCGATCATTCCGACATCGGTGGCGGTTGGGTGAACGAGGGAAAGCAGAACGAGCTTGCTCGTGAACCATTGGAATACATCCATAAACGAGGGATCATGGCCGGCGTCCCATTTAGGCCTCTACCTGTTAGGGATTTGATCCCGAGCTGGAAACCGAACGACAATCGCGGTTTCAAATTCACGGTCGCCACATTTATGATATACCAATTCACAAAATCACCAACACTGGACAGAAAACTATGAGTCGTCATGCAGCAATCATCGCTTTCAGTTTATTCATCCTTACAGCATGCGGCTGTTCACGGCGCGTGGAATGTACAATTAGGAACGGAAAGGACCAATCGTTGCAGGACGTCACATTCCGTATAGACAGCATTGGGTTCACCTTTTGTCACGGAATTATCCCCCCGCATGCTCACGCAAGTTATTCCGGAGGCGCGAAGCTACCCGCCCAATTCGACTGCACAGCCGTCCCACAGGAATTGAGGTAAGAGGCGGGAGCTGGCCTCGGGTTTGCCGATCGCGTTAGCAATCGGGTGATGAAAAACAAACCGGAGAAGAGACCAGCCCCAGCCCGGGGCAAGCTGAC
>JAEZUE010000033.1 GCA_023443455.1 Verrucomicrobiota bacterium
TCAGCTTGCCCCGGGCTGGGGCTGGTCTCTTCTCCGGTTTGTTTTTCATCACCCGATTGCTAACGCGATCGGCAAACCCGAGGCCAGCTCCCGCCTCTTACCTCAATTCCTGTGGGACGGCTGTGGAGAGATTTCAGTCCGGGATATTCAGAGTGAATCACTCGCCGCGAGGGAGTTCGCAAGAAACGAAGCTGTGGATGTGATCGAAAGATACAGACTTTCCGCTGAAGCCAATCTTCAGCTTGGGAAAACAAGAACGATTCCTCTCAATCTCGTTTTCTGACCCAGAGTGCCCAACCAGTGACTACAGCGCAATGCCTCTACGATGTCCCTTCCAACTATAAAGCCCGTAGTTCGGCATGGCTGACCTGGGGCGTTAGGCAGAAGAAAGCAAAATGGGTTACCACATTACCATTCGCCGCGAATCTGGTGCTCCTGAGATTACTGTTGAGGAATTCGCAGCCGCGTCCGCCTCGTTCCCCGAACTGCAATTCGATCGCAGTGTCGGTAGCGCGGGATTCATCAAGAATGGGAAGTTGGAGGCGACAATAATGCACCAAGAGGGAGAAGTCTGGACGAAGGTTTCAGAACCCGAAGTCGTTCATTTGATGGTGCGGTTGGCTTCATCCCTGAAGGCGAAGGCATATGGAGACGAGGATGAGTGGTATTCAGAAGATGGGGAGGCACATTATCCACCGGGTGTTCTCGAGGCCCGATCCATCGAGATTCAGAAGATTAAGCGCCGTCGCCTTCTAGCTAACATCGCGAAGATGGTTGTTCTCGCAGTCGTCCTGTCCCTTATCGTTTGGAAAGAAATGAAGAAATGAAAACTGAGCCTAACGGCACATCCAACGACTCTATGACGCCCGCCTTTCAATCGAAGTCCTTGCTTCGTCGTGGCTGACCTGAATCGTTGGGCAAAGATGCGCGGGAGCATGGTGTACGCCGGTGTAGCGATCTTTCTGATTGGTGCGATTTGCGCGGCGATGCCCACGTTCGAGCAGTCGGCCGGCAAACTGGGTTCGGTCGAGGTGTTGTAGCGGTGCCCCGGGGATCAAAGCGCTTCCCCGCTTCGTACAAGCTCCCTGCGCGGAGAGCGTTGGCGCGAGGTGGCTCGGCGGCGAGCGGAGCCGGAGTCTCGAATTTCCACGTGACTCGGCGGCCTCGGCGGCCTTGGCGGCCGCCGCGCTACGGTGCGAGATCGGCGGGGCTATTTCTCTTCGGGTAGCCCCGGGTAACGGGGTTCGAGGGCGCGGACGAGGGCGAGGAGGGGGCCGGCGCGAGCGGTGTCGCCGAGGGCCTGGTACGCGCGGGCGAGGGCAAAGAGGGCGTCGAGTTCGTCGGGGATCAGGGCGAGCGTCTGTTCGAGCAGCGGGGCGCCGCGCTCGGGTTGCCCGAGGGCGACGAGGGCCATGCCGGCGTTGCGGCGGAGTATCCAATCGTCCGGACGGGCGGCGAGGGCGGTGTCGTACGCGCGGGCGAGGTCGGCGGGGACCTCCGGGCGCGGGAGCAGCAGCGACACCGTGTTTTCCATCGTGCGGTAGTGATCGAGGCGGGAGGCGTTGCCGCGCTGGTCGGTGAACGGGGCGCGGGAAAAGCGGGCGGACATCTCGCGCACGATCATGGCTTGTTCATAGAGGGTGTAGGCGAGCTGGTCGCGGAGATCCTGCAAGCTGGCCCAGTTCGGTTCGGGCGCGGAGGCGGCGACGAGGCCGCGACGGCGGAGGTCGGCTTCGATGGGGGCGCAGAGTTCGCGAGCGGCGCGATAGGTGCCGCGGATGTTGAGATGCACGTGTTCGTAGAGCGACTCGTCGCCGGGCAGGTCGCCGGGGAACCCTTTCGCGATCTCGGAGGCGAGATCGACGACGTGGAGTCCGGCCGGTGCGCTTTCGGCGAAGGAGCGGATGATGGTGTTGAGGTGCGAGTCGGCGCGAAACCGGAGGGCGTCGAGATCGAGCGCGCGCTGGAGCGACTCGCGACCGGGCGCGATGGCACCGGTTTCCATCTGCACGAAACCGAGGAGGTACCGGGTCTCGGCGTGTCGCTCGTCGAGTCGCGCGGCCTCTTCGAGCAGGGGGAGCGCGGTGTACAGATCGCGGGCTTCGGCGGCGGCGGCGCCCTTGGTGAACAGCTCCTGCCAGCGGGCGAGGTCGGCGGCCGAGAGGTCGGGCCGGTGGAGGGAAAGGAAGGGCGCGAAGTCGCGGAGGTTGGCCGGTACCGTGCACAGCAGGACGGTCGCACCGGCGGAGTGGCCGCTCGCGGCGATGGCGGCGAGGTTTTCGCGGAAGAGAGCCCGGGTGGTGGCGAGGCGTGGATCGGCTTCGGCGATGCCGTGTTGGAGGAACATGCCCATGCCGCCCCAGTCGGAGGTCCGGGTGGTCTCGCCGCGGGTGTTGCGGCCGAGGGCCGTGAGCAGTTGGCCGGTGCGGGTGCGTTTCAGGGCGACTGCGATGCGCACGGCGCCGGGCGAGGCGAGGAAGGGGGTGAGCACGGTGCCGGGACCGAAGGGGCCGACGACCTCGTTGTTGCCGACATAGACGACGAAGAGATCGGGTTCGAGTTCGGCACAATCGGCGGCGATGCCGCGCACGACGGTGGAATTGATCGCGGTGATGCCGGCGTTGACGATCTCGAAGTTGATCTCCGGATGCGCGTTGCGCAGCAGCACGTCGAGCGCGCGGGCGACGGAGAACGACGCCTCGGGGTCGCCCATCGCCGCGGAGCCGCCGAGCACGAAGACGCGGTAGGTCCGCGGTGCCTTCTGCGCCGGCAGGCGGAACTGCTGGGGGCGGCGGATGATCTCGGGAGCGAAGAACGGCGCGGCGACCCAGCGGTTCTCACGAATCCACGTGGTGCCGTCGGCGCTTCGCTCCGTGCGGTGGAAGCGGGTGGAGTGCCCGTAGCCGAAGACGTGCAGGCCAAGCTCGAGGGCGCCGAGGAGGAGGGCGAATACAAGCACCGCGAAGGTGCAGCCGAGCAGGAGCTTCACGGGCCAGGCGAGGGGGCGGGAGGACATGGATTGAAGGGAACGTGGAACTCGGAAGGCGGAGCGGAATCAAGCACCACGGCTGGAGGCGGGAACCGGAGGAACATCGAACATTGAACTTTGAACACTGAACATCGAACGCTCGGTCCGCTGCGGGCTGCTTGGTTGCGTGTCCATGGGGCTGTTGGTTTCGCAGCTGAACGACTTCGTCGTCCAGCTACGGCGAAGCGCGCTAGAACAGCGAGTAGATGAAGGGTGAAATCGTGGATACTCCGATGGTGAGGGCGCCGACCAGCAGCAGCAGCAGGACCAGCGGCACGATCCACCAGACCTTGTTTTGGCGGGCGAAGCCGAAGAGGTCGGCGACGAGTTTCTTCAGGTGACGGAGGAAGCGCATGGGAAGAATGAAACCGGAGAGTGGAGAGCGGAAACCGGAGAGAAAGTCGGAGACCGTGGAAATCGCCGAACGAGGGGTTGCTGCGGCTGAACGGCTCCGGGAGCGGGGTCAGTCCGGGGCGAAGGTGCGGGCGGCGGGCGGTGGGATCAGGGCGGGTTCGATGGTGGACTTCTCGAGCCAGAACGGGCCGAGGGCGAGGGCGTCCATCCCCGTGTGGAGAAAACCGTCGATAGCCTCGCGGGGGTGGCAGACGGGGGGTTCGCCGCGGACATTGAAGGAGGTGTTGATCATCACCGGGCAGCCGGTGAGGGCGTCGAACTCGCGCAGTACGGCGTGGAGAAACGGGTGTTCCGTGGCATCCACGGTTTGGACGCGGGCGGAGCCGTCGACATGGGTGACGGCGGGAATCGAGGAGCGTTTCTCGCGGAGCCGTGCGGCCATCGTCGCGGACGGGGTGGAGGAGGTGGCGCCGCGGACCGGCGCGGTGAGCAGCATGTAGGGGGAGGGCGCGGCGAGGTCGAAGAACTCGGCGGCGCGTTCGGCGAGCACGATGGGGGCGAAGGGGCGAAACGACTCGCGGAATTTGATCTTCAGGTTGAGCACGCTCTGCATCTGTTCGGAGCGGGCATCGCCCAGGATCGAACGGGCGCCCAGCGCGCGCGGGCCGAACTCGGCGCGGCCTTGGAGCACGCCGACGACCGCGCCGGCGGCGACACGCTCGGCGATGCGGCAGGCGAGGGCGGCGGGCGAGGGGAGCCGTTCGGCAGAAAGCCCGCGGGCGGCGAGGGCGGCGGCGCAGGTGGTCTCGTCGTATTCCGGACCGAGGAAGGCGCCGCGCATGGCGTCGCGGCCGGCGGGTGCCGGGCGGGTGGTGCCGGGTTGCGCGTAGTGGAAAGCCAACGCCGCGCCGAGCGCGCCGCCGGCGTCGCCCGCGGCGGGTTGGATCCAGATCTCGCGGAACGGGCCCTCGCGTTGGAGGCGGCCGTTGGCGACGCAGTTGAGCGCCACGCCGCCGGCCAGGCAGAGGGTTGGGGCGGCCGTCTCGCGGTGGAGGAAGCGGGCGATGCGTAGTACGATCTCTTCGGTGACGACCTGGATGGAGCGGGCGAGGTCGCAGTGGCGTTGCGTGACCTCGTCGGCGGGGCGGCGTGCGGGGCCGCCGAAGAGGGCGGCGAAGCGGCCGTTGGTCATGCGATCGCCGCGGAGGTAGTCAAAATACTCGAGGTGGAGGCGGAAGGAGCCGTCGTCGCGCAGGTCGAGCAGGTGGTCGAGGATGAGGTCGCGGAAGCGCGGTTCGCCGTAGGGGGCGAGGCCCATGAGCTTGTATTCGCCGGAGTTGACGCGGAAGCCGCAATAGTGGGTGAAGGCGGAGTAGAGCAGGCCGAGCGAGTGGGGAAAGCGGAGTTCACGCAGCAGGTCGAGCCGGGTGCCGTCGCCATGGCCGAGCGTGGCGGTGGACCATTCGCCGACGCCGTCGAGGGTGAGGATGGCGGCGCGGCCGAAGGGCGAGGGGAAGAAGGCGCTGGCGGCGTGGGCCTCGTGATGGGCGGCGAAGTGGATCTTGTCGGTGGCGTCGAAGCCGGCCGCTTCGCACGCCTTTTCGATCTCGAGCGGGACCCAGAGCTTGTGGCGGACCCAGGTGGGGATCGCCGCCGTGAAGGCGCGGAAGCCGCCCGGGGCGACGGCGAAGGCGGTGCGCAGGATGCGCTCGAACTTCTGGAGCGGCTTTTCGTAATAGACGATGGCGTCGGGCGGGCCGCCGGCTTGGGAGAGGCAATACGCTAGGGCGTGGTGGGGGAAGGCGGCGTCGTGTTTGATCCGGGTGAAACGTTCCTCCTGCGCGGCCGCCACGATGCGGCCGTCCTCGACGAGGGCGGCGGCGGAATCGTGGTAGTGGGCGCTGAGGCCGAGGATGCGCATCGCGGGGAAACAGAAGGCGGAGAGGGGAGGCCGGAAGGGGAACCACTAATGCACACTAGTGAACACTAATGCGGGCAATGATGGACGAGCCTCGAGCCTCGAACTTCGAACTTTGAACTTTGAACATTGGACTTTGAACACGGAACGCCGGAGGCGGTGTGGGGTGCTTGCCGAGTCGTTAGCGTCCATGACGTCCAGCGGGTCCATGGTGTCCATTTCCAGGACTCAATACTGGCGGCGGAAATGGCCGAGGCCGGCGGTGGGCGGCAGCGGTTCCCAATAGGTGGCGCGGTGCGGGTCGGGGCGGCGGTGGAGCGGGTCGCGGCCGAGCAGGGCGAGGGCGAGGCGCGCCGGCACGAAGATGCCGACGAAGAGCAGGAGCAGGATCAGCCAGGTGAAGCCGGTGGCGACGAGGCGGCCGATGGTCTCGAGTGCGCGCTGCACCGGGGCGAAGGCCCGGGGGGAGAGCAGGGCGAGGAGCAGCAGAGTCGTCGCGAGAAGGAGGAGCCCGAGGCTCCCGGGCGTGCGCCAGTGCAACCAGCCGCAGCCGGTGAGGATCACGGCGAGGCACGGGCCGAGCAGGGGGCGGAGGCGGAGCATGGGAGAGACGGCGGAACTTGGAAGGGGAGACTCGAAACCGGAAACTGGAGACCGGAGGGGGACTGGTGGGCAGTGGGCGCGGGCCGACGGTTTCGTGATGGTGCGAACGGGTGAGGGGATCGGAGAACGAGGGAGAGAACGAGAACGATTCTTCGGCGCGGGAGCGGGGGGGGACTGGGGGGGGGCTCCGGGGCTCGCGGTCGCAGGCGGGGACGCCTGCGCCGCGGTGGGGAGTCGGCTTTCGCGGCCGGCGCCGCAACGGAGTCGACGAACAAAAAGAGGAGGGCGCTGCGGCGCCCTCCTCGTGACCTAAACCACAGAACGGCCGATGGACCTTAGAACTCGAGCGTGTAGCCGAGATTCCAGATGATCTTGGTCGGGACCTCGTAGCGGTGCTTCGCGTAGGTCTCGCTGCCCTCGCGGCGCCAGCCGACGTACTCGGGCACCTTGGTGAGGTTCTTGAGGTTGAGCTGGATACGGTGGCTGTAGCCCCAGGCCTCGAACTTGTAGGCCGCGAAGGTTTCGAGGAAGAGATCGCTCGGGTTGAAGCGCTCGCTGGCGCCGCTGCCATCCTGGTAGGCCTTGCTCGCCCACTGGAGGCCGCCGCCGATCGAGAAGCCGTCGAGGACGCCGTCGGTGAAGGTGTATTTGGTGAGCGCGGCGAGCTGGTCCTTCACGTGGCCGGTGGGGCGGTTGTCGATGCTATTGTGGGCGTAGCTGAGCATGGCCTGCCAGTTCGGGGTGGGCTGGAAGATCAGGTCGGCTTCGAAGCCTTTCGACTTGTTGCCTGCGGAGTTCGGCACGAGGTCGCCCAGCGCGGTTTGGCGGTCGGTCAAGCGGCTGTAGGACCAGGTGCGGTCGGCGGCGGTGGAATCCGCCCACGCCACGTACTGGTTGGTCTGGCCGTCGACGAGAATCGAGCCGGCATCCCACGGCATGGCGACGCCGTCGATACCGGCGCGGCCGGCGGCGAGGTTGGCATCCCACTGTTGCTTCTTGCGGTTGGTGGCGGATTCGTCGCGCACGGCGCCGCCGGTCTGCTTGATCTCGTAGTAGCTGAGCGTGCCGCTGATCTTGCCGCCCATGAGCTCGATCTTGACGCCGCCCTCGTAGCTCTTGCCGGTGACCGGGGGCATCTGCACGTCGAAGTCGTTCTTGTCGGTGGTCGGGAAGAGCGAGGTCGAGTGCACCGCGAAGAGGGAGATCTCCTTGGTGACGTCGAACATC
>JAEZUE010000028.1 GCA_023443455.1 Verrucomicrobiota bacterium
GGCGGAGGAGAGACGGAAGGAGATCACAGAGGGGAACTTGGGTATTCGCAATGTGGTCCGGCCCACTCACCAATATGGTGAGTCTCTCCGGCTTCTAGTTTTTCTCCGACCTCTCTGCGTACTCCTGTCTTACCTCTGGGACCTCAGTGTCCAACTGCTTTGTTTAGGATCAGTGGTTCAACCCCTCTGAAGGTCGAAACGCTCACGCGTTCCGCCACGGGGAAAGAAACGCTCACGCGTTCCGCTACGGCACGATGCTCTCATGCCCATCGCCGCGCGTCAGGTTGGCGCCCTGGCCTACAGGGCCGGACGCCTTCCGGCTCAGCCGTGACGACGAGAGTCGAGCGTCGAGTGGCGAGCCCCAATCCAATTGTGCACAAGGCGACTGCCCGAGGGTTCTCTCGATCCGCCTCCGAAACTCCGGCCCTCGACGCTCGGCTGAATGACTACGGGTTAGTGCCCGTCAGTGTGCGTTAGTGGTTTCAACATCCCGGAGGCCTACAGGGCATCGCTGCTCTCACGAGCAGCGTCACGGTCCGGTCCGCATCAGTGCCCATCAGTGTGTATCAGTGGTTCAACTCCTCTGAAGGTCGAAACGCTCACGCGTTCCGCTACGGCACGATGGTCTCACGAGCAGCGCCACGGGCCAGGTCGGCGCCCTGGCCTACAGTGCCGAGCGCCTTCCGCGTTAGTGCCCGTCAGTGTGCGTTAGTGGTTTCACTCCACTTCGGGGATCGGAGGGTCGAAACTCTGGCGAGTTCCGCTACAAGGAGGGATCGCTGCTCTGGCGAGCAGCGCCACGGGGTCTGCCCGCGATCAGCGGGCCCGACCACCTCATCCCGGAGCCGATCAGGCGGAGGACATTTTCAAGGACGCGCCGTTGGCGTGGCCCGTTAGTGGTTCAAATCTTCTGAAGGTCGAAACGCTCACGCGTTCCGCTACGGGGCACGAAACGCTCACGCGTTCCGCCACGGGGCACGGGCATGGGATGATCCCCGCGCGGTGCTGCTACTCGGCCCGGAGTGCGACCATGGGGTCGACGCGGGTGGCGCGGCGGGCGGGAATCCAGCAGGCCAGGACGGCCACGGCCACCAGGGCGACGGCGACGACCACGAAGACCAGGCCGGCGTCGGCGAGCTGCGTGCCGTAGAGCTGGTTCGCGACGCCGAAGCCGGCGCCCACGCTGCCGAGCGCCCCGAGCAACACGCCGAACAGCACCAGCACGATGCCGCCGCGCACCACGTCGCGCAGCACGAGCCGCGCGTCGGCCCCGAGCGCGAGGCGCAGGCCGATCTCGCGGGTGCGCTGGGTGACCGAATACGCCATCACGCCGTAGAGGCCGACGCAGGAGAGCAGCAGCGCGATGCCGGCGAAGGCTCCGATGAGCAGGACCATCGTGCGACGGAGGCGCACCGTGAGCGAGTCGGCGATGGCCTGCCGCATCGTGCGGAGGTTGGCGAGGGGCTGGTCGGGGTCGACGGCGCGCAGGGCTTCGCGCACGGGGTCGACCGCCGCAAGGGGCGAGCCGTGGGTGCGCACGGCGATGGTGATCGTCCACGGGAAATCGGCGACCGGCAGGTAGACCATCGGCGGGGGCGGGGCGTCGAGCTGGCCTCGGCTCATGTTGCCGACGACTCCGACGACTTCCCAATCGAGATCCTTGAAACGCACGTGGCGCCCGAGCGGTTCGGCGTCGGCGAAGAGTTGGCGGGCGAGCGCCTGGTTGACGAGCACCGCCTTGGGGGCGCCGGCGGCGCTGTCGGCGGCGGCGAGTAAACGCCCGCGCAGGAGCGGGGTGCCGAGGGTCGGAAAGAGGTCGCCGGCGACGCCGTCGAAGCCGGTGCGGGTGTCGGCGCGCGGGTCGGGGTTTTCGGAGAGGCGGATGGTGTCGCCGTAGAAGCGCTGGTCGCTGTTGAACGGTGCCGCGGAGATCATGCCGGCGGAGGCGACGCCGGGGCGGGCGGCGATCTCGCGCAACACGGACTCGATGAAACGCACGCGGTGTTCGGCGGTGGGCGCGGCGGTGCTGGTGGGGTTGAGGTCGAAGAGCAGGATGTTGTCGCGCTGGATACCGGCGTCGACGCCCAGGGTGGCGACGAAGCTGCGCAGGAGCAGTCCGGTGGTGAAGAGCAGCACGACGGTGAGGCCGGTCTGGGCGACGATGAAGACGCGCTGCAGGCGTTGGCGGGTGCCGCCGTCGGCGACGTTGAACGAGGCCGGCGTGGGTGCGTGGAAGACGATCACGAGACGCTCGGAATCCGGATACGGCAGGGGCGAGAGCAGCAACGTCTGCACGACGCTGAAGATCGCGGTGTTGGCGCCGATGCCCAGCGCGAGCGTGAGGATCGCCACGGCGGCGAAGCCGGGGGCCTTGAGCAGCTGGCGGAGGGCGAAGCGGAGATCCTGAAGCATTTTCGATTTTGGAGTGGCGATTGGGCGGAGGGGCGCCGGATCGCGGAGTTCGGATGGCGGATTGCGGATCGGAACGGAGCAGAGCGGTGGTCGGGGTGGGCGGGAAAGCGGCAATCGAAAATCCGAAATCGGCGATCCCGTCAGTCGGCGTGCAGGGCGCGTAGTGGGTCGGTGAGGGCGGCGCGGCGGGCGGGCAGCCAACTGGCGACAAGGGTGGCCAGGCCGAGCGCGGACAGGATGACCGCGGGCAGCCAGAAGCCGGGGAACGGCATGGCGGGCATCGATTGCCCGAGCGCGACGCGCACGACGGCGTACAGGGGAATGCCGAGCGCCATGCCCAGACCGAACAACAGCAGGCCCTGCCGCAGGATCAGGCCGACGATGTCGCGGTAGGTGGCGCCGAGCGCGATGCGGATGCCGATGTCGCGGGTGCGCTGCATCGTGAGGTGGGCGATCACGCCGTAGAGGCCGACCACGGCGATGAGCAGCCCCATGCCGGCGAAGATCGCGAGGTTGGCGATGACCACATTGATGTTGGCCATGTTTTGCCGGATGTTTTCGCGCACGGAACCGCCGTTGGCCACCGGCAGGTCGGGATCGAGCGCCGCGACGGCCAGGCGCACGGAGTTGGCAATCGTTTCCGGCGGCACCGAGGTGCGGAGCGCGATGAGCTGGTAACGCGGCGGCGAGACGACGATGGGGCGGTAGACCTGGAGGCGGGAATTCGGTTCGGAGAGGTTGCCGGCCATGCGCACATCGCCGACCACGGCGACGACTTCGGCGAGCTCGTCGCGGTCCTTCACGCGCAGGCGCTTTCCGATCGGGTCCTGGCCGGGCCAGAAACGCTGCGCGGCGGCCTCGTTGATCACGATCATGGGGCGGTCGTCGGTGCGCAGATCGCGGGGGAAGACCGCGCCGCGCTTGATCGGGATCTGCGCGACGGAGAAGTAGTCGGCGGAGACGTTGGCGCTCAGGGCGAGCGGCTCCTGGCCGGGTGTCACGGTCTCGCCCTCGGGCACGAGGTTGACGGAGCCGAAGAAGGAGAAGACGGGCAGCCCGGTGGTGATCGCGGCGTGCTCGACGCCCGGGATCGCGGCGAGGCGCTCGAGCAGCTCGCGGTGGAAGGTGCGGAGCTTCTCGTCGTCGTAGTAGCGGTTCCACGGCGTGACGAGGAAGCCGCTGAAGACGTTGTCCGGGTTCCAGCCGAGGTCGCGCTTGAGGAAGCCGCGCGAGCCGAGGGCGAACGCGCCGGCGACGCCGACGAGCACGAGGGCGAAGGCGAGTTCGCCGGCGATCAAGGCGTACTTGAGGCGGTGATGCGCGCGGCCGGCGGTGGTGCCGCGCGAGCCCTCCTTGAGGCTGTCGGCGGCGGAGTTGCGCGAGGCCATCCAGGCGGGCACGAGGCCGAAGGCGAGACCGCTGAGGGCGGCGCTGGCGATGGCGAAGGTCAGGACGTTGGCGTCGAGCGGGATCACGAAACCGTATTCGTTGTTGATGAGCAGATTTCGGCCGAGCAGATGTGCGCCCCAATAGGCCACGACCAGGCCGAGCGCGCCGCCGACGGTGGCCAGCACGAAGCTCTCGCCCAGCAGCGGGCGCATGAGCTGGGCACGGGAGGCGCCCAACGCGGCGCGGATGGCGAACTCGCGGCTGCGCCCGAGCGAGCGGGCGAGCAGGAGGTTGGCGAGGTTGGCGCACGCGATGACGAGCACCATGGTCGAGAGCACGGGCATCATCCAGAGAATGAAGATGCTGACACGATCCATGTTGGAGTCGTGCAGGCTGACCGCTCGCAGGCCGTCGCCGGCGTTGGTGTCGGGGTGTTCGCGGGCGATGCGTGCGCCGATGGTCGCGAGTTCGGCGTTGGCCTGTGCGGTGGTGGCGCCGGGTTTGAGGCGACCGACCATCTGCATCCAGGTGTTCTTGCGGTCGTTGGCGGTCTCGGGACGCAGGGTCAACGGTCGCACCAGTTCGCACGGCCCCCAGACCAGCGGGGCTTCGAACGAGGCCGGGAGCACGCCGACCACGGTGGAGCTCTCGCCGTTGAGGCGGATCTGGCGGTCGATGATGTTCGGGTCGGAGCCGAAACGGCGGGTCCACATCCGGTGGGTGAGCACGACGATGTTGCCGCGGCCCGGTTCGTCGTCGCCGGGCACGAAAACGCGGCCGAGGGCCGGCACGACATTGAGCACCTGGAAGAATTCGGCGGTGGCCGTGGTCGCCTGCACCTGGAGGGCCGGCTGGTCGGGTTCGGCGTAGCTGACAAGGTCGCCGCTGTAGAACGCCAGCCCGGAGAAGGCGGTCGCCGCGGCGCGGATCTCGAGTGCGGTGGCGCCGGCGTGTCCCTGGTTCTGCGACTGCGGTGTGGTGCGGAAGACGCGGACCAGCCGATCGCTCTGCGGGTAGGGCAGGTTGCGGAAGAGCAGGACGTTGGTGAGACTGAACGCCGAGGTGCTCAGGCCGATGCCCAACGCGAGCGTGAGGACGGCGATGGCGGTGAACCCGGGCGATTTGGCGAGGGTGCGAAGGGCGAGGCGGAGGTCGGAGAGCATGGGGAAAGGAAATTTTGAGGACGCTTTACGGGTGTCGGAAGTGTTCGCAGTTGGCGTGCCAGTTGCGGTCCGGTGTTGTAAGTTCCTTGTGGGTATCGTTTAGCACACGCCACCGGGGCGGGTTCACCTCTCGTTTGAAATCACCGACGGGACGATGGGGTCCCGAAAACGGGACGGCCGGGCGCGCGGAGCCTCTCAAGCGCGGTCATGATCGGTCGATCAGGAGCGCATGAACAGTTTGGGATTGAGGATGAAACTTCTCGTCGGGGCGCTGGCGTTGGCTGTGCTGCCCCTGTTGATCGTGATGTTTGTGGTGCCTGCGCAGGTGATGCGGGCTTTCGGCAATTCCGGACGGCTACACCTTACACAGGCCGCGCACGATATTGCTGTGGCGGTCGACCAACTACTGACCCGGCATGTCGAAATCGCGCAAGGCGCCGCGGCCACGGATCTCGTCCGTGAGACATTGGCGGCCCGGAACGCCGGCGAGCCCGCCGCCGAATCGATTGCCGCCTGCAACCGACAGATCGCGGCAATGCTTTCGGGCTTCGGAGATCACTACCAGGGGATGTTTCTCTGCGACGCCAATGGCATCATCTTTGCCGGCACGCTCAAGGATGGGTCGACCGGGGCGTACCAACACCTCGACGTCCGCGACCGCAGCTATCTGGCGAAGGCCAAGCAGACGCGCCGGCCGGTGATCGGCGAGCCGATGCGTTCGAAGATCGGCAATGTGCCGATCTCGGTGGTCTGCGTGCCGCTGCACGACGGCGACAAGGGCTTTGTCGGCCTGCTCGGCATGTCGCTGGAACTCGACTACATGATCTCGGTTGTGGCGAAACAGAAGGTCGGGGAACACGGCTATCCCTTCCTGATCGACACCAAGGGCGTGATGGTCGCGCACCCGGACCCGGAGCGGGTGCTGAAACTCAATTTCACCGAGGTCAAAGGCGCCGAGGAGATCGCCCGGCGAATGTTGGCCGGAGAATCCGGCGTACTGCCCTATACCAACAGCCAAGGCGTGGATAAATATGCGGCGTTTGCGCCGGTGCCCGTCGCAGGCTGGAGCGTGGCGGCCAGCATCGACGAGTCCGAGTTTTCCGCCCCTGCCGTCCGGACCCGCTGGATCGTGGTCGGCGTCGGCTTGGGTTGCGTGCTTTTTGCCGGTCTGGCGGCCCTGTATTTCGCCGGACGACTGGCCGCACCGCTCCAGCACACCGCGACCGTGCTCGGCGAGGCCTCGCGAACAATGGACAGCAATGCCGCCGAGATCGCCGACGGTGCCCAGATGCTCGCGGAAGCGACCGCCAAGCAGGCGGCTGGCATCGAGGAGACGGCTGCCTCGGTCACGGAGTTGACGGCTTCGACGCAGTCGAACGCGCAGGAGGCGCACGAGGCTGCAAGTACGGCCGCGGCTGCCGGCGCGCGGGTTGTCGCGTCAAGCGGTCGGATGCAAGAGCTGGCCGACGCCGTGCAGGCCGTCTCCGAAGCGAGCGCCCAGACGGCCAAAGTCATCAAGACGATCGACGAGATCGCTTTCCAGACCAACATCCTCGCCTTGAACGCGGCCGTCGAAGCCGCCCGTGCCGGGGAGTCCGGCGCCGGTTTCGCCGTCGTGGCCGACGAGGTACGCAACTTGGCGGGGCGGGCGGCGTCGGCCGCCCGCGACTCATCCGACACGCTGGCGAAAGTGGGCGACTTGGTCGCGCGCAGCCGCGATTTGGCGGTGGGGGCCAACGCGGATTTCGCCCAGGTCAAGGACGATGCCCAGCGAATCGAGAAACTGGTGGCGGGGATCGCCGGCTCGTCGCGCGAGCAGGCGACGGCGCTCGAGCAGGTGAGTCGCGCCTTGGCGGAGATCGAACATGGCGTCCAGGCCGGCGCCGCCACGGCGGAAGAGGCGGCCGGTGCCTCGCAGGAAATGCGGGCGCAGGCAGGCCGGGTGCACCATGAAATGGAGTTGCTGCGTGGGATCGTGCTTGGCTCGGCAGCTGCCGCGGCGGCCGAAAGGACCGAAGCGAGGCAAACCTTCACCTCCGCGACCGCGGAATCGCAACGGAGGCCGGAGCTGCAGCGCACCCGCTGAAGCGATCCTGCCGCGGCGAGCCCTCATCGTTCCCACTTCGCGCGTGCAGCGCAGCGGAGTGGCGTGGCGGAATTCGCCCGAAGTTCGACCCGCTACGCGCTGTCGACGGCCATGGCGGCCGCCGCCACGCTGGGTCATTTCCGGGCGATGTAATCAAAATCCGGAAACTCGGCCGCGACGATGCAATCGGGGCCACGACACGCGCCATCGGTCTGCGCACCGTGAGTGCGCGCAGTGGCGTCGCTCGCCGACGCCCTTCGTTCTTGGTCTTTGCTCCCCGGAGCGACACCGCCCGAGGGGCGTCGACCCGCGACGCCCCTGCGGTTCCGACCGATCCTAGATTCCGCAGTTCGGTCTAGCCGCAAAGATCGCAATGAACACAAGAAGAGGTTCTTCCAACAGAATGAGCCCCGTGGGCGCTCACCTGCTGGGTGAATCCCCCAATGCCAGAGCCACAACGAATTCTCTCTCTGCGATCTTGGCGTTCTTTGCGGTCCAAGTGCCGTTTTCCGGGCTGATTTGTTGCGCTCAGCGTTTCCGGATCTCGATCGCGCCGTTGATCGTGCGCAGGCGGATACGCGCGGCGCCGTCGCCGATCGTGCCTTCGAGCTCGCGGCCGACCCACTTGTCGGCGTCGGCGGTGAGCCCAAAATCGTTGGCGATCGAGCCGTTCACGGTGTTTGCGCTGACCGTGGCGCCGACCTCGGCGGGCAGCCGCAATTCGATGCTGCCGTTGGATGCCTCGATCTCGATGTCCTGCTTGTCGGTCACCACATCGAAAGTGGCGACGATCGCGCCGTTGACGGCCTTCAACTCGACTTCGTGGCGAAGGCCGGTCGCCTCGAGGCGACCGTTGACGGTGCGTGCGTTGACGCGACCGTGGACGTTGGCGATCGTGATCGCGCCGTTGACGGTCTCGATCTTCCGCAGGCTCGCGCGGTGGGGCACGGTGAGGGTGTAGCGCACCTCGCCGGTGTTGGTGAACTTCTTGAGCCAGCTGCCGTCCTTTTCGCGGTAGGCGGTCTTGACGGCGAAACGGCTCTCGCTCGCGTCGATCACGACATCCAGCGCGTCGATGTCGGCCTGGCTGCGCGCCTTCTTGACCGCTTCGAGACGGACTTCGTTCTTGTCCCAAGTATCGATGGCCACGGCGCCGTTGACGTTTTCGACGACGATCTCGCCGGTGGCGGAGAGGGCACGCGTCTCGTTGACGGTGGCGGTGACATCGGCCCGGCCGAGGAGGGGAAGGAAGGGAAGACCCAGGAATCCGAGAAGGAGGAGGCGCATGGCAAGGCGGGGTTGGTGGAACGAGGCGCAGGGGTTGGCGGCGGGGAGGATCAGCTCTCGGTGCTTTCGTCGACGATACGGCCGTCGAAGAGATGCACGGTGCGGTCGGCGCTGCGGGCGAAGCGGTCGTCGTGGGTGACCATGACGATGGTCGAGCCGGCGCGGTGGAGGTCGCGCAGCAGCTCCATCACGGCGTCGCCGTTCTTCGAGTCGAGATTGCCGGTGGGTTCGTCGGCGAGGAGGACGGAGGGGCTGCCGGCGAGGGCGCGGGCGACGGCCACGCGCTGCTGCTGGCCGCCGGAAAGCTGGGAGGGCAGATGCTTGGCGCGGTGGCCCATGCCGACGCGCTCGAGGGCGGCGGTGGCGCGCTGCTTGCGCTCGGCGGCGGGCATGCCGCGGTAGGTGAGGGGGAGCTCGACGTTTTCGTAGACGGTGAGGTCGCCGATGAGGTTGAAAGACTGGAAGATGAAACCGATCTCGCGATTGCGGATACGGGCGCGGTCGGCCAGCGACAGGTTTTCGACGGGCGTGCCGTTGAGCAGGTATTTCCCGTCGGAGGGCGAATCGAGCAGGCCGAGGATGGAGAGCAGGGTCGATTTGCCGCAGCCCGACGGGCCGGCGATCGACACGAACTCGCCCTTGAAGATGTCGAGGTGGATGCCGGAGAGGGCGTGGGTCTCGACCTCGTCGGTGAGGAAGACCTTCTTGATTCCCTCGAGTTTGATCAGGGATTGGCCGTTGGCGGTGTCGGCGGAGGTGGTGGACTCGGGCATGGTGGCGGAGGACATAGGATGCAGAAGTTCGGGTGGATTGCGATAGGAGTGGAAAGGGGCGGATCGCTCAGTTGAGACGGACGCGGGGATAATCGTTGTTGGACATGTCGGAGAGGATCACGCGGTCGCCCGGTTGGAGGCCGGCGACGATCTCGATGGTATTGACCGAGCTGCGACCGAACTGCACCGGGATGCGGGTGGCGATGCGGTCGTCGGCATCGAGGCGGTAAACGCCGACGGTGCTGCGTTCCTGGCCGAACGCGGGGCGGCCGACATAGATGACATTGTCGAGGCGTTCGAGTTCGACCACGCCGTCGACCGAGAGGTCGGGGCGGGCGCCCTTCGGCAGGGCGCCGTCGAGGGCGACATCGACGAGCACGGTGCCGTTCTGCACGGCGGGATCGACGCGGATCACGTGGCCGGCGATGACGCCGTTGCGGGTGTCGACCGTGGCGCCGAGGCCGATGACGATGTCCTTGGCCTGTGTCTCCGCGATGCGGATCTCGGCCTTCAGATTGGTGGGGTCGGCCACCCGGGCGAGATTGCTGCCGGGCGCGACCTGCTGGCCGACCTCGAGGGGAAGCGCCTGCAGCACTCCGGCGACACCGGCGCGCACGTGCAGCGCCTCGGAATCGCGGCGAGCGAGTGCAGCCGTGGCCCGGAGCCGGGCGACCTCGGCCTCCTTCGGGGCGATCTGGGCGCCGCGGGTACGGCGAGCGAGGTCGAGGCGCTTCTGTTCGATCTCCCAGCGGGCGGCGGCGGCTTCGGCGGTGACCTTGGATTGTTTCAACACGACGGAGGCAACGAGGCCGTCCTTGAAGAGCTCCTCGTTGACCTCGGCCTGGAGGCGGGCGCGTTCGAAATCGCTTTTCACGCTGGCGGCGTTGGCCTCCATCTCGAGCAGACCGCGGTCGACTTGGGCGATGAGCCCCTGAAGTTCGGCCTCGCCGGCGGTGAGACCGAGGTCGGCGTTGAGCGCGGCCTGCTCCACATCGGGGTTCGTGAGTTCGAGGATGATGGATTCGGGCGAGACGACGGCGCCCGGGCGCAGTACGATGCGTTCGACGCGGCCGCTCGTGCGGGCCGCGATCCAGCGGATGTCGACGGGCACGAGCGTGCCGAGACCGCGGACCTGGCGGACCATCGGGCCCTGCTTCACGGTGTCGATCCAGACCAGATTGCGGTCGAGCGAGGGGGCGGCCGGTTCGAGACGGGCGAGGAAAATCGAGATGCCGGCCAGAACGGTCGCTGCGGCGACACCCCAGACGATGTAGCGGCGGCGTTTTTGTTTGGCGGCGTTGGGGCGAGGAATGTCCATGCGTGGCGAAGTGTTGGCCTCTTTTTGCAGGCCACGTGCCAGCGGTTTGCGAAAACGTTAGTAGTTGAAATGCAAAGGATAACAAAACATGGCGAGGAGGCGACCCAGTGTGGTGTCGTCGCCAACGGGAAGGGGAGATCCCAAAAATGGGACGCGCCGGTGACGCGTTAAACTACTGTGGCACCCGCTGCCGGTCGGGGCGGAGGGTTGCTCTCGGGCGCTTCGGGACTAATCAGCGAGAATCATGACGATGTGGACCAAACCCTACGGCAAGACGGGCAAGAACGTTTCGGTGATCGGCTTCGGCGGCATGCGCTTCGCCGATCCTGCCGACCTGGACGCCTCGGCCGAGGTCATCCGCCACGCGCACGCGAAGGGCATCAACTATTTCGACACGGCCCCGTACTATTGCGACGACCGCAGCGAGGCCATCTTTGGCCAGGCGTTCAAGGGACTGCCGCGCGCCAGCTTCCATGTCTCGACCAAATGCGCGGAGGCCGACGGCGATGCGCTTCGCGCCAGCCTCGAGCGCTCGCTGACCCGCCTCGGGGTCGACGCGATCGACTTCTTCCACATCTGGTGCCTGCTGCGACCCGAGCAGCTGGAAGAACGCCAAAAGAGGGGCGCCATCGCCGCCGCCCAGCGGGCCAAGGCGGAAGGGCTGATCAAGCACCTGGTCGTCTCGTCGCACCTCAATGGACACGACAACGCCGCCGTGCTCGACTCCGGCCTTTTCGAGGGAATCACGATCGGGTACAACGCGATCAACTTCCCGTTCCGGGCCGAAACGCTCGCCGCGGCCGCGAAGCACAACCTCGGGGTGGCCACCATGAACCCGCTGGGTGGCGGCGTGATCCCGCGCAATGCCGAGCGGCTCGCGTTTCTCAAGGGCCCGCAGGATGCGGATGTCGTGCAGGCGGCGCTGCGGTTCAACGTCTCCCAGCCGGCGATCACCTGCGCGTTGGTCGGGTTTTCCAGCATCGCCGAGGTCGATGCGGCGGTGGCGGCCGTGGACGATTTCCGGCCGTATCCGGCCGATCATATCGAGCGGGTGAAGCGGAGCATCGGTGCGAGTTTCGAGGGCTTCTGCACCGGCTGCGGCTACTGCATCCCGTGCCCGGTCGGCGTGGAGATTCCCAAGTGGATGGACGCCTACAACCAGAAGATCCTCGAGGGCAGCGACAACGCCATCAAGGAGCGGCTCAAATGGCATTGGTCGCTCGAGGCCGAGACCGCCGGCGTTTGCACCGGCTGCGGTGCCTGCGAGGATCTGTGCACCCAGCATCTGCCGATCCGAGATCGGCTCGCGGCGATCGCGGCGCTGGCGTGAGGCGAAAAGGGTGGGGCGCCGCTGTCGAGCAGAGTCCCGGTGGGCTGGAGTGGGGTGAGAAGCCCGACACGGCTCGGCGAGACGCCTCGCCCTACCTCGCGAGAGCGACTCACCCGGTTCGACCCCAATCGCGCGATTTCCCGGCGAGTTCCGGCTAGCGAAATCTCCCGCGCTTCTCCACCTTTCCGCCCATGTTCGATCCGGTCGAAAAGCTCAAGGAATACGTCCGCTGCCCGAGCGTGTCAGCGGACCCGCAATTTGCCCAGGGAATGCAGCAGGCCCGCGAGTTCATCGCCGGCCTGCTTCGCGACATCGGCTTCGCCGTCGAAGTGGTCGCCACGCCGATGCATCCGCTGGTGCTCGCCACGCGCGGCGGCGATCCGTCGTGGCCGCACGTGGTGATCTACGGCCACTACGACGTGCAGCCGGCCGATCCGCTCGCCCTCTGGAATTCGCCGCCCTTCGAGCCCGAGCTGCGCGGCAACCGTATCTATGGGCGCGGCACGGCGGACAACAAGGGGCCGCTGTTGGTCCATGTCGCCGCGGTGGCGAAGCTGCTCGAAGCCGAACCCGACCTGCCGCTGCGCCTCACCTTCCTGATCGAGGGCGAGGAGGAGATCGGCAGCCCGAGCTTCCTGCCCTTCCTCGAGAACTATCGCGACCGCCTCGCGGCCGATTTCGTCTTCCTCTCCGACACCGGCAGCCCGCGGGAGGACCAGCTCGTGGTCACCTGCGGTCTCCGTGGTCTGGTGACGTTCGAGATCGAGCTCACCGGCCCGAGCGGCGACCTGCATTCGGGCCTGCACGGCGGAGCCTTGATGAACCCGCTGCAGGCGCTGGCCGAACTCTGCGCCTCGCTTCACACGCCCGACGGCAAGGTGAACATCCCCGGTTTCTACGACGAGGTCGCTCCGGTCGAGGACTGGGAACGCGAGGAGCTCAAGAAGCTCGGCACCACCGAGGAGGAGTATCGGAAATTCCTGGGCATCCCCGCCTTCCACGGGCATCCCGACTGCTCGCCGCTCGAGGCGGTGCGTTTCCAGCCGACGCTCGAGTTCAACGGACTCGGCGGCGGCTACCAGGGAGTCGGCAGCAAAACGGTCATCCCCAGCAAGGCGATGGCGAAGATCAGCTGCCGGCTCGTCCCCGACCAGGACCCCGAGGTCATCAAGCGTCGGGTGTACGACGCCATCGAGGCGCGCTGCCCGAAGGGCGTAACGCTCCGGCTGGTCGACGGGCACAACGCGATCCCGTACGTGGCCATCCCGCCGGGTCGGCCGAACACGCCGGCGAGCCAGTCGCCGGCCCTCGCCCGTGCCTTCCGCGCGACCGATGCGGCGGTGACGGAGGTCTTCGGCAAGGCGCCGCTGTATCTGCGCGAAGGTGGCAGCGTGCCGATCATCGGCGACATCAAGCGCGTGCTCGGGCTCGACTCGCTGCTGCTCGGGCTGTTCCTGCCGGAGGACAACCTCCACGCGCCCAACGAGAGCTTCCACCTCGGCGTGATGGAAAAGGCGATTCGCGCCTCGGAAAAGATCCTGCGCGCGATCGCGCGCGGGTAGGGCCGCCCCCCGCCAGGCACGCAATGTAGGAGCCTGCTTGCAGGCGATTTCGAGCACAGATCGCCTGCAAGCAGGCTCCTACAGGCAGGCGCTCCGGCACCAAAACGTCCCATGAAAAAGCCCCGACCTTTGCAGGTCGGGGCTTTTGTGCTGAAAGAGCGGAGTCGCTTATTGCTTGATGACCACGAGCTCGACGCGGCGATCCTTCGACATGGCGTCGGCCGAGGCGTTTTCCGGCGCGCCGAGGTCGCCGAGGGAGCGGATCTCGAGAACCGAGGCGCTGATGCCGAGCTTCTGGAGGTAGTCCTTGACCGCGTTCGCACGACGGTCGCCGAGGCCGATGTTGTATTCGGCCGTGCCCCGCCAGTCGCAGTGCCCCTCGAGGAGGATCTGCTTGCCGGCGAGATCGCCGATCTGCTTGGCGGCCTGCTCGAGTTTGGCGCGCTCGCCGGGCTTGATCGCGGAGCGATCGAAATCGAAATACACCGTCGGGAGCACGCCGCGCTGGAGATTCGCCTCTTCGTAGCGGGCATCACCCAACGGTTTCTGCTCCAGGCCGTCGTTCATGCCATCGAGGCCGAAGTCGGCCCCTTCGGGATTGATGCCGCCCGGGCCCATGCCGGCCATTGTGGCATCGGGAGTGGGGCGATTCGGTTTCTTCGGGCAGCCCGCGAGCAGCACGGCCGCGCCAACAAGAATGAGACAGACGGATTTCGAGAGCTTGTTCATGGAGAAAGGGTTTGATCGCGAGATGCGCGGTTATCGTGGAAACCGCCCAGTCGGCGCAAGAAGATAGTCGGCCGATCGGATCGACCGAGGCGTCACCAATGGCGCCGTACCGGCGGCTCAGCGGCCGCCCGGGGGCATCGAGCTGCGGTTGTCGACCAAGCCGATCTCGATCGCGTAGCGCGTGAGGCTGGCGACGTCGTGGAGATCGAGTTTGCGCATCAGGTTGGTGCGATGGTTGTCGACGGTCTTCACACTGATGCCGAGCTTGGCCGCGATCTCCTTGGTGCTGTAGCTTTCGGCGACGAGCTGCAGGATCTCGCGCTCGCGATCGGTGAGCAGATCGTGGCTCGAAGCGGCGGAGGGATTGGTGACCACGTTGAGCAACAACGCGGCGACGGCCGGGCCGAAATAGGTGCCACCATTGGCGACGGTCTGGATGCCCTTGCGAAACTCGCTCAGGCCGGCGGTCTTTTCGACAAAACCGTGGGCGCCGGCCTCGAGCATCTCGCGCACCAACACGGGATTCTCGTAACCGGAGAACACGAGGTAGCGGGTGTTCTTGAGCTGCTTCGCCAAGCGGCGGAGCAGGTCGACACCGTTCAGGCCCGGAAGCTTCGCATCGAGGATGGCCAGATCGGGCTTGGTCTCGAGGCAGAGGTTGTAGGCCTGCTGACCGTCGCCGCATTCGCCGACGATCTTGTAGTTGGGATCGTTGCGCAGCATTTCCGCAAGCATCTCACGGATTGCGGTTTGATCCTCGATGATGACGACACGCTTCATCTTTTGGTGGCTGGTAGCGGCTTGCCGGTCGGCGGCGAGTTGCCGTTCGAGTACGGAAGTGGGTGTTTCTTGCGGGAACATCAGGGGAATTCTCCGGTTTTGGCCAGATGTTCTATCGGCTGTTCCGCAGAAAATTTCGCGAAATCTTGGAGAAGGGCCTCGGAAAACGCGTTCAAAGCGTCATTTAGCGATTTGACCCCGCCACTTCGCGTTTGCGCCGCAAAGCGCGAATCCGGAAGAAAAGTTGGTGGGTCGACCGGGATTCGAACCCGGAACCAACGACTTAAAAGGACGCTGCTCTACCGTTGAGCTATCGACCCGAAAAATGAAGCGCAGGTTACTAGGTGCCCGGTACTTCCTCCGGCAAGAATAATTCGGGAAGAGTTTTTACTTCGGCACCGGTGATGCCGCCGAGGTGCGCTCTTTGCGGAGAGGAATCGGAGGGTAGGGCTAGACCCCATTTCGCCTGTTGGGCGGGCGCGGTAAGGTTGCGCCACTCGGCAATCGATCCGCAGTTCGATTCCTTTCCCCATGAGCCATTCTTCGACAATCACCGATTTCTCCCCGTTCTGCACTCCGGGCGGTATTGTAGGTTTTCTCGCATCACAAGCGACCGGGCCACCTTGCGAGCCTGCGAAGCGGGAGCAAACGCGCCTCGAACCACGGGTTGGGCGTTTCCGGATTCTCGTGGTCGAAGACGACCCTAGTGTCCGCAGAATCGGCGTCCGGGCGCTGCAATATGCCGGCCATCAGGTCGAGGCGGCGGCCGACGGCGAGGCCGGCTGGGAAGCGTTGTGTCGGGGGCAGTTCGACCTGTTGATCACCGACAACCAGATGCCCCGACTCGACGGTCTCGGGCTGGTGCCGGCGTTGCGCTCCTTTGTCCGGGGACTGACGGGGCGCAAGTCGCTTCGTATCCGCGTTCTGCCTTCGGACCCGTGCGACGCGCTCGACTCCGCCCGGCGCACCGTGCTCTACCGGGTCGCCCAGGAGGCGTTGATCAATGTGGTGCGGCACGCCAAGGCGCCCCAGGCTACCTTGGCCGTCAAGGTCACGCCGGCCGGCGTCACGCTCGAGGTCCGCGACAACGGCACCGCCTTCGATGTCGAGCGTGTCCTGGGTCTCACGACGCGGAAACACCTCGGGCTGCTGGGCATGCGCGAGCGGGTCGAGATGGTTGGCGGAAAACTCGCGGTCGACTCCGTGCCCGGGCGGGGCACGACGGTACGCGCCTCGATTCCTCTCCCGAAACACTGCCGACGCACCACCCCATGAAGCCGGTCACCATTTTGCTCGCGGAGGACCATGTCGTGGTGCGCGAGGGGTTGCGGTCGCTGCTGGAGATGGGCGGCGAGTTCAAGGTCGTCGGCGAGGCGCAGAACGGCACCGAGGCGGTCGAGCTCGCCCAGCGGCTACGACCCGATGTGATCCTCATGGACATCGCCATGCCAGGCCTGAACGGGTGCGAGGCGACCCGGCAAATCGTGCTGCAGAACTCGGCGGCGCGGGTGCTGGTGCTGTCGGCCCACAGCGACGACGAATATGTCGAGCGGCTGGTGGCTGTCGGTGCCGCCGGCTATGTCGAAAAGCAGAGCTCGGGAGCGCTCCTGCTACGGGCCATCCGCGAGGTGGCGGCGGGGCGGGCGTTCTTCGGCCCCTCGATCACGCGCCGGCAACTCCGTCGCCGGGGCCGCGCCTTTGCCACGGGTAACCTCTTCACCGGCTCGCGGGAGCAGTTGACCACACGTGAGCACGAGGTCGTCGCCGAAGGAGGGGCAAACAAGCAGATCGCCCTCCGGCTCGGCATCTCGATCAAGACGGTCGAAAAGCACCGCCAGCAGCTGATGGACAAACTCGACATCCATGAGACCGCAGGACTGACCCGCTACGCGATCGCCAGCGGCGCGATCGACACGGAGGGCCCTGGAAAGAATTTGCCCGCCGCCCAAGCCGGAATTCCACGATGAGAACCGAACACGACACCCTGGGCGAAGTCGGCGTGCCGGATGACGCGCTGTATGGCGCCTCCACCGCCCGCGCCGTGCGCAACTTCCCGATCAGCGGCCACCCGATGCCAGAGGCCTTCATCCACGCCCTGGCCCGGGTCAAGTCCGCCTGCGCCAGCGCGAACCGGGAGCTCGGACGACTGTCCGCCGACAAGGCCAACGCGATCTGCACGGTGGCCGCCGAGATCGTCGCCGGCGGGCTCCAAGCGCAGTTTCCCGTCGACGTTTTCCAGACCGGCTCGGGCACCTCGACCAACACCAACATCAACGAGGTGATCGCCAACCGCGCCAGCCAACTCGCCGGTCTTCCGTCCGGCGGGCACCGGCCGCTGCATCCCAATGACGACGTCAACCTGGGCCAGTCGTCGAACGATGTCATGCCCACCGCGCTCCATGTGGCCGTCGCGCTCCAATTGCGGGAGCGTCTGCGCCCGGCGCTGGTGCACCTGCAGCGCGAACTGGAGGGCAAGGCCGCGGAGTTCGCCGCCGTCGTGAAGCCCGGCCGCACTCACTTGATGGACGCGGCTCCGGTGACGCTCGGCCAGGAGTTCTCCGGCTACGCCGTCCAGGCCGGCCAGTCCGTGGTCCGGACGGATCGGGCCATCATGGCCGTGCATGAGCTGGCGATCGGCGGCACGGCCGTGGGCACCGGGCTCAACGGCCATCCCGGGTTCGCCCGGCGGGTCTGCGCGTTGTTGAGTGCGGACACCGGCATCGAATTCGGCGAGGCGCGGAACCACTTCGAAGCCCAGGCGGCCCGGGATGCCTCCGTCGAGGTGGCGGGGCTGATCGCCACGATCGCGGGGAGTCTCGCGAAAGTCGCCGACGACCTGTGCCTGCTCGGTTCGGGGCCGCACTGCGGACTGGGCGAGATCCGGTTGCCCGCGGTGCAGCCGGGCAGCTCGATCATGCCGGGCAAGACCAACCCCGTGCATTGCGAGATGCTCCTGCAGGTCGCGCTCTATGTCCAGGGTCTGACACAGGTGGTGGTCCAGTGCGGACGGGAAGGGCGGCTCGAGCTCAACACCACCATTCCGCTCATCGCCTTCGCCCTGCTCGAATCGATCCGGTGCCTGGCGCACGCGGTGCGGGTCTTCGCCGCCGACTGCGTGCGCGGGATCGAGGCCGACGCCGCGCACTGCCTCGACCTGGCCGAACGCTCGCCGATGATCGCGACCCCGTTGACTCCGCATCTCGGGTACGAACTCACGGCCGAGTTGGTGCGGGAGGCCGCCCTTGGCGACCGGTCGCTGCGCTCCATCGTACGGGAGAGGCGTCTGCTGGACGATGCCACTCTCGACCGTGCGCTCGACCTGCGGACGATGGCGGGGCTGCCGCCGGGGTCGGAGTCCTCAGGCGGCGATCCGCGCGAGTGAGCCGTGGGCCGACTGGAGCACCTCCGGCAGGCAGGGATGCCCCAGCCAGGGGCAATCCTCCGGGGCGAATTCCTGCTCGAGCACGTCGAGGCTCATGATCTGCTCGGCCACCAGCCCGAGCGGTTCCTGCCCGGTGCCGAAGTTCGGATCGAGAAACCAGTAGCGTTCCCGCGTATCCGGTCCTTTGGGGTCGGCGGCGAAGCCGATCGGGACGCACCGATGGTCCATCGTGCGGCCATCGGGCAGGGTGTAGAAGAAGATCCGGACCAGTCTGCACTGGCGGACCGCGGCGAGGAATTCGGAATGGTTTTCGATCATGGCAAAATGGGCTGACGCGCCGGACCGATCAGCCGGCCGGTTGCGCAACGACAAGCTACCCCGCCTGCGCGCCGACCGCCATGGGGTGATACCCGACCGGGGCACGGGCACTCTGTCCGCGGGGCGGGTTTCACCCCATGGTGTCCCGAAGGGCCGGAGACTATCCTGCGGCAGATTCAAAGAAAGGCCTCCCATGTCATTGCTCGCGATCGTTGCCACTCTGCTTGTCGGTGGAGTCATCCTCTGGCTCGCCAACGCATTCCTCCCGGTATCCGCCAAGGTCAAACAGGTCGTCAACATCGCCATCGCGGTGGCGGTGATCCTCTGGCTGCTCATCGGGTTCGGCCTGCCCGGCCAGGTGCCGCCGTCGGCGACCGGCTGAGTCCGCCCGGATCGGCCCCATGCCGCGCGCCTGCGCCCTCGGCGGTGCGGGCCTCCCGTTTCGCCTCTCCCAACAGCCCCAGCGACGCCCCATCCCATGGCTCAGAAATACGTGATCGACTACCTGCCCTACCAGCTTAGGCGAGGGCGCGAGTTCACCCGCAACGCCGAAGCGCGCCGCGAGGCCGAGACGATGGTGATGCAGCTGCTCACTTCGGGGGCGCGGATCACCGCCATCCGTTGCGACGGCGAGACGCTGGCCCCGCCCCAGTTCGACCGGCTGCTCAAGGCCTCCGCCGGCCGGGTGGCGGCGGGCCTGCTGCAGACCTCGCTTGCGCTCGATGCGGCCCAGGTGAGCGAACGCTTCGGATACGCCGATTGAGCGGCGCGCCCCCGGGGCAACGGCGTGCCGGCTGCCTCGCCGCCCTGCGGTCGGGGTGCGGGCGACGGCTCGGACGGCTTCGAAAGCGCGGCTTCCATCGGGTCCCTAGGATTCGATCGGCGAGCCTTCCTTTGCCGGGGGTACCGGGATACCAGCCCCGGCGGTGGGGTCGGGCGCGACCATTTCCGGAATCGAGGCCGGGTCGAAATCGTTGCCGAGCATCACCAGGCTCGTGATCTGTTCGGGGAGCAGACGGAGCGGGTTGGCGCCGGCGGTGCAGGCCCAGTCCCAGACCCAGTAGCGGTTGCATGGGTCGGTGTCGTCGGGCGCCGGCGCATAGTTCAGCGGAGCGCACTCGCGATCGACGAGGCCGTGGTCGGGAATCGAGTAGAACACGATGCGGACGATCTTGTGGCCGCGGATCGCGTCGAGGAAATCGGAGTGGTTGGCGATCATGGTTGTACCTTTCTTTCGGATTCACGGGGCGGGCGGGTGGCCAGTTCGTAGGTGATCTTTCCCTCCATGACCTCCCTCAGTGCGATGTCGTCGAACTCGAGCTTCTCCAACGATTCGACGAGGGGCCGGGCACCGCGGCGGAGCATCTTCACGCGCAGGGAGATCACGTTCACGAGGATATAGGGGTCGTCGATGATCTTGGAGGCGGCGGCGACGTATTCGTTTCTCATTGGGATCGGATGGGGGGAGGGAGGGAGGAGGTGGTGGAGACGGGGACCGAGAGGCACGGCTGCGCCTTCCGGTCGGCTTCAGCATAGCGCGGGCGAGGGCGCGCCTCCATGGGGTGAAACCCGACCGCGGCGGCCGTCGCCGAAATGGGGTGATACCCGACCCGCGGCCCAGGATTCGGCAGTGAGAGCACCCGAGGTGCGAGCCCCCTCCCGCCATTGCGCCGTCCGATGCGGAGCGGGGCGAGCGCGAGGTCGGAAACGTTGCCCAAGGCGTGGAACCTTTTTCCCGGCGGCGGGTTTCATTTTGGCACGAATGCCCTCGCTCAAGGCCCCATCCATCCCCACAGCCGCCGTGGGATGCCGGATCAAATTCCAACCGTCTCTGCACCTCCGTCCGCTCGCCCCGGAGGGCTGCTTGACCGAAGCGGAAGCGCCCGCGACAGTGGGCGACAACATTTGATCCGCCGAGGCCAAAAACCGTGGGAACACTCAAAGACTACGCGAGTCGCAACGAGGTTGAACGCATGTCAACCAAAGCTCAGGACGTGGCCTTCGACCGACTGCTCGTCGACCGGATCAAAGCGGGCGACGAGTTGGCCTTCAACGAGATGGTCGGAAAATATTGGGATCGCATCTACTCGATGGTCCACCAGCTCTTGCGCAACCAGCAGGATGCCGAGGAGGTGACCCAGGATGCGTTCATCCGCGCCCATCGCGGGCTGGAGAATTTCCGCGGCGACGCCGCCTTTTCGACCTGGCTGTACCAGATCGCCACGAATCTGGCGCGCAACCGCTACTGGTATTGGTGGCGCCGCAAGCGCGACAAGACCATCTCCTTCGACCAGCCTTTGGGCGACGACGACGACAGCGCCACCTTGGCCGAGGTTTTTCCGGCCGATGTCGAGGCGCCCGATGCCATTACCGTCACCACCGAATTCACCGAGCGCGTCGCCGAATGCATGGAGAAGCTCGGCAAGAAGCACCGGGAGATCCTGGTGCTGCGCAACGTACAGAACCACTCCTACGAGGAGATCGCCGATATTCTCGGCATCAGCGTGGGCACGGTAAAAAGCCGTATCGCCCGGGCCCGCGAAGCCCTGCGCGAGCTGCTGGGGGAGGACTTCAAATGACACACGACAAATTCATCGAACTGCTGAACCTGTACCTCGACGGCGAGTTGCCGCCCGCACAGGCCGCCGAACTCGAACGCGAGATCGCCGCGAGTCCGGATCGCCACCGGATCTACCGGAACTATTGCCAGATGCAGAATGCGTGTGCCGTGCTCTCGGAACGTTTCCGCGACGACGCCGCACCGGCGCCGCATTTCCGCCAGGGCCGGGTGGTCGAGCTTCCCCGGCGCGCTTCGGGCGACTGGTTCAAGTCGCTCGGACTCGTGTTCGGTGGTGCCGCGGCCGCCTGTGTGGCCTTTGTGGTGATCCGCGTCGCCCTGCCGCGGGGCGCGACCGATTCACCGGAGCAAGCCACCCCGTCGATCGCCGCCACGCCCGTGCCGGCGACCGACACGACGGCGGTGACCTATGCGGCGAACCCGGCGGCCTTCCGCAACCCGTGGAGCGCGACGCCGCGGATCGGAGCCATGGAGACGGCCAATCTGGAGCAGCTCGAAGTTCCGGTTTTGCCGGTCGACCTCGCGGTCCCGGATTTGAAATACCAGGCCGGCGCCGACGGTTCGTTGCAGCCCTATGGCAAATCGCCGAACGAGGTCCTGGGGCTCGAAGAGATCCAAGCGGCCGCGTTCCAGTTCCAACGCTGAAGTCCGCGTCGCGCGGCACAACGGGCTCACCGGGCTCTGCAGTCGGCAAGGCGTCGGGCCGGTTCGGGTGCTCGACGGCCCGCGGCGCCCCGGAAACGCGGGCGGGAACGTTGGCCGACAGGGTGGGTTGCGGCGCCGGGCGTCGGGACCCACGCGCTCCCTGAAGTTGAACGATTGCGACTCAGGTCAGCGCTTTCTTGATGAGCGCTTCGGTCGAGGCCGAATCACCCAGCGAAGCGAGCGCTTTGCGCACGGCCTTGTCGGCCTCCGGGACCTTGTAGCCGAGTGCGACGAGCGCGGAAACGGCATCGGCGATGGCCGAAGGCTCGGCAATGCCACCCGCTGCCGACAGGCCACCCGCCGCGGGCACGATCATCGAGGCCGGCCCGAGTTTGTCCTTCAGATCGAGAATGATGCGTTCGGCGGTCTTGCGGCCGATGCCGGGACATTTCGACAGCAGGACCGCGTCGCCCGCCGAGATCGCACTTTGCAGCGAAGGGAGCGACAGGCGGCTCATCAGGGCCAAGGCCACCTTCGGCCCCACGCCGGAGACCTTCTCGATGAGCAGGCGGAAAAAATCGCGTTCGGCCCCGGTCGAGAAGCCGTAGATCGCCTGCGAATCCTCGCGGTAGACGACGACGGTGTGCAGGAACGCCGCCTGACCGTTGGGCGGGAGCTTCTCGGCCGTCGTGACCGGCATGTTGACCTCGTAGCCGACGCCACCGACCTCGAGGATCGCCTGGAGCGGAGTCGCCGAAAGCAGGGTACCGCGAAGACTGGCGATCATGGGTTGGGCTGTTTCCGAAAACCGAGCACGTCGTGCATGTCGTAGAGCCCGGGGGCCCGGCCGGCGACCCAACGGGCGGCGTGCAGTGCGCCGCGGGCGAAGATCGCGCGGTCCGAAGCCTTGTGCGTGAGTTCGACGCGTTCGCCCAGGGCGGCAAACAGGACCGTGTGCTCGCCGACCACATCGCCGCCGCGCAGCGCATGCACGCCGATCTCGCGCTTGGTGCGTTCGCCGGTGATGCCACGTCGGCCGTGCCGGAGATCATTTTCGTCGAGGTCGCGGGCCTTCATGAGGATCTCGAGCAGTCCGGCGGCCGTGCCGCTCGGAGCGTCCTTCTTGAAGCGGTGGTGCATCTCGATCACCTCGGCGTCGTAGCTGTCGTCGAGCACTCGTGCGGCCTCGGCGACGAGATGGAAAAGCACGTTGACGCCCACCGAGTAGTTGCCGGTCCAGACACAGGGCACCGCCGCGGCGGCGCGGGCGGCGAGCCGGTTCTTCTCGTCGAAGGAGTGGCCGGTGGTGCCGACGACGAGCGCCTTGCCGTACCGGGTCGCGAGGTCGATGAGCCCCGGGGTGACCGAGTGGTGGCTGAAGTCGACCACGACATCGCAGTCCTGGATGGCGGCGGCGAGATCGTCGCCCTGGTCGAGGGCGGCGGAGATGGTCAGCTCGAGGTCGTTGGCGCAGCCCAGCAGCGCCACGCCCATGCGCCCCTTGGCGCCGTTGATGAGTATTCGCGGAGTGGGCATGGCTCAGAGACCGAGATCGGCGATGGTCTTGTCGAGGATGGTGCGGTTGGTGTCGGTGAGCTCGCAGAGCGGCAGACGCACCTCGGGCGAACCGATGATGCGCAGGCGCGACATCGCGTACTTGGCGGGCACCGGGTTGGGCTCGATGAAGAGGTTCTTGAACAGCGGTTGCAGCCGGCGGTGCAACTGCTCGGCCTGCGCATAGTCGCCCTCGAGTGCGAGTTGGCAGAGCGCGGCGATCTCGGCGGGGAAGAGATTGGAGGCCACCGAGACGACGCCCTTCGCGCCGAGCGACATGAACGGCAGGGTGAGGCCGTCGTCGCCGCTGAGGATCGTGACCGATTCGCCGCAGGTCTGGCGGAGCTGGTCGACACGGTCGCAGGAGCCGCCGGCCTCCTTGATGTGGTTGATATGCGGAAACGCGGCGCGCAGGCGGGCGACCGTGGGGACAGCGATCTCGATGCCGCAGCGGCCCGGGATCGAGTAGAGCACGATCGGCTTGGCTGTCGCCTCGGCGATCAGGCTGAAATGGCGATAGAGGCCCTCCTGGCTCGGCTTGTTGTAGTAGGGCGCGACGACCAGCATCGCGTCGGCGCCGGCCTCCTCGGCCTTGCGGGTGAGTTCGACGGCCTCGCGGGTGCAGTTGGAACCTGTGCCCGCGATCACCGGCACCCGGCCGGCGGACCGCGTCACCACGCGGCGGATAACCTCGATGTGCTCGTCGTAGTCGAGCGTGGGCGATTCCCCGGTGGTTCCCACGGGCACGAGACCTTTGATGCCGCCGGCGATCTGGGCGTCGACCAGACGATCAAGATCGTCGTAGGCGATTTGACCGTTGCGGAACGGTGTCACAAGGGCGGTGATGGCGCCGGTGAACTCGCGCGGAATGCTCATGCGTCAGGGAATTGATTGGCGGTTTACGAAACGAGACCTTGAGGAGGATTGCCGGCTCCGATAGCCAAAATCCATCCCATTTTCCCAAACGGAGCGTTTCTATCCCGAAACAAGACCCAGCCTAAATGCATACCCAGATTTTCAACGAGCTGCTCAGGCTCGGAGTCGAGACCGGCGCCAGCGACTGCATCATCAAGACCAACAAGGTCGGCTACTTGCGCATCAGCGGTCGCCTCAAGCCCGTCGACATGGAACCGATCCCGCGCCACGTGATCCAGGCCTTCGTCGACGAATACGTGCCGTTCGTCTTCAAGCCCCAATGGGATACCGACGGGCAGATCGACTTTGCGTACACGGCCGAAGGCATTGGCCGCTTCCGCGTCAACGCCTTCCAACAACGTGGCTCGATCTCGATCGTCTTCCGTCACATCAAGAGCCATATCCCCACCTTTTCCGACCTGAACCTGCAGACCGAGCGCCTCGTCAAGCTCGCCCAGGTCAAGGACGGTCTCGTCTTGGTCTGCGGTCCCACCGGCTCGGGCAAGAGCTCGACGATGGCGTCGATCCTCAACTGGATCAACCAGAACCTCGAACGCCACATCGTCACGATGGAGGACCCGATCGAGTTCACCTTCCAGGACGGGAAATCGATCTTCAACCAGCGCGAGATCGGCATCGACACCCCCAGCTTCTCCTTGGCCGTGCGCTCCGTGCTCCGCCAAAATCCGGATATCATCCTCATCGGCGAAATGCGTGATGCCGTGTCGTTGGAGACCGCGCTCTCCGCCGCCGAGACCGGTCACTTGGTCATCACCACCTTGCACTCGGCGAATGTGCAGCAGTCGCTCAATCGTATCTTCGAGTTCTTCCCGCACGAGAGCCACGAGCAGATCCGCCGGCAACTCTCCGCCGTGCTCAAAGGCGTCGTCTGCCAAAAACTCGTGCCGGCGCTGGAAGGCGGCGGCCGCTATGCCGCCCAAGAGGTGTTGATGGTCGATTCGACCGCCCGAAACCTCATCCTCGAGGGGCATTTCGACAAGGTGCAGACGCTGCTCGAGGCCACGACCGAATCCAACTCGATCTCCTTCAACAAGGATCTCTACCGCCTCATCAAGGAGGGCAAGATTGCCCGCAGCGATGGTCTGCGCGTTTCCCCCAACCCGCAGGCGCTGGAGATGAACCTCAAGGGCATCTTCATCCGTTCCTGACGCGGGTCGGTCGGTAGTTTTCCAAACGCGAAGGCGGGTCCTGCCGGGGCCCGCCTTCGTGCGTTCCGTCCGGGCAAACCGTGATCAACCGGGGTGGGGGAGCCGCCGACTCCGGCGGTTTTGCAAGGCCTTTTTGCCACGAACTTCGGACTTGGTTTTTACCTGCCCGCCCCTTTGCTGGACCCTTTCTCACATGTCACTCGCCCTCATTTTCTCCGGTCAAGGAGCCCAGAAGGTCGGCATGGGCAAAAGCCTCGCCGACAACTCCGCCACTGCGGCCAGCATCTATGCTCGCGCCAATGAAGTGCTCGGCTGGGACCTGGCCAAGACCTGCTTTGAAGGCCCGGACGAACTCCTCGTGCCCACTCGGGTATGCCAACCGGCGCTCTTCGTGCACGGCTTTGCCCTCTATTCGCTCCTCGCGGAGCAGGGACGCCTCGGCAACCTCTCCACCGTCATGGGCCTGAGCCTGGGCGAAGTCACCGCGCTCACCGTCGCCGGTGTGTTCGACTTCGATACCGGCCTGCGGGTCGTCGCCGAACGCGGCCGCCTCATGCAGGTCGCGTGCGAGGCCACCAAGGGCGGCATGGCCAGCATCATCGGCGAGGAACTCGCGAAGATCACCGACCTCTGCCAGGAGTTCGACATCGAGGTCGCCAACCTCAATTGCCCCGGACAGGTCGTCGTCTCCGGCGAGAAGACCAAGGTCGACGCCTGCGTCACCGCCGCCAAGGAACGCGGCATGAAGAAGGTCATCCCGCTCAATGTCGCCGGCGCCTACCACAGCCGCCTCATGGAGCCGGCCCGCGCCGAATTCGCCGCCTTCCTTCAAGGCGTCGAGTTCAAGAATCCGCAGTTGCGCGTCTTGACCAACGTCACCGGCAAACAGGTTGCCGCCCCCGCCGACATCCGCGAGATGCTGATCAAACAGGTCGTCTCCTCCGTGCGTTGGGAGGACTGCATGCGCGAGTCCGCCGCGCTCGGTGTCACCGAATTCTGGGAATGCGGCCCGGGCGCCGTGCTCGCCGGTCTCACCCGCCGCATCAACCGCGATTGGTCCGCCAAGACCTTCAACGAGTTCGCCGATCTCTCCGCGTCCTGACGCACCGGATCGCCCCACGCCAGCATGGACGTCTCGCTCAAACGCAATTTCTGCATCATCGCCCACGTCGACCACGGCAAGACGACTCTTTCCGATCGGCTGCTCGAATACACCAGCACGGTCGCGAAGCGGGTCCTTCAGGACCAGCATCTCGACTCGATGGACCTCGAGCGCGAGCGCGGGATCACCATCAAGTCGCATCCGGTTTCGATGAGCTACACGGCCAAGGACGGTAAGACCTACCAGCTCGGCCTGATGGACACCCCCGGCCACGTCGACTTCAGCTACGAGGTCTCGCGCAGCCTGGCGGCCTGCGAAGGCGCGGCCCTGTTGATCGACGCCGCCCAGGGCGTCGAGGCGCAGACCGTCGCCAACGCCCACCTCGCCTTCGGCCAGAACCTCAAGGTCGTGCCGGTCATCAACAAGATCGACCTGCCCAGCGCCGACCTCGACCTGTGCCTGCGCCAGATGGAGGACATCCTCACCATCTCGCACGACGAGGCCATCCTCGCCAGCGGCAAGTCCGGCATCGGCATCGTCGACATCCTCGAGGCCGTGGTGCAGCGCGTGCCCCCGCCGCGCTGGACCGACTATCCCGCCACCCGCACGCTCGTCTTCGACTCGATCTACGACACCTACCGCGGCGTCATCGCCTACGTCCGCGTCTTCTCCGGCTCGATCAAGGCCGGCGATACCGGGTTGCTGATGAGCAACAACACCAAGTTCGAGGTCAAGGAGGTCGGCACCTTCAACCCGAAGATGGAAGTCGGCAAAATCCTTGAGGCGGGCGACGTCGGCTACGTCGTCTGCAACATCAAGAACGTGGCCGACATCCGTATCGGCGACACGATCACCCTCGCGTCGAAACCGGCCACCGAGATGCTCCCCGGCTACAAGGAGGTGCGCCCGATGGTGTTCAGCGGCATCTATCCGATCGACACCTCCGACTTCGAGAAGCTGCGCACCAGCCTGGGCAAGCTCCAGCTCAACGACTCGGCTTTCCAGTACCAGGCCGAGAGTTCCGTGGCCCTGGGCTTCGGCTTCCGCTGCGGTTTCCTCGGGCTGCTCCACATGGAGATCATCCTCGAGCGCATCCGTCGCGAGTACGACGTCGACATCATCTCCACGTACCCGAGCGTCATCTACCAGGTGCGCCTCGACGGGGCCACCGAGCTCATGGAGGTCGACAATCCCGTGCAGCTGCCCGACATGGCCAGCATCGAGGAGATTCTCGAGCCCACGATCAAGGCCACGATCCACATCCCCAACTGGGCCGTCGGCGACGTGCTCGGGCTGGTGCAGGACAAGCGTGGCACGTGCGACCACACCGACACCCTCGACGACACCCGTGTCATGCTCACCTGCACACTGCCGCTCAACGAGATCCTCGTCGATTTCCACGACCGGCTCAAGAGCGTCACCCGCGGCTACGGCTCGATGGACTATGAGCTCGGCGCCTACGTCGCCTCCGATCTGGTGAAGCTCGACATCCTCGTCAACAGCGAGCCCGTCGACGCGTTCTCCTCGATCTGCCATCGCACCAAGGCCGAGGGCAAGGGCCGCGCGCTCTGCGAGAAGCTCAAGGAGATCATCCCGCCGCAGATGTTCCAGATCGCCGTCCAGGCCGCCATCGGCGGCAAGATCGTCGCCCGCGAGTCCGTGCGCGCCATGCGCAAGGATGTGACAGCGAAGTGCTACGGCGGCGACATCTCCCGCAAGCGCAAGCTCCTCGACAAGCAGAAGGAGGGTAAGAAGAAGATGAAGCAGATCGGCTCCGTCTCGATCCCGCCCGAAGCCTTCATCCAGGTTCTCAAGACCAGCAGCTAGGCCCACGCCGCAACGGAAGAATTCCCATGTTCGGTTTCCTCATGACCCAGGCCGCCCGGGCGCGGCGCGACGCGAAGAACTGGCTCGAGGTTGCCGACAAGGTCTACCACTACCGGCGCGACCAGCTCCCCGACCACGAGCTCCACGAGCTCAACCAACGCCGCGACGAGCTGCGTGCGAAGATCAGGGCCAAGGCCGACGCCGCCCAGCTCAAGCTCGCCATCGAGGCCCTTGAGCGGACGCTCCACCGCACCGGCGGCCGCGTGTATCCGAAGGGTTCGCTCGCCGACAACATCGAGTTCTTCCTCGCCGCCTCGATCGTGATCCTCGGCATCCGCGCGTACTTCGTGCAGCCGTTCAAGATCCCGACCAACTCGATGTGGCCGACCTATTTCGGGATGAAGCACGAGGTCTTCGTCGACCCGGAAACGGCCCCCGGAGCACTCGAACGCGCCTTCCGCTTCGTGGCCTACCTGGCGACCCGGACCGAAGCCGTGGCGCCGCGCGACGGGGAACTGCTCATCCCGATCGTCGAAGGCCGCGAAGGCCGGGTCTTCGTGCCGACCGTCACCTCGGTGCAGGGCAAAAAGTGGGCTGTGGTGCCGACCACACTCAAAGAATACACGCTCTTCGTCGGCGGCAGCCCGATCCACTTCCGGGTGCCGGGCGATTTCGATTTCGACACCCTGGTGGCGGACGCGTTTCTCGACGGCGGACTCGATGCGCATGGCGGCTTCGCCGCGCTGCGGAAGGCGGGCAAGATCGAGGACGCCGTGGTCGAGGTCACCGAAGGCGGCCGGCGTCGGTCCGTGCGCCTGACGATGCTCAAGACCGGCAAGACCTTCAAAGCCGGCGAAGTCGCGTTCTGCTTCGACATCCTCACCGGCGACCAGCTCTTCGTCGACCGTTTCACCTACAACTTCTTCAAACCCGAAGTGGGGCAGGGGTTCGTGTTTCGCACCGGCAACATCCCCGGCATCGGTTCGGACCAGTACTACATCAAACGGCTGGTAGGCACCCCCGGCGACGAGATCGAGATCCGGCAGCCGGAGCTTCTCCGCAACGGTGCGGCAATCACCGGCGCCGAGGCGTTCGACCTGAACGGGAAACGCGACGGGCTCTACCGCGGCTACAAGTTCGGCAACAGTCCGTCGTCACGCGATCTTGGCTACCTCGAGCAAGGCGAAACGCTCACGGTGCCTGGAGACAGTTTCTTCGCGCTCGGCGACAATTCCTCCAACAGCGCCGATGGGCGAGTCTGGGGGTTCGTGCCGGCCAAGGACGCCGTCGGCCGTCCGTTGTTCATCTATTATCCGTTCACCGAGCGCTGGGGACCGGCCCGGTAACCCGAGTTGGTTGTTCCGCGAAGTCGATGAAGGCATCGTCCGGCGCGCCAACGAGCGCCGTTCCAGCTCCCCCCAGCAGGAACCCAAGGGATCGGGGACGGGGGCATGCCTCCGCCAAGACGAGCGAAACCACGCCAACCCGCGCGCAAACCGGGTCCCGACGAAATTCTGTTCCGACCGTAACAAAATTTCGTCGGGATGATTTCCCAAGTGATTGGCAACAAGCAGGATTCGACAACAATGCCGCACAATAGGCATTATGTCTAATCCAGGCCTGTCGCGGACTCCCCCGTTTCGGCGTTGCGGGAATCTTGCTGTCGTTCCCGTGCGAATCCGGCTTTCCCCTTCAACTCTTCCCTGCATCCTCCGGGCTCCACATGAGCAAACCTTCCGCTCCGCTGTTCAACTGGCTCGACCATCGGGCCGCCGGTGTCCTCGCTCACCCCACGTCGTTTCCCGGCTCCCAGGGAATTGGCACGCTCGACGGAAATGCCGTCCGCTTCCTCGAATTTCTCGCCGACGCCGGTTTCACCTACTGGCAGGTCTGTCCGCTCGGGTCCACCGGCTACGGCAATTCTCCGTACCAATCGTTCTCCGCTTTCGCCGGCAACCCGTACCTCATCGATCTGCGGCCCCTCGTGGCCGCCGGACTCCTGGCCGATTCCGACCTCGCATCGTTGCGGAACCTCCCGATCGACCGGGTCGAGTTCGGCGCCATCTGGGAGAAAAAATGGCCGGTCCTCTTCAAGGCCGCGGCAAACTTCCGCAAACGCCCCGCCTCACTTCCGTACGGCGATTTCACCGAATTCTGCACCGCCCAATCCGCCTGGCTCGACGACTACGCCTACTTCCTCGCGCTGAAGGACCATTTCGACGGCCAGCCCTGGTGGGATTGGCCGGCCGAGCTGCGCGATTTCGAGAAAGCGACCAAGGGCGCCCTGCGGCGCAGTCTCGCGCCGAAGATCTTCGCTCACCAGTTCCTGCAGTTTCTGTTCTTCGGCCAGTGGACGCAGATCCGGGAACGCGCCGCCGCCCTCGGCATCCGGGTCATCGGCGATGTGCCGATCTTCGTCGCGCTCGACAGCGCCGATGTCTGGGCCAACCCCGAGTTGTTCCTGCTCGACGCGAAGACTCGCCGCCCGACCTTCGTCGCCGGCGTGCCCCCGGATTATTTCTCCGAAGACGGACAACTCTGGGGCAACCCGCTCTACGACTGGCCTGCGCATCAACGCACCGGGTACGACTGGTGGATGCGCCGCATGGCCGCCACCTTCGCGTTGTGCGATGTCGTGCGCATCGACCATTTCCGCGGCTTCGAAAGCTACTGGGCCGTCCCGGCCGGCGCCTCCAACGCCCGCGTCGGCACCTGGGAGCTCGGCCCGGGTCTCGATTTCTTCCGCGCGGTCCGCGCCGCGTTTCCCGCCGCCAAGATCATCGCCGAGGACCTCGGCATCCTCACCCCCGAGGTGCTCGAGCTGCGCGAGGCCACCGGCCTGCCCGGCATGGCGATCAGCCAGTTCGCCTTCGGCGGCGACGCGAAGAACCTCTACCTGCCGCACAACCACGTGCCCAACTGTGTCCTCTATCCGGGCACGCACGACAACGACACCACCCGCGGCTGGTATGCCGCCGTCGACGAGAAGACCCGCGACCATGTGCGGCGCTACTTCCGCATCGGGGGCGAGGAGATCCAGTGGGACTTCATCCGCGCCGCCTACGCCTCGCCCTGCCGCCTCGCCGTCATCCCGTTGCAGGACCTGATGAACCTCGGCAGCTCCGCACGCTTCAACCTGCCCGGAAAGCCCGACGGCAACTGGGAATGGCGCTACCGGCCCGACCAGCTCGAGGCGCTCGTGCGCAACAGCACAACCTACCTGCGCGATCTGGCCGAACTCTACGGCCGCAGCGAATGACGCTGGGGGCGCATTTGTCAGTTCGAAGGTGGCGAAACCCGCCGGGCTTTCGACCGTTCGACCGCGGTCGACGGCCTTGACGGCCGCCGCGACCTGCGAAATCCATCAGCGCCTGCGCCCTACCGTGTCAGGAACTCGGCGATGCGCGGGATGAGCTGCTCCTTGGCGTCCTCGAGCACGTAGTGTCCGGCGTCCGGATAATGCTCGGTCTCGGCCTGCGGGAATGCCTGTTTCCAGCGCGCGAAGAAATGGTCGCTGAAACAGAAATCCCGTCCGCCCCACCCGATCAGCACCGGTTTGGCCTTCAGCCAGGCGAGGTCGGTGCCCATCTGCTGCAAGATCGGCCGGCTGGGATGCTCGGGCTCCATCGGGATGTCGCGCACGAACTGGTGCACCGCCACGCGGTCGGCCCAGCTGCGGTACGGCGCGAGAAAGCCGTCGCGCACCTCCGGCGCGAGCGGCCGGGTCACGGCCATCTTCACCGCCGGGCCCGCGAAACCGTTGAAGCCGCGCACGATCAGCGCGCCCAGCAGCGGCCGGCGGCACAGCGCGATCCGGCGCGGGATCCGGGCATCGGGAAACGCCGCCGTGTTCAAAATCACGATGCGCCCCGTGATGTCGGCCGCCCGCGTCGCCACGCCCATGCCGATCGCACCGCCCCAGTCGTGCACGATGAGGTGGATGCGCTTCAGGCCGAGGTGCGCGATCAGGAGCTGCACGTCGCCGATGCGTCGAGCGAGCGTGTACGGGTAGCGCGACGGCTTGTCCGACAACCCCATGCCGATGTGGTCCGGCACGATGCAGCGCAAGCGCGGGCACAACGACTTCACGACATTGCGGTAGTAGAACGACCACGTCGGGTTGCCGTGCAGCATGAGCACGGCCTCGTCGGAGCGCGGCCCCTCGTCGAGGTAGTGCATCTTCACGCCGTCGCCGACGTCGAAGAAATGCGATCCGAAGGGATATTCGCTGCGCCAGTTCTCCATGATCAGCATTCCAATACAAGCATCACGCTGTTGATTCCGCTGCCGATGCCGAGCAGTCCGACCCGGTGGCCCGGCTGCACGAAACCGGCGGCGCGGGCACGTTCGAGGGTGAGCGGCAACGCCACCGAGCCGGTGTTGCCGAACGTCTCGAAGGTCGAGAAATCCTTCGCCGTGTCGAGGCCCAGCGTTTCATAGAGCCTCTTGCGGTGCATCACCCCGACCTGGTGGCAGACGAAGCGGTCGAAATCCCGCTCCGTGTAGCCGAGCTCGCGGCCGAGGTCCTCCCAAGTCAGACGGGCGGTTTCGACCCCGGCGACGAGGAGTTGTTCGGAGTCGGTCTGCATCGCGAGCGCGTCGCCCTCGGCATGGTCGCCCATGCACAGCGCACTGTGCTCGCTGGCCGCGCGCACCACGCCGCCGACCAGCCGCGGCGCTCCGGCCGGGGCGAGATCCCGGTGGCAAAGCACCGCTGCCACCGCGCCCGAGCCGATCGTGAGGTTGGCGAAGAACGGCTTGATCTGCTGCCGGTCGAGCGTGCTGCCGCAGAGCCGACGAATCGTCTCCTCGACCAGCGGTCCGCCGTTCTCGCCGCACGCGACGATGCCGGCCCGAATCTGGCCCGACTCGATCATGCCGGCGATCAGCGTGCAGGAATTCAGGAACCCAAGACACGCGTTCGAGAGGTCGAGGATCTGCATCCGTGCCGGCAGACCGGACAGGCGATGCACGAACGCCGCGGTGGCCGGCTCGAGCATGTCGCGCGACACTGCGCCGTGCACGAGCATGCCGAGCTCGCCCGGCGGCACCGTGGTCCTGGCGAGGACTTCGCGCACGGCGCGTGCGCTCGCCTCCGACGGTTTCGTGCCCGGCTCCCAGAACCGGCGCTCCTTGATGCCGGTCATCAGCTCCAGCCGACCGAACGGCAGCCGCAGGCGTTCGTAGAGCGGACGCAGCCGTTCCTCGAGCGCGGCCGAGGTCATGACGACCGGTGGCAACGCGGTGGCGAGGGATTCGAGGACGACGTTCTGGAAACGCATCGGATCAGGCCTTCGGGTCCGGACGCATCGCGAGGCGAACCACGTCCTTGTCGAAATAGTTCATGCCGAGACCGGCATCGACGACCATCGTGGTGCCGTTGATGCCGCTCGAGCGCGGGCTGAGCAGGTAGAGCGCGGCATCGGCCACTTCCTGCGTGGTGAGGTTGCGCTTCCGGAAAGTCAGTTTCTCCGCGTAGAGGTAGCTTTCCACGTAGCCGGGAATGCCCGAGCTGCTCGCGGTCTTGAGCGGTCCGGCACCGACGGCGTTGAAACGCACTGCGGAGTCGGCGCTGAAGGACTTCGCCAGGTTGCGCACGATGCCGTCGAGCGCGGCCTTGATCGGCGACATGTATCCGTAGTTTTCCGCCGTGACGAGCAGCGACGAGATGCCCATCGCCACGACCGACGCATCCGGCGCGAGGTACGGCTTGAATGCGCGGGCCAACTCGACCAGCGAAAAGGCCGAGATCGTCGTCGCCTGCAGAAAATCGGCGCGGCGGGTCTCGTGGAACGGCTTGAAACCCTCCGCGTAGTTCGCAAACGCCACCGAATGCACGAGCCCGTGGATCGGCCCGAACTGGGGCCCCACCTCGGCGGCGAGCACATCGCAGGCACCCTCCCGCTCGAAGTCGCAGAGGAATACCGGCAGCTGCGGCGCGAGTTTTTGCACTTCGCCGCGCCGCCGCTCCGAATGCACGCTCAGCAGCACGCGCGCGCCTTCGGCCTCGAGCGATTTGGCCACATGCCAGGCGACGCTCTTGCGGTTGGCCACGCCGGCGACGAGTACCGTCTTGCCGGAAAGACCGAGGAAACTCACGCGGCACCTCCGGGCATCTTCCACGCCACCGCGAAATCGACCGTGAGGATACGCTTGCCGGCGCTGGCGATGCTGCCGCCCATCATCGTGAACCCGCCCACGGTCTCCTTGATCTTCGCGGTGATCTCGATCGTGTCGCCGGGGAAGACCGGGTTGCGGAACTTCACGTCGCTCACGCGCGCGAGCAACGGCACCCCGCCCTGCTCCCCCGCCCCGGCGGCCTTGGCGCGGCGCGCCATCAGCAGCGCTCCGGTCTGGAACACCGCCTCGCACAACAACACGCCCGGCGTGATCGGCTGGTTCGGATAGTGACCGCGGTAGAAATCCTCGTCGGCGCGCAGCGTACGCTTGGCCACCAGCGAGTCGTCGGTCGCGGCGACGATTTCGTCGACGAAGAGAAACGGAGGCCGGTGCGGGATGAGGTCGGTGACGGGTTCGAACATGGCGTGAGGCGGCTGGGGAAAGGCGAGAGGTTGGGAAAGAACCCGCCCCGCGGAAAGCCTTTGTTTTCGGTGCGCGACGATCCGCCTTGGCCCCATCGGAAAACGGAGGGAACACGGGGGCCACCGGTCGGCATGGATTCGGGTTCGCTCCAGCGGGGGCAACTCGGCGAAACGTGGTGAGCCGGTCCGATCCGCCCGGCTACACCCCCCCCCGCCGCCCCTCACCGCGCCCGCGAGTGCAGGGAGTTGAGCACCATGCCGGTGCGCGGGTCGTCTTCCATCCGGGCGTTGAAGGCCACGATGTAGAGCGTCACGAAAAGGGTCGGCGTGATCTCCGCCGAGATCGCGGCGGCGGGCAGCGAGGCACGGGGCAGCACGCCCACCGCACCGGGGGTGGCGAGAACCACGGGAATCGTATCCGGAATCCTCGGCACGATCTGCGCCTTCGGGCTGAAGGCGCGCCCTTCCATCAGTTCCGTGTCGACGGTTGCGCGCACCCCGTCGAGTTCGTCCGGCAGCACCACGGTGATCGCGAGATCGGGTCCACCGAGAGCGGACCAGTTGGCGATCTCGCCGGCGAGCACCGCGCGCAACTGCTCGCGGCTGAGGCTGCGGATCGGCAGCGCGGGATGCAGCAACGCCACCACCTCGGCCTTGTGGTTGTGGGGCAGGCGCAACTGCTCGAGCTGCTCGACGCGCAACGAGCACCCGCTTCGCTCGCGCAGTTTCTCCACCAGATAGCCGACCGGCCCCGACAGCATGGCGGCGTCGACCCGGTTCTCGGCGAGCTCGGCCAACCCGCGGCCCGACCCTACCGGAATCAGCCGGATCTCGACGCCGTACGCCGCCTCCACCCCGGGTTTCAGAGGCAGCAGCACCCGCGTCAGCGTACTGCTGCCGGCGAGGGTGATCGATTGGGGTTCGCCGTTGGCGAACAGCCCGAAGGAAAGCGCGAGAAGGAGGATGGAGAAGGTGCGGAGGTGCATCGTCGCGCGCGGTGATCGGCCGCTTGTCCCCTCACTTGGGTGACGATTCGGCAACGGATTTTTCGTCGTCGCGCTTTTCGCGATGCGAAGTGCCGTCGGGGAAGATAGTAGCTCCGATCGCAACTCTAGTCTCCAATGCCGACACTGCGCCCCTGCCTCCCCGCCGACGAGCCGACGATGGCCGCCATCATCAACGATGCCGCCCTCGCCTACCGCGGACACATCCCCGCCGACCGCTGGCACGAGCCCTACATGCCCGAATCCGAACTCCGTGCGGAAATCGCCGCCGGGGTGAGTTTTCTGGGCGTCGAGCGCGACGGCGTGCTGGTCGGCATCATGGGCTCCCAACCGGTCGCGGAGGTGACCTTGATCCGCCACGCCTATGTGCGCACCAGCGAACGTGGGCACGGGCTGGGCTCGCTGCTCCTGCGGCATCTGCTCGCCACGACCGATCGCCCCGTGCTGATCGGTACTTGGGCCGCGGCGACGTGGGCGATCGCGTTCTACGAGCGCCACGGTTTCCGGCTCGTCGACGCCGAAGAGAAGACCCGTCTGCTCGCCCGCTACTGGACGGTACCCGAGCGGCAGATCGAAACCTCCGTGGTTCTCGCCGATGCACGCTGGCACGCCCTCCGCGCGCAGGCCCCCGGCGCGGCCCCTCGCGGCAGGCACGATTCCTCGTCCGACGCATCATGAAGCCTCTGTTCTTCGGTGGAATCGCCTGCGGGGCGGCGGGCCTGTTGCACTTCGCCATCATCGCCGGCGGGGCGCAATGGTATCGCTATTTCGGAGCCGGAGAAGAGGCCGCGCTCCTCGCGGCGCAGGGAGCGATCGGCAACACGCTCCGCACCGCCGGCATCGCCGTCGTGCTGCTGTTGTTCGGGTTCTACGCGGTCGACATCGCCCGCGGCGGGCGGCGCCTCCCCTGGCGGCGGACCATCCTTGCCGGCGTCGCAACCGTGTTCGTGCTGCGGGGGCTCCTCGGCATCCCGCTGGTTCTCCTCGGCACCGGTCCCTATCTCGACGAACTGCGGCAACGCATGGGCTTCGTCGTCTCCACCTCGGCCGTGGCGCTGGCCATCGGGCTCTGTTATCTCCACGGCGTCATCCGGCTCGGGCGCCAGCCCGCCGAAGCCCCGCCGCCCTAACCCGCCAACGCCCGCAGCAGCGGGCAGTTCGTCGGGTCGAGCCGCTCGCCCCGACGATAGCGGGCGAGCAGCTGCACCGAGCGTTGCGCGAGCAGGCGGCGCACCTCGCGGCGTTTTCCGGCCACGCGCGGGATGACCATGTTGTCGTAGCCGGTGGTCTGGTGGCGCATCCAGGCAATGGTGGCAGCCTCCGCGCGCTCCTCGATCGGGATGCGCTCCGTGCGCGCCACCGTGCCGCTGCCCACCGGAGTGGCGTGCGCGGTGATGCGGTCGGCCATGCGCTCCGCGACTTCGGCGTGTGCCGGATGGAAGGCGAGAAAGGCGAGCACCGCGCCGCGGAAGTCCTCGACGTATTCGGCCTGCTCGACCGCCCGCCGCGCGCGGCCGGCCTCGAGCTTGCGGGTGTAGGCCGGATCCATGCGCTCGACCGCCAGTTCGGAGCGCAGCGCCTCGATGCGCGCCGCCGGTGCCCAGATGCCCCGGGAAAAACGTTTGTTGCCCTTCATCTCGACCACCGTCCACGTGGGGCCGTCGGCCTTGATGCGTCGGCTGAGCGCCGCATCGCCGGGCGCCAGCAGTGCCCAATCTTCGGGCACAACGAGCACGCGACCGTCGGGACCAAGCACGCGGCGCGGCAGGGAAAAGGGACGAACTTCGAGCGATTCGGACGGCATGGAAAACAGGTAGGACCGGTCTGCGACCGGTCCAGTTGGATGTTGGCTGGGTGCCAGCGTGAGTGCAGATGGTCCGGTCGGAGACGTGGGCCTACTGGTCGTCGGTCGTCGGGCGATGCACCGGTGTCGCCACGATCTCGACATAGACCTGCGCGGAGCCGCTCTTCGCCGTCGTGTCGATCGACGGCACGACCTCGCTCAGCGGCCGCTCCACTGCGGCGGCGGCGTCCGGCCCGACCTTGCAGGCGAAGATCCGGCGGTTGAAGCCTTCGGGCAATTTCTTGCCCTGCTCGCGGCGCACGTATTTGCGCACTTCGTTCTTCACGCTCTCGAGGACGCGTTCGGGATTCTTGTCGGGCAGGTGGAGGGGAAATGTCTTCTTCATGGAAATCGGGATGTTCGTGAAATTGCGGTGCGGCGCGGCCGCCGGCGCACACCAGGGGGCGGATACGAAGGACTCAGCCGCGGCGCCGAGTCTTGTTGCGGACCTGGAAACGCCCCTTCGGCGCGACGGCCTTCCGGGCGGCGGGCTTCTTCTTGGCCTTCTCCTTCGCCTTTTCCTTGGCCTTCTTGTCGGCCTTGCGCTTCTTGTGGTAGCTGGGCTGCTCCGGGAGCGCGGCGTCGGGTTTGCGCTGCTTCTTCACCCCGATCGCCACCTCCGTCCAGTTGTCGGCCGCCGCGCTGCGGGGCTTCTTCGGCGCGGCCGGCGTGCCGGCGGCGCGGGACTCGGTCGCGGATTCGGATTCCGCGGCGGGCGCGGCGGAATAGTCGAAGCCGTCCAGCTTGCGCTTGGGCACCTGGGTGCGGATGTACTTCTCGATCGACTGCACCGCCCCCGACTCGCGCGGGGTGAAGAACGTGAAGGCATCGCCCGATGCATCCGAACGTCCGGTACGGCCGACGCGGTGCACGTAGTCGTCGGGCGTGAGCGGGATGTCGTAGTTGACCACATGGGAGACCCCGGTGAGGTCGAGGCCGCGGGCCGCGAGGTCGGTGGCGACGAGCACGTCGTAGTAGCCGTCCTTGAAGCCGGTCAGCGAGGCCTTGCGTTGGCCCGGGCTGCGGTCGCCGTGCAGCACCGTGGCCGAGTGGCCGGCGCGTTTCAGGCGGGCGACGATGCCGTCGGCACCCTGCTTGGTGCGGGCGAAGATGATCACGCTGCGGAAATCGGTGCGCTCCAGCAGCGCGAGCAGCAGCGGAAATTTCAGGTGCTGGGCCACCGGGTACAGCGCGTGGTCGACATTGTCCGGCACGGTGCGCACGCGGCCCACGTTGATGCGGATGGGGTCGCGCACGACCGACTTCGCGAGCCGGTCGATGCCCATCGGGACCGTGGCCGAGAAGAACAGGGTCTGCCGTTTCACCGGGCAGCGCTCGATGATGGCGCGCACGTCGTCGATGAAGCCCATGTCGAGCATGCGGTCGACCTCGTCGAGCACGAGCACCTTGAGCTGGTCGAGCTTGAGCACCCGGCTCTCGAGCAGCTCGAGCAGGCGGCCCACGGTCGCCACCACGATGTCGGTCGCGTCGAGGGCGGCCGCGCGGGTGCGGCTGTAGCCGGTGCCGCCCTGGATCAGGGCGATCTGCAGGTCGGTGAACTGGGCGAAATCGCGGAACTCCTTCTCGACCTGGGTCGCCAGTTCGCGGGTCGGTTCGAGCACGAGCACCCGCGGTCCGCCGGTGCGGTGAGGCCCGAGCCGGTTGATGATCGGTAACGCGAAGGCGGCGGTCTTGCCGGTGCCGGTCTGTGCGCAGGCGATCACGTCGCGACCGGTGAGCACTGCTGGGATGGTTTCGACCTGCACGGGCGTGGGCGCCTCGTAGCCCTTGGCTTCGGTGGCACGCACGACACTGGAAAAAAGTCCCAAACGAGAGAACGGCATGCTTGCGAATGCAGCCCACCGGCCGCGCTTGGCGAGGGAAAAGTGCAGTGGCGAAACCCTTTGGGGTGCGGCGGCTCGACACCGATTGGGACGAATCAGCTCGGCGATTCGCCTTTCACGTAGGGCTCGACCTTGGTCGCACCGCATCAAAGTGGGCCAGCGTGCTTGCACGCGCCTCTGGCCGCAGGCAGGGACGCCTGCGCCACGCCTTTCGCGCCCTACTCCGCCGCCCCCTGCCCCAGCGCGTGCAGGTATTTGTCGACGTTGTTGGCGACGATCACGCCGTAATTGATGGTGCCGAGCCAGCCGGACATGATGATGCCGACCGAGCCGGCGTGGTGCAGCCCCGCGATCTGGGTGGGCAGCTCCATCGAGACCTTGAGGCCCTCGAACTTGGTGCCGAACGATGTGCCGGCCCAGTGGGTCGTGTAGCGCTCGATGGTGCGTGGCGTCGCCGCCTCGACCCAGTCGATCTTCGTCCGCACATCGGGGAGAAAGCGTTCGAGACTGGTCAACGACTCTTCGATGAGGCGCTGCTTCTCCGCTTCGTACTGCTCGTCGGTGAGGCTCGCCCAGTCGTCGTACTTCGCGTTGAGCGAGGCGACGATGGTATAGCGGTCCGTGCCGGGGCGCGTATCCGGGTAATAGAGCGAGAACGTGCGGCTGCTCGTGTCGCGGGCGACGAGCTCGGTGCTCGAAAACTCCCGCGCGTCGGAGGTGAAGATGAGGTCGCCGATGTGCGGGATCGTCTCGCCCTTGCGGATGCCGAAATACACCTGGCAGGAGGACGGGCTGATGCGCACCGCCTCGGCCTCGGCGATAAACTCGGGCGAAAAGTTCTCGGCGCCGGCCATGCGGAAGATCGTGTTCTTGATGTTCGCGTTGGAGAGCACGGCGCCGCAGCGGATCTCTCGGCCGTTGGCGACCACGCCGGTCACGCGACGTTTGCCGTCGATCACGTCGCTGAGGATACGCTCGACCATGACCTGCTTGCGGATGTCGACGCCGTTGCGCTGCAGCTCGGCGGTCATCTTCTCGATGAGCACGTCGGTGCCGCCGCGGAACGTGTACACCCCCTTGCTCATGAAGTTCGAGAATACGATGCCGTAGGTGATCGCGAGGTCTTCGAGCGTGGACCCGTTGGCGTAGGAGATCGGCTCCATGAGCAGACGGTGCACGTCGGGCCGGCCCGGGAAGAAGCGGTTGAAGAACTCGCCCGTGGTCTCTGTGTTGCGGTCGTAGTAGTTCATCGCCCGAAGGGTCGCGAAGAACTCCTCCACCTTTTCGCGCGGCACGCCGAACTTCTCCGACAGGATCCGGGTGAAGTCCTCCCGGTCGAAGGTGGTGGTCACGTCGAACTGCGGGTTCACGAAACGCACGCCCTTCAGCTGCTCGATCGAGTTGGCGATCTCGGCCGTCCAGTACTTTCGGCACGACTTGATCATGCCGATCGGGAAGCCGTGCAGCGACACGTCGAAGATGTGGCCGCCCTTGCGCCGGAACCACGTGGCCAGGCCGCCGAGTTGGTAGTGATGCTCGAGCAGGAGGACTTTCCGCCCCTGCTTGGCGAGGACGTTGGCGGCGGTGAGTCCGCCCAGTCCGCTGCCGATCACAACCGCGTCGTAGTAGTTGGCGATGCCTTCGAGCTTGTCACGAGCCATGGGAAAAGCGCGGACAACAAACACCGGCCGCGGCAAGGGCAACGGCAAAGCGCCCCAATCGATCTCGCCTCCGCAATCAGAAGAAGCGTTTTCCGCCCGAGAGCTTTGCGGGTGGGCAAACCTGATGCCCCTACCCCCAACAGTGCCTGCGCGGGTTCTCGGGGCTCACCGTCGCCGCCGGTGACGGATGCCGACAACAATCAAAATACCGACACCCAACGCTCCCGCGTAGGTCGACGGCTCCGGAATTGCGGCATAGCCAACGGTGAGATCGTCGATTCCGACGTATGCGCCAGTGGTCGATGTCGATAGTCGCATCCACTCCACTGCGCCCCGCGATGCGCTCCAAAATCCCCAGAAATCGTTGGCGGGGGTACTGGATGAGGTGAGGTCGAAAACCGAACCGTCGCTGAAGATGAAATGCAGTGACGCATCCGCGCGGGAGTCGTCCGCAGTGGTCCCAAAGAATCGCCCTCCGATCGCGGTCGGGTTTCCCGCAGTGAAGGTGATCCGAATGCCGGTATCTTCAGCCGTGGTCAGGAACTCCCGATCGATCGCGTCATGCCCCCCAAAGAACACGCCATCGTCAGCATCTCCCGTGATCGCAAAGGCACCGCCACCCCAATTGTATGTTCCGCTTTCCGCTGGACCGTATTTGAAGCTCGCGAAGGACTCCGTGAACGACTCGCCCGTCAAGGTGGTCCGGAAGGCCGTGGCATCAGCGTACTCGCCGAAAACCAGCGAAGCCAACGCCCTGGAAGCGAATGCCAGTGATACCCCGATCGCAGCCACCTTGTTCATTTGAAATGTCACGAGATGGTGCCGGATTCACGGAGACAATCCGTTTCTCGGGCCTCACGGTACTTGACCCGATTTTGCTAAACGCTGCTCGGGATGTCCCCTTCAATCCGCCCCACGCCCGCCGCGCCGGCCACATCGCAACCCGCGACCCGAGCCAGCTCGACCTGTTCTGAACCCGCTACCGCGGTCGTAGCCGACCCCCGCGGCTACGACCGCAACGGCACGCCGGAGCGTTTTTTGGCATCGCCACACCTCCGCGCCCGCAGCCGCGGTCATCGCAGTTCGCGCAAAACCTACGACACCCGCGGCAACCTTTTCGGATCAGAGCGTGGTAAACGGCCCGAAAATCCTACGACGGCAATTACTGCCCAAACTACGACATGAATTTGAGCGGTCACACCAAACCGCGCCACCAAATGAAGGTATCCGCTTCCCGGCGCCAGAAAGGCTCCCGCTTAACTTAGTGCCATTCAACCCTGACCCCCTATTCCGCCCCTTTTACTGTATCAATTCCGTTACCCACCCCCTCGAAAAGCAGGTGTAGCGTATCGCCATCTTGCTGAAGAAGCTTGATATCCCGTTTTTTGAAAATGAAGTCGGCAACTGCTCCAGTTCTTTGCTCTACGGCATCGCCTCCAACTGCGGCGCGGTCGGCAGAATCTGGCTGGGGGAAATCAAGAAGGCAGTAGTTGTATGCTGGGGGAAATTAAGGGGTCATTACGATATCTTTGCAATTAGCTTTTTGTGAAGATTGGAAGCGTCGCGACGGCGACCAGTCATATGTTTGGGCCAATCTGGTTCGATCCGGCGTGATGGGTAACACTTAAACCGGGGAG
>JAEZUE010000036.1 GCA_023443455.1 Verrucomicrobiota bacterium
TCAGCTTGCCCCGGGCTGGGGCTGGTCTCTTCTCCGGTTTGTTTTTCATCACCCGATTGCTAACGCGATCGGCAAACCCGAGGCCAGCTCCCGCCTCTTACCTCAATTCCTGTGGGACGGCTGTGGACCTACTTCCTGCCCCGCGCCTCAAACCTCGATCAAGTCCTTCTCGACGCGGAGATTCTCGATGATGAAGCCCTGGCGGTTCGGCGTGTTCTTGCCCATGAAGAACGAGAGCAGGCCGTCGCTGTCGTGCAGGTTCGCCATCGACACCGGCTCGAGCCGGATGCCGTCGCCGATGAAGTCCTTGAACTCGCCGGGCGAGATCTCGCCGAGACCTTTGAAGCGCGTCATCTCCGGGTTCGCTCCGAGCTTCGCCATCGCCGCGCGTTTCTCCTCCTCGGAGTAGCAATAGATGGTCTGCTTCTTGTTGCGCACGCGGAAGAGCGGCGTCTCCAGGATGTAGAGATGGCCGTTGCGGATCAGGTCCGGGAAATACTGCAGGAAGAACGAGATCAGCAGCAGGCGGATGTGCATGCCGTCGACGTCGGCATCGGTCGCGATCACGACCTTGCCGTAGCGCAGGCCGTCCATGCCGTCCTCGATGTTGAGGGCCGACTGCAGGAGGTGGAACTCCTCGTTCTCGTAGATGATCTTCTTGGACAGGCCGTAGGTGTTGAGCGGCTTGCCCTTGAGGGCGAACACGGCCTGCGTGGCCACGTCGCGCGTGGCGGTGAGCGAGCCGGCGGCGCTGTCGCCCTCGACGATGAACAGCGTGCTGTCCTCGGAGCGCTTGTCGCGGTCGCCGAGGTGGTAGCGGCAGTCGCGCAGCTTCTTGTTGTGCAGCGAGGCCTTCTTGGCCCGCTCGCGGGCGAGGCTGCGGATGCCGGCGAGGTCCTTGCGCTCACGTTCGCTGGCCTGGATCTTGGCGTGGATCGCCGAGGCGGCGTCGGGGTTCTTGTGCAGCCAGGCGTCGAGCTTGTGCTGGAGGAACTGCCCGATGAACTGCTTCACCGACGGCCCCTCGGGCCCGATGTCGGTCGAGCCGAGCTTGGTCTTGGTCTGCGACTCGAAGACCGGCTCCTGCACGCGTACCGAGATCGCGGCGACGATCGACTGCCGGATGTCGGCCGCGTCATAGTCCTTCTTGAAATACATGCGGATGGTCTCGACCAACGCCTCGCGAAAGGCCTGCTGGTGCGTGCCGCCCATGGTGGTGTGCTGGCCGTTGACGAAGGAGAAGTACTCCTCGCCGTAGTGGGCCCCGTGGGTCATCGCGATCTCGATGTCCTCGCCCTCGAAGTGCGCGATCGGGTAGAGGATGTCGCCGCTGAGGTTCTTCTTCAGCAGGTCCTCGAGGCCGTTCTCCGACTTGAACGGCTTGCCGTTGAACACGAGCGTGAGCCCGCGGTTGAGGAAGGCGTACTTCCAGAGCAGGTCCTCGATGAACTCGGGGCGGAACTTGTACTCGGCGCCGAAGAGCGCGGGATCGGGCGTGAACTCGATGATGGTGCCGTTGCGCTCGGTGCTCTTCGCGACGCGGTGGTCCTTCACCAGCTTGCCCTCGGCGAACTCGACGACCTTCGTCTCGCCGTCGCGCACGGCCTGAGCGCGGTAGGTGAGCGCGAGCGCATTGACCGCCTTCTGGCCGACGCCGTTCAAGCCGACGGATTTCTGGAACGCCGCCGAGTCGTATTTCGCGCCGGTGTTGATGACGGAGACGCACTCGAGGAGTTTCCCCAGCGGGATGCCGCGGCCGAAGTCGCGCACGCGCACCGTGCGTTCGTCGAGCGTGATCTCGATCCGCTTGCCGAAGCCCATCGTGAACTCGTCGATCGAGTTGTCGATGGTCTCCTTGAGCAGCACGTAGATGCCGTCCTCGGCATGGGCGCCGTTGCCGAGCCGGCCGATGTACATGCCGGGACGCAGCCGGATGTGCTCGGTCGAGGAGAGGGTCTTGATGCTGGACTCGTTGTAGGCGGAAGCGGCAGCCATGGGCGGAAAGTGGAATGGAAAATGAAGAAGTCCTGGGACGCGAAGTCCCTCGGACAAAACGACGGCCGACAAAGTGCCAGCCACCAAGCAGCGCCAAGGCTAGCCCCTCACTCCGAGACGCAAGCTTCGAGTGCGGGCAAAACGTGGGGCGGCGCTTCAGCCCGCGTCGGCTGGTGCGATTCGCGGGCCCCTTGCGAGCGCTTCATCGAACATTGCGCTCTGAAGGGACGCACCACGGTTCAGACGGTGCTCACCGCAGCCGGTTGATCGTCCCGGCGGCGAAGCCGGCGCCGAAACCGCTTCCATGTCCCCGGCCGCCACGCCGGGGCCGCAAGAAACGCGAGGTTGAAACCGGTCCGGGCCGCCGCACAGTGCGGGCATGAGCGAAATCATCTTCAACGTGCGTGAGGACGAGGTCGACGGCGGTTATACGGCGTCCGCGTTGGGCGTGGGCATCCATACCGAGGCCGACACCCTTGAACAACTGCGCGCGAACGTGAAGGAAGCCGTCGACTGCTATTTCGACGAGGCGATGGAGGCCCCGAAAGTGATTCGGCTGCACTTTGTCCGCGACGAGATTCTGGCACGATGAAACTGCCGCGCGACGTCTCCGGTCCTCAGCTGATCAGAGCGTCGCAGGCACTCGGTTACGTTGCCGGTCGGCCGCGCGGCTCACACGTTCGTGTGACGACCCAGCAAGGGGGCGAACACCACGAGGTCATCCCCAACCATGACCCGATCAAGATCGGCACCCTTGCCAGCATCCTGCGAAGCGTCGCAGCCCACCACCGCCTCACCGTCGAGGAAGTGATCGCCAAACTCGAGCTGTAGTCGGGGGCGCCTCCGTCGGAATGCCCCGGGAAAAACCTCACGGTTTCCGCTACCCCGCAACGCCGCCCTACCCCAGCCGATTGATCGTGTTGGCGGCGTAGCCGGCGCCGAAACCGTTGTCGATGTTCACCACCGTCACGCCGGGGCCCAAGAAGGAACGCGGAGTCGAAACCTATCCGCGACGTCGCACATTCACGCGACGCAACCGGCAACCTCCGCGACAGCGTTCGGCGGTTCCCATTGCATCCGATCATGGGCCGCTTACGTTCGGGCCGTGGTGACGACGGACCTCAGTCGCTATTTCGCGAAGATCGGCCGGGAAGGCGGCCGAAAAAGTCGCCGCGTACTCACGCCCCAGCAGGCACGGCAGATGGTGGCGGTGCGTCTCGCCCGCCAGGCGTTCCACAAGTACCGGACCCAGTGCTTCTGGTCGCACAAGGATGTGACGATCACTTTGGCAAACGTCCTGTGGGTGGCCGACCAACTCGGCCGCAACGGGGACCGGGGCGCCTGGCAACAAGCCGCGAAAATCCGAGCGCTATGCCGCTAACCGACCTTCAGCTCGCGGTTGCCCGCCTGCTCGCCGGCAACCGCACCCCCGCAAGCCATTTGGCCGGAGGGGCTGCCATCCATCTCGCCGAGGACAGTCTGCGCCTGAGCAACGACCTCGACTATTTCCACGACGAGCAACGCCTGGTGGCGGAGTCGTTTGCACGGGACCAGGCAACGCTCGCGAAAGCCGGTTTCAACCTCGACGTGATCCTCAGCCAACCCGGTTTCGTTCGCGCGATCGTCGGGCGTGAACACGAGAGCACGAAAATCGAATGGGCGGTGGACTCCGCGTGGCGTTTCTTTCCGGCCATCGAGGATCCTGTGGTCGGTTACCGCCTACACCCGATCGATCTGTCGGTGAACAAGGTATTGGCTTTGGCCGGTCGGGACGAACCGCGAGACTTCCTGGATGCAATCTACGTGCATCAGCACCATCTCCCGCTCGGAGCACTGTGCTGGGCGGCCGTGGGCAAAGACCCCGGCTACAACCCGGAGATGCTGATCGAAATGCTGGCCCGGAAAGGGCGCTATCGTCCCGAAGATTTCGCGGAACTGCGATTGGTGAAACCGCCCGTTCTGGGCGAACTCAAGCGGGTGTGGTTGGCGGCAATCGACGAAGCGCGGGCTCTCGTGCGCTCGCTCCCGGCGGAAGACGCGGGATGCCTGTATTTCAATCCGGCGAGAGGGAGATTCGTGGCGCCGGCCGGAGACCTCGACCAACTCGACCGCCATCGGGGAAGCCGGGGGGGCATCATACCTGTCATCGGCGAGCAACCGATGCTTTCGGAAGATGCCGCATCCCGGCACATCCTCGCCGAAAGCTACGGAAAGCCGCCGCCGAACAATTGATCGCCGAACTCAATCTGTAGTTGAAGAACCCCTTCGGTGGTTTGCGACGACAGAAACTCACGGGGCTCGCCACTCCGAAATGTCCCGCCCCTTCACGCCAGCCGGTTGATCGTGCTGGCGGCGTAGCCGGCGCCGAAACCGTTGTCGATGTTCACCACCGTCACACCGGGGGCGCAGCTGTTGAGCATCGCCAGCAGCGCCGCGATGCCGCCGAAACTCGCGCCGTAGCCGACACTCGTGGGCACGGCAATGATGGGTTTGTCGACCAGGCCGCCGAGCACGCTGGGCAGCGCGCCCTCCATGCCGGCCACGGCGATGATCGCCCGGGCGTTGCGCACCTGCTCCAACCGGCCGAGCAGCCGGTGCAGACCGGCCACCCCGACATCGAACACCCGTTCGACCCGGTTTCCGAAAACTTCCGCCGTGATCGCGGCCTCCTCGGCCACGGGAAGATCGGAAGTGCCGGCGGCGACGACCGCAATGTAGTTGGCCGGCGGGCTCGCCGGCGCCACCGGGCGGCGCACGATGGTGCGCGAAATCGGGTCGTGCAGGAGCGCCGGGGAGAGGCTGCTGACCGCATCCCAGTGCGTGGGCTCGACGCGCGTGGCAAGGATGGCGTTGGGGCCCTCCAACATGTGCGCGAGAATGCCGCGGACCTGCGCCGGGGTCTTGCCGGCGCAGTAGATCACCTCGGGATGGCCGGTGCGCAGCGCGCGGTGGTTGTCGATGAGGGCGTACCCGAGATCACCTGACGGAAAGTCCTTCAGCTCCGCCAACGCGGCATCGAGGTCGGTGGCGCCGGAGCGATAGCTGTCGAGGATGCGGACAAGGGTTTCGCGGTTCATTGGGCGGAGGCTCGGAGGGATGACAGAGGGGAACTATGGACGCAGGGCGGAAGCGACAAACCGATCACAGAGGCCACTGAGGCGGAGGAGGGCACGGAGTGTCAGAGGTTTGCCTTGGAAATCCAGAGTATGAAGCGGGAGTTTGCACGGCGACTCGGATGGAAGGGAGAGAAGGGCTGCTCTGTGTTCTCCTCCGTTCTCTGTGCTCTCTGTGTCCAATCCGGATCAGGCTTTGGCTTCGCGCGCGGCCAGTGCAGCCAGCACGGCGCGTTCGACTTCGCGCAGCGGGAGATTGTTGGCCTCGGCAAGCCGCCGGAGGTCGTCGTACTCGGGCTTCGATTTCAGGCGTCGGCCATCGAGCCAGGCGGTTTTCACGCGGACGTTGCCGAGCGAAGTGGCGACCTCCTCGAAAGTGCGCTCAAGCGCGAGCTTGCCGACTTCGCGGCGACGCAGGCCGAAGGTGGTTGTTTCGCGAAGGATCAGCTCCGCGAGCGCGGCCTCCTTTTCCGGCGCGCAGAGCACCGAGAGTGTCAGCGCCGGTCGCGACTTCTTCATCACGATCGGCGTGATCCACGCGTCGGAAGCGCCGGCAGCGAGCAGCGTCTCCAACACGTAGCCGGCGGTCTCGCCGGTCATGTCGTCGAGGTTGCACTCAAGGACGACGGCGGTCTCGCGCGGGACGTTGGCGCCTTCCCGCACCGGAGCCGCGGACGGTTTGGCGGTGCCGAGAAACACGCGGAGGAGGTTCGGGATCGGGCCGTCCTTGTGGCCGATGCCGTAGCCGATGCGCTCGATCGTGAAATCGGTCCGTTCGGTGAACTCGGTCGCGCTGGCGGCAAGAATGGCGGCCCCGGTGGGCGTCGTCGCTTCGAAAGGTACGGTGCCAAGCCGCGTGGGCATACCGCGCACCAGATCGGCCGTGGCCGGCGCGGGCACCGCGAGGCGGCCGTGCGCGCATTTCACGAAACCGCCGCCGAGCTCGACGGTGGAGACGAGCACGCGGTCGGGATTGAGCCACTCGATCGCAATGGCCGCGGCCACGATGTCGACGATCGAATCGACCGCGCCGACCTCATGGAAGCCGACTTCGTCGACGGTGGTGTTGTGGATCTTGGCCTCGGCCTCCGCGAGGCGCCCGAAGATGGCGCGGGCGCGACGCTTCGTGCCGTCGGCGAGTGCGCTGCGCTCGATCATCGCGACGATGTCGCGGTGGTTGCGGTGCTCGTGCGGTTCATGGCCCGGCACGAGCGGTGGGTGAAGTTTGGCGACAGGCTTGTAGGCCAGGGCGTCGACCTGGCCTTCCGGCGACGAAGCCACCTCGGCGCGGTGGCCGACAAGGGCGGCGGAGCCAAGGACCGCAGGCAGGGACGCCTGCGCCACGGTCGAGCCGGCGAGCGGGTCGGGCTCGCCGTCGAGCAGCACATCGGCCCGGGTGCCGCCGATGCCTTTGCGGGCGTCGCGGGAAAACCGCAGCCGCCAACCGGGCAAACCGAGTTTCTTCAGCTCGGTTTCGAGATGCTCCGGTGGCACGCCGAGGTCGACCATCGCCCCGAGGTGCATGTCGCCGGAGATGCCGGCGGAACAGTCGTAGTAGAGGGTTTTCATGCCGGGCGCGACGGACTCACGCATGGGGTGCGGGTGCGGACTGCGCGGCGACGGTGGCGGCGGGCAGGGCGCGGTTGAGGCTGCCCATCTGGTAGCCCTCGAGCTCGAGGCACACGTAGCGGAAACCGGCCGCCTTGATCTCGCGGGAGAGGGTGTCGAGCAGCGCGGAATCGAAGAAACGGCTACGCTCGCCCGGCGCGACCTCGAGGCGGGCGATGTCGCCGTGGTGGCGCACGCGGCACTGGCGGAAGCCGTGGGCGCGCAACGCCTGTTCGGCGCGGTCGATGGCGCGCAGTTTTTCGAGCGTGATGCGTTCCCCATAGGGCACGCGCGAGCCGAGGCAGGCGGCGGCGGGCTTGTCCCAGGTGGGCAGGCCGAGTTCGCGGGAGAGCTCGCGGATGTCGGCCTTGCGCAGACCGGCGACGCGCAGCGGACTGGTGACCTTCAGCTCGGAGAGCGCGGTGAGGCCGGGCCGATAGTCGCCCTCGTCATCGAGGTTGGATCCATCGACGACCGTCTCGACGCCGTGCTGGCGGGCGACCTCGGCGATGCGGGCGAACTCGATCTTCTTGCAGTGGTAGCAGCGGTTGACCGGGTTGGCGGCGACCGGTTCGTCGAGCTCGGGGTCGTCGATGAACACGTGGCGGATGCCGGTGAGCGCGGCGACCTCGCGCGCGGTGGCGAGGTCGTCGCTCGGCATCATCGGGCCGGTGACGGTGATGGCGAGGGCGGCGTCGCCCACGGCGTCGCGTGCGGCGCGGCAGAGGAAACTGCTGTCGACCCCGCCCGAGAACGCCACGGCCACGCGGCCGTGCGAAGCGAGGATTGCGAGAAGGCGCTGGTACTTCTCCTCGAGAGTGGAAGGGGATGAACTCACAACGGGGATGGTAGACCGCCTTTGTGCGCGGCGGTTGCGGGCGAGGCCAGTGGAAATGGCGCCGTACCGGCCCGCGGCGGGTGCCCGGCCTCCGGTATGGTCACGGCGCCGGGGCTGGCACGCGCGGCTGGCCGTGGCTGCGACGCAGCAGGAGCAGGTAGACGACGAAGGCCAGCCCGCCGGCCGTCATGAGCGTGGCCATGCCCAGCGCCAGGTGCAGCGCGGCGCCCCACAACAGCGGGGCGACGAGGGCGGTGACCAGGGCGTTGCCGCCGCTCTGGGCGAAGGCTTGGCAGGAGGCGGCCAGACCGCGGCGTTCGGGGAAGAGGTCGAGCGCCATGAGCGTGAGGCAGGGCATCGAGAGCGAGGTGCCGATGCCGTAGAGCGCGAGCGGGAGCACGCTCCAGGGAAGCTCGGGAGCGTGCAGCGCGTGGAAGGCGACGTTCGCCAAGGCCGCCGTGGCCATGATGCCATAGGCGAGCGCCACGGTGCGGCGGCTGGTCAGTTTCCCGGCGAGGAAGCCGGAGAGGTTGGCGCCGAGGAAGATGCCGGCGGTGACCGGCGCGAAGAGCCAGATGAACGCCGTCTCGCTGCGATGGAGCTGGCCGATGATGAACGCCGGCGCGGAGACGATGTAGGTGAACGTGGCCGAGAAGTTCAACGTGATGGCCAGCACAAGCGCGACGAACGGCGCGGAGCGCAGGCACTGCCAGTAGCCGCGGAGCAGCGGGCGCGGGTGCAGCGACTGGCGCTTCTCCGCCGGCAAGGTCTCCGGCAGCGCGCGCAGGCACCACCACGCCAACCCCGCGGCGAACACCGCGAGGAAGGCGAAGACCGAGCGCCAGCCGAACCACACGTGCAACCAGCCGCCGATGACCGGGCCGATCGCCGGCGCCACCGCGAACATGATCGCCACCTGGCTCATCATGCGGCGCGCCTCCGCGCCGTCGAAGACATCGCGCACGATCGCCCGCCCGATGACCATGCCGGCGCCCGCGGTCATGCCTTGCAGCGCGCGGAAGAACATCAGCGAGCCGAGATCCCACGCGCACATGCAGCCGACCGAGGCCGCCGCGAAACCGGCGAGCAGTGCGATCGTCGGTCGCCGCCGACCGAAGGCGTCGGCGATCGCGCCGTGCCAGAGCGTCATCACCGCAAACGGGATCATGTAGGCGGTGAGGCTCTGCTGGACCAGCACCGCGGAGACGCCGAACTGCCGGCCGATCTCCTGGAGCGAGGGCAGGTAGGTGTCGGTTGAGAACGGCCCGAGCGCGGCGAGCGCCGCGAGCAACAGCGCGAGCCCGCGGTGGTGGCGGGCCGAGGCGGCGGGCGGCGGAACTGGCGACGAGGAGCCCAAGCCGGCCATCTTCCGCCCCGAGGGACGGCGGCGCAAGCATGCAGCCGCGGCCGACGCGGCCGGGGCTTGCGCCCGGTGGGTTTTCGCGCCCATTGCCCCACTCCGCCGTGCAACCCGTGCGCCCAGCGCATCGCGCAACCCGACTCCGCTTCGCCCGGATCTGCCTGCCGCTCGCGTGGCTGCTGGCGGCGGGCTTCCATCTGGACGCGCTCCAGCTCTACGCGTGGACGACGATGGCGCTGCGGTTCGCGAGGCACGAGAGCGTGGGCGCGGCGATCGTGACGACGCTCAAGCCCGGGAGCATGTGCTCCCTTTGCCACGCGGTGAAACAGGCCCGGGAGCAACGGCCGGAGTCTCCGGTCCTGCCGCCCGACGATGCGAAGCCGGCGATCGTGTTTCTCGCCCTGCCGGGTGTGGTGTTGCCGGAGCCGCGGGGCGTGTTGTTCCAGGCCGGCGAGGCGGGGGAGACCGGAATCGGTCGGGCCCGTCCGCCGCTGCCGCCTCCGCGGCTGCGGGCCTGCGCGTGATCTGACCTGAAGCCCGCCGCTCCGGCGGGATCACCGCGCCGTGCCGCCCAACGAGGAGGCGCGTGCGCTCCACCCCTGGTGCGGACTTCCCCGCCTTCACCTGCCGTCCGCCGGTCGCGACCGCCGGGCCGGCCCTGCTGCCCATGAA
>JAEZUE010000088.1 GCA_023443455.1 Verrucomicrobiota bacterium
CAGCTTGCCCCGGGCTGGGGCTGGTCTCTTCTCCGGTTTGTTTTTCATCACCCGATTGCTAACGCGATCGGCAAACCCGAGGCCAGCTCCCGCCTCTTACCTCAATTCCTGTGGGACGGCTGTGAATGGAATGCAAGGCCCGCAAGACCCTCATCTTCCAGCCGCTGCCGAGTTAAATCGCTGACAAAATAGTTATGCACCCCTTCTACATATCCTATAGACTCATTCCACCCGTGCCTAGTATGCGCGCCAACACTATCAACATCGGCCACCCAGCGTTCCCCATTCCGCGCCGAGAAAAAGGCTATTGCCTCCTCGCCCCAAGACGCAATGTAAAGCAGGTCGCAGGCATCTATGTCGTTCTTGCTGTATTCCCTGATTTTTCGAATGTGATAGCGATTACCACTGCCTGCCGTTACATACCTGTTACTCCGTTCCCAGCCTGCTCTTCTCAATATCTCAACTACCGAGTCAAGCGCTTGGCTTTCCAGTGGCGAATCGATCGCCGGGGCGAATTAAGGGGTCATTACGATATGTTTGTGGTAGTGCGAATTAAGGAGTCATTACGATATGTTTGTGGTCGTATCGGAACGCTCCTAAACAACCACATTTTGATGGGGGTCGACGGCAGGATGAGCCGCAATGTTGCCGCGTGAGATTGCCTCCAGGGGCCGCCCCAACGCCTCGAGGCTTCACAAGAGCCCTATTGCAAACTTATCGTAATGACCCCTTGTTCCGGGTCTATCGTAATGACCCCTTGTTCCGGGTCCCGCGGAACGTCCGCGCATGAAAAAGCCGCGGCCTTGGCAGGTCCGCGGCTTGGGGAAAGACTTCTGCAGCGCGATCAACGCCGGCGCCGCCAGACCGCCAGGCCCAACGCCGCCGCACCGAACAACATCGCATAGGTCGACGGCTCCGGGATGACGGTGCCGTTGATGCGGAACGGAACATCGTACGACGACTGCTGCGCAAACGTCCCGGTGTTATTGACCGACATATTGCCATCGGCATACATTTCGGACCCGAACTTCGAATACCAATCGTACTCCTGATCACCGCCCCCCGCATAGACCACCAAACCGTAGGTGGTACCGGCGGTGAGATTGACCGGCGACATCGTGACATTCTTCCAACTGAGCAAGAAGGTATTGAACTGCGGATCGTCGGCGGCGAGGAAACCGGAGGACAACGCCGTGCCGGTCGGCTGGAGCCCCTTCGGCCATACTTCCGCGAGATCATAGATCCACACGGTGAGCCCGTTGGTCGTCGTGGCCGCCTGATCAATGGTGAAATCAACCGAAGAGACGCTCCAATCCGCAGTCGCCTTAAACGTCTGCATGATCGTGTAGTTCGTGTAGAACGGCTGTTTATAGGTCGTGCCGCCACTGTTGAAGAAATCGAATTCCGTGAGGATCGTCTGGGCGCGGCCGACCGAGGCCGATACCAGCGCGACCAAGGCAAGGCTGAGTAGTTTTCGCATGTTTGTGATGGGGGACAAATCGTTGGGGGTTGCAGTGATCGTCGCGCTCCCAAGACCCCACCCATGAAACCGGCGAAGCCTTTGATTACCGCGATCGACAGCAGCATCCGCGGCGGGTCGGGACCAATGCAAACCGTTCAAGCAGGGCGAGGGTTTTCATAAGCCGACTAACCACGCCTAATCACATTCTCTTATTCGCAAAATGAGCCAAAGGGCAGGATTGAAGACGTCAGGTTTTGACTCCTGACAACTGAGCTCGACCGAAGGATGATCGGAGGGGCGCACACTGAGTCGCGGAGTACGCAGAGAGTCCGCGCCTTTCCGCCTGCCCAAACCCTCCGCGTTCTCTGCGCCTCCGCTCTGCCGTTCGGCGACCACGTCAGGCACTTAAGGGGTCAAACCCTAATGTCTGTTATTTTGGCGTCAAGGCCGTTTGCTCCAGTCGCTCCCGGCTTGCAGGGCGCGCCCAGGACATACGTCCGTCGCGTTTCTGAAATGGCCGACGCAACCATGACACCTGCCGAGCGGCTCGCCCCCGATAAGAAACAACCCGGCAACCCTAGAAACGGCAGTTTGGACAGGTCACAGAGGCAGTCGAAAGCCGGAAAGGGAACACGGAGAGATGTTCTGAAAATCAACGTCGCGAGTTGGAGCACTCTCCCCGAGGTGAGCCGCAGGTCGGACCATTTCCTCTCAGAGCTTTCTGTGCTCCCGAGCCTTGCCTCCGAGCCCTCTGTGTCCAACTGCCGAATTTGGGGTAACTGAACATCGTGACGTTTCTCGAAGCGGGCACTGGCTCGGGGTTGCCCTACTCCCAGCCCATCAGCTTGGACAGGTAGGGGATGAGTTCAGCGGCGTTTTTCTTGGACTGGGCGCGGTTGGGGTGCCAGTCGGCGCCGAAGCCGAGGGCGCCTTGGGCGCTGAGCTCGAAGTAGGTCACGCGTCCGGGTGCCTTTTCGGCGAGTTTGGACTGCACCTGGGCGAGCGCATCTCGGAGGGCATCGCTGTTGTTCATCGGGCCCTGCAACAGCACGAGCTTGGCGTCCGGATACTGAACCAGGAGGTTTCCGGCGAAGGCGGCGTAGGCCTCGACGTATTTCGCCTCGTTCACACCCTTGGTGCTGAAGTCGTTTGTGCCGAGGTTGATGCAGATCAGGTGCGGCACGAACTGAGCCGGATCCCACATCGGCTTTTCCTGTTTGAAGAACAGGTGCGGATAGACCATCGGCATGGCATCGGGGCTGCCGTCACGCGGTCCGTCGTAGTTGCGGAGCATGCCGATGCCGGAGCGGGCGACCACCATGTAGTCGGCCTGCAGGGCCCGCACGGTAAGCCCGGTGTAGTTCTCGCAGAAGTTCTCGGTGGCCGGGGTGAAGTGCTCGTTGGGGTCCTCCGCCTCGACGCCATAACCGCAGGTGATCGAGTCACCGACAAACAGGATACGGCGGTCCGGTTCGGCGCCCCAGGGAAGCACGGTGCCGCCATCGCCGAGAATGAAGCCGCGGAACTGGATCAGCCCCACCATTCCCTCCGTGGCACGCACGACTTCGACGGTGTGCTCGCCGGGAACGAGATCGGCGGCGAGGGAATAGACACCGTCGGCCGCATCGAGCCGGAGCTTCTTCGTCGACTTTCCGTCGACCCAGACCACCACGGAATTCTCGTGGTTCTCGGCCGTCATCTTCATCGTCACCGCGGTGCCCTTGAAGCGCATCCGGATGCGGGCGCCGCTCCAGCCCATCGTGACCTGCTTCGCGCCGTGGCGCTCGATGCGGCCGCTGTAGAGCAGCTCGGCGGTGTCGGGTGTCACCGAGACCGTGGGCTTGGCGGAGGCGAAGGGCGCGGCGAGAGCGGCGACCAGGGCCAACGAAACAACGGCGAGGAAACGAGGGATACGGGACGACGGGGGGTTCATCGCGGAAGAGAAAAGGCGGGGAATATGGCGACGGCGAGCCGGTTTCTGGGGAGGGCTGCACAGCGCGCGGACGAGCACCGGTGGCGAAGGGGTGGACGGGGCTTCGCCGTCCACAGGAACCACGGACTGAAACGCTTCGCGATCCAGCCACGAGGGCTTCGGGCTGAACCGACACACCGCAGTCCGGCGCGGTCACAGAGGCAGAGGAGTGGCGGAAGGTGACCACAGAGGGGAACTTGGGTATTCGCAATGTGGTCCGGCCTACTCACCCCAATGGTGAACCTCTCCGGCTTCTAGTTTTCTCCGCACTCTCCGTGTTCTCGTGCCTTGGCTCCGTGCCCTCAGTGTCCGATTGCTGGATTCGGGATCATGCCCTTGCGGGTGAGCGAGTGGGCGGCGCGCTTCCATTTGGCGCCGACCGTCAAGGTCAGCGAGATTGGGCTCGAGCAGGGGAGCGGGTGGAGCCGGGGAGCGCAGGCAGGGGCGCCTGCGCCACGCGTTGGCGTGCCGACCGGTAATTGCCGAGCGGGCATTGCGTCGGCCGCCGTGTCGGAGACGCCGGGCTCGGGCTGGGAGTGGGCGCGGCCCCGACCGCAGGCACGCTTCATCCTAGATTCTGCAGTTCGGCTTAACCGAAAGGAACACAAGGAGAGGTTCTTCCATCACAATGAGCACCACCGGATCGCGCACCTGCCGGGTGAAGCCCCCAATGACAGAGCCTCAATGAATTCTCTCTCTGTGATCTATGCGTTCTTTGCGGTTCAATTGCGGTTTTAAGGTTTATGGCGGTGGCGAGGCACCGCACTCCACGAAAGGCCATCTCGTCGCGATGGCCCACAGATGGACCGGTCGGAGAAGGGTCCTACCTGCAAAACAGCCGCAGCGTTTCGGCTGCGGCTGTCGGAGAGTGGTTCGCTGAATGGTTTCGCCATCCAGCTACGGGAAAAGGGCGTCGCGAGCGACGCCCCTACGATGCGTGTTACGGCAACTCGGAGACGCCCATCAGGTAACGGTCGCACTCGCGGGCGACGGCGCGGCCTTCGTTGATGGCCCAGACGACGAGGCTCTGGCCGCGGCGGCAATCGCCGGCGGCGAAAACTCCGGGGACGGCGGTGGTGAACTTGCCGTACTCGGCCTTGATGTTGGAGCGCGGGTCGGTCTCGAGGTTGAGGTCCTTGAGGAGCGCCTGCTCCGGCCCGAGGAAGCCCATGGCGAGCAGGACGAGCTGCGCGGGGATGGTCTTCTCGGTGCCGGCCTGCTCGACGGGGACGAACTGGCCCTTTTCGTTCTTCTCCCACTTGATCTCGACGATGGTGAGCTCCTTGAGGGCGCCGTTTTCGTCGCCGATGAACTTCTTCACCGTGGTGAGATAGATGCGGGGATCGCTGCCCTGCTTGGCGGCGGCCTCTTCCTGGCCGTAGTCGACCTTGAGGGTCTTGGGCCACTCGGGCCACGGGTTGTTCGGCTGACGCTCGAGCGGGGGCTTCGGCATGATCTCGATCTGGATCACGCTCTTGCAGCCCTGACGAATGGAGGAGCCGACGCAGTCGGTGCCGGTGTCACCACCGCCGATGACAACGACGTCCTTGCCGGCGGCGTTGATCGGGGCGGAAGCGGGGCTGCCGGCGAGCAAGGCCTTGGTGTTGGCGGTGAGGTACTCCATGGCGAAGTGCACGCCCTTGAGGGAGCGGCCTTCGATCGGGAGATCACGAGGCTGGGTGGCGCCGGTGCAAAGCACGACGGCGTCGTACTCCTTCTGGAGCATCTGCACCTCGACATTTTCGCCGACGGTGGCGTTGCAGATGAACTTCACGCCTTCCTGCTCGAGCAGCTTGATGCGGCGCAGGACGACCTCCTGCTTGTCGAGCTTCATGTTCGGGATGCCGTACATGAGCAGGCCGCCCGGGCGGTCGGCGCGTTCGAAGACGGTGACGCTGTGGCCGGCCTTGTTGAGCTGGGCCGCGGCGGCGAGGCCGGCGGGACCGGAGCCGATCACGGCGACCTTCTTGCCGGTGCGGACCTTCGGCTGCTCGGGGTTGACCCAACCCTCCTCGAAGCCCTTGTCGATGATCGAGCACTCGATGTTCTTGATCGTGACGGGCGGGTTGATGATGCCGAGGGTGCAGGAGCCTTCACAGGGGGCCGGGCAAACGCGGCCGGTGAACTCCGGGAAATTGTTCGTGCGGTGCAGGCGGCTGAGCGCCTCTTCCCACAGGCCGCGGAAGACGAGGTCGTTCCACTCGGGGATGAGGTTGTTGATCGGGCAACCCGACGCCATGCCGCCGATGAGCTTGCCGGTATGGCAGAACGGAATACCGCAGTCCATGCAACGGGCGCCCTGGTTGCGCAGCGCCTTCTCCTCCATGTGGAGATGGAATTCCTTCCAGTCGCGCACCCGCTCGAGCGGCGGACGGTCGACGGGAATTTCGCGGAGGTACTCGATGAATCCGGTTGGCTTGCCCATGGGAGGTTAGGCTATCTGAGATTTGCGATTTGTGATTTGAGATGCGCGAAGCGCCTCAGTTGCCGCCGACGCGGGAGAGGTCGCGGGAGTTTTCCTCGAACGCGGCCATGACGGCCTCGTCGCCGGTGAGCCCCTGGGCCTTGGCGCGCTCGATGCAGTCGAGCATGCGGGCGTAGTCCTTGGGGAGGACCTTGACGAACTTCGGCGCGAGGGTTTCCCAGGCCGCGAGGACCTGCTGGCCGCGGGCGCTGCCGGTGTAGTGCACGTGGCGCTCGATCATCGCGCGGACTTCGGCGAGCTCCTCGGTCTTGGTGACCGCGGAGAGACCGACCATCTGCTTGTTCACGCGCTGTTCGAAGGTGCCGTCCTCGTCGATGACATAGGCGACGCCACCGGACATGCCGGCGGCGAAGTTGCGGCCCGTCTCGCCGAGGACGACGACGCGACCGCCGGTCATGTATTCACAGGCGTGATCGCCGACGCCCTCGACCACGGCGTTGACGCCGGAGTTGCGCACGCAGAAACGTTCGCCGGCCATGCCGCGGATGTAGGCCTCGCCGGAGGTGGCGCCGTAGAAGGCGACGTTGCCGGTGATGATGTTGGCCTCGGCCGCGAAGGTGGAGCCGGCGGGCGGGAAGACGACGAGCTTGCCGCCGCAAAGGCCCTTGCCGAGGTAGTCGTTGACGTCGCCCTCGAGGGTGAAGGTCATGCCCTTCGGGACGAAGGCGCCGAAGCTCTGGCCGGCCGAACCCTTGAACTTGATCTGGATGGTGTCCTCGGGGAGGCCCTGGGCGCCGTACTTGAGCGAGATTTCGGAACCGGTGATGGTGCCGACGACGCGGTTGACGTTCTTGATTGGCAACTCGGCGACGACCTTCTCGCCCTTCTCGATCGCCGGGCGGCAGATCTCGAGGAGCTGGGTGAGGTCGAGGGACTTGTCGAGACCGTGGTCCTGGGTCATCTGGCAGAAGCGGCCGACTTCCGGGCCGGCTTCGGGCTGGTAAAGGATGCTCGAGAAATCGAGCCCCTTGGCCTTCCAGTGGTCGAGAGCCTGCTTCGGCTCGAGGCGATCGGTGCGGCCGATCATTTCCTCGATGGTGCGGAAGCCGAGCTGGGCCATGATCTCGCGGACTTCCTCGGCGACGAAACGCAGGAAGTTGACCACGTGCTCGGGCTTGCCGGTGAAGTTGGCGCGCAGGGCCGGGTTCTGTGTGGCGATGCCGACCGGGCATGTATTCAGATGGCAGACGCGCATCATGATGCAGCCGACGGAGACCAGCGGAGCGGTGGCGAAACCGAACTCCTCGGCGCCGAGCAGGGCGGCGATGACGACGTCGCGGCCGGTCTTGAGCTGGCCGTCGGTCTCGACGGCGATGCGGGAGCGGAGGTTGTTGAGGACGAGGGTCTGGTGGGTCTCGGCGAGGCCGAGTTCCCACGGGAGGCCCGCGTGCTTGATGGAGGTCTGCGGCGAGGCGCCGGTGCCGCCGTCGAAGCCGGAGATGAGGACCACGTCGGCGTGGGCCTTGGCGACACCCGCGGCGATCGTGCCGACGCCGACCTCGGAGACCAGCTTGACGCTGATGCGGGCGCGGCGGTTGGCGTTCTTGAGATCGTGGATGAGCTCGGCGAGGTCCTCGATCGAGTAGATGTCGTGATGCGGCGGCGGGGAGATGAGGCCGACGCCGGCGGTGGTGTGGCGGGTCTTGGCGACCCACGGGTACACCTTGGTGCCGGGGAGCTGGCCGCCCTCGCCGGGCTTGGCGCCCTGGGCCATCTTGATCTGGATCTCGCGGGCGTTGGCGAGGTATTCGCCGGTGACGCCGAAACGGCCGGAGGCGACCTGCTTGATCGCGGAGTTCTTGGAGTCGCCGTTTTCGAGCGGGACGAAGCGGATCGGATCCTCGCCGCCCTCACCGGTGTTGGACTTGCCGCCGATGCGGTTCATCGCGACAGCGAGGGACTCGTGGGCCTCCTTCGAGATGGAGCCATAGGACATGGCGCCGGTCTTGAAGCGCTTGAGGATCGAGTCGACGGACTCGACTTCCTCGATCGGGATGGCGTCGCCCGACTTGAAGTCGAGCAGGCCGCGGAGGGTGCAGAGGTTCTTGCTCTGGTCGTTGACGAGACCGGCGTACTCCTTGAAGACGGAGTAGCTGCCGAGGCGCACCGACTTCTGGAGCAGGTGGATCGTCTCGGGATTGAAGAGGTGGAACTCGCCGTCGGCGCGCCACTTGTACTGGCCGCCCTCGGGGAGGACGTGGCTTTCCACGGTGCGCTCCGGGAACGCGGCGCGGTGACGGATGAGCACCTCCTGCGCGATGGTGCGCAGGCCGATGCCACCGACGCGCGACGGCGTCCAGGTGAAGAACTGGTCGATGACATCCTGGCGGATGCCGACGGCCTCGAAGACCTGGGCGCCGCGATAGCTCTGGATGGCGGAGATGCCCATCTTGGAGGCGACCTTGATCACGCCCTTGGCGGCGGCCTTCACGAAGTTCTTGCAGGCGGTCTTGTGGTCGACCGTCGGCAACAGGCCTTCGCGGATCATGTCGTCGATGGTCTCGAAGGCGACATACGGGTTGATGGCGGAGCAACCGTAGCCGATGAGTACGGCGAAGTGGTGCACCTCGCGGGCCTCACCGGTCTCGAGCACGATGCTCACGCGGGTGCGCAGGCCTTCGCGGATGAGGTAGTGATGCAGGCCGGCGACGGCCAGGAGGGCCGGGATCGGGGCGAAATCCTTGTTCACGCCGCGGTCGGAAAGGATGAGGACGCTGACCTCCTCCTCCTCGATCATGCGGCGGGCCATGGCGCAGATTTCCTCGACGGACTTGCGCAGGCCCTGCTCGCCACGGGTGGTGCGGAACAGGATCGGCAGGCTGCCGACCTTCAGGCCCGGCAGATCCATGCGGCGGATCTTGGCGAATTCCTCGTTGGTGAGGACGGGCCACTTCAACTCGAGGCGGCGGCAGGAAAGCGGCGTGGGGGCGAGCAGGTTGCCCTCGGAACCGAGACGGGTCTCGGCGGAGGTGATGATTTCCTCGCGGATACAGTCGATCGGCGGATTGGTGACCTGCGCGAAGAGCTGCTTGAAGTAGTCGTAGAGCGGACGCGGCTTGTTGGAAAGGACTGCGAGCGGGGCGTCGTTGCCCATGGCGCCGGTGGCCTCGACGCCGTCGCGGGCCATCGGGGCGATGAGCAGCTTCTCGTCCTCGTGGCTGTAGCCGAAGGCGATCTGGCGCTGGAGGAGGGTGTCGTGATCGGGCTGGGGCACCTCGGGGGCGGCCGGGAGGTCCTCGAGCTTCACGAGGTTTTCGTCGAGCCACTGGCGATACGGGTGCTGGGCGGCGAACTGGGTCTTGATCTCCTCGTCCTCGACGATGCGACCCTGTTCGGTGTCGACCAGGAACATGCGGCCGGGCTGGAGGCGACCCTTCTGGAGGATGTTGGCCGGATCGATGTCGAGCACGCCGGCTTCGGAGGCCATGATGACCTGGTCATCCTTGGTGACGTAGTAGCGGGCGGGGCGCAGGCCGTTGCGATCGAGCACGGCGCCCATCTGCTTGCCGTCGGTGAAGCAGATGCAGGCCGGGCCGTCCCAGGGCTCCATGAGGCAGGAGTGGTACTGGTAGAAGGCCTTGCGGGCGTCGTCCATGGTCTCGTGGTTGGACCAGGGTTCCGGGATCATCATCATCGCGGCGTGCGCGATGGGGCGGCCGGCGAGCACGAGCAGCTCCAGCGTGTTGTCGAACATCGCGGAGTCGGAACCGTTCGGGTCGATGACGGGGAGGGTCTTCTCGATGTCCTCGCCGAAAGCCTCGGAGATGAAGAGGGCCTCGCGGGCGTGCATCCAGTTGATGTTGCCGCGCAGGGTGTTGATCTCGCCGTTGTGGGCGATGAGGCGATACGGGTGCGAGCGGTTCCAGCTCGGGAAGGTGTTGGTCGAGAAGCGCGAGTGGACCAGACCGAGGCAGGACTCGAAGGTCGGGTCGGTGAGGTCGGGGAAGTACTCGGCGAGCTGGAGGGTGAGCAGCATGCCCTTGTACACCGTGGTGCGGCTCGACAGGCTGGGCAGGTACCAGTACTCCGCGCCATCCATGGTGGTGTTGCGGATCTCGTTGTAGGCGCGCTTGCGGATGACGTAGAGCTTGCGCTCGAAGGCCATGTCGTCGGCGAGTTCCGGGTCGCGGCCGATGAAGATCTGGCGCATGCACGGCTCGCTGGCCTTGGCGGTCTCGCCGAGGGAGGCGTTGTTGGTCGGCACGGTGCGCCAGCCGAGCACGGTCTGCCCTTCGGACTGGATGATGTGCTCGAACTTCTCCTCGAGGCGGCGGCGCTTGGTGTTGTTCTTCGGCAGGAAGACAGTGCCCATGCCGTACTGGCCGGGCTCGGGGAGCGAGATGCGCGCCTTCTTGCAGGCGGCGGCGAAGAACTTGTGCGGGATCTGGATGAGCAGGCCCGCGCCGTCACCGGTGTTGGGCTCGCTGCCGGCGGCACCGCGGTGGTCGAGGTTGACGAGAATCTGGATCGCCTGCTCGACGATGCGGTGGGACGGGCGCCCCTTCATGTCGACCACAAAGCCGACACCGCAAGCATCGTGTTCGAAGAACGGATCGTAGAGACCTTGCTTGGCAGGGAGACCGAGGTGGGCGGGACGGTGAGTGCTGTTGCTCATTCCAAAAAAGGTGGTCGGAGGGAGACGGAGGGTCACTGTGGGAGACCCGTTTGAAGGGAGTCACCAAAAAACACGCGATGGTGCGGTTTTTTTCTGGCAACGGCTCGCGCGGAAACCTTTTCGAGATCCCGCGTGAACTCGGGGGGGGCCGACTTTGGAATCGGGTCGGCGGTGGCCGGGAGGAAGCCGACGAGCCGCTAGAAAAAGCGGATCGCGTCGCCGGACGAAGGCGCTTGCTCGGCCTCGTGGCTGCAACCGGCATCGATGGGCGCCTCGGGCTCGGCCGAGTTCGGTTGCACGAGATTGTTGGCGAGAAGGTAGTTTTCGACCTCCTCGCCGCTGACGTCGGCGAGCATGACGCCGTCGACCTCCACGCAGGGGGAAAGCGGCTGACCTGATTTTCGCACCATCTCGGCGTAGAAGTCGGGGTTGTTGAAGATGTCGCAGTCCTCGAAATCGAGACCGTATTTGCGAAGGATCGCACGTACCCCGTTGCTCCAGCCGCAATGCGGCTTCAGGTAGGCTTTGATGTTCATACAGGCGTGGGGATGGGAGAAGGATTTGGTGTAGGGAAAGGCGGCGCAAAGACCGGCCTCAAGCCCCAACCTTAGTGAAACTCCCACATCCGCAACCACGCAGCGCGCCAAGCGCACCGGCTTTTTTCTAGCCGCTGCCCCGCGCTTCGCCTACATCCTGCGCCCATGAAGCTCCTCGTGACCGGCGCCGCCGGGTTCATCGGTTCGCACGTCTGCCAGCGCCTGCTCGCCCGGCCCGGCAACGCCGAGGTCCTCGGGGTCGACAACGTCAACGACTACTACTCGACCGCGCTCAAGGAGGCCCGGCTCGCGCGGCTCGACGGGCTCGAGGGCTTCCGTTTCGTGCGCGCCGATTTCGCCGACGCCACCGCGATCGACACGATCGTCACCGGGTTCAAACCCGACTACATCATCCACCTCGGCGCCCAGGCCGGGGTGCGCTACAGCCTCACCCATCCCGAGGCGTACGTGCACAGCAACCTCGTCGGCTTCGCCAACATCCTCGAGTCGGCCCGGCGCCACCCGCCCAAGCACCTCGTCTTCGCCTCCTCCTCCAGCGTTTACGGCGCGGGGGTGATACCCCCCTTCCGCGAAGACGCCGTGAGCGAACCGCTCTCCTTCTACGCCGCCACCAAACGCGCCAACGAGCACATGGCGTACAGCTACGCCCACGTGCACGGCCTGCGCTGCACCGGCCTGCGTTTCTTCACCGTCTACGGACCATGGGGGCGCCCGGACATGACGCCCATCATGTTCTCCCGCGCCATCTTGGCCGGCCAGAAGATCAAGCTCTGGAACCACGGCAAATACCGCCGCGACTTCACCTTCGTCGACGACATCGCCGAGGGCATCGTCAAACTGGCACTACATCCGGGTCCGGCCCCCGAAGCCGCCGCGGGCACACGCCCGGCCGCGCCCTACGAGGTCTTCAACATCGGCCACAACCGACCGGTCGAGATGCTGCTCTTCGTGCAGATGCTCGAGGCGCTGCTCGGCCGGGAGGCCGACATCGAGCTGCTCCCGCCCCAGCCCACCGAGATGCCCGAGACCTGCGCCGATCTCACCCGCATCAAGGCCGCGGTCGGCTACGAACCGCAGACCTCGCTCGACGAGGGTCTGCGCCGGCTCGTGGAGTGGGTCCGCGACTACTACGGGGCCGACGGCGACGCCCGTACCTGATCCCGGGGCGAAGCAACCGGTGGCGTCGCACGTCGAGCGACGCACGCGACCCCACCGGCGATCCGGCGATGGCGAACACAGATTTTTGTCCCGATCGGGACAAAAATCTGTGTTCTTCGCGATCTGGGCTGCATTCCCGCGGCTCTCCCGTGCGACGCCGACTTCGCGCGAATCGAGGGCTCGGCGCACGCCGGCGCCGATCGTTCGCAGGCCGTTGCCGACGACCATCGCCCGTACCTTCTGCCGCGTTGGGAAAACGAGGCCCACCGGGCCGGCCATTCGCCGAAGCCGGGATCACGGCTGGGCCTTCACCGCCACACGCAGCCGCTGCAGGCGCTCGCTCCAGCGCGAGGCGTCGCGCGTGTCGCCCAACCGGTTCGCTACCTCGATCCCCAACTCGTAGAACTCCGGCTCGTCGTCCTTGATCGCGATGGCCCGACGCAACAGGCGGTCCGCCGACGCCGCGTCGCCACCCGCGAGTTCCACCCGCGCCCGCTGCAACAGGTAGAAGGGATTCCGGAGCCGGAAACGCTCGGTGCGCCGCTCCAGTTCCTGGGCACGCCCGACCTCCCCGGTGGCGCGGCACAACTGCGCGAGACCGACGAGCGCCTTCAGGTTCCGCGGCTCGGCCTTCAACGCCCGGTCGAAGCACTCCTTTGCGCGGCCACTCTCGCCGGCCCGCAGGCAGGCGTTGCCGAGATTGACCCAGCCCTCCGCATAGCCCGGCGCGATCGCCGTCGCCCGCCCGAGCAACGGCAACGCGTCGGTCAGCCGCCCCTGCCCGAGCCGCTGCACGCCGATGTTGCTGTAGAACATCGCGAACGCGTGCGCGTCGGAAACCGGGTTCGTCGCGATCAGCGCCACCCCCGGCCCGGGCGGCGGCAGCAGGTCCACCATCACGGTGCCCGAGTCGCCGCGCACGACCACGTTGAGATGTCGCAACTCTGCCACCACAGCGCCCAGCCGCTCCCAACGCGGCTCGGTGCGCACCTCGTTGAAACGGGCGGTCAGCCGGAACTCCCGCGCCATCGCCACCACCAGCAGCGAGAACGCCACGCAGTTGCCCTCACGCCGGCGGAACGTCTCCCGGGCCGCGTAGTCGCCATCCTCCCGATAGGCGAACCCGAGCCCGTCGCGATCCAGGATTGCGGCTACGATCGCGTCGAGCCGCTCGTCGAGGCCGCCGAAGCGGGGCACCCGGGCCTCGAAGAACGCCACCATCTCGCGGTCGAGCCGGAGAATGTCGTGCCAGTCGTCGGGCGGCCGATACTCCGCCGCCGCCCCGGGCGCAGCGGCGGGCGCCACCGGAGCCTCCGCCCCGAAGAGACCCGGCCCCGCCAGGGCGAGCAGCGCCGCCAATAGCGGACGAAGGATGGATGACCGTTGGCGCATCGGCGGAGAAGGGGGAGGGGGCGGACTCGAATCTGCCCACCTTTCGGAGCCGGGCAAACCGTTCACCGCATGGCCACGACCGGCGGCACCGGAAGCGCCGCGGCCCGTCGCGCCCACCGCCGCGCGTCGCGCTCCCGACCGAGCACCCGCAGCGCCGACACCATCTCCGTGTAGAACTCGGGCTCGTCCCGCTTGATCCGGATCGCCCGTGCCAGCAACCGCCGCGCCTCCTCCGCGCGCCCCGCCGCCAACGCCTCGCGGCCCCGAGCGAAGAGGTGGTAGGGGTTTCGCTCCCGATGGCGTTGCGCAGCGCGCTCATACGGCTCCGCTTCGGCGTCACGGCCCGCCGCGCGGTGGATGTACGCCAGCCCGCACACGGCGGCCTCCGCCGAAGAGTCCAGCGCCAGCCCCCGCTCGAAACAGTCGCGGGCGGCCGCATGGTCACCACGAAACAGGTACGCGTTGCCGAGATTGACCCAGGCCGAAGAATGGCTCGGGTCGATCTCGGTCGCCCTCCGCAACGAGCGGAGGGCCTCTTCCGCCCGCCCGGCGGCCAGGCGGAAGATGCCGTCGTTGCCGTAGAGTCCGGCGAAGGCGCGCTCGTCCGGCACCGGCTGGGAGTAGAACCGCGAGGCGCGCAGGTCGTCGCGCAGCTGCAGGTCGATCTCGTAGCCGTTCGTGCCGATCTCGACCCAGACGTTGAGGTGGCGGCTCTCCAGCACGAACTCGCCCGCGCGGCTCCACCGGCGGCGGACCACGACCTCGTTGAACTGCGCCGGAAGGCGATACTCGCGGGCCACCGCGACCACCAGCAGCGAGAAGGTCACGCAGTTGCCGCTGCGGCGGCGAAACGCCTCCCGCACGTCGTAGGTGCCGCGTGCATCGTAGCGGAAGTGCAGCCCGTCCTCGCCGAGGATCGCCGCCGAGATCTGGTCGAGCCGCTTCTCCACGGAGGCGTTGCGGCCCACGCGGGCGGCGAAGAACGCCCGCATCCCGTCGTCGAGCCGCAGCAGCTCCGCGGTATCCTCGGGAAGTCGATACTCCCAGGCCGGTGCAGGGCTCTCCGCCGGCGGGGCGGCACCGGCCGCGGCGGCACGGGCCGGCGCCAGGGCGAGACAACACAGAACAGCGACACCGACACGGCGGAGCAGAGGCGGGGAGAGGGTAACGGGATTCGGGAACATGGGAATTTCCTCGGTTGGGGGTTTCGGCGCGGGGCGGGCAAGGGACTCGTCGCCCGTCGGCTCGCTGCGCCCTGCCGCTCCCTGTAGAAACCCGCGCCCCCAGCCATCCCTTCACCGGATCGGGCCCGCACTCGCTTCGCCCTCCTGCAGCGCCGCGAGCCGGCGTCGCCAACGCCCGACCTCGCGCTCCCGGCCGCGGCGCTCCGCGAGCGCGATCTGCAGCGCGACGATGTCGGGTTCGTCTTTCTTGATGCGATACGCGCGATCGAGCAGCCGACGTGCGCGGTCGAGCTCGCCGCGGTCGAGGGACTGCTGCGCCAGGTGGAGCAGGTAGTACGGATTGCGCTCGCGGTAGCGCTGCGCCCTGGCCGCCAGCACGCGGGCGCGCTCCGACTCGCCCAACACCCGCAGCACCCGGGCCAGACCGCCGGTCGCGCCGAGGCACTCGGGCTCGATCCGCAGCGCGTGTTCGTACGCGTCGCGGGCCTCGCGCCAGCGCTCCGCGATGGCGAGGGCGCTACCGAGGTTGACCCAACCCGCCGGATACTCGGGATCGACGGCGACGGCCTTCCGCATCCGCGCGATCGCGGCCTCGCGGTCGCCGGCGGCGAGCAGGCGCACCCCGTCGTCGTTGTAGACCATGGCAAAGGCACGCCGGTCGTCGATGGCGAGGGCGGCGCCCCAGGAGGGCCGGAGATCCGAGGAGTACGCGATGTCGACCTGATAGGTGAAGCCGCCGGCATCGACCCGGGCGTTGACATGGTGGGCCTCGAGCACGATCCCGCCGGAGCGGGACCAGTGCGGGCGGGTCGGCACCTCGTTGAACGCCGCGGGTATCCGAAATTCTCGCGCCACGGCCACGAACAGGATCGTGAAGGTGAGGCAGTTGCCCGCCCGTCGCCGAAACGCCTCCCCCGCCGCATGCAGCCCCACGTCGTCGTAGCGGAACGCAAGCCCGTCCGGCTCGAGGATCGCCTCGGCGATGCGCCGGATCGCCACGTCGACCGACGGCGGACGCCCCACCCGGGCCGCGAAATACGACCGCATCTCGTCGTCGAGGCGCAGCAGCGCGGCGGGATCGTCGGGGAGACCGGACCGGACCGGCGTATCGAGCCCTTCACTCCAACGGGCGACAACCGGAGGCTCTGCGCCGGGCAGCGGGGCGAAGGGCGCGAACGCGGCCAGCACGAGGGGGAGCAAACCCCGCAGGGACGAACGAACTGGAATTCCGGCCGGCATGACGACAACTCCGCGACGCGAAAGGCGCGCCACCCTACTATAGACAAAGCGGCGGCCATTGCCGGTGCGCTTTGCCGGGGAGGGCCCACGCAACCGGAGAACGCCCGACGGCGAGCCTGCAAGTGCCGGCACCCGGCGGTCGAAATCGCCCCCCGCCGAGAACAAATCCCGCGGCGGCGCGGGTCAGGTGGCGCAATCCTGCGGGCGGGGGATCGAGATGCGCACGCGGGTGCCGGTGCCGAGCTCGGACGCGATCCAGAAACGACCGCCGAAACGCTTGGTCACGTAGAAGGCCTTCGTCAGGCCGAAGCCGCCGCCGAGGGTGCGCACGTCGCCCACGTTGGAGGCGCGTTTCCCGAAGTGCACCACCTGCTCGATCTCGCCGTCGGGGATGCCGCGGCCGGAGTCGCTGACCACGAAGCGCAGGGCCGCGGAGTCCTCGTAGAGTGCGGCCACGATGGTGCCGCCCGGCGCCGTGTACTTGCGGGCATTGGCGATCAGGTCGCGCATCACGTCCTGAAAAACCGAGGGCATCCACAGCGGGCCGCCGCCGGCGGTCTCGAGCTTGAAATCGATGTAGTAGTCGAGCTGCTCCTTGCGGGCTGCGTTATGGAGGATGCGGTAGCGGCCCCTGCTGTGCTTCTCGATCGCCGCGAAGACCGCCATGAAATCGGCCCGCAGGTCCGCCAGATCGAAACGGTCCCAACGTTCCGGCGCCGCCGCCCGCGCCATGATCTCGTGGGCGCGGAGCTTCAGAATCGCAAACACCGTGCGCAGGTTCGCCACGGCCTCCGCGAGCTCCTTCGGATCGGGTTGCGACGGTGGGGCGACGAGCTTCGCCGCAAGCTCGGCGAACACCGTTTGTTCGTGGCGCTCGACCCGCGAGGCCTCCTGCAGGGCCACCGCGCCGTCATGCAACGAGGCGAGCAGCGAGTCGCACACCGCCTGCCCCTCGAGGAAATAGTCCTCATTGTCCGCCGCCATCAGCCCGAGCACGGTGAGCTCGCAACGCAGCACGTTGAGAATGTTCACCACGCTGTGAAGATCGAGCAGCGACTGTTCGCCCGGCGAAAGCGGCGGAATCTCGGTGATTTCGATCTCTTTCATTTTGTGTGGGGGATACCTCCTATCGGCTAGGCGGGGTACGGCTTGATCGGCAAAGCCCTCGCGCGAGCGCATTGGCGATTTGCCTGCGCCGCCTCGCCCCGCCAGCGTGCGCCACCCGCACACCCATGGACTGGACCCAGCCCGCCGTTGCCACGATCGCCTGCCTCACCCTCTTCGGGGTGGCCGTGGGGCGCCTGCCGAGCCTGAAGATGAACCGCGCGACCATCGCGCTGGTGGGCGCGGTGCTGCTGCTCGCCCTCGGCTTGATCCCGCTCGAGGCCGCGTACGCCGCGGTCGATTGGAACACGATCCTGCTGCTCTTCGCCATGATGGTGCTCAACGTGAACCTGCGGATCGCCGGCTTCTTCCAGCTGATCACCGCCCACGTGGCCCGTTTCGCCCGCACCCCGCGCAGGCTGCTCGCGCTCATGCTCTTCACCTCGGGCCTGCTGTCCGCCGTGTTCCTCAACGACACCATCGTGCTGGTATTCACCCCTCTCGTACTCGACCTCGCCCTCGCGTTGCGGCGCAATCCCCTGCCCTACCTCGTCGGCCTCGTCACCGCCGCCAACATCGGCTCGGTCGCCACGATCACCGGCAACCCGCAGAACATGCTCGTCGGCCTCGCCTCCGGGATCGGCTTCGTCGACTTCACGCGGGCGCTCGGGCCGGTCGCCGTGCTCGGGCTGGCGATCGCCTGGGCCGTGATCGTGCTGGTGTACCGCCGCGAGTTCCGCTCCGAACGCTTCACCGAGACCTGCGAGATCGCCGCGCCGGTCCACGCCCCGCTGCTCCGGAAGTCGTTGCTCGCGGTCCTGGCGATGCTGGTCGGGCTCGTCGCCGGCATCCCAGTACCACTCGCGGCGGCCATCGCGGCGGCCCTGCTGCTCGTCACGCGGCGGCTGGCGCCGGAGCGCGTCTTCCAGGAGATCGACTGGGCGCTGCTGGTGTTCTTCTCGGCGTTGTTCGTCGTCACCGGCACGATCCAGCACTGCGGCCTGGGCGCGCGCCTCTTCGCGGTGCTGCAACCCTATGCCGACGCCGGTCCCGCCGCCCTGAGCGTGGTCGCGGTCGCGTTGAGCAACCTCGTATCCAATGTGCCCGCCGTGATGCTGTTCCGGCCCGCGGTCCCGGGGCTGGCCGACCCGCACCAAGCCTGGCTCACGCTCGCCATGGCCACGACCCTCGCGGGCAACCTCACGCTGCTCGGCTCGGTCGCGAACCTGATCGTCGCCGAGATCGCCAAGCGCCGCGGCGTGCACCTGGGCTTCGTCGAATACCTGAAAGCCGGCGCCCCCATCGCGGTGCTCACCCTCGCACTCGGCATCGGCTGGCTGGGGTTGATGTGATCCATCACCCATTCCCGATCCTCCATCCCGCGCCCGCCCGCCGCCCTCGGACAGGTGTTGTCCGCGCCCCGCTGTTAGCGTCCGCGGCACCATGACCATCGATCTCGATTCCGAGCCCGACATCGCACTTGCCTCGCCCCCCGATTCCGCAAGCGTGCCCCCTCGTTCCCCGCGCAAACCTCTCGCTCCCGTTTCCACCATGGCCAAACCCGCTACCACCGCCGAGAAGTCCAAAACCACCAGCGCCGCGTCCACCGACGCCGCCGCCCGCAAGAACCTCGATCTCGCCCTGTCCGCCATCACCAAGGAGTTCGGCGAAGGCTCGATCATGCGCCTGGGCGACGCCACCAAGATGAAGGTGGAAACGGTCTCCACCGGCTCCATCGCCATCGACCTCGCGCTTGGCGCCGGCGGCCTGCCCACCGGTCGCATCATCGAGATTTTCGGCCCGGAATCTTCCGGCAAGACCACCCTCTGCTTGAGCGTGATCGCCGAAGTCCAGAAGAAGGGCGGCCTGGCCGCCTTCATCGACGTCGAGCACGCCCTCGACCCGAAATACGCCCGCATCGTCGGCGTGAACCTCGACGACCTGCTCGTCTCCCAGCCCGACAGCGGCGAGGACGCGCTCAACATCACCGAGACCCTCATCCGCTCCGGCGCGATCGACGTGATCGTCATCGACTCGGTCGCCGCGCTCATCTCGAAGCAGGAGCTCGACGGCCAGATGGGCGACGCCACCGTCGGCTCGCAGGCCCGCCTCATGAGCCAGGCCATGCGCCGCCTCACGGCGGTGATCAGCAAGACCAAGTGCGTCTGCATCTTCACCAACCAGATCCGCGAGAAGATCGGCGTGATGTTCGGCAACCCCGAGACCACCCCCGGCGGCCGCGCCCTGAAGTTCTTCTCCTCGATCCGCATCGACATCCGCCGCATCGGCCAGATCAAGGACCCGTCCGGCAAGGTCATCGGCAACCGCACCAAGATCAAGGTGGTGAAGAACAAGATCGCCCCGCCATTCACCGAGTGCGAGTTCGACATCATGTACACCGAGGGCATCTCGAAGACCGGGTCGCTGCTCGACCTCGGCCTCGAGCAGAAGATCCTCGAGAAGAAGGGCGCCTGGATCTCCTACGAGGGCAACCTCATCGGCCAGGGTCGCGAGGCGGCCAAGACCTTCCTCGCCGAAAAACCCGAGATCGCCGAAAAGATCCGCGAAGCCCTCATGGGCAAGGTCACCGTCTCCGGCGGCACCGCCCTCGCCGAAAACGTCGGCACCGGCGACAACGGCGACAACGAGTAACCCGGCCGACAACTTCAGCTTATCGCCCCAGCCCCGCGCCTTTCCCGGCGCGGGGCTTTTTCATGCCCGCATCCAGACGGCCAACACCAAGAACCCGCTCCGCCCGGGGCGACACCCGGCACAGCCGACCCATGAAAACGTTTCATCACGAAGCCGCTCGGCGGGGCACGGGCTCTGCTCAAAGCCCCGGTACCGGCCCACCCACCGATCGGGCGGCCACCCTTCCAAATCCACAGACGAAAATGAAACTCCCGACCTCCCTGAAACTCGCGGGCGCCGCGGCTCTCGCCCTCTCCTCCTCCGCCCTCTCGGCCGAGATCGCGCTCAACGAGCAGTTCGCGATCAGCGGTTACATTGCGGGCTCCGCCTCCTACACCTCCGTCGACGGCGAAGACGACAGCAACGCCGACATGGACGCGATGAAGCTCACCGCCGTGGCGAAGTTCGCGCCGGTCACCGTGACCACCAGCCTCTACGCCTTCGGCGCCGGCTCCGGCGACGGCTTCGGCGGCTCCCCGATCTTCCTCGAGGCCTACGGCACCTACGACTTCGGCGACGGCACCACCACCACCGCGGGCAAGTTCCTCAGCTATCTCGGCTACGAGGCGTTCGACGCGATCAACATGCTGCAAATCAGCTACGCCAACCCGACCGCCGCCTACATCCCCGCCTATCATACCGGCATCAAGTTCGACAAGGCCACCGACCAGTACAGCATCGGCATCGCCGTCACCGACTCCCTCTACGGCCCCGCCTACTACAAGGGCGACGGCGACCTCGACAACGGCGTCGGCTTCGAGGCCATGTTCAGCTACACCGGTATCGAGAACTTCACCTGGTTCACCGGCATCGGCTTCGACACCGGCAACGACGACGACTCCAAGTCCTTCGTCTTCGACACCTGGGCACAGTACGTCTCCGGCCAGTTCACCTACGCCGCCGAATTCTGCTACGGCAGCACCGACTACAAGGGCGCCCCGACCGGCGACGGCTACTTCGTGCTCGGCCTCGTGAAGTACCAGGTCGACGACAAGTGGGCCGCCACCTTCCGCCTCAGCGCCGGCGAGGGCGAGGCCAACGACGACTTCGTCCGCGCCACCTTCGCCCCCGCCTACGCGGTCACCGAGCACCTCGATATCGTCGCCGAGTACAGCTACACCGACTACGACGACGTCGACGCCCACTTCCTCGGCGTGCAGGCCCTCTTCAAGTTCTGATTCCCCGCGGCGTCCCTTCGACGGGACGCCGCTTTTTCTTCGCGTGGCCCGCCGCGGCGGACCACGCGCCCCTTCCGCCCGCTCTCCCCCTCGTACCCAAACATCCCATGCGCACTACCTGGAAAACACTGTTCGCCGGTTCCGCCCTCGCGCTCGCCGGCCTCGCCTCCTCCCTCACCGCCGCCGAAAAGACCGTCAAGGTCGGCGTGCTCCACTCCCTCTCCGGCACCATGGCCATCAGCGAGACCTCGCTGCGCGACGTGCTGCTCTTCACCTTCGACGAGATCAACGCCGCCGGCGGCATCAAGGTCGGTGGCGACACCTTCAAGATCGAGCCCGTCGTCGTCGACGGCGCCTCCAACTGGCCGCTGTTCGCCGAGAAGGCCAAGCAGCTCCTCGAGCAGGACAAGGTCGCCGTGACCTTCGGTTGCTGGACCTCCGTCTCCCGCAAGTCCGTCCTCCCCGTCTACGAGAAGAACAACGGCCTGCTCTTCTACCCCGTCCAGTACGAGGGCGAAGAGGAGTCGCAGAATGTCGCCTACACCGCCGAGGCCGTGAACCAGCAGGCCACCCCCGCCGTCGACTACTACCTCGCGGAGGGCAAGAAGAAGTTCTACCTGCTCGGCACCGACTACGTCTACCCGCAGACCACCAACCTCGTGCTCCTCGAGTACCTGCTCTCCAAGGGCGTGGCGCTCGAGAACATCGGCGGCGGCTTCCGCAAGGACGAGTCCGGCAAGATCATCTCCGCCGGCAAGTACACCCCCTTCGGCCACACCGACTACCAGCAGATCGTCGCCGAGATCAAACAGTTCGCCGCCTCCGGCGACGCCTGCGTGATCTCCACCCTCAACGGCGACACCAACGTGCCCTTCTTCAAGGAATACGCCGCCTCCGGCCTCGACGCCGACACCTGCCCGGTCGTCTCCTTCTCGATCTCCGAGGACGAGTTCCGCGGCCTCCCCGCCGACCAGCTCGTCGGCCAGCTCGGCTGCTGGACCTACTTCCAGTCGCTGAATACGCCGGCCAACAAGAAGTTCGTCGCCGACTTCCAGACCTGGCTCTCGAAGAGCACCGTGCCCGGCATCGTCAAGGAAGGCCGCGTCACCTGCTCCCCGATGGTCCTCTCCTACGACGGCGTCTACCTCTGGAAGGCCTGCGTCGAGAAGGCCGGCAGCTTCGACGTCGACGCCGTGCGCGCCGCGTGGAAGTCGGGCGTCTCCTTCGCCGGTCCCGGCGGCACCGTCACCACCCAGCCGAACATGCACCTGACCAAGAACGTGTACATCGGCGAGACCAAGGCCAACGGCCAGTTCAAGGTCCTCAAGTCCTTCGAGAACGTCTACGGCGAGCCCTGGCTCAAGGGTAAGTTCTGAGACGTCGAATCCTCCTCAGTCAGTCATGCCAAGGGCGGCGCCGCTAGTCGGTGCCGCCCTTCTGTTTTCCGGGGCCGCCGGGAAAAACACCCTGCGTGAAAACCGACACTTCTGCGCAAAAACGTAACACCACACCGACAATTCCGTAGGAGAGCCCGGGGCGGCCCTGTTCATTTTCGCACACCGCGCGCTGCCGCCGGCGGGGGTGCTGGTCGGCAATTTCCTCGCGCCCCCATGAATCCCACGCATTTGGCCCGATCTCTGCGTAACGGGTGTCTCCCACCGTGAGATCTACCACCCGCATCGCCCTCCGCCTCGGCGTTCTCCTGTGCCTCGCCGCGCTGCTGCCCGGCCTCGCCTCCGCCGCCGATTCCGCCCGCGACGTCATTGTCCGCGCCATCCTCGCCGACTCCCCCGCCCAGCAACGCGAACTCATCGGTTCGCTCTCCGGCGAACCAGACGAGGCCATCCCCGAACTGCTCGGTGCCTGGCGCAAGGATACACTCTTCCTCCACGAAGCCCCCGACGGCACGTCCGTACCCGTCCAGCTGGTCGGCGAAAAGGATGCCGCCGACGCCCAGGCCGCCCTCCGCGTCGACAACGGCCAACCGCTGCTCGATGCCGCCGGCACCCCGCTGCGCCTCGTCGGCGCCGACCTCGCCCCCGTCGAGCACACCTCCGGCCTGCGCCGCTCCATGAAGGCCGTGCTCGACGTGCTCGACCTCGCCTCGCCCGACCTCGAAAAGCGGGTACGCGCCATCCAGGTCGTCGGCTTCGCGCAGGACGTCGAGAAACTCCCCATCCTCCAGGCCCGCCTTCTGCGGGAAACCGAACCACGCGCCCAGACCACGCTGCGCGAGGCCATCGCCCTCATCGGCCTCAAGGCCCCCACCGAGGCCGAACAGCTCGCCGCCCTCACCGAGCTGCGCAAGCTCCACACCCTCGCCAGCACCGACCTCGTGAAGGCCTTCCTGCGCGACGCCGAGGAGGCCAAGAAACCCGCGCTCGCCGACGCCGCGCGCGTCGCCCTGCGGGCGATCGAGTCGCACCGCTCCACCGTCAACTTTCTGGGTACGCTCTTCCGCGGCGCGTCGCTGGGCAGCATTCTGCTCGTGGTCGCGCTCGGTCTGGCGATCACCTTCGGCCTGATGGGCGTCATCAACATGGCGCACGGCGAGATGATCGCCGTCGGCGCCTACACGACCTACATCGTCCAGAACCTCTTCGGCACCGGTCTCGCGCTCTCGCCCTTCGGCTTCGCGTTGTCGATCCCCGGCATGAATACATCGGGTTGGGCCTACCAGACCTACTTCCTCTTCGCCCTGCCCTGCAGCTTCCTCGCCGCCGCCGCGGTCGGCATCCTGCTCGAGCGCGGCATCATCCAGTTCCTCTACCGCCGCCCGCTCGAAAGCCTGCTCGCCACCTGGGGCGTCTCGCTCGTGCTCCAGCAGCTCTTCCGCCTGATCTTCGGCGCCAACAACGTCCAAGTCTCCAGCCCCACCTTCCTCAGCGGCAACTGGACGCTTAACGACATCATCCTCGGCTGGAACCGCGTCTTCGTCATCGGTTTCGCCGGCCTGATCGTGCTCGGAGTCTGGCTCGTGCTCACCCGCACCTCCCTGGGCCTGCTCATCCGCGCGGTCATGCAGAACCGTGGCATGGCCTCCTGCATGGGCGTGCGTACCCAACGCGTGAACATGCTCACCTTCGGCCTCGGCAGCGGACTCGCCGGGCTCGCCGGCGCCTTCCTCAGCCAGATTGGCAACGTCGGTCCCTCGCTCGGGCAGACGTATATCGTCGACTGTTTCATGACCGTCGTCGTGGGCGGCGTGGGCAACATCGCCGGCACCGTCCTGAGCGCCTTCGGTATCGGTTTCGCCGACCAGGCGCTGCAACAGATCCTCGGCAATCCCGTGCTCGGCAAGATCCTCGTGCTGGTCGCCATCATCCTCTTCCTGCAATGGCGCCCCGCCGGCCTCTTCGTCACCCGCAGCCGCAGCCTCGACTGAAGCGCGCATCACTCCTGCCACCGTCAACCGTCCACTGTTCACCGCCCACTGGCATGTCCCGCCTCGCCGCCTTCCTCGCCGCCCGTCGCAATCCCCGCGCCATCTCGCGCGGCGAACTCATCGCCGTGGGCATCCTCGGGGCGCTCGCGATCGTCGTGCTGCCGTTCGCCAACCAGCTGGGCTGGATCTCCGACTTCACGATCAACCTCTGGGGCAAGTATCTCTGCTACGCGCTGCTCGCCATCTCCGTCGATCTGCTCTGGGGCTACACCGGCCTGCTCTCCCTCGGCCAGGCCCTCTTCTTCAGCCTCGGCGGCTACATGATGGGCATGCACCTCATGCGCATGATCGGCGATCTCGGCCAATACCGAAAGCCCATCCCCGACTTCCTCGTCTTCCTCGGCTGGACCGAGCTGCCCTCGTTCTGGAAACCGTTCTCCAGCTTCCCCTTCGCGCTCCTGATGGTGCTGCTCGTGCCGGGCGTGCTGTCGTGGGCCTTCGGTTACCTCGCGTTCCGCTCCCGCATCAAGGGCGTCTACTTCTCGATCCTCACCCAGGCGCTCACCTACGGCGCCGCGCTCATGTTTTTCCGCAACGACATGCTCATGGGCGGCAACAACGGCTTCACCGACTTCAAGTTCATCCTCGGCCACGACATTCGCGACGCCGTCACCCAGCGCGGCCTCTTCGTCGTCACCGCCGTCACCCTGCTCGTCGTCTACCTCGCCTGCCGCTGGCTCAACGGCACCAAGTTCGGCCTCGTCCAGCAGGCCGTGCGCGACGGCGAAAACCGCGCCCTCTTCTCCGGCTACGCCACCGCCCACTTCAAGCTCTTCATCTTCATCGTCAGCGGCCTCATCGCCGCGGTCGGCGGCGCCCTCTACGTGCCGCAGGTCGGCATCATCAACCCGAGCGAGATGACCCCGGAGAAATCCCTCGAGGCCGTCGTCTGGGTCGCCGTCGGCGGCCGCGGCACCCTGCTCGGCCCGGTGATCGGCGCCGTGGGCGTGAATGCCCTCAAGAGCTGGGCCACCCGCGCCATCCCCGATCTTTGGATTTTGCTCATGGGGGGCCTCTTCATCCTCGTCGTGCTCTTCCTGCCCGGCGGCGTCGTGAGCATCCCCGGCATCGTCCGCGGCTGGATCGCCAAGCTCCGCAAGCCGGCGGCACCCGCCGCTCTGCCCGCCGAACCCGCCCCCGCCAAAGCCGAGTCCTGATCCGGCCTCACGCCCAATCAAAAATCGGCAATTCCCAATCGAAAATCTCCGATGCCTCACGCCATTCTCACCGTCGAAGACGTCAACAAGACCTACGACGGCTTCCGCGCCATCTCCGACCTGCACTTCTACCTCTTCGAGGGCGAGCTGCGCACCGTCATCGGCCCCAACGGCGCGGGCAAATCCACTTTCTTCGACCTCATCTCCGGCCGCGCCACGCCCGACACCGGCAAGATCGAGTTCGGCTCCGACCCGGCCACCACCATCGACCTGACCTCGCGCAACGAATACCAGATCAACCGCCTCGGCATCGGTCGCAAGTTCCAGACCCCGAGCGTCTACACCGAGCACACCGTCTGGGACAACCTCGTGCTCTCGCTCAAGGGCCCGCGCGGCGTCTTCGCCTCGCTCTTCCATCGTCTCGACTCCTCCGACCGCGACCGCCTGGACGAGCTGCTCAAGCTCATCCGTCTCGACGGAAAACGCGACTGGAAGGCCGGCCTGCTCGCCCACGGCGAGAAGCAGTGGCTCGAGATCGGCATGCTGCTCGCCCAGGAGCCCAAGCTCCTGCTCGTCGACGAACCCGCCGCCGGCATGACCGACGAGGAGACGCACCGCACCGGCGAGCTTCTCCTGTCTTTGGCCGGCAAGCACAGCCTCATCGTCATCGAGCACGACATGACCTTCGTGCGCCAGATCGCGCAGAACGGCCAGGTCACAGTGCTCCACCAGGGCACCGTGCTCTGCGAGGGCAAGTTCGACGACGTCCAGGCCAACCCGAAGGTCCGCGAGGTCTACCTCGGCCGCGGCAAACCGACCAAATGATACCAATCCGGTCACAGAGGGCACGGAGAAGGAAGGAGAGCACAGAGCAGCCAGTCTTCACGGCGTTCTGTTCTGCTGCTTCCTTCTTCTCTTCCCTCTCTGTGTCCTCCTCTGCCTCTCCGTGCCCTCTGTGACCATCCCGTCCCTCCGTTTCCTGATTTCCTGAGTTCCAGACTCTCCGTCCTTCTGCCGCCTTTCATGTCTGCTCTCCTCCAGCTTTCCTCCGTCGAAACCGACATCGGCGGCTCGCGCATCCTCCGCGGCGTCGACCTCGAGGTGAACCCCGGCGAGGTCGTCGCGCTCATGGGCCGCAATGGTGTCGGAAAAACAACGACACTGCGCTCCATCACCGGCGTGCTTCCGATCCGCTCCGGCTCGATCACCTTCGCCGGCCAGCCGATCCAACGCCTCTCGTCCGACGCCCGCGCTCGCCTCGGCATCGGCTACGTGCCGCAGGGCCGCGACATCTTCCCGCACCTCACGGTCGAGGAGAACCTCCACGTCGGCCTCGTCGTCCACGGCGTCAAGGGCGCCGCCGCCCGCACCGCGCTCGAACGCGTCTACGGCCTCTTTCCCGTGCTGAAGGAGATGCTCTCCCGCAAAGGCGGCATCCTCTCGGGCGGACAGCAACAGCAGCTCGCGATCGGCCGCGCCCTGCTCACCGGCCCGCGCCTGCTCATCCTCGACGAACCCACCGAAGGTATCCAGCCCTCCATCATCGACCACATCGGCGACACGCTCAAGAAACTCAAGGAGGAGGAGCTGCGCCACGACCTCGTCGGCGAGATCAAGCACGCCGTGAAGGCCCTCCACTCCGACGGCAATCTCGCCATCCTGCTCGTCGAGCAATACGTCGACTTCTGCCGCGAGGTCGCCGACCGCTTCTACGCCATGGACCGCGGCGCCGTCGTCGTCGCCGGCCCCATCGCCAGCCTCACCGACGAAGTCGTGAAAGAACACCTCCAGGTCTGACACGCCAGCCCGTAGGAGCCTGCTTGCAGGCGATTCCGCGTTTCTTCGTTCCCTTCGTTTCCTTCTGTCGCCTTCCGTTTCCGCCCTCCCTGTTTCCGCCTCATGCACCTCACTCCTCGCGAACGCGAAAAACTCCTCATCGTCACCGCCGCCGACCTCGCCCGCCGCCGCCAAGCCCGCGGCCTCAAGCTCAACTATCCCGAGTCAATCGCGATCATCAGCTACGAGATCATCGAGGGCGCCCGCGACGGCCGCTCCGTCGCCGAACTCATGAGCTTCGGCACCACCATCCTGAAGCGCGACGACGTCATGGAAGGCGTGCCCGAGATGATCCACGAGGTCCAGGTCGAGGCCACCTTCCCCGACGGCACCAAACTCGTCACCGTCCACAACCCGATCCGGTGATTTCCGATTTGGGATTGCCGATTTGCGATTCCGTCGACCGACCGACGTCCGATCCCTTCCCGCTTTCCTGATTTCCACATTCCCGCCTCCGCGCGTACCTCGCGCGCCCGTCCGCCAATCGAAAATCGGCAATCCAAAATCGAAAATGCCATGATCCCCGGCGAAATCATCCCTGCATCCGAGCCCGCCTCGCTCCCGGCCAACCCCGGCCTCGCGACTGTCACGCTCGAGATCACCAACACCGGTGACCGGCCCATCCAAGTGGGCTCGCACTACCACTTTTTCGAGACGAACACCGCGCTGCGCTTCGACCGCGCGGCCACCCGCGGTTTCCGCCTCAACATCCCCGCCGGCACCGCCGTGCGCTTCGAAGCCGGCGACACCAAACGCGTCGAGCTCGTCGCCCTCGCCGGCACCCGCGAAGTCCACGGCCTCAACGCCCTCACCAACGGCAAGCTCGACTGAGGTAGGGCGAGGCGTCCCTGCCGAGTCGCACCCATCGTCCATTCTCCATCGCCCATCCGCCATGAACTTGTCCCGCCGCCAATACGCCGAGATGTTCGGCCCCACCACCGGCGACCGCGTCCGCCTCGCCGATACCGAGCTCTTCGTCCAAGTCGAACGCGACCTCATCGCCGAAGCCGCGGGCTACGGCAACGAGATCAAGTTCGGCGGCGGAAAAGTCCTGCGCGACGGCATGGGCCAGTCGCCCACCGCCACCGACGCCGAGTCGCTCGACCTCGTCATCACCAACGCGCTCATCCTCGACCCCATCATCGGCATCATCAAGGCCGACATCGGCATCAAGGACGGCCGCATCGTCGGCATCGGCCACGCGGGCAACCCGGGCATCCAGTCCGGCATCGGTTCGTTCTACGCCGATCCCGAGACCAAGCAGAAGAACCCGATGATCGTCGGCGCGTGCACCGAGGCCATCGCGGCCGAGGGCTGCATCGTCACCGCGGGCGGCATCGACTCGCACATCCATTTCATCTGCCCGCAACAGATCGACGAGGCCATCAGCTCCGGCATCACCACCATGCTCGGCGGCGGCACCGGCCCGGCCCACGGCACCCTCGCCACCACCTGCACTCCCGGTGCGTGGAACATGCACCGCATGCTCGAGGCCGCCGAAGCCTACCCGATGAACCTCGGCTTCCTCGGCAAGGGCAACTGCGCCACCCCGCAACCGTTACGCGAACAGGTTCTCGCCGGCGCCATCGGCCTCAAGCTCCACGAGGACTGGGGCACCACGCCCGCCGCGATCGACACCTGCCTCGGCGTGGCCGACGAGCTCGACGTCCAGGTCGCGATCCACACCGACACGCTCAACGAGTCCGGCTTCGTCGACGATTCCATCCGCGCCTTCAAGGGCCGCACCATCCACACCTTCCACTCCGAAGGCGCCGGTGGTGGCCATGCGCCCGACATCATCCGCGTCTGCGGCGAGGCCAATGTCCTGCCCTCGTCGACCAACCCGACGCGCCCCTTCACGGTCAACACCATCGACGAGCATCTCGACATGCTCATGGTCTGCCACCACCTCGACTCGAAGATCCCGGAGGACGTCTCCTTCGCCGAGTCGCGCATTCGCCCCGAGACCATCGCCGCCGAGGACCGTCTCCACGATTTGGGCGCGATCTCGATGATGTCGTCCGACTCCCAGGCCATGGGCCGCATCGGCGAGGTCATCTGCCGCACCTGGCAGACCGCGCACAAGATGAAGGTCCAGTTCGGCCACCTCGCCGGCTCCTCGCATCCCGACGCCGACAACTTCCGCGCGCTGCGCTACCTCGCGAAATACACGATCAACCCCGCCGTCGCCCACGGCATCAGCCACGTCGTCGGCTCGATCGCCGTCGGCAAGCTCGCGGACCTGGTGATCTTCAAGCCCGCGCTCTTCGGTGTGAAGCCCGAGATGATCCTCAAGGGCGGCTTCATCGCGTGGGCCAACATGGGCGATCCCAACGCCTCGATCCCCACGCCGCAGCCGATGTTCTACCGCCCGCAGTTCGGTGCCCACGGCCGCGCGCTCGGCCGCACCAACCTCACCTTCGTCAGCGAAGCTTCGCTGCAGCAGAAGAACGGCGTGCGCGACCTCGGGTTGCAGCGCCAGCTCGTCGCCGTGAAAAGCTGCCGCCAGATCGGCAAACGCGACATGGTGCTCAACGACGCGTTGCCCAAGATCGAAGTCGATCCCGAGACCTACACCGTGAAAGCAGACGGCGAACACCTCACCTGCGAGCCCGCCAAGGTGCTCCCGATGGCCCAGCGGTATTTTCTGTTCTAGGACTCTCCGTCCGTTGCCAGGAGTCACAGCTGCCAAAGCGCGCTTACAGGTAGTGCGTGCAAGTGCGCACCGAACGAAACAGCGGATTCGCCGCAATGGAGGAGTATTCCGCGATGAAACCTTGGGCCGAGGGCGGCGGCGAGCCGCTGCAGCCCCTTGAAGTCATCGGCGCCCGGCGACGCCGTTTTCTTCACTTCAATCCCAACCACTTTCCCCGACGCGGATTCGAGGATGAAATCGACCTCCTCCTGGCCATGGGTTCTGTAGTGGAACAGTGAAGCCATCACCGGGCTGTGACCGAGTTGCTTCTGTATTTCGGTTCCGACGAAGTTCTCGAGCAGTCGCCCAGCCATTGTCGGATCGGCGGCCAGCAGTGTTGGATCGAGCCCGAGCAGATGAGCGGCCAGCCCGGTGTCGCCCAGCAGGACCTTGGGGGCGCGAACCATGCGTTTGCCGAGATTCGTGCTCCAGGCAGGGACGGTCGTAACGAGGAACGTCGCTTCGAGGAGCGCCCAGTAGCGTTTCAGGGTGGATTGCGGCAACGCCAAGTCGCGCGCCACGTCCGAATAGTTGAGCAGCGAGGCGGACCGGGCGGCGATCACACGGAGCAGTCGCGGCAGTTCCGTGAGTCCCTCGATGTTGGCGAGATCGCGAATGTCGCGTTGGAGGATTGTCGTGAGATAGGACCCGAACCACGCTCGGCGGCGGGCCGGATCGTGGCGGGTGGACGCTTCGGGATACCCGCCGCGCAGGAGGCGATCCGCCAATTGCGGCCAGAGCTCCCCAGCCACGCGAGGCGGACGGAAATCGGAGCCGAAACAAGCTGCAACGAACGATTCCTCCCGCTCGTCGAGTTCTCCTTGGGAGAACGGCAGGAGTGTGAGCACTTCCATGCGGCCGGCGAGCGACTCGGACACGCGGGGCAGCAGCAGCGCGTTTGCCGAACCCGTCAGGAGGAACCGGCCCGGCTTTCTGTCGCGGTCGATCGCCCGCTTGAGGGCGACAAACAGCTCGGGAATCCGCTGTACCTCGTCGAGCACCACACGCTCAGGCAAACCGTCGACGAACCCCTGGGGATCAACGCGGGCTGCCCCCATCGCCACCGCATCGTCGAAGGTCAGATAGTCCCGTTTACCTGGCAGCCCCTGCACGAGGGTTGTCTTGCCCGACTGCCGAGGCCCTTGGACGAACACCGCCGGAGTGTCGTTCAACGCGGCGCGAACGCGGGGTTGCAAGAAGCGTTCCTTCATCGGATGAAAATCAACCATCGTCTGGTTGATTTTCCAAGGCCCAAAAATTGCCCCCGTCGCGTCCGGGCGTCGGCATTCTCCGTCTCCCTCCGCTTCATCCGCCTCGACGCACGCCCTCCAGAAAGGTCACCCCGAGACCGGTACTGAAACACCGACTTGCACCTTCCCTGCGTGCCCTCTCGTAGCTCGAAGGGCGCAACCGGGAGAAGGAGGACGATCTTCCGCCCAATGGCCCAGCGGTATTTCCAGCTGTGAGACCGCAACCCTGCCTTCCTGCAGGAGCCTGCTGGTCGGCAATTGCGGCCTTCGGCCTGTCCACACATGGCGTATCCGCCGGTTAGCAGGTGTTCGACGGAGTGGCCGGACGAATCGGTAATGGCACAATCGGAGCCGAGGAACGGATTGCGCATCCATGATCCAGTACCCGCTGCGCTTTCCGCCGAGCAGTGCGACGAGGGCGTTGGCAACCAACGCTGCATAAACCGCGGTGTGCTCGCTACCGGCGTGGCAAACCGCGAGCCGTCAACGACGATTAGAAACCGGCCTCAACGACAACTAGAAGTCGACATGAGGGAGAGGGAGCGAAGCGACCGATTCCCGGCCGCAACCGGAGCAAATTAATGGGAGGGTGGAGGGAGGGGCGC
>JAEZUE010000076.1 GCA_023443455.1 Verrucomicrobiota bacterium
GGCCCGGGATCAGGTTGCACAGCTGCGCCAACACCGTCAGCTTGCCCCGGGCTGGGGCTGGTCTCTTCTCCGGTTTGTTTTTCATCACCCGATCGCTAACGCGATCGGCAAACCCGAGGCCAGCTCCTCCCTCTTACCTCGATTCCTGTGGGACGGCTGTGAAAAATAATGAGAACTAGAATAGCGTTTCTGAGTATCCTCTGTCTCCCGGCGTGGGCTAATGCGGTGCCTGAGCTCTCTGGTGTGGTCTTGTCTCCTGATAGTGCGATGTTCGCCTTGACGGAACCGGAATCCGGCAAGTCATCTGGTTGGATCCGAATCGGATCGGAGTTTTGTGGCTATCGTGTCGTCGAGTATCGAAATCAAACCGGTACGCTCGTGCTTCTGAAGGATGGTGCGATGCAAGAAATTGGCCTAAGGAGCGCGACAATAGTTGATTCGCGATCCAATATGCCAGAGGCGTCACTGCCGAAGATCGAGTTCGCTGGAAAAGGCAAATTGAGGATCGGTGATCAAGAGATCGCATTGGACGATTTGGCGCACTTGCTCAAAACAAACCAGATTTCCATTCCTCAAGTCGAGGTAGTCGCCCAGCCAAAGACAGATACAGCAGAAGTCTGCATGCTCCTTAGTGCGCTACGCTGCGCAGGGATTACAGGGATTCGGCTGAAGACAGCGGAGTAGAAGAGCCAGCCGAACCAGCGTCCACAGCACAACGCCTCCACGATGTCCTTTTCAACCTCAGTATCCGGTGTTCGGCGTGGCTGATCCGGAACGTTCAGCAGAAGAAAGAACATGCGAATACCAGCTGCACTTCTGGCGCTTGCCCTGCTTGCGGGCTGTGCCTCGAACTCGCTCGAAAATCCAAACCTCCAAGCTCCGATCGCGACAGATCGCGCCGAGGTGGTTGGATCGAAGATTCTCGGCGAGGGCGGGATTCCGCATCAGATCTACGTGTCATCGCTCGATGGGAAGCGCCTGACCTACAACGCAGTCGATCTGACCCGAAGAATCTGGCCGATCGAGCCCGGCGCACACGAGTTCGGTGTCTCGTACACAGGGTCGGTCGGAAAAATCTTCATCAAGCCATTTGTCGCCGACGGCGCAATCAGGGCATCACTTTCAGCCGGACATCGCTACATGGTGAAGATCCGGGGCGTCGGCGGAGACCACATCGTTTTCTATTTTGAAGATACCGCCGACGGGAAGGAGGCCGCCGTCAGCGAGCCTGTGCTTCTTGTCGATGTTACGCTGCCGGTGATGGTGCCGAGATAAACCGGAGGCTGAACCAGCGGTCACAGCGCAACGCCTCTACGATGTCCTTTTCAACCGCAGTATCCGCGGTTCGGCGTGGCTGACCCAGAGCGTTCGGCGCAAAGAAGAGATGACGATCACCAAGAACAAAGGAGCGATATTTTGCGCCATCGTTTCTGTGGCCTCAGTCCTCCTGAAGTCCACCGATGTGCGACACCTTGGATTTGGAGATTTCTTGGTTTCGGCGCCGCTGGCCGCCTTGCGCCATTCCGCTAGCATCCTGTGGGTCTGCGTATCGAAAGTGACCTTCATTCTGGCGCTCTATCTGTGGCTCTGCTGGGGCGTTGAGGCAAAGCGGGAGAAGACGATTTTGGCCGTGACGGTTTCGCTATCGCTTCTTGCGATTATGATGTCGTCCTTCGAACTCGTGATCGCGTGAGACTCCAGCCGTGAAGCCCCGGCCGAACAAGCGACCAGAGGGAACGGAGGGGAAGTGCCCGACTTTCAAGCACGGTTCGGATCAGTGCCCATCAGTGTGTATAAGTGGTTCAACTTCTCCGAGGGTCGAAACTCTCACGAGTTCCGCCACGGGCACGAAACGCTCACGCGTTCCGCCACGGCACGATGGCCTCACGAGCAGCGCCACGGGCCAGGTCGGCGCCCTGGCCTATAGTGCGCATCAGTGGTTCCACTCCTCCGAAAGCCGAAACTCCGGCGTGGTCCGCTACTCGCCGGCGGACGCCTCCTCGAGACGCGATGCGGCCTCTTCCCAGGCCTTCGTGGCGGCGGTGATCTGGTCGGTGATCGAGGTGAGCTCGCGGTTGAGATGCTGCGCACGGCCGGCCACCGCGTAGGTATCCGGGCTTTCGAGCTCGCCGGTGAGCTCGGCCTGCTTGGCCTCGAGCTGCGCGACCGCCTCCTCGAGCTTGCTCACCTCGGTGCGCAGCTTGCGCACGTCGCCGGCACTGAGCTTCCTCGGCTTCTCGGCCTTGGGCACCTCGACGGGCGCGGCGACCTTCGGCTGGACCGGACGGGCATCGGTGAAACCGGCCGTGAGCGCGGCACGGGCGTTCGTCGCCTTCGACTTGTCGAGATAGTAGTCGTAGTCGCCGGCGTAGCGTGTGAGCCGGCCGGAGTGGACGTGCAGCACCGTCTGCGCGAGGGCGCGGATGAAGTACACATCGTGGCTGATGAACACGAGCGTGCCCTCGTACTGCTTGAGCGCATGCACGAGCGCATCGATCGACGAGATGTCGAGGTGCGTCGTGGGCTCGTCCATGAGCAGGAAATTCGGCGGATCGACGAGCAGGCGCGCGAGCGCGAGACGGGATTTTTCACCGCCGGAGAGCACGCCGACGGGCTTGAAGACGTCGTCCTTGCGGAAGAGGAACGCGGCCAGGATCGTGCGGGCGCGCTGCTCGGTGAGCTGGTTGGCCTCGGTGCGCAGCTCCATCACGTTCTCCAGCACGGTGGCCTTGACGTTGAGGTTGTCGCCGCGGTTCTGCGCGAAGTAGCCCGGCACGACATTGCTGCCGAGATCGAGCATGCCGCCACGGATCGGGATGACCCCGCCGAGGATCTTCAACAGGGTGGACTTGCCCGCGCCGTTGGGGCCGACGAGCACGATGCGCTCGCCGCGCTCGGCCTGAAAATTGAGATCCTGATACACGACGTGGTCGCCGTAGGCCTGCTCGACGTGCTCGAGGGTGATGACCTTCAGGCCGGAACGCGGCGGCTGCGGGAAGCGGAAGTTGACGCGCTTGAGCTCCTCCATCGGCTCCTCGACCGCATCCTCCTGGAGACGCTCGATCTGCTTCTCCTTCGACTTGGCGCGGGAGGCCATGGAGGCCTTGGCGCCGAAGCGGTCGACGAACTTCTGCAGGTGGGCGATCTCGCGCTGCTGGTTCTTGTAGAGCGCGGCCTGCTGGGATTTGCGGGCCTCCTTTTCACGGAGGAAATCGTCGTAGTTGCCCGTGTAGCGGTGCAGCGTGCCGGCGCGCAGCTCGAGCATGCCGTTGCACAGGGCATTGAGGAAGGCGCGGTCGTGGGAGATCACGAGCAGGCCGCCCGGGTAGCGCGTGAGGTAGTCCTGGAACCAGAGCAGCGCCTCGAGATCGAGATGATTCGTCGGTTCGTCGAGCAGGAGCAGCGCGGGCTCGCTCACGAGCAGGCGGGCGAGATGCGCGCGCATGACCCAGCCGCCGGAGAAGGTGTTGGCGGGCTTGTGGTGGTCCTCCTCGCGGAAACCGAGGCCGGCGAGGATCTTCTTGGCGCGGGGCTCGAGCGTCCAATCGATGTCGTAGTCGTCGTCGTCGGTGGGCTCGAGTTTCTGGCCGCTGGTGGCGAGGTGCAGGATCGACTCGTCGCCGGCCGGGGCGCTCTCCTGCGGGAGGAAGCCGAAGTCGGAGCCGCGCTCCCACGTGATCGTGCCCGTGTCGGGCGCCTCCTCGCCGAGGATGAGGTTGAAGAGGGTCGACTTGCCCGCGCCGTTGGCGCCCACCAGGCCGAAGCGATCGGTGCGCGCGACGAAGAGCGAGACCTCGGAGAAGAGTTCGCGGGTACCGTAGGATTTCGAGACGTCGGCGATCGTGAGCATGGAAGCTGACCAACAAACGGGACGGCACCGGGGGGCGTCAAGGCCGGCCATTCCCCAGTACCGCTCCGGGATTTCACCGGGTTTTGCGGTGGCGCGGCGTTGGCCGTATCCGGATCGGGCCCAAAATCGACGCCGGTAATCATACCATCCATCATGCAAACCTACCTCAAACACACCCTCCTCGCGGCGCTGCTCATGGCGCTGCTCGGCGCCCCGCCCAACGCCTCCGCCAACATCGTGATCGACTTCGCCTCGGCCATGGCGGTCGACGGCTATTCGCAGGCCACGATGGATGCGATCAGCCAGACGACGTTCTACTTCGAGCATGCTTCGGTCGGCAGCAACATGACCGACGGCCTGCGCACCCTCCACGCCGCGAACGCCGGCTTCTACCAGCTCGCCACCGCCGACGTGAGCTCACCTCCCGGCACGAGCACGCCCGGCACCGTGTACGAATTTGCCCGCGGCAACCCGAACTGGACCGACAAGGTCGCCGACTTCGCCTCGCGGATCACGACCGACGGCATCGGTATTATTTATGTGTTGAACAAGTTCTGCTGGATCGACGAACAGGCCGACTGGAGCGTCTACGCCGCGTCGATCGCCGCGCTCGAAACGGCGAATCCGGGCACGACCTTCGTCTACATGGCGATGCCGCTCACCCCGGACTCCGACTACGCCAACGTCCTCCGCAACCAGTTCAACGCCGGCCTCCGGACCTGGGCCGCCGCCAACGACAAGATCCTCTTCGACGTGGCCGACATCGAGGCGCACAACGCCTCCGGCACGCTCCAGACCTTCGACTACAACGGCTCGGTCTACGAGCGCATGGCGAGCGAATGGACCAGCGACGGCGGCCATCCCGACAGCAACGGCAGCGACGCCCTGCTCGCCCGCGGTTTCTACGCCCTCGCGGCCGAGACGGCCGTCATCCCCGAGCCCGCCACCTTCGCGCTATCGCTCGGTGCCGGCACCCTCGGCCTCGCGTTCTGGCGGTGCCGACGTCGCGAGCAAACGTAGACGCCGATTCCACGCCTGCCCGGCCGTTTTGCCGGCCACAATACGGGAGGCCCCATCGGGGCCTCCCGCTCCGTTTTCCAAACACCGGCTCCGTCTCCACCCCACGGACGCGTTTCGGGGATTGTCCCCGTCGCGGCTCCGTCCTAACGCTCTTCGCCGCAACCCTGCGGATGGGGCAGCAGCAGTGCGGAAGAGCTCCCCGGCGCCCGCTCCGTCCGCTCGCCGACCCAAGCACACCTCCCCGCCGTCCCAACCGGCCACTGCCATGAACTCCCGCCTGATCACCCTGCTCGCGACTTTGCTCGCGTGGCCCGCGTTCGCCCTTGCCCAGGGCTCGCTCACCCCGACCGCCGCCCCGGAGCCGACCATGAAGACGCTCCAGCAACTCTGGGATGAAATCCAAACCGTGAAGACGCAGAACGTTGCGCTGGCCACCCAGAACGCCGACCTCCGCTTCGCCCGCCTCGGCCTCTTCAAACCCTGACCGCCGCCCGCCCTCCGCCCAATCGCCAACCGGCAATCTCAAATCGCAAATCCCATGTCCTCCGCCTTCCGCCCCCTGCCCGCCGCCCTCCTCGCCTCGCTCGCCGCTCCGGTCGCGCTTCTCGCCCAAGGCACCCCGCCCACCTACGCCTACTCCGCCAACTGCGGCTGGATCAACGTCGCCCCGATCAACCGCGCAGCCATCGACGTCAACGAGACCTTCCTCGCCGGCAACATCTACGGCGCCAACATCGGCTGGATCCGCATGGGCGACGGCACCCCCGCCAACGGCCACAGCTACGCCAACAACTCCGCCGACGACTTCGGCGTGAACCAGGACGGCTGCGGTAACCTCTCCGGCTACGCCTACTCCGCCAACTGCGGCTGGGTGAACTTCCAGTGGACCGCCGACCCCAACGACCCCAACCGTCCCCATTTCGACCTCGATGACGGCGAGTTCCACGGCTTCGCCTACGGCGCCAACATCGGCTGGGTCAACCTTGGCACCGGCTACCTCGCCGTCCAGAACATCAACCGCCCGGATACCGACGCCGACGGCATCGACGACAACTGGGAGACCAAGTGGTTCGGCAACCTCACCACCGCCGGCATCGGCACCGACCAGGACGGTGACGGCATGAGCGACGCATCCGAGGCCATCGCCGACACCGATCCGATGGACGCGAACGACTACCTCAAGATCGTCTCCCACACGTATTCGAACGGCCAGACCACGGTCGACCTCGCCTTCACCAGCCAACCCTCCCGCCGCTACCAGCTGCACCACTCCACCGATCTGTCCGCCTGGACCGACTCGGGCCTCGGGACCTTCGCCCCCGACAGCGGCACGACGACCGCCCGCACCTTCAGCTTCACCGGCAACACCCGCCACTTCTTCCGCGCCGTCGCCGTGCTCCCGCTACAGGCGCCCTGAGCCATGATGATGCAGACGAGAGTCGAGCGTCGAGTGGCGAGCGCCAATCCAATTGTGCACAAAGCGATTGCCCGAGGGGGCTCTCGATCTGCCTCCGAAACTCCGGCACTCGACGCTCGTCCCTCGTCACTCGACTCGAATGACTACGGCTGAGCCGGCCCGTAGCAGAACGGGCCAAGCGTTTCGGCACCCCACCCCTTCACCGTAGCTGGATGGCGAAGCCATTCAGCCCGTAGGTCAGCGAGCTTGCTCGCGCCGCCTCGCTCACGCCGGTCCCCATCCACCATCGTCCATCCGCCACCGTCCATCTCAGGCCGCCCATGAAAGCACTACTCCTCGCCCTATTCGCGCTGCCCGCGCTCGCCCTTGCCCAGGGCGCCCTCACGCCATCCGACGCCCCGGCGCCAACGATGAAGAGCCTCGACCAGCTCGAAGCCCGCGTTCCGATCGGCAAAGTCGGCGGCAGCACTTCCAACCTCACCATCGGAAAGCCCGGTTCCTACGTGCTGGTGGGCAACGTCACCGTCTCTTCCGGAAACGGGATCACGATCTCCGGAAACAACATCACTCTGGACCTCAACGGATTCACGATCTCCTCCAACGCCACCTCACCAACCGGATACGGAGTTTTTGTCGGCAACGTCCGCCAAATCGTCATCGAGAACGGACACATCCGAGGATCCGGAACCATCACCAATGGTGAGTTCGATGGGACCGGATTCAGTGGCGGGGTCTACGTGGGGACCGTCAGCGCCAAAACAGTTACCATCCGCAACGTCACCGTGAGGGAGGTCGGAAATTTCGGGATCAAGTTCTCCGGGCCCTTCGACTCGGACACCGGCGTTGTCGAGCACTGCCAAGTCCACACTTGCGGCACCACCGGCATCGAAGCACCGGTCGTACGCGACTGCACGGCCGACAACTGCGGCGAAACCGCCATTAACGCCAGCCGCACCTTCGGGTGCTTCGGCAAGACAGTCGGCCAAAGCAACAGAGCCCACGGAATTAGCGCCATCGATGCGGTCGATTGCACCGGTACCGCGAACGCCGGAGTCGGAATATCGGTCAGCGGTAGCGCCACCAATTGCCATGGGACCAGCTCCACCTACATCGGCCTCCGCGCCATCGCGGCAATCGGCTGCAGAGGTAGGACGGTCTCGGGTGTTTCCGGCATCTCCGTCACTCTAGCCGCCAACTGCCTCGGCGAAAACGACGCCGGCGGTATCGGACTACGCGCCGACATCGCCAACACCTGCGCGGCGGCCTCCGGCACGGTCAGCGTCACACACAAATACAACATGCCGTAGGCGACTCGACAGCTCCGGTCCCCTACTCGCGCACACCGACCCGCTCGAACGGGAACTCCTCCCAACCGGGAAGGGCGAACGCGGGCGACTCCGGCCGCAGCCGCAGGTCGCCGACCGCCTCGTCGCCAAAGAGCGGATCGGTGTCGGGCAGGTTCTCGTCGGCAACCGCGGTGCCGTTGGTGAAGTAGTCGCGCACGAAGGTTTCGCCGGCGATCCAGGGTTTGCGGGACTGCCAGACGAGGTTGCCGGCGAACACGCAGCCGCGCGGCGCCAGCCAGGTGTCGGCCTCGGCCTTCACCGCCGCCCACGTGTCCGGCATCTCGGCACAGAACGGGTACGCCGAGAGCCACGGCTCCGCGCGGTAGCCAAGCGAGAGCAGCGCGGCGTGCCGCCCCTGGAGCAGCCACTCTTGGGTGCGCAGTTCCGACAACCCCCAGTCGGCGACCGTGAGCGCACCGCCACAACGGGCCACGAGGTTGTGGGTGATCACGTTGTTGCGGCCGCCGTTGATCTTGAAGGCGTAGCCGGCGACCGAGTGGACGAGGTTCCCCTCGCACCGCACGCCGGCAATCGTCTCGTCGAGATAGACGCCGTGCACATCGTCGCTGCCGGTCAGGCTCACAATGTCGTGGATGAAATTGCCGCGCACCACCGTGCCGTACGCGCCCCAGTCGGAATCGCCGTAGATGGCGCCGGCATCGCTGCCCTCCCGACAGACGTCGGAGGTCTCGTTCGCCTCGATCATGTGCTCGTTGCCGCGGAAGGTGATCGCGCCGCACCCGGCCGAATGGATGCGGTTGTGCCGAGCGACATTGCCGCAACCCGTGAGCCGCACGCCGGCCACCCCGCTGAACTGGAACCGGGCAAAATCGTGGAGTTCACAATCCTCAAGCCGGTTGCCGCCCGGAGTGATCGAGGCGGGCACGCCGCCGTTGAGCCAGACGGCCGTGTGCCCGGTGCCGGCGATGCGGCAGCGGCGCACGACATTGCCGCGGTTGTTCTGCGCCGCCGTGGCGGCGTAGCCGTTCATCGTGACCGCGCCGCCGCCGGAGTTGCGCAGCACCAGCCCGTGCAGCACCACGTCGTTGCACTCCCACAGCGTCACCAGATTCTGGCGCCCGCACTCGACCGTGAATTCGCGCAACGTGACGTGCCGCGCGTGGTCGAGATTGAGCGGCGCCACCTCCAGCCGCGATATCACGATGTCGGAGGTTGGGCTGAACCCGACCGGCGGCCAGAGATAGAGCAGGCCGGAAGTGCGGTCGAGGTACCACTCGCCGGGCTCGGTGATCTCCTCGATCAAATTGTAGGCATACCAGGGTGTGCCCGGCTTGATGCCGTACGCCGCCGGTGCCTGCGCCAACAAGATCGAACGACCAACCGGATCGATCGCGGCCACCGGCAGGTGGTACTCCGCCCAGCTCCAGCACCAGTAGCCGTCGACCCACGCATCCGGGGCCTGGAGCCAGCGCGCCGGGCGGTCGTCCGCGTACGAAAAGCTGGTGGTCGTGATCGGAGTGGTCGTGTGTGCGTAGCCGTTGTTGAGCCGCGCGGGATCGAGCGCGAACAGCGTGCCAGCCGAGGCGGTACCGCCCAGCGGCGTGAACGCGCCCGGCTCGCTCCCCCAGCACTGCCAGCTCTGGCCCGCGGCGCCGTACGGCCAGCGGTCCTCCGCCACCGTGGTCACGACCCAGAGCACGTTCCGGCCACCGGCGCCGTCGTCGTAGGAGTGGCGCCGCAGGTAGTACTGCAGGCCATCGACCAGCTCGTCGCGCCGGAATGCGGACACGCCGTCGAGCGTCGCAAACTTGGTGTAGGTACCGGCAACGCCGGGCGTCGAATCGCCGTAGAGCGTGAAGGTGTCGCCTTGCATGTCCGGCGTGGTCATCTGCGTGACACCCACATCCGGCCAGCGCGCCAGCCGCATCGGCTGCGTATCCACGAAAATCTCCAGCGCCGCCCCGCCATCCCGGCCGAACCCACGCGTGCGCAACATTCCATACGCCGCGGTCCTCTCCGCCTCGCTCGATTGCGCGGTGATTCCCAGATATGGTTTCAGGTCGACCTGCCACACCCGGCCTTTCGCCGAGTCGTCGAGCCGGTCCCAGATCGGTGACGTGGCGGCAACGACCGTGAACGCGCTCGCGGGCAACCGTTTGCCGGCGACAAGCCGCACTTCCTCGCCGGGATAACCGCGCCAATCCACCGAGTGCGTCGCGTCGGTGCCGGAGTCGAGCGAGCCCAGCGTGAGCGAAGCGCTGCGCTCGTAGATACCGCCGCGCAGCCACACGGCGATGCCGCCGGCCGGGACGCCGGCGGCGATGCGGGTCCGCACCGCCGCCTTCGCCTTCTCCAACGTGAGAAAGGGCGCGGCCTTCGTGCCGAGGTTCGCGTCGTTGCCGTTTGGACTCACGAAATATTCGGCGCCATAGACGCGCGGCGTGCCCTTGGTGGCATCGGCCGCCGTCGGATCGCTGCCGAGCTCGATCTCCTCGGCGTTGCTCATGCCGTCGCCGTCGGTGTCGGCATCGGCCACCACCACGCGCCAGTAGCGGCGCGTCTCGGTCGCGGGAGAACCGGCTGCCCGCCCAATCTCACTCAGCTCCTCGCCGCGGCCGACGTGCAGCTCGGGCTCCGCGGTCCACGTCACCAAATCTTCGCTACTCTCGACCCGGTAGCGTTTGCCCCACGCGCCGCGCCAACGCAGCACGAGGTTGCCGGCAGCGTCGAACTGCGGCGCGGCGGCAAACCGGCTCGCCCCGTCGAGCGGATCCGTGCCGGCGAGCGCCTCCTGGGCGTTGGTGAAGCCGTCTCCATCGGAGTCCGCAGCGGCTGTCGCCCCAGCCGGCAAGCGGTACAGCGCCGCCCAGACATCGGACAGACCGTCGCCATTGCGGTCGACGATGGCAGAGAGCGGCGACAGGCCGAGGGCGAGCACTAGGCCCGCGACCAAAATGGTGCGGTGGGGAAGCATGTGGGGATGGGTCGCGAGCGACGGACCATACCGCGGGCCGGGCGGCCCCGGGTCAACCGCCCGGGTGGCTAGGTGCCCGCTTTCAGGACGAATTCACGACGAGACCCACGCGGTTGCGGTGCCCGCCCCACCAACCGGAGACCGAGGAGAGCTCGGGCCAGGAGTTCGCTCCAGGCCCGATTCATCCCGCGCTACTCACGGATGCCGGCGCGTTTGAAGGGATTGGTGTCGCTCGTCCAGCCGAGCGTGGCCCACGCGGGCGACTCGGGCCGCAAGCTCAGGTCGCCGGCGACTTCGTCGACGAAGAGCGGATCGGTGTCGAGGGTGTTGTCATCTTCGAGCTTGGCCCCGTCGGTGAAGTACTGCTTGGCGGTCGGCAGGTCCTGGAAGAAGTGCCAGCCGTTGCGCCACCCGAAGTTCGACTTCGCGAGGCAGCCACGAGGCGTGAGCCAGGTATCCTTCGCGGCCTCGATCGCGGCCAACGTGCCCGGGATCAACGCACATTCCGGATACTCGGTAGTCCACTTCACGCTGCGGTAGCCTACCGCATGCAGCTTGTTCAGCAGCGTCTGGATCGTATCGGATTTCAGGGTGAGCGCCCGCTGCGAGGTGCGCAGCGCCGCATAGCAGTCCACCACGAGATTGCGCTCCGCCTCGTTGTCGCGCCCGCCGTTGAAAAAGAAGGCCGCGCCGTCGATCCGGTAGAAGAAGTTGTCCCGCACATCGCCGCCCGCGCCACCGTCGTCGATGTAGACACCGTGCGTCTCCTGGTGGAAGAGGGAGGAGCCCACGTCGTGGATGAAGTTGCCGTGCACCATGTTGCCGCGCACGTCCCAGCTCCCCGAGTAGATGGCCGAGGCATCGCCACTGAGCCGGCAGATGCCGCCGAGCTCGTTGGCTTCGATCCGGTGCTCGTTGCCATCGTAGCCGACCGCGCGGTCGGGCACGTCGGACACGCGGTTGTGATGGAAGACGGTGCCGCAGCCTTCGAGATAGAGGGCCTGCACACCGCTGGTCTGGAAACGACCATAGCGGGCGAACTCGCAGTCCTCGATCACGTTGCCGGAACGCGTGAGCGTCTTGCGATCGCCGCCGCTCATCCAGATCGCGGCGGCGCCGCAGTCGAGCAGGCGGCAGCGGCGCACGTTCGTCTGCCAAGCGTTCTCCAAATGCAGCGCGGAGTCTCCGGCGTTGCGGAAGGTCGTGCGCGCAAATAAAAGTCCGATACAGTCCTTCGCGCTCACCTGGCGCCAGCGGCCCGCCTCGACCACGAGATCGGCGAACCCGAGGTGCTTCGCCGCGGTGAGGGTCACCAACGGCGCCTCCAGCCGCGAGACGACGACATCGGAGCCGGGGCCGAACCCAGCCGGCGGCCAGAGATAGAGCAGCCCGCTCGAGCGGTCGAGGTACCACTCGCCCGGGCGCGTGATCTCCTCGAGCAGGTTGTAGGCAAACCACGGCTGATCCGCCCCCATCGTCATCACATCCTCGCTACCCAGGGGTTTTTCATGGGGCGAAGGAGCAAACTCGATCCCGGTGTACCCGGCATGGGCGGTGATCCGGGTGATTCGCCGATGGGCCTCGAGAAAGGCGACTTTCCAGTAACCGGCCACCCACGCGTCCGGCGCGGCGGTCCAGCGGCGTGGGCGGTCGCCCACGCCGCGACCGTAGTTGAATTCATAAGTATCGGCGATCGACCGGGTGAAGGCGTAGCCGTGCTTGATCCGGTCGGGGAACCACACGGTCGGGCTCCCGGCGGAATTGTATTTCACGTAGGTGCGAAAGAAATGCCCGGGCTCCGCCTGGTTCTGACAGGCCCAGGAAACTTTCTCGTCCGAGGGAAAGTCGTTCGCGGGCGGTGTACCGGCCGTGAGTGACGGCGCGATGTACCAGTTGCATTCGTTTTGCTTGAGTTTGTTGGTCCACGCGTAGCGATAGAGATAGAACTGCTCGCCGCCGACCAAGCCCTCACGCTTGAAGCGCAGCACGCCGTCCGTCGTGGCCTCGCGCCGGTAGGTGCCGCCGACAGCGGGCACGCTCGTGCCGGAGAGGACCGTGATGCTCGGCCCGTAGATATCGGGCATCGTGTGCTGGTCGACATCGGGCCAACGGGCGAGCGGCAACGGGTTGCCATCGACCGCCAATTCCAGGGCGGCGACAAACGCCTTGCCGAAACCGCGCTCCTTCAACGTGCCAAAGTCTGCGATACCGAGCGCCTTCAGATCGATCTGCCGCACCTTGCCGCGCGCGGTGGCATCGAGCCGGCTCCAGATCGGCGAGGCGCTCGTCACGAGGGTGAACCCGCTCGCAGGCAGGCGCTGGCCGCCGATCAGCCGCACCTCCTCGCCGGGATACCCGCGCCAGTCGACTGAGTTCGCGGCGCTCGTGCCGGAATCGGGCTCGCCGAAAGCGAGCGTCGTCGTGCGCTCATACACACCACCACGCAACCACACGGCGATGCCGCCCGCCGGCATGCCCGCGGCGATCTTCGTGCGCACCTCAGCCTGCGCTTTCTCCAGCGTGAGAAACGGCGCGGCCTTCGTACCGTCGTTCGTATCGTTGCCGTTTGGACTCACAAAATACTCGACGCCATAGACGCGCGGCGTGCCGAGCGTGGCATCGGCGACGGTCGGATCGCTGCCGAGCTCGATTTCCTCGGCGTTGGTCATGCCGTCGTCGTCGGTGTCGACATCGGCCACCACCACGCGCCAGTAACGCCGCGCTTCGGCCGCGGCTCCGGCCGCGCGCACGATCACGCTCAGCTCCTGGCCACGGCCGATGTGCAGCTCGGGCTCCGTGGCCCATGTCACCAAATCCGCGCTGCTCTCGACCAGGTAGCGTTTGCCCCACGCCCCGCGCCAGCGCAGCACGAGGTTTCCGGCGGCATCCGTCTGCGGCGCGGCCGAGAAGCGGCTGGCGGCATTGAGCGGGTCCGTACCGGCGAGCGCCTCGTGGGCGTTGGTGAAACCGTCGCCATCGAGGTCCGCGGCGGCCGACGTCCCCGCCGGCAAGCGGTACAGCGCCGCCCACACGTCGGAGAGCCCGTCGTTGTTGCGGTCGATGATGGCCGCGAGCGGCGCGGCAAGAAGCAGCGCGAGGCTCGCGCCGAGAATGGTGCGTGGGGGGTGCATGGGGATGCGTCCCGAGGCGAAACGCGACGCGCCGCAAGGTCAACCGCCGCGAAGCTCCCCGCACGGCTTTGAAACGGAATTCACGCCCGCCTCCGCCCGGAGACCGGGTTGGCTCGGGCCCGGCACCCACCGCGCGCTCACTCGCGCCCCGGCGCGGGATTCGCATCGAGCGCCTTCAGATCCCACCGAAACGCCCCGCCGGCACAGCCCAACAGTATCTCGTCTTCGGTGACAGCCGAGCAGAACACCTGGGCACTGGGGAGGTTGTAGGTCGCCCAGCGGAAGGTTCGCCCGCCGTCGCGCGAGAGCAGCACTCCGGCACCGCAGACGCGGTTGCCGGTCCGCGCCCCGGCCCCGATCGCCGCGACCACCGTGTCGCCGCGGCAGGAGATCCGCTGGAAGATGCCCTGGGACGACGCGGCCTCCTCGACCGTATCGCCGATCGTGGCACGAACGTGGCCCGCCTCCCGGATGAAGTACGGCGCGAAACGGCCCGCGGCGGCCAGCGACTCCACCGCCGCGGGCGGAATCACCACCAGCTCGTTTTCGATCCCGAGCACGAGGTCGCCCGCGCCCGTCACGCCGATGCCGGCCAGATAGAGTTCGCCGAACCGCTCCCAGCTCGCCCCACCGTCGCGGCTGCGCAGCAGACCGCCATTGGTCGCCACGTAGAGCAGGCGCCGCGGCGCGTCGTACGCGTAGTCGATGTAGGCGACGCCAGCGCTTCCCGCCGGCAGGGAATGGACGACACGGGCAAACGTCGCACCCGAGTCGGTTGACACATAGAGCGCCTCCTTCGCGAGCAGCCAGTGGGAACGCCCATCCGGGCTCACGCCGATCCGGCGCCACTCATGGCCGGCCGGCAGCAGGCCGGAACCCGACACCGCCGCAGTCACATCGGACCAGGTCGCGCCGCGATCGCGGGAGCGGAGCAGTCTGCAATCGGGTTTCGTATACAGTTCCCGCCCCACCCCATCGCGAGCGATGGTGTAGAGCCAGCTTTCGTCGGGCGACACGCCGACCGGCAGGTAGAGCTTGCCGACGAAGCCGCTCTCCGCGTCGAGCACCGTGCCGTTGTCCGGCGACACGCGACGCCAACGCGTGCGATCGGGCCCGTCGCTGCGAAAAACGCCGTGGTCGGTCGTGGACAGGTAGACGTTGTCGCTGCCCATCCCGAAGGAACCCACGCACTCCGCGAAGCCCACGCCCTTGTTGGCGAAGAACCCGTCGGCCCGCTTCATCCACAGGTCCTCCCACGTGGCGAAACGGTCCTCGCTGCGCCACGCGCCGATCGTCGACCACGCGATGGCGCGACTGGAGTCGCGGTCGAGCGCAAACCAGTGCGGCTGCGCGTAGTGCGCCGGCTCGCCGTGCCGCAACGCCGCGGGGATGTAGGCACGCCGGAAAGTCTCGAGGTCGTCGTCCGAGACCACGATGAAGTCGACGCCTCCCCGACCCACGAATACGCGCGTGGCAGTGCGCGGGTCCCACCGCGCCATGAGCAGCGAGTGCGACGGGATGTGGCCGCCGAGACCGTCCTTGAACTCCACCGCCGAGCCCGAGAGCTCTCCGTCGCCCGCATCGGCGACCCGCAGCAATTTCCCCACGGTCACCTTCGCCTTCGACATCAGCGTGAGCAGCAGGTCGCCGGCAACGTGGGGCGAGGGCGCGATGTCGATGACCTGGTATCCGGCCTCGACCGGCAGCTCCGTGAAGGTCGGCACCGCGGCCCTCGCGTTGCGGGACACGTGGAGCGAACCGTCACCGAACGACACGTACACCACTTCCGCGTTTCGCGGATCGGGCGCGATGCAGCGCACGCCGGCGAACGCGGTGCCGAGCCGGATCTCGCGGAAATTGCGCGCCGTGGCGTCGCCCACGTAGAGCCGTTTCGAGTCGAAACGCGCAGCCATCTGGGTCTCCCAACCGTAGCGTTCCGCACGGTCGTGTCCGAACGCGCCCAGCGCGGCGAAGACCCGCGAGCCGTCGGCGTTGAAGCGCACCTTGCCGAACACCGTGCGTTCGGGTGCGCCGTCGGTGCCGGCCGTTTCGGCGAGCGCGACCGGTGGCAGCGCGGGATCGCGCACCTCGGTCCACGTGCGGCCGCCGTCCTCGGAGCGGGAGAGGTATTGGCTGCCGACCACCAGCACCCGCGGGTTCGCGGGGGAGATGTCGAAGGAGAAGAAGAACCGGTGCGTGCCGTTGCCGGTGAGGTCGTAGGTGAGGTGGCGCCACGTCGCCCCGCCGTCGCGCGACTGCACCACCCCGCCGAGGTCGAGCAGCGCGGTGATCGTGTCTCCAGAAACTTGGGCATCGTAGACGACGTTGGCGAAGCCCGGCGCCACGTTGGCCCACACGCGGTTGCGGTCGTTGACCTGCGCGTCGAGCACCTGCTCGCGCCGGCCCGGGATCTTGACCGGGGTGGACTGGACCCTCGCGAGCTGCGGCGCCGCCAAGGCCTCGAGCCGGGTCTGGAACCACGCGGGCGGCGCCGGGGCCACCGGCAACGCCGGCGCGACCGCGGCGGCATTCGGATCGGTTCCGAGCGCGCGCTCCTCCCAGTCCGCAAAACCGTCGCCATCGCTGTCGGCCTGCTCGATCGCGAGCCGCCAGTACCGACGCGCGTCCACCGCGCCGAACGCCGCATGCACGAGGTGGCTGATCTCGGTGCCATCGCCGCTGTACACGAACTCGTTGGCCGGCGCCCAGGTCGCGAGATCCGTGCCGGTCTCGATGCGGTAGCGACGATGCACGACGCCCCGCCATTGCAGCCGCAGGCCGCCGGCCGGGTTGGGGCGGAGCGAGGCCTCGGGGCGCTCCCCCGGATCGAGCGCATCGGTGCCGGCGAGCGCCTCCGTGCGGTTGCAGAAGCCGTCGCCGTCGTCGTCGGCCGCGGCCTCGCCCACCTGCGGATGCCGCGCCGCCCACACATCGGACACGCCGTCGCCGTCACGGTCGACGAGAGCGCCAAGCGGGAGGGTGCTGCAGGCAAGCGCAAGGCTCGCGCCGAGAAGAAAACGCGTGGGGAACATGCGGGGACGGAGATTGGCCGACCGCACACCGTCGAAAGGTGCGACGTTGGGGTCAACGTGCGGCGCGGCTCCCGCGGTGTTTCAAACCGAATTCACCACAGGAGCCGACGAAGCGGGGCGAGGCCCGGTCGGCGGCGGCACCGGCCGCTCGACCATCCACCGATCGTCGATCGGTTATTCGCTACGCCGCCACCGAGAGGATCGCATCGGCTTTGTCGAGACTGGCGTCGACTTCGGCCAGAATGTCACCCAGGTCCGACTCCGGGATCCCCAGCGCCTGCCAGACCTCGGAGGCGCTCGTCTCCGGGCGATAGGCGGTGCCGTTGTGCACGGCGTGGAGGTTGCAGATGAAGTCGGCCAGATACACGACCTGCGCGACCGGATCGCCCTCCCCGGCCGGGTCGTGGTGCGCCGCGGTGGCGTTCACGAGGGCGTCGGGCAGATGCCAATGCTCGAGCAGCCGCGCGCCCACGTCGGCATGGTCGGTGTCGATCATCTCGCGTTCCACCTCGAAGAGCGGCCGCCCGCTCTCGTGGGCGATGGCGAGCATGCGGCCGTAGCCCACACCCAGCGTACGATCGAGCACGAGCATGCCGATGTCATGGAGCAGGCCGGCCGCGTGGAGTTCCGAAGGCGACACCATCACCTTCGTCGCACGCCGTTGCAGGATCTGCGTGGTCTGCGCCACCGCCAGGCAATGCTTCCAATACTGCCGATGGGAAAACTGCATCGGCCGCAGCGTCCGCATCAGCGACAACGCATAGACCACATCGCGCACCCCATCGATTCCGATGCGGATCACCGCCTCCGCGATCGACTTCACGCCCTTGCCCCGGAAATACACCGAGTTGGCCAGCCGCAACACCCGCGCGGAGACGGTGGCGTCGAGCATCGCCACCTCCGCGAGCTGTTCGGCCATCACCCACTCCGTGCGCAACAGTTGCGACAACCGCAGCACCACCTCCGGCGCCGCCGGGAAACCCACGGTGTCGAGCTGCTTGATATAGTCTTCACTACAAGTCATCGGGAAGGACTGGGGTAGATCGGCCCGGCGCCGGAAAACCGAAATCGTTTCCGGTAACGATGTTGTGAAAGCGGTTGGCCGCAACGAGTTGCCTCGGGCGTGCTGTTGGCCGACCCGACCGGCAATCGTTCAAGGCACGAATCCGATTCTGCGCCGATGTCGCCCCCCTTCGGGCGCGGTAAGTAATCGGATCGCCTCGATCACGGCCGCCAACTGCTCGTCATGCGCGCCGACCCGGTGCTCGAGCTCGGCCAGCTTCGCCGCGATCGCCTTGTGGTTCACCACCATTTGGCGGAGCCGGACAAACGCCCGCACCACATGCACACTCATCTCGGCCGCCGCCTCACTGTTGAGCACGTTGGCAGCCTGGATGGCGCCATGCTCGGTGAAGGCGAAGGGGGCATAGCGGCGACCGCCATGCACGCCCGAACTTGAGGTCGCAAAATGCGACCTCAAGTTCGCTGCTTCCTTGAGGTTCAGCTGGAAGCAGAAATCCTCGGGAAACTTCCGCGCATTTCGCTTCACCTGCTCGTTGAGCCGCTTGGTCGTCACGCCATATAGGCGCGCCAAGTCGGCATCGAGAATCACCCGCACTCCTCGCAGGACAAGAATGCAGGACTGGATCGGTTCCAACGGAACAAGGTCGGATTCGCTCATGATCTTGAGGTCGCATTTTGCGACCACCTCACTGGTTCGGAACTGCGGTGAAGGAGCGGGGAGCTGAGCCACACTGTTCTATCCAACAACGCACGACAAGCAGCGAACCCATGCCAACGACCGTCCGCAATCCGCGTCAACACGCCGAGTGCACCAACGGGCCCATTGGTGCGTTCGTTTCGCGCGATACAATCCAACCAGTCCGCAAAACCGAGGCTTTGGCGCCCCTGCCTACGATTCCCCTTCCGCCCCCCCCCGAACCACACACTGCGCCACCCGCCCCTCGTTTCGCGCTTCACGTGACGGCTCCTTTGCGGGACAACTCTCCGCCTCACCCATGTCCTCCTCGCCGCACCAACGCCGACCGGGCCCGCCCGCCTGGCGGCTCGACTTCCCTCCGGAGCTGCCGATCTCGGCGCGCCGCGAGGAGATCGTGCGCGCGATCCGCACCCACCCCGTCGTGATCCTCGCGGGCGAAACCGGCTCCGGCAAAACCACCCAGTTGCCGAAATTCTGCCTCGAGGCCGGCCGCGGACGCCAGGGCCGCATCGCCTGCACCCAGCCACGCCGCGTGGCTGCGCTCTCCGTCTCCCGCCGCGTGGCCGAGGAGCTCGGCGTGCCCTGGGGCCGCGAGGTGGGCTGCAAGATCCGCTTCAACGACCAGACCTCGCGCCAGACGGTCGTCAAATTCCTCACCGACGGCATGCTGCTGGCCGAGGCCCAGGGCGACCGCGACCTGCGCGGCTACGACACGATCATCGTCGACGAGGCGCACGAACGCTCGCTCAACATCGACTTCCTGCTCGGCCACCTCAACCGCCTGCGCGAACGCCGACCCGATCTGCGCATCGTCATCACCTCCGCGACGATCGACACCCGCAAGTTCTCCGCCGCCTTCGGCGACGCACCCATCATCGAGGTGAGCGGGCGTACCTATCCAGTGGAGACGATCTACGCGCCGCTCGACGAACTGCGCGAGGAGTCGGGCGAGTTCACCGTGGTCGACGCGGCCGTCGCCGCCGTCGAGCGCATCTGCGCGCAGTCCCGCGGCGGCGACATCCTCATCTTCATGCCCGGCGAGCGCGAGATCCGCGACACCGCCGAGGAGCTCGACCACCGCGACCTCGGGCGCGTGCAACTCCTGCCGCTCTTCAGCCGCCTCTCCGCCGCCGACCAGCAACGCGTCTTCGCCCCCTGCCAGGCCCGCAAGATCGTCATCGCCACCAACGTCGCCGAGACCTCGCTCACGATCCCCGGCATCAAGTTCGTCGTCGACAGCGGCCTTGCGCGCCTGAGCCGCTACGTGTCCCGCACCCGCACCAAGCGCCTGCCCATCGAGCCCGTCTCGCAGAGCAGCGCCAACCAGCGCGCCGGCCGCGCCGGCCGCGTGTCCGAGGGCGTGTGCATCCGCCTCTACTCCGAGGAGGACTTCGCCCGCCGCCCGCTCTTCACCCAGCCCGAGCTCCAGCGCGCCAACCTCGCCGAGGTCATCCTGCGCCTGCTCGCCGCCCGTCTCGGCGAGATCGAGACATTCCCCTTCATCGATCCGCCCGCGCCCGCCGCCATCGCCGCCGGCTACGCCCTGCTCGATGAACTCGGGGCCCTCGAACCCGCCGACCCCGAGCGCCCGCGACGCCTCTCCGGCCTCGGCCGCGAACTCGCGAAACTCCCCGTCGACCCGACCGTGGGCCGCATGCTCCTGCACGCCCGCGACGAACGCGCCCTGCGCGAGGTGCTCGTGATCGCCGCCGCCCTGAGTATCCAGGATCCGCGCGAACGCCCCACCGACGAGGAGGCCGCCGCCGATGCCGCCCACCGCAAGTTCGTCCATCCCGACTCCGATTTCCTCACCCTCCTGCACATCTGGGACGCCTACCACGACGAGGCGAAGAAGCTTTCCCTCGGGCGCTTGAAGAAGTTCTGCCGCGCGCACTTCCTCAACTTCAACCGCATGCGGGAGTGGTTCGACGTGCATTCCCAGCTCTCCGCCTCCGTCGCCGAACTCGACACCGACGAATGGCAGGTTCCCCACGACGAAGCGGATACGGCCGAGGACGGCCTGGAGAAACCGGAAACCGGAGACGGGAAACCGGAGAGAAACGCCGAGCGCGGAACTCGGAACGGGGAACGGGGCCGCGGCACAAGCGCGAAGACCGACGACTGGCGTTTCGGCGGCGAGCGCTACCGTGCCGTGCACCGCGCCCTGCTCGTGGGCCTGCTCGCCAACGTCGCCCGGCGCGACGACGGCAACAACTTCCTCGCCACCAGCAGCCGCAAGGCCGTCGTCTTCCCCGGCTCCACGCTCTTCCTCCGCTCGACCAAGCGCACCGCGAGCGCCGAGGCGCCGAAGACCAAAGGCGGCGAGAAGCCCGTCAAGAATCTCTGGATTCTCGCCGCCGAGATCGTCGAGACCGCGCGCCTCTACGCCCGCACCTGCGCCCGCCTCGACCCGCTCTGGCTGCTCGACCTCGGCGAGCACGTCCTCAAGCGCAGCTACGGCGAGCCCGACTGGCACGTCGACGCCGGCCGCGTGCTCGTGCGCGAGCGCACCCTGCTGCACGGCCTCGAGGTCCAGAACCGGCACATCGACTACGGCCGCATCGACCCCGCGCACGCCACCGAGATCTTCATCCGCGGGGCCCTCGTCGCCGACACCCTCGAGACGCCCACCCTGCCCTTCCTCGATCTCAACCGCCGCATGCGCGCCAAGGTTGCCACCATCCAGACCCAGGTGCGCTCGAAGCACTGGATGACGCTCGAGGAGGCCGCCTACGACTTCTACAACAAACGCCTCGCCGCCGCGGCGGTGTCCTCGGTGCAGGACTTGCAGCGCGAGTGGAAACGCCACGTCACCACGGAGCCGAACTGGTTGCGCATGGAGGAGCAGGATCTGCTCGGCGCGCTCGAGGAGTTCGATCCCGCCTGGTTCCCCGACCAGGTCAGACTCGACAACCGCGCCCTCCCGCTCGACTACACCTACAAGCCCGGCGCGGAGGAGGACGGCGTCACCCTGCGCCTGCCCTACCGCCAGGCGAAGCTGCTCCAGCCCGCGCTGCTCGACTGGCTCGTCCCCGGCCACCTCGAGGAGAAGGTCACGGCCCTGCTGCGCGGATTGCCGAAACCACTACGCGTCCAGCTCCAGCCCCTCGAGGCCACCGCCAAGACCATCGCCGCCACCCTCAAGGCCGACGGCCGGCCGCTCGCCGAGGTGCTCGCCGACCACCTCGCGAGGCACTACCGCATCGCGCTCTCCGCCGCCGATTTCCGCGCCGAGGAGCTGCCCAACCACCTGCGCGTGCGCGTGGAGGTCGTCGACAACCAGGGCAAGGCCCTCGCCGCCGGCCGCGAGCTCGAGGCGGTGCGCTCCGCCCTCGACGCCCACGAGAAGACGCTCTCCCAGCTCCCCGACGACTCGATCGCGCTGGCCTGGCGCCGGGCCCGCGCCAAGCACGAGAAGGACGGTCTCACCGACTGGACCTTCGGCGACCTGCCACCGCGTATCGTGATCGCGGAGTCGGCGGGGGTGCCGGTGCACGCCTACCCGGCGCTGGTCGTCAGCGGGCAGGCGACCGCGGCGTTGAAACTCTACGACAACGAGGCGCAGGCCCGCGCGGCCACCCCCGGCGGCGTGGCCGCCCTGGTCGAGGCGCAGCTCTCCAAGGAGCTCGCCTGGCTCGAGCGTGACCTGCGCGACCTGCGCGAGCTCGGTCCGGCCGCGGTGGTGTTGATGCCGATGAGCCGGTGGGAATCCGAGGCGTTCAGCTGCATCCGCCTGTGGATCTGCACCCAGCCGGTGAGCCCGCTCACGCGCGAGGGTTTCGTCGTACGGGTTGCCGCCGCGCGGGCGACGCTCAAGGGCATCGTCTGGAAGCTGATCGATCCGCTGCGCGAGGCGCTCGCGCTGCGCATCACCCTGCTCAACCACCCCCAGCCCTACGCCGGCCTGGTCGACGAGGTGAACGCGCTGCTCAGCCCCGGCTTCCTCGTCCGCACGCCGTGGGCACAGATCCCCCATCTGCCGCGCTACCTGAAGGCGATGCAGAAACGCGCCGACCGTTGGCGGCAGGACCCCGGCAAGGACCACCGCCGCGCCCAACAAGTCGCGCCGTGGGCGAAGGCCCTCGCGGAGGCGACCAAGGGTTTCCCGCGCAATGCCGAACACGCGCAACGCCTCGGCGAGCTGCGCTGGTTGGTCGAGGAGTTCCGCGTGAGCGTATTCGCCCAGGAACTCGGCACCGCGCAGCCCGCCTCGGAGAAGAAGCTCGAGCAGAAGCTGGCCGAGGTCCGTGCCGCCGCGACGCTGGTTGGCGGTGCTCCGCCGCCCACCCTGCCGGAGCCAACTGCACCCGCGGCAAAACCGGCGGCCGCGCCCAAGCCGCTCCCGCCAGCGAAGCCGGCCAAGCTGTCGAGCTTCGGCGACCTCGGGCGTCTGCTCGGGCGGTAACCGACAGGGGACGCGGAAGGCGGCCACCTGCCTGCACATTAACAGACAGCCGTGCTCAATTTGCTGCGCAGAAACGCCCGCCAACCTCCGCCGAAAATTCTTTTTGGCCGAGGGAGGCGGCTGGCACGGCCACTGCTAAACTCCATGTGCCCGTGAAAACGGGTTTTGGGGTAACATGGATGCTTCGCCGTGAGGCGAAGCGAGACAACAATGGGCCCGGCGTTAAGGGGTTTTCGCCGGGCCCTTTGCTTTTCCACCGCGGGGAGGTCGCCGAAAACGAAAAACGCCGCTCCCACAGATGCGGAAGCGGCGCGAATAGTTGAACCGGCCCGAACTCCTACACGTGATGATGCGGCCGAGAGGCGCGCGTCGAGGGACGCGCGTCAAACCATCGGGGGCGAGCTTCCAACACGAGCGCTTCGCTCGATCTGCTCTGGGATCGGCCCCTCGACGCTCGTCGCTCGACACTCGACCGAATGCTCAGATACCGGCCCCGGGTGGCAGGGGCGAGGTGAGCGCCTCGATGAATCGCCGCATCGCCGGCGTGAGGACCCTGCCCTTCCGATGGAGGATCGCCAACGGACGGGAGAACGCCTTGCCCTCGAACGAGATGGCCTTGAGCGTGCCCTGCGCCACCTCCTGCAACACCGTCGCCTTCGGCACGATCGCCACGCCCGCATCGATTTCCACGGCGCGCTTCACCGTCTCGATGTTGTCGAACTCCATGACCGTCTCGATCTCGAGCTTGTGGTCCCGAAGAATGGTATCGACGGCTTTGCGCGTCGGGATGTCGGGGTCGAAACCGATGAATTTGTGCCCGGTAAGCTCCTTCATCTCGATCTGCGCGAACTCCGCCAGCGGGTGCTGCGGGTGCGTGATCAACACGAGCTGGTCTTCGCGGAACGGCACGATCTCGACCTGCCGGACCTTCTGCGGAAACGCCACCAGGCCGAAATCGACCGAGTTGTGCAGGATGTCCTCGTAAACGAGATTCGAGCGCCGGTACTCGACGCGGCAGTTCACCGCCGGGTAAGTCTGCAGGAACGTCTTGATGTACGGCGGCAGCTCGTGGAGCCCGATCGAATAGATCGTCGAGATCCGGATCGTGCCGCTGATGATCTTCTTCATCTCGAGCAGCTCGCTCTGCAGCTTCTCGAAGTGGTTGAGAATGTCCTTCGAGGTCTCGTAGACCCGCTGCCCCTCGCGCGTGAGCTGGAACTGCTTCTGGCTGCGGTCGATGAGCAGCGCCTTGAACTGGCGCTCCATCGAACGCGCCTGCTGGCTCACCGCCGATTGGGTGATTCCATTGAGCTTGGCAGCCTTCGAGAAGCTTTTCGTTTCAACCAAGTCCGCGAATATCTTGAAGTTCTCAATTTGCATGGGGCGCCAAACGGTTATGCTTTGGATAATAGCCGCTAATGAATTAGCAATCCCCGAGTAGGGACCGTAATGCCGCAACTTGCCGACACCTTTCATCACGGGCTAGCCGCTGTCCGCCAACAGATTGCCCACGCCTGCACCGCCGCCGGCCGCGCCCCGGGCAGCGTGACCCTGCTGCCCGTCACGAAAAACCACCCGGCCGAGGCCGTCGCGCTGGCCGTCGCGGCCGGGTTCGCCGCGGTGGGCGAAAACCGCGTGCAGGAAGCCACCGCCAAACAGACGGAATGCGCCGCCCTGGGCGTGGGCGTGCGCTGGGAACTCATCGGGCATCTGCAATCCAACAAAGCCAAGCTCGCCGCGCGTCACTTCGACCGCGTGCAGAGCGTCGACAGCCGCAAGCTGCTCGACGTGCTCGACCGCGAGGCCGCCGCCGCCGGGCGGGTTTTGCCCATCCTCCTGCAGCTCAACGCCGGCAACGACCCCGCCAAGTTCGGCGCCGAGCCCGCCGAGGCGCCCGCGCTGCTCGAGCACGCGCTCGGCAAAACCGCCCTGCGCGTCGATGGCCTCATGACCATCGCCCCTCTCTCCGACGATCCCGCGGTGGCGCGTTTCACGTTCTCCAACCTGCGCCAAATCCGCGACGAACTCGTGGCGAAATTCGGCCACCCGTTGCCCGAACTCTCGATGGGCATGACCGGCGACCTCGCCATCGCGATCGCCGAAGGCAGCACCATGATCCGCGTCGGCACCGCCCTTTTCGGCGAACGCACCTACTGACCCGCGCGCTTCAATCGGCGAGCCGCAGGGTGGACGGAGCGCCCTCCCGCCACTCGACCCGGCAGGAGTCGGCGCCCTCGGGAGCGAGCGACACGACCGGGAAAAGTTCTTCGGTGGCCCATTCCTCGCCCGAGCGTTTCCACACTAGAAGCGTGGCAAAGAGATGCGGCGCCCCGGCCTGCGGCTCGTAGGCGTGGACCACGTCGATCACCGAACTTTCGTCGGCCTGCGGATGCAGGCCGCGGGACGGCACAACCTCGGCCCGATCCCACCCGGCCAACGGCACGAGCGCGAGTTGCCATTCGCCATTGTCGACGAGAGTGGCGCGGAGCCCGCCCTCGGTCCGTTCCGCGACGCGCACCGGGCCGTGCAGTTGCGGCAGCGCGTAGTGACCAAAGCGCACCGCGAGCGGGCGCTCGGCCGAGAGCCGGTCGACCCGCAGGATGCCGTCGGGGATCGGCATCTCAGCCAGGTCGAAACGCACGCGCTCATCGGTCTCGAGCACGGCGGAGCGCCGATAGACGCCGTTCTCGTAACCCCGGAACGTGTAGAGGCGCAGCGCCTCCCACTGCCGGTCCTTATTCTCGACCACGTAGTTCATGGCGACCGCGCCGTCGGGGCCGTCGGCCTGCCAGGGAAAGGCGCTGTTGTAGGCGAGACGGTTGTAGTTCTCGGTCGAGCGGAACTTCTGCCAATCCTTGGCCACGCGTTCGTGGCACCACGCGCGCACTTCGGCCGCACCACTGTTGGGATAGTCGGTGATGAGGGTCTGCGACGCGGGCTGGAACCAGTTGACCACCGTGTCGGGCGCGAACTGGCCGGCCCACGGCCCCTCGTTTTCGATCGCCGTCCAGAACGGGCTGTCGGCGGGCACGAGCAGACCGAGAAAGAGCTTGCCCATCCAATAGACGCTGCCCCGGCAGCTGTACACCTGCACCGCGGGCTCGAACGGGCCGTAGAAACCGAGCGTGGGCACCCGCTCGTCCATGAATTTCGGATGCGTCATGAACTGCAACAACACGCCGGAGGCGATGCGCCTCATCCAGCCGTAGTTCACGTCGGGGCGATCCTCGAAGCCCATGAGCGGAAACACGCCCGCCGAGGCGAAGCGGTAGGAGTTGCTGCGCCCCCACAGGATCATCTTCCCGTCGCGACCGAACAGGTACGGATAGTTGGCCTCCATCTCCCGGAAGTTGGCGACGAAGCGCCGCGCATGGTCGGGGTAGTGCTCGGCGCCGAACCACTGCGACCACAGCATGCCGTAGAGCTGGTACGCCCACATGCTGTAGTAGTCGTAGGCGGGATTGTCGTTGTACCAGCCCTCGCCCCGATAGTCGGCGAGCGACTTCTCCAGATAGTCCACCAGCAGGGCCTCGTTCACCGGGTAGCCCTGCTGTTTGAAGAAACTCAGGACGAAGATGTTGAAGAACTTCCAGTTCGACGGGACGGTGGGCCCGTCGCCGTAGCTGAGCATCACCGCCGCGAGCGCGTCCTTACGCTCCTGCGACAACGGATCCCACAGCACCTCAGGCGCGGCGAACAGCGAGATCGCAAGCGCGCCGAACTCGACGAGGTTCTGACTCGGACCGCCGTCGGGGGCCCGCGGCTTGATGAAGCTCGGGCTGGCGGGATCGACCAGCAGGCCGATCTGGTGGCGATAGTAGTCCGCCACCTTGATGTGATTGAGCACCAGCTCCGGGTCCTCCTTCAGCAGCGGCACCGCCACGAACAGCGTGCGGCAAAGCCCCTCGAGCTTCTCCGTGGGCACCTGCCGCTCGTCGTGCGGGTAGCTCTTGCCCGGCTGCTTCGGAAATTTCATCGGATCGTCGAGCGTGTGCACGTAGCTGAACGCGCCGTCCAACAGGTGGCGCGCGGCCTCGTACCAATGCCGCCGCGTCACCCCGGTCTGCGGGCTCAGCGCCAAATCGGGCGCCTGCACCACGAAAACGGCGGGGGCGGGCTCCTCCGCACGACACGCGATCCCCCATCCCGCCAACAGCGCCACACCGCAACGAACTCCGAGGGCCAGGTAACGTTTCATGCGCGCAGTCTCCGCCACCGCGCGCGGCGCATTCAAACAAAACCCGCGCTCGGGCACCGGCGACCTCCCGACGACAGCCGGGCCCGCCGCACACCACACGTTTGACAACCCGCCGTTTTTATTTCGGCCTCGAAACAATCACCCCGCCCCAATCCATGGCCACGCCGCGCTCGCTCCTGGAAGACCTGCCGTTCCACCTCGCCAAGGCGACTCTGGGCTTCCGCCGCTTCAACGATCAGACTCTCCGCGCGGTCGGACTCGGCGCCCAGGCGCCCGGTCTGGCCACCGTGCTGCACACGCTCGCCGAAATCGGCGAGTGCCCCGTCAGCCTCCTGGTCGAGACGACGCACCTGCCCAACGGCACCTTGACGGGCCTGCTCGACACCCTCGAACGCGACGGCCTGATCCGGCGCACCCCCAATCCCGCGGACGGTCGCTCCTGTCTGGTGGGACTGACCAGGCGGGGCCAGTCGCTCTGCAAAAAACTCCAGGAACGCCACCGCATCGTCATGGAGCTTTTCCGGGAGGCGCTCACGGAGTCCGAGACGGCCGAGCTGACCCGGCTGCTCGATCGGCTGACCACGCGGATGCGCCAATACGGTCTCGAAAACGGGGCTCCGGCACGCACCAGGCGCGCGAAGCCGCGCGCCGGCACCAACACCTGACCAGCCAGCCGCCCCTTCGTGCCCAACATTCAATGTCGCCTTTCCTCTCCATGAAAACACCCCGGATCGCCACCCTCCTCGCGCTGCTCCTGCTCCCGCCGCTCGGCCGCGCCGAAGCCATCAAACCGCCGCAGTTCGACCACTCGCCCGCCGCGGCCGCCGCCATCGCCGACCCCGCGGCGATCACGAAGATGGATGCGCTGCTGCAGTCGTTCGTCGACGAGGGCAAGGTTCCCTGCGTGACCGGCTTCGTCGCCCAGGGCGGCACCGTGGTCTACCGGAAGGCCTTCGGCTGGAAGGACGTCGAGAACCGCATCCCCGCCACCGTCGACGACTACTACGTGCTCTTCTCGCAGACGAAGGCCGTGACCACGGTCGCCTTCATGACACTCGTCGAGCAGGGCCTGGTGTCGATCGACGATCCGGTGTCGAAATTCTTCCCCGGGATCCCCGACCGGGTGCTGACCAAGGTGAATCCGGACGGCACCTACGAGACGCGGCCCGCCGCCGCACCGATGACCTTCGCGCACCTCATGAGCCACACCTCCGGGCTCGGCGCCGGCCTCGTGCACGAACTGCGCCGCGTGCAGGGCGCGCCGGGCGAGGCGCCCGCCGGCTTCGGCGATGCGATCCCGCAACCGGCCCCGGCCGGGCAGCACACCGGCGGCGGCAACTACCAGGCGAAATACCTCGAGGAGGAGATGCTGGCGCTGGCCAAGTACCCGCTCGGTTTCGATCCCGGCACGCGTTGGGAATACCACATCAGCAGCAACATGCTCGGCTACCTGATCGAGCGCATCTCCGGAAAACCGTTGCGCGAATACATGAAGGAGAAGGTGCTCGCCCCGCTGGGCATGGACCGCACCGATTGGTACTACCCGCCCGCCGACCTGCCGCGCTTCGTCAAGGCCTACCGCACCGTCGACGGCAAGCTCGTGCCCGGCTCGAACCTGTACAGCGAAGGCGCCGTCAGCGCGCAGCAGACGTACGCGGAGGGCGCGATCGGTCTCAACGGCCCGATCGAGGACTATGCCAAGTTCTGCCAGATGCTGCTCAACGGGGGCGAGTTCAACGGCCACCGCATCCTGAAACCGGAGACCGTCGAGCTCATGACCACGATCGACCGGCTCGCCCCGGAGAGCGGCGCCGCGCCGGGCTTCCAGTTCGGCCTCGGCTTCGAGCTGCACCGCGGGCTCAAACCCGTGCCGGAGGTCTCGGACCGCGCCTTCTCCTGGGGCGGCATGTTCGGCACGAAGTACATCATCGACCCCGCGCACGACCTCGTCGCGCTCTACTACGTCAACATGTACCAGGCGCCGGATCTGGTTCCGCAATTCCTCACGCAGGCCTACCGGCTCGCCGCACCGGCCTCCGCCACGCCGCAGGTGAGCACCGTCGAGATCGAACAGGGCGGCACCGGCCCCCATCCGGCCATCGCCACCGAGGAAGCCACGCTCCCGGGCATGACGATCTTCCGCCCGCGCGACCTCGCCCCGTTCGGCGAGGGACGAAAACTCCCGGTCCTGCTGTGGGGCAACGGCGCCTGCGCCAACACCACGCAGGAGCACAAGAACTTCCTCAACGAGCTCGCCTCCCACGGTTATCTCGTCCTCGCCATCGGGCTGCTCGACCAGATCGAGCACCGCGACGAGACCTCCCGCCGGCCCACCCGGGCGGACCAGCTCCTCGCCGCGCTCGACTGGATCACCGCCGAAAACGCCTCCGCCACGAGCCCGTACGCCGGCCGCGTCGACACCGCACAGGTCGCCGCGATGGGCATGTCCTGCGGCGGCCTCCAGGCGATCGAGATCTCCGGCGACCCGCGTATCCGGACCACGGTTGTCTGCAACAGCGGCGTGTTGCCCGCCCCCTCGTCGATGAAGCTCATGCCCACGCTCACCAAGGACGACCTGCGCGACTTCCACGCCCCGGTGCTCTACCTCATGGGCGGCCCCACCGACATCGCCTACAACAACGCCATGGACGACTTCGCCCGCGTCGACCACGTGCCCGTGGCGATGACCAACCTCGACGTCGGCCACGGCGGAACGTACAGCCGGCCGCATGGCGGCGAGTACACTCCCGTGGCCCTCGCGTGGCTGGATTGGCAACTCAAGGGCCGGACCGAGGCCGCGGGCATGTTCCTGGGCGACGACAGCGAACTCGCCCGGGACCCACGCTGGACCATCCAAGTCAAGGGTTTCGACACCCCCTGAACTCCCCGCCCCCAACGCTCCGCGCCGAACCATGATCGCTCGCCACCTGCTTCCACTGCTCTCCACCGCGCTGCTGCTCGGGCTCGGCACGCCCCATCGTTGCGCGGCCCAGGCCACACCGCCACCCGCCGCCCTGCAAAGCGAGTTCGTCTACGAAGCGGTCGTCGAAATCGGCGCGCCGGTCGAGATCGGCAACACGGCGAAAGGGCATCGGCGCTACATCCCGATCACGGGAGGCAGCTTCCAGGGCGATAAACTGCGGGGCACGGTGCTGCCCGGCGGGGCCGACTGGCAGACGGAACGCCCCGACGGAGTGACCGAAGTCGACGCGCTCTACTCGATGCAATGCGACGACGGCACGGTCATTGTCGTGCACAACTGCGGCGTGATCGCGGACCAGGGCCGCTACCTGCGCACCGCCCCGCGATTCGAGGCGCCCGACGGCCCGCACGCCTGGCTCACCCGCGCCCAGTTCGTCGGTTCGGTCGCGGCGGGTCCGCGCCCCGGCACCGTCACCATCCGCGTCTTCCGGGTGCGGTAGCGCCGCTCGGACTCGGCACCGGCGCGGGCGCGCCGGTGCAACTTCGCGCTCGTTCCCGCGGTGTTTCCCGGCATCGTGCTGCCCCAGCGTATGCGCCCTGAAGACACGCTCACCCTCGACGATCTCGCCCACTGGTCGCAGCCCGGCACCCACCTCGCCGTGCTCGGCCACCCGGTGAAGCACTCGCTCTCGCCGCACATGCACAACGCCGCGTTGCGCGCGATGGCGGCCGACGATGCCCGCTTCGCCTCCTGGCACTATTGGAAATTCGATGTGCCGCCCGATCGCCTCGCCGAGGCGCTGCCCCTCTTCCACCGCCAAGGCTTCGCCGGCCTCAACCTCACCGTGCCGCACAAGGTCCTCGCGCTCGACCTGATCGCGGGCGTCGACCCGACGGCCCGCGATATCGGCGCCGTCAATACCCTCCGCCACACCCCCGAGGGCTACGAGGGCTTCAACACCGACGGCTACGGCATGGCCGCCGGCATCGCCCAGGAACTCGGCTTCGCGCTGGCCGGCGCCGACGTCATCCTGCTCGGCGCCGGTGGTGCCGCCCGCGGCGCCGCCGTCGAATGCCTGCGCCAGGAATGCCGCTCGCTGTGGATCGGCAACCGCAGCCGCGGCACCCTCGACGCCCTGCTGCACCAGATCCGGCCGTTGGCCACCGGGACGCCGTTGCGCGACTTTCTGCTCTCCGACCTGCCACCGGATCTCCCCACCGGCGCGCTCCTGATCAACGCCACCTCCTCCGGCCTGCGCGACGACGAACCGCCCCCGATCGACCTCGCCGCGTGGCCGCGCCCGGCCTGCGTGTTCGACATGGTCTACAACCCGGCCCGGCCGCCCCTGTTGCGCGCCGCCGCCGAAGCCCACATTCCTGCGGCCAACGGCCTCACCATGCTCGTCCACCAGGGCGCCCGCGCGCTCTCCCTCTGGACCGGCATCCCCGCCCCGGCCGACATCATGCACCTGGCCGCCATCACCGCCCTCAATCTCCACCGATGATCTCCGCCGAAGAACTCCGCCTCATCCAAGCCCACTTTCCCTGGTTCTTCCCGGGAGCCGCCTTCGTGTTCGGCGCCTGCATCGGCAGCTTCCTCAACGTCTGCATCTACCGCATCCCGGCGGAGAAGTCCGTCGTCACGCCCGGCTCGCATTGCGCGTGCGGCCAACCGATCCGGTGGTTCGACAACATCCCGATCCTGAGCTGGCTGCTGTTGCGCGGCCACGCCCGCTGCTGCGGCCGCCCGTTCAGCGTGCGGTATCCGGCCATCGAGCTGCTCACCGGCCTGGTCTTCCTCGCCTGCGCGCTGCTCTTCCCGCCCGGCAAGGCGCTCTGCGTGATGCTCTTCGCATCGATGCTGATCACCGCCTCGTTCATCGACATCGACCACATGATCATCCCCGACCGCTTCTCCATCGGCGGCGCGGTGATCGGCGTGATCCTCGCCATCCTCGTGCCCTCGTTGCATGGGCATGCCGCACCCGCCGGCCTCGACCCGACGATGGGTTTCTTCATCGCCGGACTCAAATCCGCCACCGACGCCCTGCTCGGCCTTTTCGTCGGCTCGGCGCTCGTGCTCTGGATCGGCCTGCTCGCCGAAGTCGTGTTGCGCAAGGAGGCCATGGGCTTCGGCGACGTGAAACTGCTCGGCTGCATCGGCGCCTTCGTCGGCTGGAAGGGCGCCGTCTGCTCGGTCTTCGGCGGTGCCATCCTCGGCGTGCTCGCCACCCTCGTCTGGCTCGTCTTCCGTCGCAAAGATTCGGACACGGCAACACCGGCCGAGGCCCCCGCCGAGGCCAAGACCGCGACCAAGGCGCCCATCGAAGCCGAAGGTCCGGAGGGCGAGGCCTCGCCCGGGCTCATGGGCATGCCGGTGCCGTTCGGCCCGATGCTCTCCGCCGCCGGACTGCTCTACGTGCTCTGGCTCCACCCGTGGGTCGACGCCTACTTCGGCGGCATCGCCGAGGTGCTCAACGGCTTCTGAGGGCCGGCGCGAACGCCGGCCGGAGTTGGAAGTTCGAATTTGGAAGTCTGTCGGAACACCAAACCGCTCCACCAGCCACCAACTCCGAACTTCCAACTTCAAACTTCAAACTTCCAACTTCCAACTACTCCCTCCGCCCCGATCACTCGTCCATGATCTTCAGCAGGCTGTCGAGATAACCGGCGTACATCCCGACCACCTTCACCGCCACCCACAACGCCACGCCGAGCAGCACGAACTGCGGATACCAGATGCTCGCGTGGGTGAGCTTCCGGCCGGCCTCGTCCGCGTAACGGCGCGTCAACCACGCCAGGCTCTCGTCGAGCCGGCCGCTCTGCTCGCCGGTGCGATACGCCTGCGCAAACTCGGCCGGCAGCTCCGTCTCCCGCAGCAACGCCAGCCCCGGCGGCCGCCCGGCCTCCGCCTCCGCCGCCAGCCGTCGGGCGAGCGCCACCAGCCTCGGCGCACCGGTCGCGGCGCCCGCCGCGACCCACGCGTCGCCGATCGGCCAGCCCACCGCCACGTAGCCCTCGAGCACCGAGGCCAGCACCTGCCGGTCGCGCGCCCGCTGGTAGCCGCCGAACCACGGCAGCAGCGCGAACACCCGCCGCCGCACGCCCCCATGGCGTAACAAAACAACGGAAACCGCGGCCGCGACCAGCCACAGCGGCACCAGCACCGCGGCGACCTGCCCCGCGTACGCAAGCGGCGAGCCCAGCACGAGCTGCCGGATGGGCAACAGCACCGCCCCGAGATGCACCACCGCCAGCGGGTAGAGCGCCGCCAGCACCGCCCGCCCGGCGAGTTTCGCCACCGTCTCATGGTGCGCCGCCAGCCGCCGGCACGTATCCGGCAACCGCCCCGCCGCCGCCCCGGCGATCAGCAGCTGCCCATCCGGCGCCGGCAACCAGTCCACCGCCGCGAGCTCGTCGGCCAATGCCGCCCCCTGCCGCAGCCGCTCCGCAAACACCGCGCGCGCCTTCGGGCTCGGCCCGCCCGGCGCCTCCACCGCCTCGAGCAGCGGCAACCCCGCCTCGAGCATCTGGGCGAGTTGGAAATACCAGGAGGCGAGCCGGCGGGACGAGGCCATGAGGGTGCCCCCAACGATGCAGCTCCGCCCCCGGGCCGCGAGCATCGACTCGAACTTCCCGACACGACCCACGCCGCGAGTTGAGTCGCGCGCCGTATCCGTTCATCTTGCCGGCGTCACCCCATGACGGCGCCCACCGCTTGGCTCACCCTCCCCAACGCCATCAGCCTCACCCGGCTGTTGTTGGCCCCCGCCGCGCTCTGGGTCGCCGCACAGGGTCACGGTCCGCTCTACAAATGGCTCTTCGCCATCGCCGTCGCCACCGATTGCCTCGACGGCGCCCTCGCCCGCCTGCTCAAGGCGCAGACCATCCTCGGAGCCCGTCTCGACGCGGCGGCCGACACTACGACCTACCTCGTGTTGTTCTTTGCGGTCTCGTGGCTCTGGCCCGGCTTCGTTATCGACCACGCCCTCCTGCTCGGCGCCGCCCTCGGTCTCTACCTCGCCAACCACCTCTGGTCCCTCGCCCGCTTCCGCAAGCTCCCCGCCTACCATACCTGGGCGGGAAAAACCTCCGCCGTGCTCATGGCCGCCGGCATGCTGCTCTGGTTCGTGAGCGGCGTCGGGTGGCTCTTCACCGCCGCGCTGGTCGTCTCACTGGTCTCCGTGGTCGAACAACTGGCGATCACCGCGCTGTTGCCCGCGTGGCACGCCGATCTGCCGACGCTTCTCCACGCCCTCCGCCTCCGCCACGACGCCGCGACGAAGCGCTCAAGTTCGCCCCCCGCCGACCGATGAGCGCCCTCGTGGATTCGGTCTCACTCCTCTCCAGCGTCATGAGCGCCAACCTGAGCACCGCCGCCAACCAGCGGCAGGTCGCCGTGGCCGTGAACGCCGTGAAGACCGAACAAGCCACCGTCGCCACCCTGCTCGACGCCATCCAGCAGTCCGCCTCCTACGGCTCCGGCGGGCAGGCCCTCTCCAGCGGCGCGGTCGGCAGCGTGTTGGCGACCACCGCGTAAAACCCGGGTAGATCGGCGGCGACGACCGGAAACGCCGTTGCCCCGGTCGGTATCGAGGCCAGCATGTTGGCCCATCCCCAGCCGTCGGCGTGCCCCCTGCCCGACGCACAACCAGAACTCCAATACGCTTGGCTATGGCATCACGACTCCGTCTGCACCGGCGGCTCGTCTCCGCCGCGCTTCTCGCGGCCCTCGGGGCGGCCACCACGCTCACCGTCGAAGGCAAGGACTTCGACCAACGCCCCGTCAACCAGCGGGCCGCCTCCACCCGACCCCGGCTCCAGCATGCCGACCGCCTCTCGGCTGCCGACAAACGGCAGGCAGCCCAGGTGGCCAATACGCTCGGCCAGATGGGCTTCTCCGTCGGCCAAATCGCCAAGGCCGGCAACGGCTCATGGAACGTGCAGGTCACCGGCTTCGACGCCGCCAACGCCCGCGGCCCCTTCCGCGGCTCGATCGTCCGCGCATCGGCCCGCCAAATCCAGGCCAACCGCACCCAGCTCAACGCCGGACGCGGCAACGCCGTCGCCAACGACTTCGGGCTCGGGCCCGGCGACTGGGGCGGCCCCCAGGGCGACCCGGCCGGCGGCGACGGCCGACTCGGCGGCTCCGGCGGCTGGGGCGGTTCCGGCGACACCACCGGCGGCGGTCCCACCGGCGGACTCGACGGCGGCGGAGGCCTCGGTGGCGGAGAAAGCGCTCCCGGCAACCCGGGCGGGGACGACGGCGGTTTCGGCGACATCCTCGGCGGCGGCACCGGTGGCGGCGATGACGGTGGGGAAGGCATGCCCTCCGGCGGCAATCCCTGGGAGGGCGACGGCGGCGGCAGCGCCGGAGGCGACGGCGGCAACGACGGGTTGGATGGAAGCCTCGGCGGTGGCCACCCGCCCGGTGGCGGCGACGGCGGCGGAACCAGCCCCGATGGAGGCGGCGTCTCGCCTGGAGGCGACGACGGCGGTGGCAGCGCCGGGCCCACTGGCGGCGACGAGCCACCCGACGAGCCCGAGGACGGTGACGGTGGTGGCGATCCCGACGACCCCGATGAAAGCACCGGACGCTACTCCCGCGACAGCGCTACCCGCACGGCCGCCGATCGCACGGCGATGTTGCGTGTCACCATTGGCGCCAACGGCGTGATGGCCATCAACGCCCAGGCGCTCAACCGCGCCGGCCTGATGAACACCAAGGGCGCCGTGGCGAACGGCAAGGTCGTCTTCCGCTGAAACGCCCCCGGCAGGGGCGCACCACGCGCTCCTGCCCCGCGCCTTCAGCCTCCCAGCCTGGGCCAAAAACGCTCACTTTTGTGGTACGACCGTATCACGAAAGTGAGCGTTTCAGCGTTTCGCCAAAACGCCGCGCGAGCAGCTCCACGATCCGCGGATCGCCGCCGAGCAACTCGGTCATCTCGACCTGCAGCCCGGGATGGCGGGCCTCCGCCGCACGGCAGATCTGCGCCACATCGCCCGCCGGCCCGGCATGCCGACCCGGCGCGAGAAACAGCATCGCCGCCACCACCCGCCCGGAATCGAACGGCGGCCGATCGAGCAACACCTCCAGCAGCGGGTCGGCAAACGCGTATTCGTCGCCCTGCCGCCGCTCCATCGAGCACGGCGCCACCGCCTGCACCGCACCCGCGAGGCGCTCGCACAGCCTCGCGGCCACCGCATCGCGCACCGCCGTGACCAGCGGTTCGGGACTACCGTGGTCCACCACCGCGACGGCCGCCGCGGTCCCGGGTCCGACGGCGATCCGTTCGCGTACCCGATCTTCCAGCACTTGGGCCAACACCCCGACCCCGGCGCCATCCTCGCCAAGCGCCCGCGCCACCCGCACCCGCAGCTCCGGCCAGGTTTCGCCCAGCTTCGCCACGCGCTCGGGCAGGTACTCCGTCAGGGCCCGGCTCGGTCCGAGAAAATGGGGTACGACCACGACCTCGGTCGCCCCCGCCTCGGCGACCCGCCGCAGCCACAGCCCGAATGTCTCCGCCGCCACTCCGTCGAGCTCCGCGGCGGGAATCTTCGCCGAGTGCAGCAGCGACACCGGCGCGACCGCCCGACCCAACCGGGCCCCCAGCGCCGCCGCGGTGCTGCGCAGCGCCAACGTCGCCGCCGGTCGCAGCGAACCGTTGTCGAGCAGGGCGATCGTCGGCGCAGTCATCGGGGCGCCAAACCGCCACAGCCCGACCGCCGCCGCAACCCGAATCCGCCCTCCGGCCGTCTTGCACCGCGGCGGCACACCTGCACCCTCGCCCCATGCGCCGCCGCCTCGACCAGATTCTCGCTTCCCATGGCTACGGCTCCCGCCGCGAGGTGCGCGAGCTGCTCGACCGTAAACGCGTCACCGTCGACGGCGAAACGGTCCGCGATCCCGCCACCAAGGCCGAACCCACCGCGGTGCGCCTCGACGGCCAACCGATCGACTTTCCCGCCGGGGTTTTCGTCCTCTTCCACAAGCCCGCGGGCTGCGTCTGCTCGCACACCGACCGCGAGGGCCAGCGTATCTACGATCTGCTGCCACCACGCTGGTTGGCCCGCAATCCGGCCGTCACCTCCGTCGGCCGCCTCGACCGCGACACCACCGGCCTGCTCCTGCTCACCGACGACACCGCGCTCGTCCACCGGCTCACCTCGCCCAAGCACCATGTGGAAAAGGTCTACGAGGCCACGCTGGACCGCGCACCCGATCCGACCCTCGTCGCGGCGTTCGCCAGCGGCACGCTTGTGCTCGAGGAGGAGGAGAAGGCCTGCGCTCCCGCCCGCCTCGAGCTGCGCGGCGGCACCGAGGTCGAGCTCACGCTCACCGAGGGCCGCTTTCATCAGGTGAAACGCATGTTCTCACATTTCGGCTACGAAGTGCGCCGCCTCCACCGCCGCCGCTTCGGGGACTACACGCTCGGCGACCTGCCACCGGGCGCGTGGCGCGAGGTCCCGCGGCCGGCGGCGCGGGCGTGACCGATTTTCCCCGCTTGTCGCCGGAGGCGAAGCGGGTTCGCTTCGGGGCCATGCAATTCTCCCGGCTCGCGCTTGTCGGACTGCTCGCCTTCTCCACCCTCGGCACCCGCGCCGATCTGATCCTGCGCGCCCCCGCCACTCCGCTGCCGGCCGGCGCGGAGTTCGTCGTCGAACTCGTCGAGACCAACCCGTCGGCCGAACCTGCCGCCCCGACCACCTCCGAGGCGCTGCCCTTGCTCGCCGGCCCAGCGGGCGGGGCTCCGGTCTCGGCCGTCTTCACCGCGGCCGACCCGCGCAACACCGCGCCGATCCCAGCGGGCGGCTTCCGCACGACCCGGTTCCGCGGCGCACTCCCCACCGAGCTGGTCGGGCTGGTCGTGCTCGACGCGGCGGCCACCGGCGCCGGCCGCGTCGCCGTCGACCTCGTGCCCGCCGACCCAATACCACCGCTGGCGGAACGCCAGCCGTCCCCGCTCGATCCAACCACCGCTCCGCTGCCCGGTCCGCGCGATCTCGGGCTCTCCCCCCACGAGCCGATCTATTTCTCCGTGGGCGGCGAGGGCGGCCTCAACGCCCGTTTCCAGTTCAGCTTCAAATTCCGTGCGATCGGGCCCTCCGACGACCGCATCGCCGGGCGCGGGTTCTGGGAAGACCTCTACGCCGCCTACACCCAGACCTCGCTCTGGGACCTGCATTCCCTCTCCAAACCCTTCACCGACTCCAGCTATCGCCCGGCACTCTTCTACCACCGCCACGACCTCGGCACCGACCTTTTCGGCGGCCGGCTCGGCCTCGCCGCCGGGCTCGAACACGAGTCCAACGGCAAATCCGGCGACGACAGCCGCAGCATCAACATCGCCTTCGCCCGCCCGACCCTGCGCTGGGGCGCGGCCGACGACTGGCAGTTCACCTTCTCGCCCCGGCTCTACGCCTACCTCGAAAAGAGCGAGAACGCCGACATCGCCCGCTACCGCGGCCATGGCGACTTCCTCGTCGTGCTCGAGCACCCGCGCAGCCTGAAGCTCGCCGCGACGCTGCGCTTCGGCACCTCCGGCCGCGGCAGCGTGCTCGTCGACGCCTCGTATCCGTTCTCGAAAGTCAACGACCTGCTCCCGCTCGGGCTGGTGCACGGCTATCTGCACCTCCAGTTCTTCGACGGCTGGGGCGAAAGCCTCCTGCACTACGACGAGCGCGCCGAGACACAGCTGCGCATCGGCTTCATGGCCGTGCGCTGAGCCCCGGGCGCGAGCCCCATCGCTCGTCGACCGGCGGCAATGGCATCGTTGCGCCTCAGCGCAGCTGCAGCGTGTCGCCCTCGAAGGCGAGATCGAGACCGGGGATGACGACGGCCTTGCGGTCGCCTTCCTTGCGCACCCGGCCGGCGATCCACGCGTCGTAGCCGCCGGCCTTCGCGGCCTCGACGGTCGCCTCGGCCAGCTCGGGCGCGACGTACGCGGCGAAGCCGATGCCCTGGTTGAAGGTGGCATAGGCCTCGCGCAACGAGATCGGGCCGGCCTCGCGCAGGAAACGGAAGAGCGCGGGCTCGGGGCGCAGCTCGGTGATCTCGTAGACGAAGGGCTCGTCGAGGCGCATGAGCTTGCGCCAGCCGTGGCCGGTGACATGGGCCACGTAGTTGAGCTTCAGATTCCGCCGCTGGCACTCGCGCACGAAGGCCACGTAGATGACCGACGGGGCGAGCAGCGCCTCGCCGTAGGTGCGGCCGTCGCCGATGGGCGTCAGGTACGACTGCGGGAGCGAATCCGCGATCTTGCGACAAAGGGTGAGGCCGTTGGTCTGCACGCCCGAGGAGGCGAGGAAGACGATGGCGTCGCCGTCCTTCACGTCGCCGACGATGCGCAGCGACTTGGGCTGGATCTTGCCGATGGCGGAACCGGCGAGCACGATGGTCTTCGGCTCGACGATACCGCGCAGGGTCGGCGTCTCGCCGCCGCCCCAGACCGCGCCGGCCTGGCGGCAGCCTTCGGCGAAACCCTCGACCAGGCCCTCCATGCGCGTGGCGTCGGAGAACCAGTCGGAGTCGCCCACGGCGGCGTGCATCGCCACGGAGATCGGGAGCGCGCCGCAGGTGGCAAGGTCGTTGACGATCGTGGCGACCGTATCGATGGCGACTTCGCGGTAGAGGCACTTGCCGCTCTGCGCGTAGTAGGCGTCGGCCACGAGGTTCTTGGTGCCGAGCCCCTCCTCGACGTGGGCGAGGAAGTGGTCCTCCGCCTCGATCAGGTACGCGCTCTCACCACGGGTGGACGCCGGCTCGCTGTAGCCGTGGTCGGCGAGCAGGCCGGCGGTGGTGCGGGCCGCCTTCTGGCAGGCGCGCTTGAACGCATCGAGCTGGTCGTAACGGACGCCGGAGGATTCGTAGGAGAGGGACATGGGCGATTGCGGATTGCGGAATGGAGATTGCGGAATGGCGGGCGAAGCAAGTTGGCGGTGTTTCGGACCCGGCGCGGACACCATTCCGCATTCCGCAATCCGCATACCGCAATCAGTAGCTGCGGCCGTCGGAGTCCTCGTAGTAGTTGAGGTAGGCGCGGTTGGCGACCTGGGTGCCGCCGGGCGTGGGATAGTGGCCGGTGAAGAACCAGTCGCCGGTGTGCTCGGGCAGCGCGGCGTGGAGGTTCTCGATGGTCTGGTAGATGATCTCGACCTCGCCCTGCCAGGGGAGGTTCTTCGGGCGCACGAACTCGGCGATCTTGGCGGAGATCTCCTCGGCGGTGAACGGCTCGTAGATGCGGCGCACCTGGTTGACCTGCTCGCCGGCGGGCTTCTTCACCTCCTCGAGGCAGGCGCGGTAGACCTCGTCGATGAGCCCGCCCTGGCCGCGCTCCTTGAGCAGCGCGATGGCGGCCTCGAAGGCGATGAACTTGCCGAGCTCGCTCATGTCGATGCCGTAACAATCCGGATACCGGATCTGGGGGGCGGTGGAGACGATGGCGATCTTGCGCGGGTTGAGGCGGCTGAGCATGCGCAGGATCGAGCGGCGCAGGGTGGTGCCGCGCACGATCGAGTCGTCGACGCACACGAGCACATCCTCGGGGCCGACGGTGCCGTAGCTCACGTCGTACACGTGGCTGGCGAGCTGGTTGCGCCACTTCTCCTGGCCGATGAAGGTGCGGATCTTGACGTCCTTGACCGCGACCTTCTCGGCGCGGGGCCAGTTGCGCAGGATGAGGTCGTCGATGAGCTGCTCGTCGAGGGTACCGCGGCGGGCGGCGTCGAGGATGGTGGCCTTGACCTGGTCGCGGCGGCGCACGCGCAACGCCTCGAGCAGCCCGTAGTAGGCGACCTCGGCGGTGTTGGGGATGAAGCCGAGCACGGCGCGGCCGAAATCGCCGTCGATCGAGCGCATGACCTGGTCGGTCAACTTGGCGCCGAGGGCCTTGCGCTCGCGGTAGATCTCGGGGTCGTTGCCTCGGGAGAAATAGATGCGTTCGAAGGAGCAGGAACGGCGGGCGAGCGGTTCGCGTACGAGCACTTCGGAGACGGTGCCGGACTTCTTCACGACGACGGCGTGGCCGGGGGCGATCTCGCGGACGTCGGCGGCCTCCTTGTCGAAAACGGTCATGAGGGCGACGCGCTCGCTGGCGACGGCGACGACCTCGTCGTCCTGGAACCAGAACGCGGGGCGGATGCCGGCGGGGTCGCGCACGACGAAGGAGTCGCCGTTGCCGATCATGCCGGCGAGGGCGTAGCCGCCGTCCCAGCGCGCGGCGGCGTTGCGCAGGACCTTGGCGACGTCGAGGCGTTCGCTGATCTGCTCGGAGATCTCGCGGCCGGGGAGCTTGCGGGAGCGCAGCTCGCGGTAGAGGTCCTCGTGTTCCTCGTCGAGGTAGAAGCCGATGAGCTCGAGAAGCGCCTGAGTGTCGGTGGCGAAGATGGGGTGGGCACCCATGCCGACGAGCTGGTCGTTGAGCTCGACGGTGTTGGTCATGTTGAAGTTGCCCGCGAGCATGAGGTTGCGGGTCGGCCACGGGCTCTTGCGGAAGAACGGGTGGCAGGCGCTGATGGAGTAGCCGCCGGAGGTGCCGTAGCGGAGGTGCCCGAGGTAGGCCTCGGCGCCGAAGTCGAAGTGCTGTTTGGCGGTCTCGGCGAATTCCGGGTGGATGACGCCGGCGTCGACCTTCGACTGGTACTGGCCGAGCAGGGTTCGGAAGATCTTGTCGAGGGGGTTGGTCTTGATGTTCCGCTCGCGGAACATGAAGGGCAGGCCGTTGGGCACATCGAGCTTGAGGGCGGCCACGCCGGCGCCGTCCTGCCCGCGGTTGTGCTGCTTCTCCATCATGAGGAACAGCTTGAAGAAGCCCCACAGCGGAGTGCCGTACTTCTCCTGGTAATAGGAGAGCGGTTTGAGCAGGCGGATCATGGTGATACCGCACTCGTGTTTGACAGGGTCGCTCATGGCGAGAGGGCTCCAGTCGACAGACGGGCGAACATCACCGCGTGTTCGCCATGGCCGCAAGGCAGGTGCGGCCAAGGGGCGCAACCCCGGGAAGGGGCGGCGCGTTGTGCTGTTGATGGTCGTGGTCGGTGGGCATCACGGCGCTTGAGACCGAGCCATGACGGGCCGCCCGGGGGATGGGTCAAGGGAATTTCCGGAACGGCGCGGACTCGGCGGCCCCGGCGGCCACCGTCTCGCCGCCACGAACCTCGATCACGCGAAAACCACCCGACCCCGCCCGCCCCTACTCCGCCGACGGCGCACCCTCGGCGAACACCCCGGGATACATGCGCTGAAGGCGCACCCGGAGCAGTTCGGGCAACTGCTCGGTCGGGATGTTGTAGAGCTGGGCGCCGGCGCGAAAACTCACGCTGGTGGGCTGCACGGAGACGACCACGGCGCCGTTGATCGTCGAGCCGTTGTCCAGGAAGATGGCTTCGACGATCTCGCCGGGCTTCACCGGGGAGTCGAGCAACGCGGCATACGCCGCCTGCTCACGGGCGAGGCGCGCGGCCTCGGCGTCGGCCGCCTGTTGCAGCCGCGCCGCTTCGGCGGCGACGGCTTCGGCGGCGGCCACCAGCCGGGCTTGTTCGGCGACGCGTTCGCGCTCGAGCTGCCGCGCCTCGGCCCGGTCGGTCATCTGCAGCCGGGCGGACTCGGCCAACGGGGCAAGGTGGTGGTCGATCCGCCAGAGGAGGACCACCAAAGCGGTCAAAAGAAACAGGGCGAAGGCCGTGGCGAAGTTTTTCATCGGGGATGGTCGCGCGCAGCCAACCTGGGTCGCCGGGGTTTGGCAAGGATCGCAGCACCCGATCGCCTCCGGTGCGACGATACAGGTGCCGCCCACCTACGAGCGCCCGGGCCCGGGGCTCAAGTCTTGGCGCCCGGCTGGCCACGCACCCCGGCCCGGGCGAGCGCGGCGAGCAGCTCGCCCCGGGTGAAGGGTTTCTGCACGAAGCCGGACAACCCCAGCCCCTCGAATCGATCGAGCACATGGTCGGCGGCAAAGCCACTCATCAACAACACCGGGATGTCGGCCTTGCGTTCGCGCAGCCGCTTGAACGTCTCGAAACCGTCGAGCCGCGGCATCGTGTAGTCGAGCAACACCGCCGACACCCCCGCCCCATTCTCGCCGAAAAGCTCGAGGGCATGAAATCCATCCACCGCCGCCCGCGCCGCCAAGCCCGTGCCGTCGAGCAGGTCCGAGGTGACCTGGCGCACCGTGCTCTCGTCGTCGACCACGAGCACCACCCCTTCGGTGGGCGGCCCCTCGACGAGTTTCGGGGCCACCAACTCCTCCGAACGCGCTTCCTCTGGCGGGGCCACAGGGAAGACGACGCGGAACGTCGAGCCCTGGCCCAAGCGGCTGCCGACCCGCACCGCCCCCTGGTGGGCGCGCATGACTCCGGCCACCGCCGGCAGGCCCAGCCCACGGCCGACGAATTTCGTCGAGAAGAACGGATCGAAGATCTTCGCCAGATGCTCCTCCGCGATGCCCAGGCCGGTATCCTCGACCTCGAGAAACACATATTCCCCGTCGGGCAGCTGGGGCGCGAGGTAGGCACCGGCCAACCACGTGCGGTCGACCCCCATCGTGCCCGTGCGCACCGCCACCCGCCCCCCCTTCTCAGGAATGGCCTCGACGGCGTTGAGCACGAGGTTGAGCAGGATCTGCCGCAACTGGAGTGCATCGGCCTTGATCGGCGGCAGCTGCTTGGCCGGATGGAAGGAGACCTCCGCGTGGGGCGGCACCGAGCTCTGGGCCAGCAACAGCGTGTTGGCCACGATCTCGTTGAGCTCCACGGACCGCACCGCGAAACGGCCCTTGCCCGAATAGGCCAACATCTGCCGGCACAGCTGCGCCGCCCGCTCCGCCGCCGACTCGATGCGGCGCAGGCCCGCGTGCATCGGGTTGTCCTCCGACAACTGCGCGCGCAGCAGGGAAGCGTTGCCGAGCACGCCGGTGAGCAGGTTGTTGAAATCGTGCGCGATGCCGCCGGCGAGCAGCCCCAGGCTCTCGAGCTTCTGCGTCTCGAGGAGCTTGCGCTGCATGTTCGCGTGCTCGTCCTCGTGGCGTTTGCGGTCGGAGAGATCGAACAGCGTGCCGAGCAGCAGCTCCGGCAGGGCACGGCCCGAGCGCAGCGCCGCACAAGTCACCGTGACATGGCGCAACTTCCCGTCGGCCCCGATGACACGCAGCTCCCAGGTCTCCGGCTGGCAACGTTGCCGCACGCTCCGGATCCGCTCGTCGAACTCGCCGAGGTCGTCCGGGTGCACCCGCGTCCGAAGCGAATCGATACGGGGCTCGAAACGCTCCGAGGTTTCGCCGAGCAGGCGCAGGCCGCCCTCCGAGAGCCGGAACAGGCCCGTGCGCAGTTCCCAGGACCACACCCCGAAATCGCCGATGCGCTGGGCCTCGGTGATCTGCCATTCGCTCTGGCGCAGCCGGGCGAGCACCTTCTCGCGCTCGACGTTGAAAGCCGCCAGCACCAGCGAAGTCGTCGCCACCACCACGATATAGATCAGCAGCAGGCCGTAGGCACCCGCCGGCGGATTGCTCACGAACGGCCCCAACCCCAGCGCCGCACCCGAGACCGCGAGCGCGCTGAGCAGCAGCAGCGAGAGCGCCGCCCCGCCGATCGCGAAGCGCCAGGCGATCCAAACCACCAGCGGCAACGGCAGCACCAGCAGCGCGGGATGCGCCAGCCCCCACCGCCCGCCCCAGACCAGCACGGTCCCGCCCACCCCCACCAGCAGCAGCGCCGAAAGGATCAGCTCGCGCAGCCTCGCCGGCGCACGGGCGCTCGGCACCATCCGGTACGCCGCGATGAACAGGGGCCCGAGCACCAGGCCGCCGGTGAAGTTTCCGCCCCACCACGTCAGCCAAGCCGGGAAGAAGCTGGAGGCCGCCAGCGAACCGTCGAGCCACAGCGAGCCCGCCCCGAACAGGGCGGAAAGCGGAGTGCCCACCATCCCCAGCAGTACGATGAAACCGAAGACATGCCGCGGATGCTCGAACTCCCCGCGAAAACCGAACAGCGAGCGCAACAACGCCACCGTGGTGAACGCCTCGAGCGTGTTGCCCAGCGCCATCAACGCCGCCGCCCCCGGCGGCGCCTCGGCCGACAACGACCCCAGCAGCGACCCCAGCGCCACGCCAGGCCACAGACGCAGCCCCCCCACCATCAAAGCCCCCACCGCCAGACCCGACGGCGGCCAGATCGGCGAGATGTTCGCGGTGATTGTCGAAAACTCCAGGCCGACCTGGGCCAGAAGGAAATAGCCGCAGGCCACCAGCAGGGCACGGGCCCACACCGGCCAGCCGCGCGGGTCGCTCAACCACTTCCGCGAGGAGGAGTACTCCGGATTCGCCATCGGCCGCAGCATGCAGCGCCCGCCCGGGAATGCAAAACGGGAAAACACCCCGCCGCCCCGCACCGCCCCCTGGCCCCACCGCCCACGCAAGAAATTCTGGACACGCCCCCGTCCGTCCTTATCCGAAAAAACTCCCTCCTGCGGCACGCGGAACTTTTCGCCGCCGCACGTGTTCTCCCAAGCCTTCCTGTCAACCCTGCTTCCCATGATTGAAGTCCAGAATCTCGTGAAGGATTTCGGGCCGATCCGGGCCGTCGACGGCGTCTCGTTCCGCGTCGCCCGCGGCGACATCCTCGGCTTCCTCGGGCCCAACGGCGCCGGCAAGTCCACCACCATGAAGATGCTCACCGGCTTCCTCCCGCCCACCGCCGGCACCGCCAAGATCGACGGCATCGACGTGCGCGAGGACCCCGTCGCCGTGAAACAACGCATCGGCTACCTGCCCGAAAGCGCCCCCACCTACCCCGAGATGACCGTCGAGGAGTTCCTCGGCTTCCTCGCCGCCGTGCGTTTCCCCCGCGACCGCGACGCCGCCGCCGTGGCCGTCGAACGCGCCCTCCAGCTCTGCTTCCTGCGCGAAGTGCGTCGCCAGACGATCGAGACACTCTCCAAGGGCTTCCGGCAGCGCGTCGGCTTCGCCCAGGCCGTGCTGCACGACCCGCCCGTGCTCGTGCTCGACGAACCCACCGACGGCCTCGACCCGAACCAGAAGACCGAGGTGCGCCGCATCATCGCCGGCATGGCCGCGAACAAGGCCGTCATCCTCTCCACCCACATCCTTGAGGAGGTCGAGGCGCTCTGCACCCGCGCGATCATCATCGCCCGCGGCCGCGTCGTCTGCGACGAGACGCCCGCCTCCCTCGCCGCCCGCCACCCCGAGGGCCGCCTCGACGCGGTCTTCCGCGAGCTCACCCTCGGCCCGGCCGCCGCCGCCGCGTAACCACCAACCACCGACAACCCTGCTTCGCCCAGGCTTCGCAGGGCACACCGCCCACCACCCACCTTTCCTCCGTTCACCGCCATGGTCACCGCGATCTTCAAACGCGAATTCGCCGGCTACTTCCGCACCCCGCTGGCGTACGTCGTGCTCGCCGTCTTCCTCGTGCTCGCCAGCGCCGCCTGCTTCTTCATCGGGCGCTTCTTCGACACCGACACCGCCTCGCTCGAGCCCTTCTTCACCTACCTGCCCTGGCTCTTCCTCTTCCTCGTGCCCGCCGTCGGCATGCGCCTCTGGGCCGAGGAGCGCCGCGCCGGCACCATCGAACTGCTCTTCACCCTCCCGCTCACGCCCATCCAGGCCGTGCTCGGGAAATTCCTCGCCGGCTGGCTCTTCCTCGCCCTCGCCGTCGCGCTCACCTTCCCGCTCGCCCTCACCGTCGGCTACCTCGGCTCGCCCGATTGGGGCGTCGTGCTCGGCAGCTACCTCGGCGGCATCCTGCTCGCCGGCGCCTGCCTTGCGATCGCCTCGTTGATGTCGGCGCTGACGCGCAACCAGGTCATCGCCTTCGTCCTGGGCTTCTTCGTCTGCCTCGGCTTCGTGCTCGTCGGCTTCAGCCTCTTCTCCGACCTGCTCGCCGGTGCCGGCCTGCCCGTGCCGCTGGTCGATGCCATCGGCAACTTCGGTTTCATTCCCCACTACCAATCGATCACGCGCGGCCTGCTCGACCTGCGCAGCCTCGTCTACTTCCTCTCGCTCACCGGCTTCGCCTTGTTCCTCAATGTCGTCGCCCTCGAGCGCCGTTCCGGCCGCAAGAGCCTGGAGATCCTGCTCTTGGTCTCCGCCCTCGTCCTGGTCAACTACCTCGCCTCCGCCGCGCACCTGCGCTTCGACCTCACCGCCGAGAAGACCTACACGCTCTCCGCCGGCACCCGCTCGCTCGTCGCCAAGATCGAGGAGCCCGTCACGCTCCAGTTCTACTTCAGCCGCTCGCTCAAGAATCTGCCCGTGCTGTTCAAGAACTACGCCACCCGCGTCGAGGAGCTGCTGCGGCAGTACGCCGCGGCCTCGGGCGGCAAGGTCAAGCTGGTCGTCACCGACCCCAAGCCCGACACCCCCGAGGAGGAGGCCGCCACGCGCGCCCGCCTCACCGGCCAGCCGCTCGGCGACGGCTCCAGCGTCTTCCTCGGCCTCGTCGCCACCCAGGCCGACCAGCAGAAGTCGATCGCCTTCCTCACCCCGGCCCGCGAACAGTTCCTTGAATACGACATCTCCAAGCTGCTCCACTCCGTGCAGCTCTTCAACAAGCCGAAGCTCGGCCTGCTCACCAGCCTGCCGCTGCGCGCCCCGGCCTTCCAGATGCCGGGCATGCCCCAGCCGCCGCAACAAGGCCAGGTCGTCGCACAGGAATGGGAACAGGGCTTCGACCTCGTCGAGGTCCAACCCTCCGCCACCGAGCTGCCCGCCGACCTCGACGCCCTCGCCGTCATCCACCCCGAGGGCCTTTCCGAGCAGCTTCTGTTCGCGATCGACCAATACGTGCTCGCCGGCAAGCCCCTCCTCCTCGCCCTCGACCCGTCGTCGCGCCACTTCGCCGCCCAGGGCCGCCAGATGCAGATGTACGGTGGCCAGCCGCAGAACACCTCCTCCGACCTGCCCCGCCTGCTCGCCGCGTGGGGCGTCGGCTACGACAGCCGCAAGGTCGTCGGCGACCTCGAACACGCCTACCTCGCGCAGACCCAGAACGGCACCGCCTCCTTCCCGCCCTGGCTCCTGCTCGGACCCGACAACTCCGCCGCCGACTTCCTCCCCATCAGCAGCGTCAACGACCTCCTGCTCCTCGAGGCCGGCGCGTTCACCCTCAACCCGCCCGCCGGGCTCGAGGCCAAAGCGGTGCTCGAGTCCGGCACCCGCAGCAGCCTGCTCGACGCCATGCTCCTGCAGTTCGGCGGCGCCTCCGAGGTCGCCAAACAGGTGAAGCCCGACGGCTCCAAACAGGTCCTCGCCGCCCTCCTCCGCGGCACCTTCCCCACCGCCTTCCCCGACGGCGCTCCGCCGGCGGCCGAACCGGCCGACGATGGAAAGTCCGCCGGCGCGAAACCGGCGGGCACGGGCCCGAAGCCCCCCGCCCTCGCGAAGTCCGCCCAGCCCGGCACCGTCTTCCTCGTCGCCGACACCGATTGGCTGCTCGACGAGGCCTCGCTCGATCCGCGCTACCTGCGCGCCGGCATCGCGTATCCGATCAATGGCAACCTCTCCTTCGGCACCGGCCTGGTCGACTTCCTCGGCGGCAGCCGCGACCTGATCGGCCTGCGCAGCAAGGGCACCGCCCAGCGCCCCTTCGAGGTCGTCCGCCGCATGCAGCTCGCCGCCCAGGTCGAGTATCAGGATCGCCTCGACCAGCTCGAGGGCCGGCTGCAGGCCGTGCAGCAGCGCCTCTCCGACCTGCTCCAGAACCAGAAGGACCAGACCCGCCTCGTCGCCACCCCGGAGATGCAGGCCGAGATCGAGAACTTCCGCGCCGAGGAGGCGCGCATGCGCTCCGAACGCCGCTCGATCCGCCGCGCCCTCAACGAAGGCATCGAGAAGCTCCAGAACACCCTCATCGGCCTGAACCTGCTCGCCATGCCCGGCGCGATCGCCGTCGCCGGCATCTGGTTCTTCCGCCGCCGCCACCGGCGCGTTCGCCTCTGATGGACCGCAAGGCCAGGTCGCCGACCTGGCCTCCCCCCCGCCAACCTCCCTCGCCCATGAAGCTCAAGCCCCTCTCCCTCCTCGTCGCCTCGCTCGGTGTTGTCGCCGGCTTCGTCTACTGGCAGAACCACCAACCCGTCGCCGACCCCGCCGCCGATCCGCGCGTCGGCCGACCGCTCGTCGCGCCCGACACCCTCGCCGCCCTCCGCGGCCTCCACCTCGTATCCAACAACCAGTCGATCACCCTCGCCGCCGATGCCGAGGGCCGCAACTGGACCGTGCCCGACTACCACGGCCTGCCCGTCGACTTCGACAAACTCGTCGGCTTCGTCAACGCCCTGCGCGACGCCAAGGTCGCCCGCTTCGTCTCCGCCCGCCCCGACCGCCTCGAACGCCTCGGCTTCGCCGGCGACCGGGTCGAGCTGCGCGGCCCCGACGCCCAGCCCCTGCTCACCCTCCACCTCGGCAAGAACGCCGAAACCGGCGGCCGTTTCCTCAAGCTCGACGACGAAGCGAAGGCCTACCTCGTCGACCTCTCCGCCTGGCTCGACACCACCGCGAAAAGCTGGGCCCGCAGCCAGTTGCTCGATGTGAAGGCCGCCGACATCGCCACCGTCGAACTGCGCTTCGCCGACGGCTCCAGCCTCGTCGCCACCCGCAATGCCGACGCCACCGGCTGGACCGCCGAGAACTTGCCCGAGGGCAAGGAACTCGACGGCACCAAGCTCGACTCGCTCGTCTCGCAGCTCGCGTCGTTGCGATTCACCGACACCGCCGAACCCACCGCACCCGACGCCGTCGCCGCGAAGGAGCACGCGCAGACGGTCGTCGTCACCACGAAGGACGGCACCGGCTACACCATCGCCCTCGGGCGTCGCCCGGCGCCGCCGACCGAGTTCTCCGCCATCCCGAAAACCGGCGAAACGCCCACGGCCCCGATCACCGCGACCACCCCGCCGATCACCATCGGCGAGGACGGCCAGCCGCAGGTGGTCGAGTTGCCGAAGACGGAGGCCGAGCTGGCCGCCGTGACACCCCCGCCCCCGGAGCCGCCCAAGCCCGGCCCGGTTTTCGCGTTCATCACCGGCAACCGAGAAGGTGATACGGTGAACGCGCTCATGCAGCGGCGCTCCTTCCAGATCGGCGAGTGGATCCTCTCCTCGCTCCCGACCGACCGGGCGGCCGTGCTGCAGGACAAGCCGACGCCCCCCGCAAGTCCGGGCGGGGCGGGGAACTGATCCCCACTTCACAACGAGGCCGCATCGTCCACGATGCGGCCTTTTCTTCGCCGCGACTTCAGCCGCGCCGGCTTGCACAAATTCCTGTCCCGAACAACCAACCGCCATGGCCTCCACCGACTTCCCCCTCACCGCCGAGGAATCCGCCCGTTGGCAGAACCCCGACACGATCGCCCGACTGCTCGAGACCGCGCATACCATCGCCATCGTGGGCTGCTCGGCCGACCCGGCGAAGGACAGCCACCATGTGGCCGCGTACCTGCAGAACGCGGGCTACCGGATCATCCCGGTCGCTCCGCGCGGCGGCACGATTCTCGGCCAAACCGTGCAACCCAGCCTCGCCGCCATCGGCGAAGCGGTGGACCTCGTCGACTGCTTCCGCCCGTCGGCCGAACTCGGCGCGATCGTCGCCGCCGCCATCGCCGCCAAGGCGAGAGCCATCTGGTTCCAGCTCGGCCTCTTCGACCGTGCCGCCGCGTTGGCCGCCGAAGCCGCCGGCCTCACCGTGATCGTCGACCGCTGCACCAAGATCGAGCACGCGGCACGGCGGTAGCCGCTTCCGCAGATTTGCTCACCCAAACGGTTGCTTGCGCAGTCCGCGCAACGCGACCAGCCCGCCCCAGTCGGTGACCGGAGCCAAGGCCCGTGGCGCGGTGCGCTCCCGGACACCATGCCGTCGGCGGTATTCGGCGAGGTGGGTTTCCACAAACACCCGGGAGCCCAGCACGGCCGCATCGGTGAAATAGCGCACGCGGCAGCGCAGCACATCGGCCATCGGCAGCTGGCCCTTCTGGCGTAGTACCTCATCGAACTTTACCGGATCGATGGTCGCACCTGTTCGCCGCGGCGCCGCCCCGGTGCCGAAGATTCCAGTACGATGGGCCGCGTGCGCCTTGCGCCAATCACCGCCGTGCAAGCGCCCAAGTCCGGCGCGGGCCTTTTTGTGTCCGCCCACCGCCTCGCCGTAGCCACAGAAGCGGTAGTCCTTCGGGTCCTCCACCAAGCCCGCCCGCACCGGGTTCAGATCAATGTAGTACGCTACCGTCTGCAACGCATGCCCGGAAGGCTCGATCAGGACGGACTTGAAGCGTTCGGCGAACAAAGTGCCGTAGCGTTTGTGGGCCTTGTTGAACCACATCGCGAAGCGCTGCTTCAACAGCTTCATGAACTGGGAGACGTCGCCCATCAGCGCCAACTGCCGTTGCCGCCACGCCGCACCCTCCGCCGATCCCGCAGCCAACGCCGCCTCGATCACCTCGAGTCGCTCCGTCTGGTACTTCGTCGGTTTCGGGTGGAGCAGGTGCCACCGCCGGAGCAACTCCGCGTCGGCCGGCACCGTCTTCTGCGGCACCCGCACCAGCACGTGGAAGTGGTTGCTCATGATCGCGTAGGTCAAAACCTCCACGCCGCAAAATTCGGCCACCAGCCACAACTGCTTACGCAAGACCTCCTTGGCCGGGTCGTCGATCACCCGCTCCCCGTTCACCACCCGCGTCATGCAGTGGTACGCCGCCTCCCCCGCTTCCGCCGCCACCTTGATCCGCGCCAGTCTCATGATGGCGCCAAAGATACACACAAGCGGTGTTACGTCTAATGTTTCAGACCTGTCCCTTTTAATCGTCCCAAGCGGTGTTACGTCTAATGTTTCAGACCTGTCCCTTTTAATCGTCCAGCCGCCGGTGGAGTACGAAACCGAACGGTCCGGCCTCATAGCAGCAGTGAACCTCGTCGGCCAACTTCACCTGCTTGGCCGCCCACGCCACGAAGCCTTCCGGAGTGAAACGCTGCGGCGGTTGCGGCGCCATCCCATCGATCTGCCGCACTACGACGTATTCCTTCCAATGCACATCGACGCCGAGCTTGATCACTCGGTGCGGCTTCGGGCCTTGCGGGGCGGCTGCGGTAGAGGTTTGTTGAAGTGCGTCACTACTCATGACTGTGGTCAGGTTGGACCGCTCGGCCCGCCTGACCACCCCATGTCAACTTTCGGCTCGGTCCGGGCACCGTTGGCTCGGCCCGAAATATCAGACATTAGGGTTTGACCCTTTCGGCTCGGCTGCCGAGCCAGAAAAAAGGGGGCAGGTTGTAACTAATTGAATTTTCTCGAATCGATCTCAGCTGAGGTGCGCTTCCGGTAGCGGGCGACATACTGGCCGACCGCGGCGCCGCTTCCCATTTGCAGCTGTTGGGCGATCCAGCGGTGGGGTGCTTGTGTCAGCTGTTTCAGTTCTGCGGCGATCTCGATTTTCCATGGGGCGCCCTTGCGGTCGGCGGTGACGTCGGAGGCGGATTTTCCGTCGCGGAGAAGCAGCTCGTGCAATTGTTCGCGCCACGACTGTTCCCGAATTTCACGTTCGCGGGCCGGACTGACCTCGCGGAACCCGGGATCAAGGCAGCCGCAGCTGCATACCGATCTTCAGCGGGGTGCTGCTGCTGTGCAGCACCCCGGGATTGGCCGCCACGATGTCGGCCACGCGGTTGCCGCTGCCGTAGTACTGCCGGCTGATCGCGTAGAGCGAGTCGCCCTTCTGCACCGTGTGCACCCGGCCGCCGGCGGCGACCGCGGTCGGCGCGCGATGGTCGGCCGGAGCCCGTACCGGCGCGGGCTCCACCGCCGCCACCGGTACCGCGGGCGCATCATCGCCAAAAATCGGGTACGCCGTGGGCACCCCGTCGCCGCCGACGACCGCATCGCGGCCACGGGCGGCGGGCGGAGTCGCGCCGCGCGGCTGCGGTCGCGAACTCGCCGGCACGCCGCGCAGCTGCGCAACCTGCTCCTTGAGCTCGAAGTTCTCCTTCTGCAGCCGCTCGACCGTCTCCATCAAGTCGAGCATCTTCACCTGCCCCTCGAACGGCGTGGCGGGCAACGTGCGGGCGAACTCCTTGGTCGCCGTATCGATGAGTTCGCGGGTACGTCCCGCCTGCGGGCTGGTCGGGCGCAGTTCGAGGTACTTGCGGAAATGATGGATGGCCGCGATCGGGTCCTTCAGGTGCTGCAGGTAGAGAATGCCGCATTCCAGATGGGACTCCGGCGCATCGCCGCCGCGTTTTTCGACCACCTTCAGGAATGCATCGAGGGCCTCCTGCGTGCGCCCACCCCGCAACAGCTGCGAACCGCGCCGGTAGTGCGGCTCATCCACCTCCGAGGCGAACGGCACATTCTCGTTGGGTTGGCATCCGGCCAGACCCACCCAGCCGGCAATCACCAGCAGGGTCAGCAAAGCGGCGGCGAAAACGGAACGCATGACGGACGCGAGAAGTGGAAAATGGTTTTGAAGCGGAAAGTGCGAACCCTAGGGTGACGCGCGAGTCCTGCGACTCAATTCTTGATGAGCCTCGATGCCTCCTCCGTCCTCGCCAAAGCGCGAACCTGCCTCGCCACCGAAACCGCTGCGCTGACCGCCACGGCCGCCGCACTCGACGCCCGTTTCGTCGCCGCCTTCCGCGCCGTCGAGGAAACCGTCGCCGCCGGCCGCAAGCTGATCTTCTCCGGCGTCGGCAAGTCGGCCCACATCGCCCAGAAACTCGTCGGCACGCTTAACAGTATCGGCGCGCCCACTCTCTTCCTCGACGCCACCCAGGCCCTCCATGGCGACCTCGGGCTGTGTGCCGAGGGCGACCTCGCCATCCTTGTGAGCAACAGCGGGCAGACCGAGGAACTCGTGCGCCTGTGCCCCCTGCTGCGCCGCTTCGGCGTGCGCCTGATCGCGCTCACCAGCCAGGCCGCTTCCCCCCTCGCGCAGACCTGCGAGCTCCAGCTCGTCTACGAGGTGCCCGCCGAAGCCTGCCCGCTCAAGCTCGCCCCGACCGCCAGCACCACCGCTGCCCTCGCCCTCGGGGATGCCCTCGCGATGGTGCTGCTCGAGGCCCGCGGCCTCACCCGCGAGGACTTCGCCCGTTTCCACCCCGCCGGCAACCTCGGCATGGTCCTGCTTCTCAAGGTCGACGACATCATGCGCACCGGCGACCGCCTGCCCCGCCTCCCGCTGCACGCCTCCACCCAGGAGGCGATATTGGCCATGACCAAGGCCAAGGCCGGCAGCCTCGCCGTGGTCGACCCCGCCGACGGCCGCCTCGCCGGCATCTTCACCGACGGCGACTTCCGCCGCAGCGCGCTCACCGGTCCCGACTTCCTCGCGCAACCTGTATCCGAATTCATGACCCGATCGCCGAAGACCATCGCCGCCGGCGCGCTCGCGATCGACGCGCTCAAACTCTTCGAAAAGCACAAGATCGACGACCTGCTCGTCGTCGATCGCGATGGCCGACCCATCGGCCTGGTCGACAACCAGGACCTGCCGAAGCTGAAGTTCTACTGAGCGTAAGCATTCGGTCGAGTGACGAGGGACGAGCGTCGAGGGGCCGATCACAGAGGAGCGCGAGCGAAGCAATCGTGATGAACGCTCGCCACCGATGGTTTGACGCTCGTCCCTCGACGCTCGCCTCTCGACAGCATCATCCCGGCTGAGCCGGCGGCGCCGCTCCGCGGGCCGACACGCCCGCCGCCCGGGAGCCTCCACCCGCGGCACCGGCATGCCCGCCCACGAACCGGGCCGCAACCTGCACTGCCGGAGCGAGAACCGCACCGGAGGGCATTAGCCCTCCTGCTTCTCGGCATTAGACACGCTCCCGCAAGGCACTAATAATCAGCAATTTGCCTATGCCGCAACCGGCAGGATGCGGAGGTGTCGATCAGCACCCGCCCGCTATCGGCGGAGGAAGGAAAGTGCGATCCTTCGCGCCCCACACAGGCAAACGGTGGCCCCCCCCACGACCACCAGACTTCAACAGTCAGCGCAGTTCATATGAAAACACTCATCGTCTCGGCTTTCGCCCTGGCCGCCGCATGCGCCTTCGGCGAGATGACCCCGGCCACTGATGCCCGGATGACCAACTACACGAATTGGTTCTCCGGATTCAATCCGGCCTCGGATGCCTACTACGAGCTCGCCCCCGACCCCTACCTCGGCACTCCGGTCGCCTTCTCCGACACTTTCCGGACATGGAACGGCTGGAAGACGAACTGGGGCCTCGACGCCCTCTCCGGCCCGCTGCTCTCCAGCCCGGACCCCGACTTCAAACTCAAGGTCGAGATCGTCTTCCTCGGCGAAACCGCCGGCTGGTGGAACGATTTTGGCGTCAAACGCAACAACTCGTTGGAGGTGCTCGCCGACTCGATCCAGACCATCGGATGGTCCAACCGGGCCTTCGGCGACTACGCCGAACTCTGGCTCGATGAAGGCGAGACGCTCGACTTCTTCGCGACCGGTTCCGGGGCGAGCGGTGTCATTCCCGAACTTACCTACGACACCGGCACCGGCGGACTCTACTTCGTCTTCGACCAGTCGCAGAACGAGCCCGACACCGCCCTCCATCAATCCTATTGGGGACAACTACAGCCGCTGGTCGAAGGCGACGAAGAGGAGTTCCCGTTCACGATCGTCGGCTTCGAGGACATCCAGATCGGAGCAGGCGCAGATGGGGACTACAACGACCTCATCTTCGCCTACCGCTCCTTCTACGCCATTCCCCAGGCTCCGGTTCCGGAGCCCTCCACGTTCGGTCTGATCGGCGCGGGAGCCCTGCTCCTCGCCATCGGTTGTCGCCGCCTGCGGAAAACCCGGTGAAACCCAGCCGGAGCGGCGCCGAGGGTCTCCCCCTCACGCCGCCCCAATCAGCAGCACCGGAGTTCAGCAGGACGCCCCCGGCCCGCGCCGGGGGCGTCTCTGCATCCAGGAATAGGCGACACCGTCACCGCAGCCCGATCTGCACCGCGGCGGCGCATTCGCGGGCACGAGCACTTGCTTTAGGCGCAGAACAAGTGCGTCATAGCAACGATGTCCCCAATCGCACGATGCATTCTTGCGACATTGCTTGTCGCGCTCCTTTCCCCGGCGGCCCCCCTCTCCGCCCAAATCAATCCGCTCAACTTGTGGACGGGAGCCATCTCAAATCAGTGGGCAACTGGCGGAAACTGGAGCCTGGGACACTCCCCCACCAGTACCGAGGACGCACATATCGCCAACGGCTCCACCGTGATCGCAGCAGGGACCATCACCTGCAGTCACCTTTACGTGACCGGCAGTACGCTACGCGCCAATGGCGACATCGATGCGATCACCGTGGCTGTTTCTGCCGACGCCACGATGATCCTGGGAACAAATGCGAACCGGGGATTGAAATGCCAATCGCTGTCGGTCAACGGCACCCTCGTCTGGGAGGGCGGAGACATCGACGGCCAACTGAGCCGGGGTTACACCAGCACAATCAGTATCCAACCCCTAGGCACATTTATCGATCAGGCAAACGGAGGAACGATCCGAAACGCGCTCCGATTCAACTGCTCCGGCACCTTCTGGAAACAGACCGGATCCTCCGCCATCGCGGTGCCAAGCCAGATCAGCGGCGCACTCAACGCCACCAGCGGGGCGATCGAGATATCCCAGCTCGCCGCGATCCTCGGTCCCTTTCATGTCAACGCGTCGGCCGGAGCATCCTGCACGCTGGCGACAAATTCGAGCGAGTACCTAAGCCTGAGCACCGATGCGCAGTTTGCCGGCGCCGGATTGATCACGCTGGACGGCTTTTTCAACGGACGAGTCACCGGTACCGTCTCCGCCGGCAACCATTTTGGCGGGGCAGTGACCATAGCGGCGGGAAGCACGGTAAGGGTCCAAGGCGCAAACGGAGAAATCTGCCTTCTGAAGGGATCCATCACCAATCATGGGACACTCCAATGGAACTGCAGCCGAGGTGAACCGCTGCCGGCGGCAACTGCCACTTGGGCAAGCATCACCAACGCTTCGGACGGCGTATTTGAAAACGGCACCAACTCCGAAAGCAGCATCACCATCGCTGAGTTCACCAATTACGGAATATTCCGAAAACTGGGCACGGCCGAACTCGCCCTTGGCTCGTTATCGAACACAGGGTCGATCGAAGTCCAATCCGGCCGACTGCTAGTCACCGACATCGACAGCAACAACGGCCCAGTTCGGGCCGCAGTCGGCACCAGCGCCGAATTCCGCACCGTCGGCGACGCAGCCACCCTTGGGGAACTCTCCACCTTCACCGGTGACGGAGAAATTGTGTTCAACGGGTCTTTTTCCGGCACGCTGGTCGGCAAGGCCCGCCTGCACGAGAACCTCGGCGGTGGGTTGTCGGTCGAATCGGGCAGTACCGTAACCATCGACGAAGGCACCGGAAACACGCTCGCGATGCCCGGCTCCCTGATCATCCGGGGCACCTGCAACTGGAGCAGCGGCAATATTGTCGGATCGGTCATTCCCCCGTTTGGAAGCATCGAGGTACAAGCAGGCGGGCATTTCAACATCCTGTCCCCCGACGCCTGCAGCCTTTCCGTCATGCTCTCCAATTCGGGCACCATCGAAAAAAAAGGAGGGAGCGGCACGGCGGACCTCCAGGCGGGAATCAACAACCAAGGCACCATCCAAATCGAGGCCGGAACAGTCTCATTCGCGTACGGGTTCCAGCAGAGCGCAGGCCAGACCATTCTCGACGGAGGGACGCTCGCCACAGGCCAACCCGCAGTTTTCATGTCAGGCTCTCTGTCTGGAAACGGCACTATCAACGGCTCCGTCTGGCTGACCGGCGCAACCCTTGGCCTCTCTGCATCTCAAACACAAAGCCTTCACATTACCGGAAGTCTTGAAGTCGGCGGATCGTCAACTGTCTCGATCTCTGCCGTCGGCACTGCGCCCGGTGAATTTGGGCACCTACTCGTGGACAACAGTGTCTCGCTCAGCGGCACTCTAGCCTTCACCACGCCGGGCTACGAGCCCTCCCCGATCGCACAATTCCCCATCATCACCGGAGCAAGCCTCACCGGATCGTTCGCCAACATCTCCTTTCCGGAACCGCCGGCAAACACCCACTACTCCGTGAAGTACAGCGCGACCACAGCGACAATCGCAGTCGTTCCTCCGCCCTACGCCGGCTGGCAATATTCCCATTTTGGCACCGAGACCGACCCGGACATCATCGGAGAAACCGCAGACCCGGATGGCGACGGGGTGATCAACCTTGTCGAGTACGCGTTCGGCCTGGATCCGCTTTCGGCGGCATCGACCTCCGGCCCCAACACCTCGCTCCAATACGACGGAATGTCGGGATTCACCCATCTCTTTGTCAGTTACCACACTCCGGCCGATGCCGACGACATCTCCATCTCCGCCGAGGAATCGACCGACTTGGTCAATTGGCGGTCCGGAATCGCCATGACCATGAACGAGTCCGTCATCGAAGGCTTCCGCCATGTGACTTTGCGATCCAGCATGAACGTCGAGTACTCGCCGGGAAGGTCGTTCATTCGGCTTCGGGTCACCAAGATCCCATGAGCCACTGCGGTGTCAGTACCATGACGGGCACCGCCGCGTCGGCCCATTTCGCGAGCCGATGCGACCTGTAGAGCCGTCACCGCAGCCCGATCTGCACCGCGGCGGCGCATTCGCGGGCACGCGCACGGGCCTCGTCGAGCGAGTCGCCCGTGGCCACCGCCACGGCCAGCCGTCGGTGCCCGCGACACTCCGGCTTGCCGAAGAGCCGTAGTTGGGACTCCGGCACTGCGAGCGCCCGCTCCAGCCCGGAAAACACCGGCACGCCGTCGCCCTCGCCCAACAGCGCCACGCTGCAGGCGGGCTTGAACAACCGGATCGGCGGCACGGGCAGCCCAAGGATCGCGCGGGCATGGAGGGCGAATTCGGACCACTGCTGGCTGCCGAGCGTGACCAGCCCGGTGTCATGGGGCCGTGGACTCACCTCGCTGAAGACCACCTCGTCGCCGCAGACGAAACACTCGACGCCGAAGATCCCCCAGCCGCCGAGCGCACCGACCACGGTCTTCGCGATCTCCTCGGCCCGCGCCAGCGCCGGCGGCGACATCGGGAACGGCTGCCAGCTCTCGCGGTAGTCGCCATCGACCTGCACGTGGCCCACCGGCGGGCAGCACTGGATGCCATTGCTCGCCGACACCGTGAGCATCGTGATCTCGTAGTCGAAGCGCACGAACCCCTCGACGATGCAGCGCCCCGCGCCGGCCCGCGCCCCCTCCTGCGCGTAACACCACGCCCGCGACAGATCCGCCTCCGACCTCACCACGCTCTGGCCATGGCCGCTCGACGACATGATCGGCTTGAGCACACACGGGAAACCCAGTGCCGTCGCGGCCTCCGCAGCCTCCGCCTCGGTGCCGACAAAACGATAGGGCGAGGTCGGCAGCTTCAGCTCCTCCGCGGCCAGGCGCCGGATGCCTTCGCGGTTCATCGTCAGCTTCGCCGCCCGCGCCGTGGGCACCACGCGTTGCCCCTGCTGCTCGAGTTCGACGAGCACATCGGTCGCGATCGCCTCGATCTCCGGCACGATCAGATCCGGTTGCTCGGCCGCGATCACGCGCCGCAGGGTCATCGCATCGAGCATCGGGAATACGTGGCTGCGGTGCGCCACCTGCATCGCCGGGGCGTCCTGATAGCGGTCGCAGGCGACCACCTCGCAGCCGAGCCGCTGGAGTTCGATGGCAACCTCCTTGCCCAGCTCGCCCGAGCCGAGCAAGAGGACGCGCGTGGCGCCCGCCGTGAGAGGAGTGCCGAGAGTTCCGGGAGTGAACATGTTCCGCCGATGCTCCGCACATGCGACCACGGGAGGCAAACCGGATCCGATTGGCCGGATTGGGCCAATTGACATTCAGGCCTGTCGTTCTAGCCTGTTCGCGATGAAGACCGCGCACCAATCGGTTGGGGCATTCGAGGCGAAGAACCGCTTTTCCGAGCTTTTGGAGAGGGTGGGCCATGGTTCGGAGTTCACGATCACCAAGCACGATCGCCCCATCGCGCGCCTCGTGCCCGCCGGGAAGCCGGAGGCGGAACAACGCATGGCGGCCGCCGAAGAGATCCGCCAATTGAGCCAGCGCTACAGCCTCGAGGGCATTTCCGCCCGCAAACTTGTCGACGAAGGCCGGAGATGAAGGAGTTCGTGCTCGACTGCTCGGCGACCCTGCCGTGGGCATTCGCCTCCGAAGCAACCTCCGAGACGGATGCACTACTTTCCGCGCTCGCCAAGGGCGCGAAGGCTTGGGTCCCGAGCCTCTGGCATCTTGAACTGGCCAACGTCCTCCTCGGGGCTCAACGCCGCGGGCGGATCGACAAAGCGGGCGCCGAACGATTCCTCACACTGCTCGGATTCTATGATATCGAGGTCGACGCCGAGACAACGACCTCCGCATGGACGCGCACACTAGCGCTGGCCGAGCGCTACAACCTCACGGCCTACGACGCCGCCTATCTGGAGCTGACCCTCCGCCGGGGGTTACCGCTGGCGACACTCGATCAAGACTTGGCCCAGGCCCTGCGCTCTGCAGGAGGTCGCCCTGCATTGCAGACCCACTCGTGATGTGATTCGGCGCCGAAGATGACGGACAATTCCATCAGCCCCCCTGGGCCCGCCGCTCCTTCCGCTTCGCCTTGAACTCCTCGCGCGCCTCGGCGCGGAGTTCGTCATACATTTTCCGCTGCTCGGGCGTGAGTTCCACGCGAATCCGATCGCGGGCCTGCTGGTTGATATCCCGGAACCGGCGCGCCTTCTGCATGCGCCGCAACCCGGTATCAGCCTGCAAGCTTCGCAGCTCCTCCGCCTGCTGCTGCAGGATCGGCGAGATCTTTGCCTTCTGCGCATCGCTCAGGTCGAGCTGCTCGGCGATGGCCTGCAACTTTGAGGCAAATGCGGCGCGAGCCTCCGTCGGCGGCACGGGCGCGCCCTCGGCCGCAAGAATCGGTAGCACGGAGCAAGGCAACAAGAGGGCGAGAAGGAGAGTGGTCGGTTTCATCGAGCGAGGTAAACGCGCGCCCGGCGCGGAGGTTTCACGGGAGTTGCGGTCGCCAACCCGGACCGCTTCAGTCCCGACATGATCCGCTTCGCCGTCACCACGCTCATGACCGAACACACGGAGGACGACCGACTCGTCCTCCACCTCGCGAGCGACGACCACTATCTCACGCTTGAACGCCGGGCGGATTTCAAGCCGGGGCGCCTCGGCGACATCCGCTTCGAAAACGACGGGCAGACGCGCAAAGGCTACGACGTGATCCGCACCTTCCGTTTCAGCCGCACCCTCATCGCCATCTCTCTCGATCCGGCAAAGGCCGAAAACTTCGACGGCGACCATGAGTTCGAGATCGGCTTCGACATCGCCGAGGACGACAAGGCGCCGGCGCTGCGTTTCCTCCGGCGGTTCTTCACCGATACCACGCTCCTGGTCGTCGAGGAGTGAGGATCGGCGAAGGATAACCTACCGACGCAACAGCAGGAAACGCTCGCGGTCGGTCAGGTCGCGCTTCGACTCGATCGAAGAGTAGCCGAAGGGCGCGGCGAACGCCGTGAGCTCCGCGTGCTGGGCGATGCCGGTCTCGAGCGCTAGCAATCCACCGGGAGAGAGAAAAGCCGGCGCGGCGCGGATGATCGTCTCCAGATCCTCACGACCATCCCGCCCGGCGACCAGCGCGGCCCGCGGATCGTGGTCGCGCACCTCGGGCTCGGCCTCCGCGACCTCGGCTGCGGTGAGGTACGGCGGATTCGAGACGATGAGCCCGAACGGCGGCTCGCCGGCGAGCGCGGCGAACCAGTCGGAGGCGACGAAGCGCACGCGTGCGGTCAGGCCGAGCTTCACGGCGTTCTCCGCAGCGAGCGCGAGCGCGTCGGCGCTGCGGTCGACCGCCACCACCTCGGCCTCGGGCCAGAACTTCGCCAACGCCAGCGCGATCGCGCCGGTGCCCGTGCCCAGATCGAGGATGCGAGCCGGAGCGGCGGCCACCGACTGCGTGACGAGCTCGAGCAGCAGCTCGGTCTCGGGCCGCGGGATGAGCCCGCGCCGGTCGGTCTTGAGCTTGAGGTCGAAGAAGTCGGTCTCGCCGAGGATGTGCTGCAGCGGTTCGCGTTGCCCGCGGCGCTTCACCAGCGGACGAATGGCGGCGAGCTCGGGCTCGGCAAGCGGCCGCTCGAACTGCAGGTACAAATCCATCCGCCGCAGCCCGAGCGCGTGCGCCACGAGCACCTCCGCATCGAGCCGCGCGTTCTCCACCCCCTTCGAGACGAGGAAGTCGGTGGTCTTGCGGACGATGTCGAGCAGGGTGTGCACGGGCGGAAAAGGAGGAAGTTGGAAGTTTGAAGTTGGAAGTTGGAAGTTGGGTGGCGACGCGGGCGGACGCAATGGCGCAGCTGAGGCCGGACGCGGCCACGGAACCAGCAAGAGTCTCGATCGCAGGGGCCCTCCAACGGCCTTGGCGCCGCCGCCACCGGGAGCTTCCCGCGCCAAGAGCGATGGCCCTAAACAAAGCAGTTGGACACAGAGGCCACAGAGGTAAGGCAGGAGCACACAGAGAATTCGGAGAAATCCTCGATGCCGGGTGAGTAGGCCGGGCCAAATTGCGAATACCCAAGGTCCCCTCTGTGATCTCCTTCCGTCTCTCCTCCCCCTCCGTGACCTGCCCGAACTGCCGATTCCAGGATGACCGGTAGGGCGAACCGTCCCGGTGAGCCGCACCGCCTCGCCCACCGCCACCAACTACAAAATACAAACTACCAACTCCGAACTACCAACCCCCGATCACCAACTTCCAAATTCCTACTTCAAACTTCCAAATTCCAACTTCCCTGTTCCGCCTCACTCCTCGTCGTCGGCGCGGCGGCGCGGGGCGACAGGCTGGCCGGTGAGCGCGGCGAAGCGTTCCTCGAAGTCGACGCGGCGCAGCTCCTCGATGAGCGGGTCGATCGTGCCCTCCATGATCTGCGGCAGGCTGTGGAGCGTGAGACCGATGCGGTGGTCGGTGCAGCGGCTCTGCGGGAAATTGTACGTGCGGATGCGCTCGGAACGGTCGCCCGTACCGATCTGGCTGCGACGCTGCGCGGCGTACTTCGCGCGCTCCTTCTCCTCCTCGAGCTGGAGCAGGCGCGAGCGCAGCACGGCCAGGGCGCTGGCCTTGTTCTTGATCTGCGAACGGCCGTCGGCGCAGTACACCATCAGGCCGGTGGGCTTGTGGATGATGCGCACCGCGGAATCGGTGGTGTTGACGCCCTGCCCGCCCGGTCCGCTGGCGCGTTGCACGGTGATCTCGAGGTCCTGCGGGTCGATCTTCACGTCGACCTCCTCGGCCTCGGGCAACACGGCCACGGTCACGGTCGAAGTGTGGATACGGCCGTTGGCCTCGGTGAGCGGCACGCGCTGCACGCGGTGCACGCCGCTCTCGAACTTGAGCTGCTTGTAGACGTCGGTGCCGGTGACCAGGAAGATCGCCTCGCGGCAGCCGCCGCGTTCGCTCGGGCTGGTGGTGAGGGGCTCGACCTTCCAGCCGCGGCCCTCGGCGTAGCGCTGGTACATGCGCACGAGCTCGCCGGCGAAGAGCGCGGCCTCCTCGCCGCCGGTGCCGGCGCGGACTTCGAAGACGGTGTTGCGCGAATCGGTCGGATCGGGGGGGATCATCGCGACGAGCACCTCGTGCTCGAGCCGGTCGCGGCGGGCGGCGAGCGCGGGCAGCTCGGTCTCGGCGAGCTCGCGCAGCTCGGGGTCGGCGGCCGGATCCTTCGCCAAGGCGGTGTTCTCGGCGAGGTCGCGCCCGAGCCGTTGCCATTCCGCGTGCTTCCCGAGCAGTTCGGCCAGGCGCTGGTTTTCCCGGGTGACCTCGGCCGCCTGGCGCGGGTTGTTGTAGAAGCTCGGGTCGGCCATCTGGGCGTCGAGTTCTTCTTTGCGCCGGCGAAACGGGGCGATGTCGGGCAGTGCGGGCATGTGGCGGGCCGGAGGGAAAATGTGCGTTGCGGAGGCGAGGGCATGGGGCTTTTCTGCGCCCGACGCAAGGCCGCGGCCGTTTTCCCGCGCGGCGCGTCCCGCAACCCTCGCCATGGCCACCACGCTGTTCACGCAAAACATCATCGCCTGCATCTGGGACTTCGACAAGACGCTCATCCCCGAGTACATGCAGAGCCCGCTGTTCCGGCGCTTCGAGATCGTCGAGGCCGACTTCTGGCACGAGACCAACGCGATGATCGAGGCGTACAAGAAACGCGGTTACCACGTCTCGGGCGAGAACGGCTACCTCAACCACCTGCTCACCTACGTGAAGCACGGCAAGCTCGCGGGCCTCAACAACAAGATCCTGCGCGAGTGCGGCCGCGACATCCGGTTCTACCCGGGCCTGCCGGAGTTCTTCGCGCAGTCGCGCGAGTGGGTTTCCGAGCGCCCCGAATTCGCCAAGCACGAGATCAAGCTCGAGCACTATATCGTGAGCACCGGCCTGGCCGAGATGGTGCGCGGCAGCGCGATCGCCCCCTTCGTCGACGGCATCTGGGGCTGCGAATTTATCGAGAACCCGCTGCCGCCCGGCTTCCTCGGCCAGGGTGAGTTCGCGATCGAGGCCGAGGCGGAGATCGCGCAGATCGGCGCCGTGATCGACAACACCACCAAGACCCGCGCGCTGTTCGAGATCAACAAGGGCACGAACAAGAACGCCGCCATCGACGTGAATGCCAACATCGCGCCCGAGGACCGCCGCATCCCCTTTCTCAACATGCTCTACATCGCCGACGGCCCGAGCGACATCCCGAGCTTCTCCGTGGTGAAGAAGAACGGCGGCAAGGCCTACGCCGTCTACAACCCCGACGTCGCCGCCGAATTCGAGCAAAACGACCGCCTCCGCCAGGTCGGCCGCATCGACCACTACGGCCCCGCCGACTACACGCCCACCAGCGCCACCGCGCGCTGGCTGAAGATGCACATCCAGGGCATGTGCTCACGCATCGTCGCCGACCGCGAAAACGCCGTTTCCCAACGCGTCTCCCGCCCACCGCGCCATCTCAACGACAAGCCCGAAAAGAAAAACCCCGCACCGGCGCAGCCGGTGCAGGGCGAATTCTTGTCGGAGTGAACCACCCCGCCGGGGCGCTACGGCACGATGATGATCGGCGACAGCATCGGCGCCCGCTGCGGCAGCGACATCGCGACTTGCGACTCCTGCAATTGGTCGACGATCGCCACCACGCGCTTGGCGTAGCTGCGGCTCACCCGCGGGATCCGGCCGGAAGTGACCGCGCCGATGCCCGCATTCCAGGCCATCGCGATGTTGTAGGGAGTCGGCGCGATACCCTTGCGCCGCAGCTGCACGCAGAGCCATTCATAGTGCTCCACCGCCACCTCGTCCGCATGTTTGCGGATCAGGGCATAACGGAACGGCTTGCTCGTGTGCATCTGCCAGGTGGAACGCCGAAACTGGTAGGCCCCGAGTTCGCCATGGGCCCCCGGACGCGCGCTGTTGGTGGGATTCTCGATCAGGTGGATGGCCTGAAGAGTCTCCCAACGTTCACCCGCAGAAAGGCTGTGGGTGATGCCAACCAGCACCACAGCGATCAGGAGTCGGATTAGTTGTCGGATCATAGCGTGTCTTTCTGTTCGCGTCCCATGGCCACTGGCTGGTGTGGCCGCGGACACTGGACTTGACTCGCTTTTTACAGCGAGGCGCGGACAACTAGCCGCGACCTCCCCTCCGACAAGCCCGGATTTTCCTACCGCCCCCGCGGGTGGTACTTGGCGTGTTGCTCGGTGAGTCGCGATGACTCTACCGCCGTGTAGATCTGGGTCGTGCCGATGTCGGCATGCCCGAGCATCTCCTGGATCGCCCGCAAATCCGCCCCACCCGAGAGCAAATGCGTCGCAAAGGAATGCCTAAGAAGATGGGGTTTAACATGTTGCGGCAGACCTACCTTCGCCGCATAGCCCTTGATCAGCGCCCACACCGTCTTGCGCGAGATCGCCACCCCACGTTCGGACAGGAAAACGGCGCTACCCGTGCGCGGTTTGACCAGCCCCGGACGCCCCGCAGTCAGGTACGTTGCGACCGCCTCCGCGGCCTGGGTGCCGACCGGCACCACCCGCTCCTTGGAGCCCTTGCCGAAAACGCGCACAAAGCCCTGTTGCAGGTCGATTTGCTGCAACTGGAGCCCCGCCAACTCCGAGACCCGCAGGCCGCTCGAATAGAACAGCTCCAGCATGGCCCGGTCGCGCAGCCCATGCGGGGTCCCGGAGACCGGTGCGGAAAGCAGCTTTTGCATCTCCCGCACGCTCAGCGTACCCGGGAGCCGCCGAACCACTTTCGGCCCCTCCACCAGCTCCGTAAAGTCCTTGGGAACAACGCGTTCCTTTAGGAGATACCGGGCCAGCATGCGCACCGCCGACAATTTCCGGGCCAAACTCGACACCGCCGCCCCCCCCTCGGAGAGCCGATAGAGCCAGTCCGACACATTTGCGCCCACCACCTGTGCCCAGTTTGTAATACCCCCCCGAAAAAGGCATTCGGTGAACTGCTCGAGATCCTTCTGGTAGGCCGCGACGGTGTTGCGCGCCAACCCGCGTTCGAGCTCCAGAAACGCAAGAAACCCACCGACCGCCTCCGTCAGATCGACAGGCGGGGTGGGTTTCTCGTCGGGATCGGCCTGTGGCTTGCGACCGGCCATGTAGTCAGTCGCTCGGCACGCGGATCAACGGCGCCGGAACGGCGGTGGCTGGTTCGGGTTGAAGGTACGCACACGATACGTGATGCGCGCCTTCTCGAGATCGTACGGACTCATTTCCATCCGCACCATGTCGCCGGCCATGATTTTGATGAAGTGCTTCCGCAGCTTGCCGGAAATGTGTGCGAGCACCGTGTGGCCGTTGGAAAGTTCGACCCGGAACATCGTGCCGGGAAGAACTGCTACAATCTTGCCTTCAACCTCGATCGATTTGTCGTCAGACATGGGTGGAAGGCACACTAACTACGGAGAGAGAATACATGCGGGTCGTGTGCAATAACTTGCGGGAAACTCTTTGAATGGCGGCACCCGCCCCGATGAGTCAAGGCTCCATTCCTGTCCGACGCCGCCACGTCTGCTCCTTCAGGTTCCCGCTCCCCGGCGAATTCACCACCCCGCGCGCCTCTCCCCTCCCGGCTCGGGCTACCGCTCGAGGGTGGAGCGCCCACCGTGTGCCCACCGCCATGACCGCGCTCGCCCACACCCTAGCGCTCCGCCCGCGCCCGCCGCTGCGACGCAAAACCATGTCCCGACCGGGACGTGGTTTTGCGTCCGCGCCACCGCCGCGTCGTGCGCTTGCCCCACGCTCCCTTTCCCACGCAAGCTGCCGGTCTGCGCCGCACCGCCGCCGCATCCTTCACCGATGAGCTCCTCCCCCGACCGCCTCGAATGCCCGTACCCGAAGCTGCACCTGTCGCAACTCTATCGCGACGAGCGCTTCTTCATGAGCCTGGCCTACAACCAGGCCATCGACGCTTGGCGGCAGGACGAGGTCCCGATCGGTGCCGTGATCGAATGCGGCGGCGAGATCATCGGCGCCGCCCACAATCAGGTGGAACACTCCGACGACCCCACCGCCCATGCCGAGATCCTCGCCATCACCCAGGCCGCCCGCGCTCTCGGCGACTGGCGACTCAACGAGGCCACGCTCTACGTCACCAAGGAACCCTGCCCGATGTGCTCGGGCGCCACGATCATGTCGCGGCTCAAGCGTGTCGTCTTCGCCGTGCCCGACCCGAAGATGGGCTGCCTCGGCGGCGCCACCGACCTGGCCGAGCTGCCGCGCGTCAACCACCGTCCCCTCCGCGAGTCCGGCATCCTCGAGATCGAGTGCCGCGAGCTGCTCCAGGCCTACTTCCGCCTCAAACGGGCGCTCGCCGCCGAAACCGGCGTGACCTCGCTTGGTCCCGACGAAGCGCTCGGGTGAACGCACCGTCGGATCGGCCCCACGCCCGCACCTCCGGCAGCACCCGCCGGCGCCCCACGAAAGCCGGCGTCACGCCCTCCCGTCACCTTCCGTTAATCCTATCTGCCGGAGCCATTAGCACAGGTCTTGATTGCGGCCCGCCGGTTGACGTCGCCGCACATCGGCGACACTGTCCGCCCCCTCGAGGCCTGGCCTCGATCCATTCACCCTGAACCGGAAAACTACCATGTCATTCGAACTGCCCAAGCTCCCCTACGCCTTCAACGCCCTCGAACCGCACATCGACGCGCGCACGATGGAGATCCACTGGGGCAAGCACCACCAGGCGTACATCACCAACGCCAACAACGCGCTCAAGGATCAGCCCGAGCTCGCCGCCCTCGAGGTCGGCGCCCTGATCGCCGATCTCTCCAAGGTCCCCGAGGCCATCCGCGGCCCGATCCGCAACAACGCCGGCGGCCACGCCAACCACTCCTTCTTCTGGACGATTCTCGCCCCCAACGCCGGCGGCGCCCCGAAGGGCCAACTCGCCGCCGCGATCGACGCCACCTTCGGCTCCTTCGACAAACTCAAAGAGGAGTTCGCCAAGGCCGGCGCCACCCGTTTCGGCTCCGGCTGGGCTTGGCTCGTCGTCACCCCCGACAAGAAACTCGCGGTCGGCTCCACCGCCAACCAGGACAGCCCCCTCATGGGCAAGGCCGTCGCCGGCATCGAGGGCCAGCCCGTCATCGGACTCGATGTCTGGGAGCACGCCTACTATCTCAACTACCAGAATCGCCGCCCCGACTACATCGCCGCCTTCTGGAACGTGGTCAACTGGGACGCCGCCGAGGCCAACTACCAGGCCGCACTGAAGTAATCCTCCATCGGACAAGCCATACACCGAAGCAGCCGCGCGACACCGTTCGCGCGGCTGTTTTGTTTTTCGCCTTCCCGACCGAATGCCGATTGAAACCGCGGGACCAAACGTAAAGCTGCCCCGCACATGCGCGACGGCCCACCCCCCAAGCACGCATTCCGGATCGCCGCGGTCTACGCCATCTTCGGCACCGCGTGGATTCTTCTATCCGACCGGGTCGCCAACGCCTTGGTCTCCGACCAGTCGGCCCTCGACCACGTGCAAACCCTCAAGGGCTGGTTCTTCATCGCCGTCACCGCGCTGCTGCTCCACCTGCTGATCCGTCGACAGCTCAGCGCGGCCAACCACGAAGCCACCGCCCGGCTCCAGGCCGAGCGCGAGCAGAACCTCGCCCGCCGCGAGGCCGACGAGGCCAACCGCCGCCTCACCCTCGCCGCGCGCTCCGCCAGTCTCGGCTACTGGGAATACGACCTCTCGACTCAGGAGATCGTCTGCGACTCCACCCTGTTCAAACTCTACCACATCGAGCCCGACCGGCAGCCCCCCACCTTGGCCGACTGGTTCAACATCCTCCACCCCGAGGATGGCGGCCGAATCGCCAGCGCCCTCGCCGAAACCATTGCCGGCCGCGGCGAGTTCCACGTCCAGTTCCGCATCCTCCACCCCGGCGGCGCCGTGCGCCACCTCGAGGGCCACGCCACGGTGGAGCGCGCCCCGACCGGTGAAGCCCTGCGCGTGCTCGGAGTGAACTGGGACATCACCGAGCGCATCCTCGCCGAACAACACTACCGCCTGCTCGCCGACAATGTGGCCGACGTGCTCTGGGTCCTCGACCTCGACACCCTGGCGTTCACCTACATGTCGCCCTCCGTCGAGAAGCTGCGCGGTTTCACGGCCGCCGAGGTGCTCAAACAACGTCTCGACGAGTGCCTCACCCCGGCCTCCTACGCCCTCTCCGAAGAACTGCTGCGCACCCGCCTGCCCGCCTTCCTCGCCGGAGACCCCTCCGCCATCACCGGCATCAACGAGTTCGAGCAATACTGCAAGGACGGCAGCACTGTCTGGACCGAAGCGGTGACCGCGATCCGCCGCCGCGACCAGGGCGGTTTCGAGCTCATCGGCATCACCCGCGACATCACCGAGCGCCGCGCCGCCGAACACGAGCTCGCCACGAGCGCCCGCAAACTCCGCCACGCCGAGACCATCGCCGGCATCGGCCACTGGTCGATTCGGCTCGGCTCCGATTCCGTCGAAGGCTCCGAAAACGCCGCCCGCATCTACGGCCTCCCCCCCAACCAGCGCTGGTCCTTCGACGCGGTGAAGACCATCCCGCTGCCGCAATACCGACCGATGCTCGACGAAGCGATACGCGCGCTCGTCGCCGGCGAGAAACCCTACGACGTCACCTTCCGGATCCGCCGCCCCACCGACGCAGCGCTCGTCTGGATCCATTCCCGCGCCGAGTACGACGCCGCCTCGGAAACCATCTTCGGCACGATCCAGGACATCACCGAACAGGAGAAGACCTTCGCCGCCCTGCGCGAGGCCACCAACCGCCTCAACCAGGCCGAGGCCATCGCCGGCGTCGGCAACTGGACGATGGACTACGAGACCGGGCTCGCCCACGGCTCGGCCGGCGCCATCCGCATGTATGGAGTCGATACCGACACGCTCTCGCTCGACCAGGTCCGCGCCCTCGTCCTGCCCCACCACCACCGCACGCTCGCCGAGGCCCACGCCGCGCTCGCCCGGGAAGGCCGGCCGTTCGACATCGTCTACGAGATCCGGCGCCCCGCCGACGGCCGCATCGTGATGATCCGCTCGGTCGCCCGCTACGACCCGGAGACCCGCACCAGCTTCGGCGTCATGCAGGACATCACCGAGCGCGAGGCCACCCTGGCCGCCCTGCGCGCGAACGAGGCGAAGTTCCGCCTGCTCGTCGGCAACGCCCCGGTCGTGCTCTTCCAGGTCGGCACCGACGGCCGCCTCCGCATGTCCGAGGGCGGCGGCCTCGGCCAGCTCGGCCTGCGGCCCGGCCAGGCCGTCGGCGAGTCCGTCTTCGACCTCTACCGCGAGTATCCGGCGATCACCGCCGCGGTGCGCCGCGCCCTCACCGGCCAGTCGATCCACGACAACGTGCAGGTCGGCAAGACCTGGTTCGAGATCTACTACAGCCCGATGGTCGACGACGCCGGCAAAACCACCGACGTGATCGGGCTGGCCATCGACATCACCGAACGCAAACGCGCCGAGTCCCTGCTCCGGCTCGAGTCGGCGGCGCTCGACGCCGCCGCCCCCGCGGTCGTCATCACCGACGCCCGCGGCATCATCGAGTGGGCCAACCGTTCCTTCACCTCACTCTCCGGATACACCGTGGCGGAGGCGGTCGGCCGCGACCTCGGCCGCCTCGTCCAGACCGGCAAACAGTCGCAGGATTTCTACCGCCGCCTCTGGGCCACGATCCTCGCCGGCGAGACCTGGCACGGCGAGATCGTCAACCGCACCAAGGCCGGCACCCTCGTGCCCGAGGAACAGACGATCACCCCGGTGCGCGACGAGCACGGCCGCATCGCCCACTTCATCGCGATCAAGCAGGACATCTCCGAGCGCCGCCGGCTGCAGGAACAAGTATTGCGCTCGCAACGACTCGACAGCATCGGCCGCCTCGCCGGCGGCATCGCGCACGACCTCAACAACATCCTCGCCCCCATCCTGATGGCCCCCGCGGTGCTGCGCGAGGCGGTGGCCGATCCCTCCGCCCACGAGGTGCTCGACGCCATCGAGACCAGCGCCAACCGGGGCGCGGCGATCATCCGCCAGCTCCTCACCTTCAGCCGCGGCAGCGGCGGCGAACGCCAGCCCGTCCAGCTCCGGCACATCGTGCGCGACATGCTCGCGATCACCCGCGAGACCTTCCCCAAGAACATCGAGACCCGCACCGACCTGCCCACCGAGCCCTGGCTGGTCCAGGGCGACGCCACCCAGCTCCACCAGGTGCTGATGAACCTCTGCGTCAACGCGCGCGACGCCATGCCCGAGGGCGGCACGCTCACGATCGCCCTCGAGAACGTCGAACTCGACGCCGATGCCGTCGCCGGGCACGACGACTGCGCCCCCGGCCCCCACGTGCTGCTCGGAATTTTCGATACAGGAACGGGCATTCCCCCCGAACACCACGACAAGGTCTTCGACCCGTTCTTCACCACCAAGGAAGTCGGCAAAGGCACCGGGCTCGGCCTGGCGACCGTGCTCGGCATCGTGCGCAGCCACCGGGGCTTCGTCGCCCTCCACAGCGAACCCGGCGCCGGCACACAGATGCGGGTCTACCTGCCCGCGGCCAAGACCTGCGCCGTGCCGCCGGCCCAGGCGGAGGGCCCGCTGCCGCCCCGCGGCCGCGACGAGCTCATCCTCGTGGTCGACGACGAGGAGAACGTGCGCCGCGTGACCCGACGGCTGCTCGAGCACCACGGCTACCGCGTGCTCGCCGCGGCCGACGGCGCCGAGGCGTTGGCTCGCTACCAGCAGAACCGCGACAGTATCCGCCTGGTGGTCACCGACCTGCTCATGCCGGTCATGGACGGGCCCACGCTCATCCGCGCGATCCACGAAATCAGCCCGGAACAGGCGATCGTCGCGGTCAGCGGCCACACCGGCCCCGCCGGCGACGAGGCGTTGCGCGTCGGCACCGACGTGGTCGCGCTGCTCGGCAAGCCCTACACGCGTCGCACGCTGCTCAAGGCCGTGGACCAAGCCCTCCGCGCCTGAGCGGCGCGCGGCACACCACGCGTGCCGCCGCCAAGATCCACCTGCGATTCACCCGGCCGCAGCCCGCCGGGTCCCGGCCGAACTTCAGATCTCCAAATCCAAACTACCGCGCCGCTCCGACGCCCGCTCCCCTCCTCCGCATCAAAGCCCCATCCCCGTGGCCCAGCGGAGCAGCACGTCGAGGAAGAGCATGCGCAGCACGACCTCGACGAAGAAGCCGAACGCCTTGGCGACGAGCACGGCCGGGATCACGGTGAAGCGGTCCTTGGTGAAGCCGAAGTGCTGCAGCGTGATCGTCATGAACAGTCCGGTCACCACGATCTGCGGCCCGAGCAGCGCGGTGAAGCCGTCGTACAACGGACCGAGCAGTTCCATGCCCGCCACCAACGCCGTATCGAACAATAGGATCGCCAGGAACCCCCGCCACAGCGTGCTTTCGTAGAAGATCCGCATCCCCACCCGCAGCCCCACGGCCGCCGCGATGAAGTGCAACAGAAGCCTGACCGCCAACACCGCCGCCTCGCCGCCGCTCGGCTCGAGCTCCCGCCCCGAGCCGGTCTCCTGGGCCGGCACCGCTGCCGACACGGTCGCCGACGGGAGCGGCTTGGCCGGCGCGAAATCCGCCGGCGGGCTCGCACACACCGCAGTCGCCAACAGCAGGAACAGGACGACCGTCAGAACAAACAACCAGAAGCGCGAGTGGGGGAGCATGACCGTGTCCTTGGGTGACGAATGGAACGGAGTGGGAAGCGGAAGCCCCCTACTCTATTCCCCAACCCGCCCCTTCGCCACCCGCGTTGGGGGCGACGCAGCCCACCCGCCTCCCCGTGACGGGACCACGAAGTCGCGAAAGGCGCTCTCGCCCGAGCGAAGGCCGCCAAGGCCTTCGCTCCGCATTGGCCAAAGCGCAAAGAACCAAGCCCGGCAGAGCCGCCGCCAAACGAGAAGACAGCGACCACGAGTGGCAGGGATCGCACGAAATCCGGAGCTTCCCATCCGTGCGATCCGTAATCGCCCTCTCCGACAAAACGCGAGCAAGGGGAGGTGTTCACAAAATGGAGAACTCGCGCGGAGAGCTGCCCCGCTTCCGTGTCGATCGCGACACTCCTTGTCGACACCGGCTCCGAATCCCCGCCGCCCCTCGCCTGCGCCCCACGCACCGGGTCCCCCGAGCCCCATCGCGTCATCCCGAATTTGTCACGTAATACGTGACAAGTGCCATCTCGCCCGCCGGCGAAGGCGACACACACCCGAGGTGCCCCGCTTGCTCCCGATGCGTCGAAGGACTCGGCCAACCGCACCAGCCAAATCGTCACGGACTGACGTCTTCCGCGACGATCGCACCGTCCGCCGCATTGGACGCAGCGCAACGCCCCCCGAACCGGGGCCCGTCAGCGGCCGTTGACGGTTTCCAAATCTTGAACACAGAAGCTCGCCGCGAGTTTCACCACAGGCCTCCGCCGCACCCCACTCCTCGCCCTCATCCTTCTGGCTTCTCCCGCCGTCACTCCACCCAACGCCACACCGCCGCAGTGCCCGCGCAGAGCACCACGCCGATCACCGTCGGCAGCAGCGCCGACACCGCCGTCCACTTCGCGCTGCGCGTCTCCTTGTAGATCGTCCACAACGTCGTCGAACACGGGTTGTGGCAGAGGCTGAAGAGCATCAGGCAGACCGCGGTGAGCGTCGTCCAACCGCCGGCCTCGAGGATGCCGCGAAGGGCCCCGCCCTCGGCGTCGAACATCACGCCGGCCCCCGCGCCGACGGCGCCGGTGAGCAGCGCGGTGAGCATCAGCACGGTCGGGATCACGATCTCGTTGGCCGGGATCGCCACGATGTAGGCGAGCAGGATCACGCCGTTGAGCCCGAGCAGCACCGCGAACGGATCAAGCCCGTGCACCAGCCACGCGGCGAGCGGCTGGCCGCCGGCATCGACATTGGCAACGAGCCAGATCGCGGCGCCGGCGGGAGCGGCGAAAACCACCGCGCGCCACAGCACGAACAGCGTGCGGTCGATCAACGAAGTATAGAGCGTGCGCAGGACCTGGGGCGGCCGATACGGCGGCAGCTCGAGGTTGAAGAAGCTCGCCTCGCCGCGCAGCACCGTGCGGCTGAGCAGCCACGACGACGCCAACGAGAGCAGGAACCCGAGCATCATGATCCCGGCCACCATCGCCGCCGCGACCAGCCCGCCCCACCGCGGCGGCGCGAGCGCGCCGATGAAGACCGTGGCAAGCATGATCTGCGTGGGCCAGCGGCCGTTGCAGAGTGCGAAGTTGTTGGTGACGATCGCGATCAGCCGCTCGCGCGGCGAGTCGATGATCCGCGCCGCCACCACGCCGGCGGCGTTGCAGCCGTAGCCCATCGCCAGCGTGAGCGACTGCTTGCCGTGCGCGCCCGCCGCCTGGAAGAGCCGGTCGAGGTTGAACGAGACGCGCGGCAGGTACCCAAGATCCTCCAACAGCGTGAACACCGGAAAGAAGATCGCCATCGGCGGCAGCATCACGCTGATCACCCAGGCGGTCGCCAGATAGATGCCGTCGGCCAGCAGCCCCACGCCCCAGCCGGGCAGGCCCAGCGCCATCAGCGCCTCCCGGAACCAGCCGTGCCCCTGGTCGACGAGCAGCGTCGCCAGCCAGCCCGACGGCACGTTTGCGCCCGTGATCGTGAGCCACAACACCGCGGAAAACAGCAGCAGCATCAGCGGGAACCCCGTCCACGCTCCGGTGAGCCAACGGTCGACCCGGCTCTGCCAGACCAGCCGCGCCGAATACCCCTCGCGCCGCACGCACACGTCGGCGATCCGCCCGGCCTGGCCGTAGACCGACTCCGCCAACGTGTCATGGAGATTCGGAGGCAACCGCCAACGCAGCCGCTCCACCGTCGCCAACGACGTCGCCAGGGCCGCGTCCGCCGGCTTCATCCCGCCCGGGGATTCCGCCGCCCGCGCCGTCACCTCGCCGAGGGCGGCGTCGCCGCCGGCCGCGAGTTCCGCCAGGCGTCCGTCGGCCGCCGCGGCCATCATGCCGCGGTCGCCCGCGAGCATGCGCAGCGCCACCCACGGCCGATGCGGCAGGCCCGGAAACACCGTGGCCAGCTCCTGCGCGACCGTGTCGATCGCGCTCTCCAGCTCGGGCACGGCCAAACGCAGCGTCGGCGGGCGGCACGGCACCTCGCCCGACGCGACCTGCGCCACCGCCTCGAGCAGCTCCGGCAGCCCTTCGCCCTGCCGCGCCGCACACGGCACCACCGGCACGCCGAGCTCGCGGGCGAGCTGCCGCACATCCACCTCGATATGGTGCGCCCGCGCCTCGTCGATGAGATTGAGCGCCACCACCACGCGGTCGGAAATCTGCAACACCTGCAGCAGCAGGTTCAGGTTGCGCTCCAGGGCCGTGGCATCGACCACGACCACCGTCACGTCCGGCCGGCCGAAGAGGATGAAGTTGCGCGTCACCTCCTCGTCCGCCGAGGCACTGAGAAGCGAATACGTGCCCGGCAGGTCGACCAGCCGGTACCGCCGGTCGCGGAACTCGAACGCGCCCTCGGCGCGCGCGATGGTCTTGCCGGGCCAGTTGCCGGTGTGCTGCCGCAGGCCGGTGAGGGCGTTGAACACCGTGCTCTTGCCGGTGTTCGGATTGCCCGCCAACGCCACGACAAAGTCCGCCTCGCCGGCCTGCACGCCGAGCCGCCGCAGCGCGGTGCGCCGCGACGGGCACGCCTCGCATGCCGGCGGCAGCTTCGGAGCGGGCGCGGGATTCGGTTCGGGCGCGCTCATCGGCCGCCCTCCACTTCGAGCAGCACCTGCTCCGTCTGCTCGCGGCGCAGCGCCACAAGTGTTCCACGAATCCGGTACGCGATCGGGCTGCGCAGGGCCGCCGTGAACTCGCGCTCGATGCGCGTGCCGGGGACCAGGCCCAGGTCCAACAAACGTTGCCGCGCCCGCCCCCGGATCACCGGCGCCAAGCCCGCCACCACTCCCACGGCCCCCGGAGCCAGATCCGCCAACCGCCGTCGCTTCGCCACCGCGGTCGCCGCCGTCACCGGCGCCACATGCACCAGTTCGGCTTCGCCCGGCGTGAGCGTCAACCAGCGGCCATCGACCTCGATCTCGACCCGATCGGCCCGACGCCGCACCGCGCGCAGCAACGACCCCGGCGCCAGGCCCGTGCGATGCACGGCGGCGTAGAGTGCGGGCGGCTCATCCTCGAGATGCACCACCAGCGCCGGCTCGTCTTCCGGCCAGTCAAGCAGGGTCGGCGCCGCCTCCGCGGCAAAGCGGCCCTCGCGATCGGGAATCGGATCGCCGTGCGGATCGAAGCGCGGATTGCCGAGCGCGTCGGCCAGGGAGTTGGCCTCCTCCGGCGTGAGATGATGCTCCGCGCGGTCGGCGCGCGTGTGCCACTTCTCCGGCGCCAGACCGGTCTCGCGCGCCAGGCGCGTCTCCAAAAGTCGGTGCGACCGCAACAGTTGCAGCCCGCGCGTGCGGCCGGTCTCGGTCAGTTCGTAACGCGCCTCCTCGTGGCCCAACCAGCCGTCGCGCGAAAGCTGCTCCAGGGTGCGCGCCAGACGGTCGCGCGGCGCCTCGAGCGAACCCGCCAGCGACTCGAGATCGTCGGTGCGGCCCGCCGCCGCGCGCTCGGCCAGGCGCTTGAGCACATCGTCCCCCAGGGCATCGGGCGGTGGCGAAGACGAATTTGTAGCAGCTGCCATATCGTGTAGCTAGTGCTACATTTTTGCGCTTGGTCAAGTACTCCCGAAATGTTCTGGTACCGCCATGCCCGCCGCCCCTCGCTCCGCCGCCACGACCGCGCGCACCAAACCCAAGACCAACCCCAAGGTCGAGGCCCTGCGCCAGACGCGTGCCGCGCACGCCAACGAGTTGGCCGAGGACTATGTCGAGGCGATCGCGGCGTTGGCGGCCGCGTACGGCGAGGCGCGGCTGGTCGATCTCGCCCGGGAGCTCGGCGTCTCCCATGTGACCGTGCACCGCGCGATCCTGCGCCTGATCAAGGCGGGGCTGGTGAAGAGCGAGCCCTACCGCGCGATCTTCCTGACCGACGAGGGCCGCGCCCTCGCCGAGACCTGCCGCAACCGCCACGAGACGGTATTCAACTTTCTCCTCAGCCTCGGCGTGCCGGAGACCGTGGCGTTGCGCGACGCCGAGGGCATCGAGCACCATGTGAGCCCCGAGACGCTCGCCGCGTTTGCGCGGGGGTTGAAACGGGCGGCCGGGTAGCAAAAAGGCGCGCCGGAATGCGGCGCGCCTTGAAGGGAGAGTTGAGCGGGACCGGCAACGTCAGCCGGAGGAATCGTCCTCGCCGGCGGCGATGCGGCGCGCCTTCAGGGCCTCGCCGATCTCGGCGACCTTCTGCTCGTTGAGCGGGTAGAAGACGACGAGCACGATGGACACGATGCCCAGGGCGGCGGGAATGAGGCTGACCAGCAGCACCAGCCCGTGTTTCACGTCGGCGCTCTGTTCGACATTGGGCACGAAGCCCACGCCCGAAAGCATCCAGCCGGCGATGGCGGAGCCGAGGGCCCAACCGACCTTCTGGCCGAAGGTCGAGGCGGAGAAGACCAGACCGGTTGCGCGTCGGCCGTTCTTCCACTCGCCGTAGTCGGCGGTGTCGGCGTACATCGACCAGATGAGTGCGCTGAGCGGGCCGCCGGTGATCGAGCCGAACACCTGAAGCACGAAGAGCAGCGTGACCTGCTCGGGCTTCACCACGAAGAACGCGGCCGTGCTGACCACCGCGACCACGAACATGATGATGAACGCGGACTTCTTGCCGACCAGCTTGGTGAAGGGAGTCAGGATCAGCACGCCGACGATGGCCGAGACCTGCCCGACGCCGTTGAACACCGAGACCATCCACTCGTAGCCGACTTCACGCGTGCCGAGGAAGGGCAGCGAGAGCACCTGCGTGCCGACGAAGTACTTGAAATAGTGCGCGGTCGCGGTGCTGCGGGTCGCGACGAAGAGGATGAAGGTCAGGGTCGTGGCCAGCAGGATCAGCCAGGGCTTGTTGGTGACGAGATCCTTCAGGTCGGCGCCGAGCGCCGGGCGCTGCGCCTTCGGCGGCCGCACGCGCTCGCGGGTGAAGAAGAACGTGACCATGAAGCAGGCCATCGCCACCACGCCGATGACCACGAACGACAGCTGCCAACCGCGGGCGTCGTTCCCCTGCCCGAGGGTCTTGACCACCGGCAGCAGGAAAAGCGAGATGACGGTACCGGCCGAATACGCGAAGAGGAACTTGATCGAGGCGACGGCGGTGCGGTCGACCGGATTCGAGGAGATGACCCCGAGCAGCGCGGTGTACGGGATGTTCACCGCCGTGTAGAGCATCATCAGCAGGTTGAACGTGACGAAGGCCCACACGACCTTGCCCGTATCCGAGAACTCGGGCGTGGTGAAGGTGAGCACGCCCATGATCACGAAGGGCAGCGAGAACCACAGGATGAACGGGCGAAACTTGCCCCAGCGGGTCTCGGTGCGGTCGGCGAACACGCCGATCATCGGGTCGTTGATGCCATCCCACAGCCGGCTGAGCAGGAACATCGTGCCCGCGGTGGCGGCCGAGATGCCGAAGACGTCGGTGTAGAAAAGCAGCAGATACGCCATGAAGGTCTGCCAGTAGAGCACGGAGGCGAAGTCGCCGAAGCCGTAGCTGACCTTTTCCAGGAAGGGGACTTTTTCGCGGGACATGTGTTTTCCCAGGGGGAGGGTGTTCGGGGGATGGGATTGCTCGGGGGTGAAGGCGTCGAGCGTGGGCGCCCTCGCGGGGAAATCCACCCTCTTCTTCCCCGGGCACGGCCCGGGGGTGGGCAAATGATGCATCCGCGCCACCGCTCCGGGCTGGCCACGCGGCCACCGAACAAACTCAATCGGTCGCGATGACCGCACCCGCCCACCGCTCCAACGACCCGCTGCACGGCGTGACGCTCGAGACCATCGTCACCAGTCTGGCCAAGTGGTACGGCTGGGAGGAACTCGGCCGCATCGTCCCGGTCCGCTGTTTCCTCTTCGACCCGAGCGTGAGTTCGAGCCTGAAGTTCCTCCGTAAAACCCCGTGGGCCCGCCAGAAGGTCGAAGACCTCTACCTGGCGACCGTGGCCCGCGCCGAGGAATCCAAGGCCGAATAGCCGAAGGCGCGAGACGCCGAAACCCGAACAACCGGAATCTCGGTCCGCCCAACGCCCCCCAAAAAACAGCGCCGCCCAAAAAAACCAGCGCCGCCCGCCCCGACGCGCCGCCAACAACGCGTTTCAGTGGTCCGACCGCACCATCAAAACGCGTTGTTTACGGTGGTCCGGCCCGACTCCCCGCGCGCCCCGGGGTGCCTCACCCCGGCCGCGGGCAGAAGCGATGATACCCCACATTCGGGGCGGTCCCGGAGGAACCGAGCGAGCCCGGACGCACAGGGTCCTCGGGAACCAGCCCCCAAAAACGCTCACTTTTGTGGTACGGTCGTACCACAAAAGTGAGCGTTTTTGTGAACCCACCCCTGGGAAAATCTTCCCGCTCGAACCAAACAGCGGGTTTTGGTGGTGCGATCGCACCACTAAAACGCGTTGTTTGCTGCGCGTGGGCGGGGCCAGTTTCGGCTGACCGGGGCGGTTCTCCCCACCGCTCCCGAAACGGGTAACGACATCACCCGCGCGGACCGCGGCTGGGCACATGCACCGACTGCATGCCGGCGGCCTCGGCAGCCTTGTGCCCCGGCTCCGCATCCTCGAACACGAGGCAACGCGCGGGCGGCACTCCGAGCTTTTTCGCGGCGAGCAGGAACATGTCGGGCGCCGGTTTTCCGTGCACCACATCCTCCGGCGTGACCACGACCGGAAAAATCGAGGCAAGCCCGGCCAGCTCCAGCGAGTGGCGCACGATGTCGCGCGGCCCACCCGAGGCCACCGCCACCGGCTTCCCCGCCGCCGCCGCGGCCCGGGCGAACGCCACCACCGGGTCGATGAGTTTCACCTCCGCCAGCAACTCCACGAACAGCGCCTCCTTCTCGTGGAAGACCACCTCCGGGTCGATCTTCAACCCGTAGTGCGCCGCGATCAGCTCGGCCACCTTCAACGTCGGCACGCCGCCGAGCGAATAGAACAGCTCCTCGCAGAGCGGCTCCTGCAGGCCGTGGCGCCGCATCGCGGCGTCCCAGGCGCGGTAGTGCACCGGCATCGAATCGATGAGGGTGCCGTCGCAATCGAAGATGTAACCGGCGAAGTCTCCAGTGGGGATGTCGAGCTGCATAAGCCGCCCAGCACAATCCCCCGCCCCGGCCGAGGCAAGCGAGGGTTCCAGCCGCCGATCGCTCCGACGCGAACCGGCTGGCCATCCCTATACGGGGAACCACCTCCTCCGCGTCGGCCTCGGCCAGCCCGGAGGGGAGGCATCAACCCGCCCGAAGCCCGAGCAAAAACGCTCATTTTAGTGATACGGTCGCATCACCAAAGTGAGCGTTTTCATCGGCCGTTCAGGCGGAGTTCTTTTCTGGGGGAGAGTGCGGGAATCCGGCGCGCGCAGCATCCGCGGCCACCTTCCGACGAGCTCGGACGCCCCTCCCGATCAATCACCGGTCTTCCGCGCCACCAACAACAGCCCGACACCAAACGGCAGGCGGAGCCGTCGCCACTTCGCCTGCGCCACAAACTGCCAACGCAGCAACGCATTGAGCCAGCCCGGCGGCACCTGATCCTCGACCCGCGCTCCTTCAAGCGGCGCAACACCCCCACGCCCCCGGCGCAACCACCACACCACGGGAAACGCGAGACTGTTCACATGGGCGACTCGCTCGATCCGCCAGCCCTCGCCGAAAAGCGCCGCCAACGTGCCGAGCTCGTACCGCCGGAAGTGCCGCAGCGACACATCCCAGTCGCTCCACAGCCGCATGCTCGCCGGCACCGTGACCACCGCGATCCCGCCGGGCCGAAGTACGCGCCGGAACTCGGCCACCGCCGCGGCATCGTGCTCGACGTGTTCGAGCACATCGAGGGCCGTGATGCAGTCCACGCTCGCCCCGGGCAACGGGATCCGCCCGTCGGCCTCCGGCTCGACCACCTGCCCGGACGAGAGCCGCCGCCGCAGGATCGCGAGCGATTCCGCGTAGGAATCGAGCGCATACACCCGGCAATGCGACGCCATCTCCTCGGCGAACAGACCCGTGCCGGCCCCGAAATCCAACAAGGTGTCGGCCGCGGCGAGCGGCCGCAGCCGCGCGATCCAGTGGCGCACCAGCCGGCGCTTCCCCTCGTAGAACCAATGCCGGCGCTCCACGCGGTCGAGATTCTCGTACTCGCCGGGCTCCATGCTAGGTCCGGGGGAAGAGCACCTCGCGCCCGCCGACGAAATCGTCGCCCTGGCGGCCCACCAGGAACGGCACCGAACTACGGCTGCTGAGCACCGAGAACAGGATCACGGCGGCCAGCGTGAGCGACTGGAAGAAGAGCACCATCGAAAGTCCGAATACGTTGGTCGCCCAGCCGGGGATCGCCAGGTCGGTGCCGAAACGCAGCACCACGGCAACGAGCGCCACCGCGATCGCCGCCACCGAGATGCCGCCGAAGAAGAGCAGCAGGCGGGTGATCGCCGTCTCGATGAAGACCGAAAACGCGCTGAAGCCATGGATCACCAGCGAGACGAGATTCATCGACGAGCTGCCGGCGAAGCGCCCCCCGCGCGCCGTGGGCACCCGCACCATCGGCAGGCGCGACTTCACCAGCGTCGCCGCCAGATGGTTCCAGCACTCCGGCATGAAGACCAGCCGTCGCACCACCGCGATCGGCAGCACGCAGAAATTCCCGAAATCGATCACCCGGCCGGTGAGCAGCCGAAACTTGAGCTTGTAGGCCCGATACGCCGCGCGGAACACCGCGCCCTCCGAGCGCCGCGCCCGGTGCGCGACCACGACCGCCGCCGGATTCGCCGCCGCCTGCGCCAACAGCGGCGCCACATCCTGCGGACGATCCTCGCCGTCGGCATCCATCACCACCACGTGCGAGAAACGCTCGCCCTTCGCGCACTCGGCCAGCCCGATCGCGATCGCCCGCTGGTGGCCGAGGTTGCAACGCAGCCGCACCAGCTCGACCCGCTCGAGATGCCGCAGACCGTCCCCGAGTTTGGCCGCCGGCGACCCGACGGAGCCGTCGTCGACGGCCATGATCGTGAGGCGCGCGGGCAACTCCGCCGCCACGGCATCGAGTTCGGCCAGGAGCCGCGCAAAGGACTCCCAGTCGTTGAAGACGGGGACAACCACTGCGACGGCGGGAGACGGACTGGTTGGGTTCGGATCAGACACGAGTGACGGCCCCGACGCTGCGGGGTCGTGTTTGTTTTGTCCATCCCGCGAATGAGGCGCTCAGCCATGTCCCGGCCGAGCCGGCTCGGTCCGCCGATACTCCTCGATCCGGGCGATGCGCTCGCCGCGGAACAGGAAGAGGCTCACGCCGTCGATGTCGTACCTCACGCCGCGGTCGACACACGCGAAACTCCAACCCACCGCGGCCGCATCCCTCTCGAAAACGAACGAGGTGATCTCCCACCGGGAAACCACGCCGCCGCGCCCGAACCATTCGTCGAGCCAGCGCGCGATCTCGGCGCGCCCGGTGAAGGTCGGCCCATGGGACTCGATCACCACGCAGTCGTCGGCCACGGTGCGCAAGACCCGGGCCGGATCGCCGTGCAGCCAGCCGCCGATGTAGTCGGCGACCAGACACAGGGCGGTTTCACGTTTCATCGGCAGATCCGGGCAGCCTCCTACGGTGCGTCCGATCGGAACGGCGACGCCGGCAGGCCGAGGGTGTTGAAGAGGTTGCAATCGGGCACGTTCGCCCAGCCGTAGCGGACCGCCTTCGGCGCGGGCACCTCGGCAGACGTCACCACAATCTTGTCGCCGGCGATCTTCGCCGCGGCGGGATGGAAGACACCGTCGGCGCCGGCGAGCGTGAAGCCCTTCAGCACGCCGCCCGGAGCCACGAGCCCGCCGCCCACATGGGTGAAGCGGATCGTGGCCGCCGCGCCGGAAAATTCGGCGCCGGCATAGACGGGGCCGGAGTACTCGATCGCTTCACCGTAGGCGACCGCGCGGGCGGCGAGCGCGAGGCGTTCGCCGACCGGTTCCTTGTCGGCGGGATGGATGTCCTCGGCGTCGCCGCAGTCGGTGGTCACGACCATCGCGGTATTCTTGGTCTCCTGCCAGATCTGCAGCTGCGCCTCGCGCAGCTCGGGCGTCATCTCCTCGTGCGGGGCGATCTGCACGAAGAGGAACGGGAACTCGCCCTGGCCGAAGCTGCGGCGCCAGTCGGCGATGGTGAGCGGGAGCAGCTTGCGGTACTCCTGCGGGAACGGGTTGTTGGCCTCGCCCTGGTACCAGATCGCGCCGCGCACGGCGTAGGGCAGCAGGGGGGCGATCATGCCGTTGTAGAGGACGGTGGGCACGTTGCTGCCGGTGGACGGGGCGACAGGCGGCAGGCCGGTCTGCTGGACCGAGGCCGAGACCCGGCGCGACCACTCGCCGGCGAGGGAGACGGCGTCACCGGCGACCGGATGCAGCGCGAGGCCGGCCGCTTCGCCCCAGATGCCGCCGCCGCCGCCGGAGTCGAGCACGCGCACGGCCACGACGTTGCGGCCGGCGCGCAGGACGCCGGCGGGCACGGCGTAGGAGCGGTCGACCTTCCAGCCGGCCGTGCTGCCGACTTCGACGCCGTTGACCCAGGTGGTATCCACATCGTCGACCCGACCGACGTCAAGCGTCGCGGCACCGGCGGCCTGTTCGGCGGTGAGCGTGAACTCCTTGCGGTACCAGACCAGGCCGTCGAAACCGAGGAGATCGGCCTGCTCCCAGAAGCCGGGCAGCGTGGAGGAAGTCCAGCCGGCGGCGGGGACCTCGGGCGCGCTCCACGGGGCGGCGGGCGCGGAGCCGGCATCATGCTGCGCGCACCATTGCTCGAGCTTGGCGCGGTACTCGGTGGCCGCACGTTCCGGATCCTGTGCCTGGACCTGCAGCAGCTCGAGCACGGCGTCGGTGCCGGGGATCCGGCGCATCGTCTCGGCGCTGGTCCAGGCCTCGGCGGGCGTGCCGCCCCAGGAGGCATGAATCAGGCCGACGGGGACGTTGCGCGCCCGTTGGAGCGCGCGGCCGAAATAGAAACCGACGGCGGTGAACTCCGGAGCCGTCTCGGGGGAGGAGACCTGCCAGGAGCCGCCCACCCCGGCGAGCGGCACGGCGGAGAGTTTCTGGGCGACGCCGAAGTGGCGCAGCTGCGGGAGGGCGGCGGTGGCCGCGGTGCGTTCCCAGCCGACGAGCGGCTTCTGGCCCTCGCGCGGGCCGAGCTGGCGTTCCATGTTGGACTGGCCGCCGCAGAGCCAGACCTCGCCGACGAGCACATCGTCGAGCACGACGGTGTTGGTGCCGCGGATCGTGAGGGTGTAGGGGCCGCCCACGGGCAGCTCGGGCAGGCGGACCAGCCAACGGCCGGCGACGGTGGTGGCGGTGGCGCTGCGGCCGGCGATCTCGACGCTGACCTGCTCGCCATCGTCGGCGGTACCCCAGACGGGAACCTCGCGACCCTGCTGCAACACGGCGTGGTCACAGAAGAGCGGATGCGGGTGCACGGTCGCGGCGAGCGGGAGGGCCGCCCCGAGGGCGAAACCGGCGATGGGGAGAAGAAAGCGGGAAGCAATCATGCCCGCAGTGAAAGCGGGAGACCGGACGCGAGGCAAGACGGCGGGCGCAAGAAGCCCTACTCCCGCATTGCCAGCAGAAACGTTTTCACCACGGTGGGGCGCATGGCCGAACCAACACCCAGCGATCGCACCGTGTGCGCCCGTGTGGTGTTGGACTTGGAGGCGGCGACGCCGAGCGCGGCCATCGAGCAGCTGGCGGCCGGGTTCGAAGGCAGCGTCGGAGTGCCCCCGCCGCGGGCACTCACCACCGCCGTGATGGAGCGCGAGGCGCAGGCGGCGACGTTTCTCGGCCACCGCACCGCCTTGCCCCACGCGCGGCTGATCGGGGTGCCCCACCTGAGCGTGGTGTTCGGCCGCGCCCGCCGGCCGATCCCTTGGACGCGCGATGGCGACCTCGTCGACCTGGTCTTTCTCGGGGTGGTGCCGGCCTCGCAACCGCGGCACTACCTCGAGTTCATGCGGATGCTGGCACGCGCCCTGGTCGACGATGCACGCGCGGAGGCGTTGCGGAACGCACCCGACGAACCGGCGGTCCGGGCCTGGCTGGGTGAACATCTGCGGCTGCAATGAAGGACCCGCTGCGTGAGCTCAGCGGGGACGCGCTGCACGAGATGCGGCGTCTCCGGCGCCTGCTGTTCGGTCTGCGCCTCTGGTCGTGGCTGCGGCCGAGCGACCGCCAGGCGCTGCTGTGGTGGGCGTTCGCCGCGGGCGTGCTCGGGTCGTTCGGCACGGTCGGCTTCCGGCTCGCCAGCCACGGCCTCCAGTCGCTCTTCACCGGCCACGGCGACAACATCGTCGACGCGTTCCAGCACTTGGACTGGTGGCAACGGCTGCTCATCCCGACCGTCGGCGGCGTGATCGCCGGCCTGATACTGCTCTTCGGCAAGCGCCTGCACGGGCGCAAGGCCACCGACTACATGGAGGCGGTGGCGGTGGGCGACGGCCACGTGCCGGTGCGCCCGAGCGTGCTGCGGTCGATCTCGGCGATGTTCTCGATCTGCTCGGGCGAGGCGATCGGCCGCGAGGGCCCGCTGGTGCAGCTCTCGGCGGTGGCGGCCTCGCTGCTGGGCCGGTTCCGGCGCATGGCCCCGGCGCGGCTGCGGCTGATGGTGGCCTGCGGCGCGGCCGCCGGCATCGCCGCCGCCTACAACACGCCGCTGGGCGGCGCGCTCTTCGTCGCCGAGATCGTGCTCGGCTCGATCGCGATGGAGACGCTCGGCCCGCTGCTGATCTCCTCGGTGGTGTCGGTGCTGATCAACCGCACGCTCTTCAACGACGGCCCGCTGTATGCGATCGGCGAGGTCGCCGGCCCGACGCTCGGCTCGATGCCGTTCTACATCCTGCTCGGCCTGCTCTGCGGCGCCGGCGCGCACCTGTGGATGCGGCTGCTGCGCAACTCGAGCAAGGTGTTCGAGCTCACCCACCTGCCCCTGGGCGTGCGCCTCCCCCTCGGCGGCGCGATCGTCGGCGGGCTCGCCATCTGGCGGCCCGAGGCGGTGGGCAACGGGATGACGGTCATTCACGAACTTCTGGAGACGCCCGGCGCGCCGCTGCTGTTCATCCTCGGCATCGCCGCCGTGAAATGCCTCGCCACCTGCGCGGCCTTCGGCTCCGGCGCGGTCGGCGGCGTGTTCACGCCCACGCTCTTCGCCGGCGCGACGGTCGGCGCGCTCACCGTCGCCGCCGCGCGGCACGTGCCCGCGATGCCCTCGCTCGACTCCACGGGCTTCATCCTTGCCGGCATGGGCGGTTTTCTCGCCGCCGCCGCCAACGCCCCGATCACGGCCATCCTGATGATCTTCGAGATGTCGCTCGACCACCACATCGTGCTGCCGCTGATGGTGACGACCGTCGTGGCGCTGTTCACCGCGCGGCGCATGGGCGGCGAGAGCATCTACCGCGAGAGCCTGCTGTCGGGCGGCCCGTCGCTCTTCGACCGCGAACTGGCCGAGCTCAGCGTAGCCGATCTCATGCGACACGAGATCCTGCGCATCAAGCCCGCGGCCCGTTTCAGCGAACTCGCCGCCAAGCTGCTCGGTTCGCGCCGTGCACAGGTGATCGTGGCCGACGACGACGGGGGCCTGCGCGGCATCGTGCACCTCAACGACGTCGAGCCCTTCCTGAAGGACCCGTTCGTGGCCGAGACGGTGCTCGCCTTCGACGTGGCCCACGAGAGTCCGCCCACCCTCACCGCCGACCAATCGCTGCCGAGCGCGCTCGAGGTCTTCGCGCACAACCCGCACGACACCCTGCCCGTGGTCGTACCCGGTGGCGAACACCCGCACGTGGTCGGTCTGCTCGACCGCGAGGACCTCTACCTCGCAGTCTCCGAGGTCACGCGTCGCACGCGGGCCCGGGCAGTGTAGACCGCGCCGCCCCAGGAGCGACGCACGGCCCGAAGTCGACCTCCGCCGGCCCCCAAAAAATCCCCACTATCTCCGCCACAACACCGCCCAGAGGAACCGCGGATTGTGCCAGAGGTAGCGTTTCCAGAGGCGCCGCGGCTGTTGGGCGAGCCGCGCGACCCACTCGAGCCCGAGCCGCTGCAGCCACACCGGCCCCTGCCGTAGCATCCCGGCGTGAAAATCGAACGCCGAGCCCACCCCCACCAGCACCGCCGGGATCCGGCCGCCTTGCGCGGCCATCCAACGCTCCTGGCGCGGACACCCCAGCCCCACAAACACGATACCCGCTCCGCTCGCCGCCATCCGCGCCGCCTGCTCGCGATCGAGCGCCGGATCCACTTCCGCAACCGGCCGGGCGACACGCTCCACCACCACCAACGAGGGGTGCCGCCACTGCAGCACATTGACCATGCGCGCCAACACCTCGGGCCGACCGCCCAGAAACCCCACCGGCACCCCCGCCTTCGCCGCCGCCGCACACGCCGCATCCAGCAACTCCGGCGAGCCGACCCGCTGGGCCCGGGAAAGCCCACGGCGCCGCAGCAGCCACACCAGAGGAATCCCCTCGGCCACTACCCGGTCCATGCCCTGGAGCGCCCTGCGAAACTCCGCACCGTCGCGCGCCTCCATCACGGTATGCACGCTCGCCAGATCGACCACGCGGCCACGCCCCTCCAGCGCCCAAGCCACGATCTGCTCCGCCAGCGCCGACGACTCGTCCGCCTCGACCCGCACGCCAAAAATCTCGGGCGCAGACGCCGCCGCCCCCGCTCCACCGGCGCGCGGGGCGACAGACGGAGAAGGCATCCGGCAGACAGGCGCCGGAACGGAGCTATGCACAGGGGATTGCACTTTTGCGGACCTGCGGAAAAACGGACCTCCGCGGACCACGTCGACCCCCATATGACAAGATCCCCCGGCCGCCGTACGAACGGCACCAAGGCCGGACAAACCACCGGCCACCGCGAAAACCGCCTGACCGCGTCACCCCAAAAAACGAACGCGGTGTTCCAGTCGGTTCCCAACCACCCGTTACCGCAGCACCTCCGGCAGCCATGTCGTCAGCCAGGGCACATAGGTGATCAGCAGCACGCCGACGATCATCACCGCCAGCATCGGCAACGCCGCGCGCATGACCTCCGTCATCGGTTTCTTGAAACGGTAGGAGGCGAGCAGCAGGTTCAGGCCCACCGGCGGCGCGAGGAAGCCGAGTTCCATGTTGGCGAGAAAGATGATGCCGAGATGGATCGGATGGATGCCGAAGGCGTTGCCGATCGGCACCAGCAACGGCACCACGACCACGATCGCCGCGTAGATCTCCACCAGCCCGCCCACGATCAGCAACACGACGTTGAGCAGCAGCAGGAAGATCCACTTCGAATGGATCGTCGCCGTCGCCCACTCCACCGCCTGGTCGGGGATCTGAGCGTCGACCAGATAGTGCGTGAAACCCAGCGCCACGCCGAGGATGAGCATCACGCCGCCGATGAGCAGCCCGCACTCGGTCATCACCCGCGGCACGTCGCGCCAGAGATGGAGATCGCGATGGATCACCACGGCCACGAGGAACGTGTAGAGGGCCGTCAACGCCGCCGCCTCGACCGGAGTCGCGAAACCGGCGAACAACGCGGTGATCGCCACCACCGGCACGAGCAGTTCCCACTTCGCCTCCCAGGCCGCGGCCCACGCCTCGGCCCAGTCGAACTTCGGCCGCTCGTGGTGGTCGACCGGCTGGCTTTTCCAGATGCCCCACGCGGCGGTGAGCAACACCAGCAGCAGCCCGGGCAGCAGGCCGCCCTGAAACATCTCCTCGATGCTGATGCTCGTCTCGCCGCCGCTGCTGGCGATGATCGCGTAGAGGATCGGCGGCAGGCAGGGCGGAAACAGCATGCCCAAAGAACCGGCGCCGGTGAGCAGCCCCAGCGAGGTCCGCTCCGAATACTTGGCCGCGGCGAGCACGGGCAACAGCACCCCGCCCAACGCCAAAATGGTCACGCCCGAGCCGCCGGTGAACGAGGTGAAGAACGCACAGACCAGCGTGGTCACGATCGCAGGACCGCCCCGCATGCCGCCGAACAACGCCTGGAAGAGCCGCACCAGCCGCTTCGCCGCGCCGCTCTCCGCCAGAAAATAGCCGGCCAGCGTGAACAGCGGGATGCTCGGCAGCGTCGGGTTCACCGTGAGCTGGTAGTGCTTCAACGGCACCGGCGAGACCGGCTCGCCCGCCGCCCACAGCAGGATCATCGCCGCGCCGCCGAGCGCGGTGAAGATCGGCGCGCCCAGCGCCACCGAGACCAGCAACAACACCATCGCCGGCCAGCGCAGCGACTCCGGTTCGAAGCCGCCCCACTGCACCAGCCCGAGGAAGGCGGCCGCAAGCGCCAGCGTCGCCAGTTTTCCCTGCCAACGCTCCGCCGCATGCCAGACCAGGCGCACCGCGATCAGCGCGAACCCGACCAGCAGCAGCGACTGCACCGCCCACACCGGGATGCCGTAGGCGAAGAGCTTCCCGAGCTCGCGTTGCGAGACGACGAATTCCCAGCTCGCGACCGTCAACGCCGCGCTCACCGCCGCGCCGAAGCCGTAGCCGAGCACCCGGGCCGCCGCGAGCGCGCCGCCCTTGAGCCATTGCGACGCCGCCGAGAGCGCCAGCAGGCGGTTGTCGCGCGCGGCCAACGCGCCGCCGAGCATGCCCACCGCCAGCACGAGATGCTGCACCACCGTCGCCGAGGCCGGCACGGCCGCGCTGAAGAACTTGCGTACCACGATCTCCACGACCGGCAGCAGCATCATCACCGCCAGGCAGGCGACCACGACGAGGTTCTCGCCGCGGCGCAGCGCGAGCAGCCACGGCGGCAGGTTGGTCGGTTCGGACGAGGAGACTTCGGGAAGCGGAGCGGACATCGGCGGGCGGAGTCGGAAAACGGAAAAAGCGCGATGCTTCCCGACTCCGGGCCGCAGCGCAATCCACGGATTGCCGGGACCAAGCCCCCGGCTTGGCCCCGACGGCGCCCGCGGCCCTACTCGCGCACGATCTCGTAGTGGATCGTCTTGTCGTGGGCGCGGGCCGCGAAGACCAACGACGCGCCGAGCCCCCGCGACTCGACGCTTCCCGCCCGCGAGCCGTCCGGTGCCAGCGCGTAGACCTTCGCCCCGGCGGCGCCGGCGAGCGTGATCGTGGCCGGCACCGGCTCGGCCGTCATCGGGCCGCGCCCCCACCGGTCGTTCACCGACTTGCGCACCGCATCCCAGACCATGCCGGGGTTCTCGGTGCGGCCGACCAGCGTCACCAGCACACGGCGCGACTCCACGAGCTTCGCCCCGTCGAGGGCCACCGCGGTGACCGCCGCGAAATCCAGCCCGAAGCGCGCGCACTCCACCCGGAGCGCGCCGGCGTCGATCGTGGCCCCGCCGATGAAACCCGTGGCGGTGGCCGCCCGCTCGGCGGACACGACATACACCGGCCCCCGTGGCGCCCGCACCAGGCGGATCGCCGTGGGCGCCGGCGTGCCAGTTTGCACGATACGGGCCGGCTCGCCGACACCGAGCGGCCGGTCGCTCACGCTCAACCGGTCGGTGAGGAACCCGATCGGCTGGCCCGGCAGGTGGCGCAGCCAGAGCACGTCGGCATGCGCCTCCTCGCGCCAGACCGGCGCGCCGACGCGCAGCTCCTTGGCCGACGGCGCGGGCGGCACGAGTCCGTGGCGGAAGGTCGTGGTGGCGAACACGGCGAAGCCCCAGCGGCCGGGGTTGCGGTGCTGGTCGAAGAAGGTCTTCGCGCCGCTGTGCGGGTCGGGCGAGGCGCCCTCGACCATGTCGAAGGGATAGAGCGCATCCCAATCCTGGAGACAGCCGTAGGTCGCGATCGTCGGGTACATCTCGCAGCCGAAGTCGTGCGGAAACGGGTGGTCGATCTCGGACACGCTGAACGGCTTGCCGCTCACGCGCAGCTGCGCGAGGCCGCCGATCTCGCCGAACCAGCGGTCCTCGAACTCCGCCAGCTGCGGCGTGTTCAGCGTGGCCCAGTACCGGTTGTTCCAGGCGTGGGTCGGCCCGCCGAAATCTGGGTGCTGCCAGTAGTAGTGCGCGTCGGCGAAGTCCATCGACTGCTCCCGCGCGAGGCCGGCGATGCCGCCGTAGTTCATCTGCGTGCAGATGATCGGCGCGCGCACGCCGAGCTCGTCGCGCAGGAAGTTGCGCATGCCGCTCGCGTACTCGACCTCCGTCTCGACGAGGAACGAGATCCAGTCGCGCCACTGCGCCACCGAGGGCTCCGTCGGGATCGGCACCGTGCCGGCCCTGGCCGATTGCCCGGGCAACAGCCCGCTGCGCTCGGCGCCGGGCGAAAGCTTGAGGTGACGCACGGATACCGTGCCGAGCTTGTGGCCGACGACGAGGCTGAGGCGCGAGGGCACGTCGACCGTCGAGTGCGCGACGAAGACGAACTTGAGCGGCGCCCACTCCGTGCCGATCTCCGTCGGCGTATTGAGGCCGCGAGTGCGCCATTTGTCCGTGCGCCAGCGCGGGTCGTCGCGGCAGACCACGACCTGCAACGGCCGCGGCGTGTCCGCCCTCGCCTCGAACTCGAGCGTGTACGTCCGGTCCTTCTCCAGCGGCAGCCCGCCCACGTACGCCTGCGTGTGCCACCGGATGCTGTCGACCTCGACGACCTTCAGCTCCACCGCGGTGGCGTCGGCGCCGGGCACGACCTCCACGCGGTTGCCGGGCAACGCGTCGGGCTGCCAGCGGTGGGCCGGCCCGAGCAGCGAAGGCCCGTGCGGCGTGGCGCCCTGCCGCCAGGCGGCGGCGAGCGCGGCGTCGTCGGGGTACTTCCGCGCCAGCCAGGCGCTCCAGAGTTGCGCGAGCTCGGTGCGGAACGGCTCCGGCAGAAGCTGCTCGAGCCGGCGGCCGGCATCACGCGTGCGCTGGCCCAGCAGCGAGTTCTCGTTGTTGATCTCCACCACCGCGACGGCCGGGTCCTCCGCCAGACTGTAGCCGGTGTACGGATTCACGGCGGTGAGCAGCTGGCGCGCATATTCGCGCTGGAGCTCGACCATGCGGGGCTGGAAATAGTCGACCTGCTTCTGGAACGGCGGGGTCTGCGCGATCGAGGCCGGGAAGCCGTCGGCCGGACCGAGCGTCTTCGAGACCTTCAGGTTGATGTTCGAGTAGATGCCGCGCGCCTTCAGCGCGGCGACCAGCCGGTGGAGCTTGTCGAGCTGGGCGGGATCGATCCGGGTGCGGTCGGGCCGGTCCTGCGACCAGATGCTGCCGCCGGAGGCGACCGACCACGGATTATCCATATGGTGGAGACGCGCGATGTTCACGCCGCCCAGCGCGAGCCGGCGCGCGAGGGTGTCGGCCTCGGCGGCGGGGAGGAAGTTCTGCTCGCTGCTGATGTTGCAGCCCCAGAAACGGATCCGCCGCCCGTCGGCCGCGGTGACGAACCGGCCCTCCCGCACGACGACCCGCCCATGCGCGCCGGCGGGCTCGGTGCCGTTGAGCGCACTCAGGTCGAGCGCGGAGCCGGCGACCGGCTCGACGTACGGCCACGGGGTCCAGCCGGAGGTGTCTTCGGCCTCCGGGCCGGCGGGAAGCAGGATCGGCAACACCAGCGCCGCCAGCAGCGGCACGCAACGCAGGAGGTTCGGTCTGGGCATGGGTGGAAACGTTCGGGGTGATGGAGGGGCGACGATGCGCCGTCGCAGAACGCGACCATCCTCCGCCCGCCCCCGGTCCACCGCGAGCCCGCAATGGCCGCGAGGACGCGTTCACCGGACCGGCAATGCAACAAAGCAGGCGGCCCCGCCCGGCGGCCGGCCGTCTCGTTCGGAACAGTCCCCCCAACCCGCCCGCCGCGCCCTACGCCTCCGTCGCCTGGGCGAAGGCCGGGCTGTCCTCGAGCAGGCGCGCCTGCCAGGGCAGCAGGATCTCGCCGAGCTTCTCCGGCTCGCGCGAAAGCAGGGCGAGCTGCGAACGGCTGGCGATCAACGTGGGGTCGAGATTGAAGCGCTTCGCCAGCTTGTCGCGGGCCTCGCGGATCCGCTCCTGCCGCTCGAGCTCCTTCGACGACAGGGGCTGGCGGTCGCCGCCGTTTTGCCGCCGCTTCGGCAGCGAGGCCGGATCGCGGTCGAGCCCGGCCCGCAGCGCGCGGGCAAAGCTGTCGCGGATACGCTCGCGCTTGCCCAGACGCAACGCCTCGAAGGCGCCGACGGCGTCGCCGCTGTCGGCGGCCGAGGCGAGGTGCAGCAGCATGTCGTTGCCGATCACCTTGAACGGCGGGGTGTCGAGCCGCTCCGCCTGTTTCTCGCGCCAATGCCAGAGGTCGTGCAGCACGCACAGGCCGCGCCCGCGCAGATGCTCGGAACGACCGATGCGCCACGAATTCTCGTCGGCCTTCGGGAAACCGGACAACGCGGTGCGGATCTGCCAGTCGCATTTCTGCCGCAGCCAGTCGACGCGCCCATGGCGCTCGAGCTCGGCGAGCAGCAGGTCGCGCAGGGCGGGCAGGTAGATCACGTCCTTGGCGGCGTAGTTGAGCAGCTTGTCGATGATCGGGCGCTTCGACCAGTTGGCCTTCTGCCCCTCCTTCGCCAGGGTGACGCCGAAGTGGTCGTGCAACAGCGACGCCAGACCGAACCGCGGCCGGTTGAGCAGCTGCGCGGCGAGCATCGTGTCGAAGAGCGACGTGGCGACGAAACCGTATTCCTCATACAGGAGGCGCAGGTCGTAGTCGCTCCCGTGCATGATGATGTGCTTGTGGCGGAGCCGCGCCCACAGCGGGTCGAGCGGCACGCCCGCGAGCAGGTCGAGCAGGAAGGTCTCCCCGGCCGCGTGGATCTGCATGAGGCAGACGCGGGTGCGGTAGCGGAAGAGGTTGTCGGCCTCGGTGTCGATCGAGACCTCCGGCGAACGGTCGAGGGCGGCGAGCAGCGGCTCGAGCTGTCCGGGGAGAGTGATGAGGGAAAAAGATTCGGCGTGTGACACGGAACGGAAAAGCTAGCGGGGCGGGATGGGCGGAGTGGACCACGCGGAAAGGAAGGCGTCGACCAACAAAGGCAGATCTTCGCTGTAGCCGCCCTCGAGCACGGCGGCCACGGGCAACCCGCACTCGCGCAGCCAGCGGCCGAGGATGCCGAAGTCGTCGACCTCGAGCGTGAGGTGCGCCACCGGGTCCTTCTCGTACGCGTCGAACCCGGCCGAGACCAGCACCAGGTCCGGATGGAACGCCAGCAGGCGGTTCCACGACTCGCGCAGGATCTCGAGCAGGCCCGTGCGCGGCAGTCGCGGCGTCGCCGGAAAATTCACACAATTGGCCTCGGTGTGCAGGCCGGTGCCGGGATAACACGGCGCCTGGTGCACCGAGACGTAGAGCACGCCCTCGATCCCGGAGAGGATCTCCTCGGTGCCGTTGCCGTGGTGGGCGTCGAAGTCCCACACCGCGACCCGACCGACCCCGCGCCGCCGCGCCTCCAGCGCCGCGATGGCGATCTGGTTGAGGTAACAGAAACCCATCGCCCGGCTGCGCGTCGCGTGATGCCCCGGCGGACGCAGCAGCGAAAACGCCCGCCGGCCGGCCAACGCATGCCCCATCGCGCCCAACGCCCCGCCCGCCGAGCGCCGTGCATGCTCCGCGATGCCCTCGAAATAGGGCGTGTCGGCGTCGAACTCCTCCGGTTTGCACAGCCGCGCCAGCAGCGCCGCATCGTGCGCCGCCAGGATCTGCGCATCCTCCACCGGACCGGCCAGCTCCCAACGCCAGTCGGGATGCCGCAACCGCAACCGCGCGGCCGTCTGGAGCACCCGGGCCGGCTGCTCCGGGCGTTCCGCACTGCCGTATTCCCCACAGCGGGGATCGTGGATGACGATCATGGCCGAATGATTCCGCCCCGACCGGCCCGGAGTAAACGTCGAAAAACACCCGAAAAGGCGAAGCGCCGGCACCAGCCCGCCACCGGCCGGGGCAGGGAAACGGCGATTGCCAATTAAGGTTAAATCCCCTCTATCGCCGCCGTCCCTCCCAACCTCCCCCCCGAATGACCCAGCCCCTGCTCCGTGCCGCGAGCGCGGCGCGCCGCGTGCCCGCCCTGCCGCTCGCCGCGTTCGCCCTGCTGCCGCTTGTGCCGCTCGCGCCCGCCACCCTCGCCGCCGCGCCCGCCTCCGCACCGGTCATCACCGACTTCCACCGGCTCTACGAGATCTCCCCGGCCGACGCCGCCAAACCCCACCGCGTGCGCTGGGACCTCGACGTGCTCTTCTACGACCGCGAATGGAACGTGCTCTGGGTCGAGGGCGACGGGTTCGCCACCTTCGTCGCCCCCGACCCCGACCTGCCCGACCTCGCCGCCGGCCAACGCCTCCGGGTCGAAGGCGAACTCGTCCCCGCCGCCCCCCTCCAGCTCGGCAGGATCGGCGCCACGGTCCAGCCCGGCCCGGCGCGTGTCCGCCCCCTGGACACCACCGGCCACCTGGCCGACGCGGCCCGGTTCAACAACCGGCTCGTCACCGTCGACGCCGTGGTCGACGCGCAGACCGCACCCGACCCGCACCACCTCATCCTGCGCGCCACCGCCGAAGGCCTGCCGCTGGTCGTGCGCGTGCCGGTGCCCCGCGGGGCCGCCCGACCCGCCCTGGCCGGCCAACCCGTCCGCATCACCGGCGTCTACACCGGCACCGCCGACCCCGCCGACGCCCCCGCCCGGATCGCCCTCTGGGCCCAGGGCCCGGATGCGATCGCGACCCTGGATACACCCGGGCCGGCGGCGAGCCCGATCCCGGCCGCGCCGGCCGGCGAATTCACGCTCCCCGGCATCCACGCCTTCTACGACGTCGCCCCCTCCGTCGCCGACAAGCCCCATCGCGTCGGGTGGGAGCTCGACGTCCTCTACTTCGACCGCGAATGGGATCTGCTCTGGGTCGGCTCGAACGGGTTCGCCACCTTCGTCGCCCCGGGCGGCTCCTGCCCCCGGCTCGCGGCGGGCGACCGCATCCACGTCTCCGGCACACTCGTGCCCGCCCGCGGGCTCTCCCTCGACGGGCTCGGGATCGCCCGGCTCGATGCCCCCTCCCGCACCGCCCCCCTCGCCACCGCCGGCCACCTCGGCGACTTCACCCGCTTCACCGACCACCTCGTCACCGTCGAGGCGGTGGTCGATCGCCAACGCGACTCCGACCCGACCCACCTGATGCTCGAGGCCAGCGCCGAGGGCCTGCGCCTGGTCGTGCGGGTGCAGGTCCCCGCCGGCTCCGAACGCCCGCGGCTGGCCGGGAAGAACATCCGCGCCACCGGCGTGTATGTGGCCCATCGCGACTTCGCCGGCGACATCGCCAGCATCACCCTCTGGGCCCAGGGCACCGAGGCGATCGAGGTCCTCGGCTCGCTCGACGAGGATCCCCTGTTCGCCACCCCGGTCGTGCGCATCGAGCAGATCGCCAACACCGCCGGCGGCCCGCCAATCCATATCGTGGGCACAGTGCACGCCCTCGACAACACCGCCGCCACGATCACCCTGCGCGACTCCACCGGCCAGGTCGTGGTCTCCTCCGCGCAGACCCAGGGCATCAAGCCCGGCGCCGACCTCGAGGCCGTCGGCCATCCCATGCTCACCGGCATCCAGCGGCGCCTGCTCGCCGCCAAGGTGCGCCCGCTCCGCCCGGGCATGCGCCAGGAGCTCGCCGACCACGATGCCGAGCGGCCCCGCCCGCTGCGCCTCGCCGACCAGGTGCTCGGCCTCGAGCCCGCCAAGGCCGACCGCGGTCGGCCCGTGCAACTCTTCGGCGTCGCCACCTGGATGGCCGCCGACCGCACCACCATGTTCGTCGAGGACGCGTCGGGCGCGGTCGAGATCCGCCTGCCCGCCCTCGAAAAGGCCCCTCCGAACCTGCCCTGCGCCGTGCTCATCGAAGGCCGCACCGCCCGCGGTTCGTTCGCCCCGCTCGTGGCCGCCGACTCCGTCGTCTGGAGCAACCCGCTCGGCTCGCCCGAGCCCCACCGGGCCACGCTCGACGAACTCCTCGTCGGCGACCTCCACGGCCGCTGGGTCGCCGTGCAGGCCTACGTGCGCGGCATCGCCCGCGACCGCCAGGGTATCCGCCTCGACCTCACGACCGCCACCGGCGAACTCGTCGCCCAGCTCCCCGCCGACGCCCGCCTCACGACCGAGGCCGGCGCCATCGTCACGATCCACGGGGTCTGCTGCGCGATCGCCAACGAGCGGCACCAGCTCGCCGGCGTGCGGCTGGTCGTGCCGTCGGGCGAAAACATCGAGACCGACGAGCTCGCCCCGATGGACCCCTACGCGATCCCCACCCGCTCGCTCGCCGCGCTGCGCGAGTTCGGCCCCACCGAGTCCTCCCTGCGCCGCGTGTGCACCATCGGCACCGTCGTGCTGCACGAGCCCGGCCGCTTCCTCTGCCTGCAGGACGGCAACGACAGCCTGCTCGTGCTCTCCCGCGACCGCTCGCCGCTCCAACCCGGCGACCGCGTCGAGGCCGTCGGTATTCCCGGACGCGAAGGCAGCCGCCTGGTGCTGCGCGAAGGCACCTACCGGCGCACCGCCCATGTCGACGAGCCCGAGCCCCTCGCCCTCGCCGGCCCCGAGATCCGCGGCGAGGGCTGCGACGGCCGCCTCGTCCGCCTCGCCGGCACCATCGTCGACACCCATCGCAAACCCGCCGAGGTGATCCTCTCGATCGAGGCCGACAAGAAGCTCTTCTCCGCCACCCTGCCCCCGCCCACCTTCGACGCCGCGCTCCACCGCATCGGCAGCGTCGTGGCGCTGCGCGGCGTGTATCGCACAGTCTTCGACGAGTACCGCCAGCCGGTCGGCTTCGGCCTCGCCCTGCGCCTGCCCGGCGACATCACCGTGCTGGCCGACCCGCCGCTCTGGAACACCCGCCGCGCCCTCATCGCCGCCTCCACCCTCCTGTTCCTCACCGGCATCGTCGTCAGCTGGGTCGCCGTGCTCCGCGCCCGCGTCGCCCAGCAGACCCGGCTCATCCGCGCCCAGCTCGAACAACAGAAACGCCTCGAGACCGAGCTGCTCCAGGCCCAACGCGTCGAGTCGCTCACCCTGCTCGCCGGCGGCATCGCCCACGACTTCAACAACCTGCTCACCGGCATCCTCGTCAACCTCAGCCTCGCCCGGATGGATACCGACCCGGCCGGCGCGGCCGGCGGCACCCTCGCCGACGCCGAACTCGCGACCCTGCGCGCCCGCGACCTCACCCAGCAGCTGCTGATCTTCAGCAAGGGCGGCGCGCCCACCCGCTCCGTCGTCGACCTCGCCGCCGTCGTGCGCGAGAGCGCCAACTTCGCCCTGCACGGTTCCCCGGTGCGGGCGGAATTCGACCTGCCCGCCGACCTCTGGCTCGCCGACGCCGACCGCGTGCAGGCCGCCCAGGTGGTCCAGAACCTGGCGATCAACGCCGTGCAGGCGATGCCCCGCGGCGGCCGGCTCCACCTCGCCCTCGCCAACGAGGAACTCGGCGAACGGGCCAAGGCCGACCTCAAAGCCGGCCGCTACCTGCGGCTCACCCTGACCGACACCGGCTCGGGCATCCCCGCCGCCCAGCTCGACAAGATCTTCGACCCCTACTTCACGACCAAGAAGAGCGGCAACGGCCTCGGGCTCGCCACCGTGTTCACGATCGTGCGACGCCACGGGGGCCACGTCGAGGTCGAGTCCGAGGTCGGCCGCGGCACCACGTTCCGCCTCTGGCTGCCCGCCTCCGACGCCACCGAAGCGACCGCCCCAAGCCTGCAGTTCGCCTCCACCCGGAGCGCGGCCACCCCGCCGGCCGCCGCCGGCGCGCGGATCCTCGTCATGGACGACGACCCCCTCATCCGCCGCAGCGCGGCGTTGGCCCTGCTGCAGGCCGGCCACGAGCCCACGATCACCGGCGACGGCCACGAGGCGCTCGCGGTCTTCCGCTGCGCCCGGGAGCAGAACCGGCCGTTCTCGCTGCTGCTGCTCGACCTCACGATCCCCGGCGGCATGGGCGGGGCCGACACCCTCGACGCCATCCGGCGGCTCGATCCCACGATCAAGGCGATCGCCTCCTCCGGCCACGTGAACGACCCGGTGTTTCTCGCCCGCCGCGAACACGGCTTCGACGATCTGCTGCCGAAACCGTATCAGGCAGGCCAACTACAGGCCGTCGTCGCCGCCGCGCTCGGCACCACCCCGACCGCGTAGCCGGGCGCCGGCGAGATGCTCCCGCACGATCGGCACGTCGGCCGGGGCCCAGTCGAGCGCCCCGAGCTCCGCCCCGGTGCACCAGCGCAGCGCCGCATGTTCGGCCGTGTGCGGCTCGGCGCCGGCTTCGGCCAGCCGCGCCCGGAACGGCACGAGCGTGATCGCGAACGCTCCGTAGTTGTGCACCGAATCCGCCAGCCGCTCGCCGAGCACGATCTCCACGCACAGCTCCTCGCGGATCTCGCGCACCAGCGCCGCCTCCGGCGCCTCGCCCGGCTCGAGCTTGCCGCCGGGAAACTCCCACAGCAGCGCCTGCGCCTTGCCCGCCGGCCGCTGCGCCGCGAGCACGCGCCCGTCGCGCTCGATCAGCGCGCAGACCACGGTGAGATGGGGAACTTGGCCGGTCATGGCCCGCGGTTGTAGACGAGACGAGAAGCGGCAGGCAACGTCGCAGCAGGATCGAGTGGCGAGCGCCAATCCAATTGTGCACAAGGCGCTTGCCCGAGGGTGCTCTCGATCTGCCTCCGAAACTCCGGCCCTCGACGCTCGTCCCTCGTCACTCGACTCCTGAATGACTACGACTCAGCGGAACACGACGCTCTCGCCCACCGCGAGAACACGGAAGTCCGCTGGGGCCATGCCGCGCTCGGCGAGCGTGTCGGCCAGCAGCACCGGCGGCTCCCGCAACGGCTCCTCGGTCAGCACGAACGTGCCCCAGTGCATCGCCAACGACTGCCGCGCCCCGACCAGACGGTGGATCTCCACCGCCTCGGCCGCCGTGCAGTGCACGGGCGTCATGACCCAGCGGGGTTGATACGCGCCGATGGGCAACAGCGCGACATCGATGCCGCCCGTAGCGCGGAACCACTCGCCCAGCTCGCCGAGGAACGGCGCCATGCCGGTGTCGCCGGCGAAATGGATCCGCCGCCCCGCGACCTCGAGCAGCCAGCCGCACCAGAGCGCGACGTTGCGGTCGTGCGTGCCGCGCGCCGAGAAATGCAGCGCCGGCACCGGGGTGAGCCTCGCGCCCGCCACCGTGAGCGGCTCGCCCCACTCCGCCTCGTGCACGCGGCCACCGGTCCTCCTCGCGACGAAACCCGCCAGCCCCTTCGGCACGGCGTACGCGGGCGCCGCCCCGAGTCTCCGCAGCGTGGGCACATCGCAATGGTCGTAGTGCGAATGGCTCACCAGGACCAGGTCGATGCACGGCAACCGCTCGAACGGAATGCCCGGCGCCGTGCGCCGCCGCAGCCCCGGCCACGGCACCGGCGCACAGTGCCGCGACCAGATCGGATCGGTGAGGATGTTCAGCCCGCCGACCTGGATCAGCCAGGTCGAGTGCCCCACCCAGGTGAACTGCATCGCCTCGGACGGCGGCGCCGCGATCCGCCCGAGATCGGGCGCCACACAGGGCGCCGCTCCGGCGGGCACGCGCCCGCGCTCGACCACGGACCGTTCCTTCGGCCCGAGCCCGAGCCCCCAGCGCAGAATCTGCAACGGCGAGGGCGGCGGCACTCCGCCGATGTTCCGGTAACGCCCCGTCGTCGCGTCCCGCTGCACGCGCAACGTGGCCGGATAACTGGCACAGGGAGCGGCCATCGGCGAGGCGTCCCTCAGCGCTTCGCCTTCGCCGCGCGCGCCACGGCGCGGGGCCGGGCGGGTTTGAAGACGCACAACCTCGCCTCGCAGACCTCGAGCCCGCCCTCGACCGCGAGAATCTCGAGCACGCGGCCGGCGCCCTTGGCCGCGACCTGCAGCCGCAGCCCGTCGAAAACACCGTCCGGGTTCGTCAACGCCCACAGGCACTCCACCCGGTGGATACCCTCCAGGATCGGCACGGCGTCGGCGCGTTTCCGTTTCCGCCCGCCCGAGTGCACGAGCGCGTCGCCCTCGGCGTCGCAGCGCAGCCGGATCTCCCGCTTGGGCAGGCCAACGACGATTTCCGCAAACAGGCCCGGCGCCCCGGGATCGGGCACGCCGGCGATGCCGGTGATCTTGGTGATCGAAAGCAGGTTCATGTCGATGTCCTCATTCGCCCCGCTGCCGCACGGCCTCGAAGAGCGTGATGATCGTGGCCATCGCCACGTTGAGCGAGTCGGCCTGACCGGCCATCGGGATGCGGATACGCTCGTCGGCCTCCTTCAGCCAGAAGTCGCTCAGGCCGTACTGTTCGCTGCCCATGAGCAGCGCGACCGGGCCGGTGAGATCCGTCTGCGTGTAGAGCGCGGTGGCCGCAGGGGTCGTCGCCACGACGCGGATGCCCTGGGCGCGCAGGAAGGCGTGGACCTCGTCGGAGGTGGCGATCGCCACGGGCATGGCGAAGAGCACGCCGGTGGAGGAGCGCACGACGTTCGGGTTGAAGAGATCGGTGACCGGATCGCACACGACCACCGCATCGACCCCGGCCGCATCGGCGCTGCGCAGGATCGTGCCGAGGTTGCCCGGCTTCTCGATCGCCTCGACGACGAGCAGGAACGGCGGCGCGGAGAGCTGCAGCTCGTCGAGCCGGGTCCGCCATTGCGGGAGCACGGCAAGCAGACCGTCGGGGCGCTCGCGGTAGGCGACCTTGGCGAAGGCGGCCTTGGAGAGTTCGAAGACCCGTGCCCCGACCTCCTCGGCCCGCGCGATCAACGCCGGCTCGTTTTCGCCCAGGTACCAGTCGGGCGAGACGTAGAGCTCGACCGGCTTCGCCCCGCGATCGAGGGCACGCAGGATCTCGCGATACCCCTCGACGAGGAAGACACCGTCCTCGTCGCGCTCGCGCCGGCCGCGCAAGCGCACGAGCTGTTTGAGGCGAGGATTCTGGAGACTGGTGATGAGTTCGGCGGCCATGGACGCCCGCGAGGGAAACGCGGATTCGCGCCAAACTCACGAAAGAAAACGCCGCCGCGGGGACGTTTCGCACCAGAGCCCTGTCGCCCCGCGCAATACTCCGGGGCGGGCGCAAGGATCGCTGCCTTCATGCGCACCCGGCGATGATTCCGTTCTCCGGATCGGCAAGGAGCCGTGGCCATTTTCGAATCCGCGTCGGTGCTCCTCGCGGCGGTGTCCGCCGCCCCGGCCTGCCGTGAAAATTGCCCATGAAAACTCGGCGCGCCGCGCTCCGGGTTTGAATCCGCGCAACGCTTTCGCGAGCCTGCGCGCCTCCCCCGCCGGCAGAACGCCGGCGCGATCCCGCACCACCATGGACAACTCCCCCCTCGCCCTCGTCACCGGAGCCAGCGGCTTTGTCGGCGGCAAGATCGTCGAGCGCCTCCTGCGCGACGGTCGCCGCGTGCGCGCCTACAGCCGCCGCCCGCTGCCCGAGCTGGGCCGGCTCGGCGTCGACGTGGTGCTCGGCGATCTCGCCGACCACGAGGCGCTCGGCCGCGCGTGTCTGGGCGTCGGCACGATCTTCCACGTGGCGGCCCGCGTCGGCGTCTGGGGCCCGGCCGAAGAATTCCAGAAGGTCAACGTCGAGGGCACCGCACGCCTGCTCGACGCGGCAGCCGCCTCGGGCGTCGAGCGTTTCATCTACACGAGCAGCCCGAGCGTGGTGTACGCCGGCCACGACCAGCGCGGCATCGACGAGTCGGCGCCGCTGTGCACCGTCGCCCCCTGCGCGTATCCGACCTCCAAGGCCACCGCCGAGCGCCTCGTGCGGGCGGCCAACTCCGCCGCGCTGCGCACCGTCGCGCTGCGTCCGCATCTGGTCTGGGGCCCGGGCGACCACCATCTCGTGCCGCGCGTCGTGCTCGCCGCCCGCGCCGGCAAGCTGCGCATCGTCGGCCGCGGGAAGAACCGCGTCGACCTCACCCACATCGACAACGTCGTCGACGCCCACCTGCTCGCCGAGCGCGCCCTCGCCTCCCCCGCGTCGCCCGCCGCCGGTCGTGCGTATTTCATCACCAACGACGAACCGGTCGACCTCTGGCCCTGGATCGACGAGCTGCTGCTCGGCGTCGGCGCGATGCCGATCCGCCGCCGCATCCCGTTGCCGGCCGCCTACACTATCGGCGCGGCCTGCGAGGCGCTCTGGAGCCTGTTTCCCCTGAGCGGCGAACCGCCGATGACGCGTTTCGCCGCCAAGGAACTTGCCACCGACCACTGGTTCTCGATCGAGGCCGCCCGCCGCGACCTCGGCTACGTGCCGCGCGTCTCGATGGCCGAGGGCCTGAAGTCCTACCTCGCGCTGCTGCGCGAATTCCCGATCGAGGTGCGGTGACCGGCAGACAGGGCGAATCCTCCGGGTGAGCCGCGGCTGGGAATTGCCGTGACCGTGGGCCTCCCGAAACGGCGCGGCGGACACCCCACACGCAGGCGAGCCGTCTCATCGCTGGATGGCAAAGCCCTTCCGCCGTGGCGCTGTTCGCCAGAACAGCGATGCGGGGAGTCGCCACTCTGCGCGAGCGGCGCCACGCCCATCTGGCATGCTCACCCGTGGCGCGTGCCTTCAGGCCGCGGTGCTCGGCCTGCATCACCACCGCCCACGCTCCGCTTTCACACCAGCCATCGCGGGCTGAAGCCGCGCGCCACGCCCATCCGGCCCGCCCAACCCGTGGCGCAGGCGTCCCTGCCTGCGTTGCCCGACACCGTCCGCTCCCCAGCCCGATCCCAACTTCGCCGGCACGGAGGCGCGGCGCCACACCCGTCTGGCATGCTCACCCGTGGCGCGTGCCTTCAGGCCGCGGTGCTCGGCCTCCATCACCACCGCCCACGCTCCGCTTTCACACCAGCCATCGCGGGCTGAAGCCGCGCGCCACGCCCGTCCGGCCGGCCCAACCCGTGGCGCAGGCGTCCCTGCCTGCGGCCCTCGACACCGTCCGCTCCCCGGCCCGATCCACCTCGGCCCGGCCCGAAAGTCTCGCCGCGCATGGCACAACCTGTTCGCTTCGTGGTCTTCCTTCCGCTCGCATGAAACGCCTTCTTCCGCTGTTCGCGCTCGTCCTCGCGCTCCTCGTCCCCGTGTCCACGCTCCGCGCCGCCGAAGGCGAGACCATGAGCGAGCGGGAGCTGAAGCGCATCCTCGAACGCCAGCAGACCATCCTCGAGGCCGCGCAGGCCGCCGGCGACAACCTCGACCGCAGCAACGTCGAGATGCAGCTCAGCGAGATCGTGCGCGACTACGAGACGCTGCTGCGCCGCGACCCGGAGTTCGTCTCCACCTACATCGCCTACGGCCTCTTCCTCAACACCACCGGGCACCCGAAACGCGCCTACGACATCTTCAAGCGCGCCGAGAAGATCGCGCCGGAGGTGCCGGTCATCAAGAACCAGATCGGCAACCGGCACGCCGAAGAAGGTGAATACACCGAGGCGCTCCGCTGCTACCGCGAGGCCGCGGCGCTCGCGCCCCAGGAGGCGCTCTACCACTACCAGCTCGGCTCGTTGCTCTACGAATACCGCGCCTTCTTCGTCGACGACAAGGTGCTCGCCCTCGACGCGCTGCTCGCGGAGAGCGCCGCCGAGTTCGCCCGCGCCGCCGAGCTCGCCCCCGCCAACATCGGCTACGGCTACCGCCACGCCGAGAGCTTCTACGACCTGCCCACGCCCGACTGGGATGCCGCCCTCGCCGCGTGGAGAAAACTCGAGCAGCGCATGAAGCCGGGCCTCGAAATCCAGACCGTGCGCTTGCACGAGGCCAACATTCTCATCCAACTCGGCCGCCTCGACGAAGCCCGCGAGCTCCTCGCGGGCATCACCGAGGAACCGCTGCTCGCCAACAAGGAGCAGCTCGTCGCCAAACTGCCCGCCGCCTCCGCCACCACCGACACGACGCCCTGATGGATCTCCGCACCGGCCTCCTCTTCTTCATCATCCTCGTCTGCAGCCTCTGCATCCACGAGTGGGCGCACGCCTGGGTGGCCGACAAGCTCGGCGACCCCACCCCGCACAGCCAGGGGCGCGTCACGCTCAACCCGCTGCCGCACATCGACCCGATCGGCACGATCGTCTTTCCGCTCGTCTGCATCTTCCTGCTCGAAGGCAGCTTCTTCCTCGGCTGGGCGCGGCCGGTGATGGTGAACTCCAGCCATTTCAAGCACCCCGGTCGTGGTGATCTGCTCACGACATTTGCCGGCCCGCTGTCGAACTTCCTGCTGACCATCGTGGCCGCGCTGGGCGGGGCCATCTCGGTGCGCCTCCTGCCGGAGACGAAGGACCTCGTATTCGGCGTGGTGTCGATCAACGCGTGGCTCTTCGTCTTCAACATGCTGCCGATCCCGCCGCTCGATGGCGGCCGCATTCTGCGCCATTTCGTGAACATGTCGTGGGAGACCTTCGCGCAGATCTCCCGCTGGAGCATGCTCGGGATCATCGTCGCATTCCAGCTGATCCCCGCCTTCCGGGCGCTTTTCGGTTTCCTGATCGGACTGACCGCCGCCCCGGCCATGATCTTATACTCGCTGCTCGCCGGGCGTTGAGCCGCGCCCGCCGCTTGCGACCCCGGCGTTTGCCGCCACGTTGGCGCCCTCCCCGATGAATACACTCACCACCACCGACCTGCTCGCCGCCCTCAACTGGCGCTACGCCACCAAGGCCTTCGACCCGGCCCGGAAGATCTCGGCCGCCACCTGGGCCGCGCTGGAGGAGGCGCTCGTGCTCGCGCCCTCCTCCTTCGGCCTGCAGCCCTGGCGGTTTCTCGACATCCGCGACACCGCCGTGCGCGAGAAGCTCCGGCCCGTATCGTGGAATCAGACACAGGTCACCGACGCCTCGCACTATGTCGTGTTCACCGCGCGCACGGAGATCACCGCCGCCGACCTCGACCGGTTCATCGAACGCACGGCCTCGGTCCGCGGGCAACCCACCACCGCTCTCGCGCCCTACCGTGACATCATGGCCGGCGCGCTGCTCAACGAGGCCCGCCAGCCGCACCTGCACGATTGGGCCGCCCGCCAGGCCTACATCGCCATGGGCCAGCTCATGACCGCCGCCGCCGTGCTCGGCATCGACACCTGCCCGATGGAGGGCTTCGACCCGACGGCGTACGACCAAATTCTCGACACCCGCAAGGATGGCTACGCCTGCATCGCCGCCGTCGCGCTCGGGCACCGCACCGAAGGCGACAAGTACGCCACCCTGCCGAAGATCCGTTATCCGAAGGCCGACGTGATCAAGGTCGTGTGAGGTCGCAGCTCGCGTCGTCGGCCGAAACTCGGCCGATGAGGGTCGAGGGGAGAACGCTTGCGCTCCGGTCGGACCTCGTGTCCGGACCGCATCGAGCATCGCCACCACGCAAGGCCGTGGCGCAGGCGTCCCTGCCTGCGGCCCTCGACACCGTCCGCTCCCCGGCCCGATCCCAACTTCGCCGGCACGGAGGCGCGGCGCCACGCCCCATCCGGCACCCTCACCCGTGGCGCGTGCCTTCAGGCCGCGGTGCTCGGCCTCCATCACCACCGCCCACGCTCCGCTTTCACACCAGCCATCGCGGGCTGAAGCCGCGCGCCACGCCCGTCCGGCCTGCCCAACCCGTGGCGCAGGCGTCCCTGCCTGCGTTCTCCGACTCCGCCCGCTCCCCGGCTCGATCCCAACACCTCGCCGGCACGGAGGCCGGCGCCACGCCCCATCCGGCCACCCGCCCCGGCCCACCTCTCCGCTTTCCGGTCTCCGGTTTCCGTTTTCCTTCCGCGTTCCCCGTTCCTCGTTTCTTCCGATTCATTACCCGCGCCACGCGCAGTATCCGCCGCCCCGCCCGAGCGGCTTTTGCTTTGCCCGCGATTTCGCCGAGGGCCACAAGCCGGGGCATCCGCCCATGCGCAACGACACGTTCCACCGCTTCCTCGCTCTCGCCCGCCCCCAACGCGGACCGATCGTGCTCGGCATCGTGCTCATCCTCGTCGCCACCGCACTCACGCTGCCCGCGCCCTGGATCTTCAAGATCATCATCGACGACGCCCTCCCGGCCCGCGACCTGCCCCTGCTCGGCTGGCTGCTCGTCGCCTTCACCGCCATCTTCATCCTGCGCGCCTGGATCACCTTCCTGCGCAACCGCATCCTCCAGTACGCCGCCATGCGCCTGGTCTGCGACGTGCGCATCCGGCTCTTCGCGCACATGCAGACGCTCTCGCTGCGCTACTTCGACGCCAACCAGACCGGCAAGACCGCGTCGCGCATCACCCAGGACACCAACGAGGTCTACGCCCTCACCAACGGCTTCCTCATCACCATCGTCTCCGACGCGATCACGCTGCTCGGCGTGCTCGGCTTCCTCTTCTGGGTCGAGTGGCGACTCGCGCTCGGCGTCGCCGCCGTGTTGCCGCTCTTCCTCTTCAACCACCTCCACCAACGCACCCAGATGCGCGAGGAGAGCCGCGTGCATCGACAGAACTGGGACAAGGTCGTCGGCTTCCTCCACGAGAAGGTCGCCGCCGCCCGCGTCGTGAAGTCCTTCACCAAGGAGCAGGACGAGGTCGCCACGTTCACCGCCGGCATCAACGCCGACTACTTCAACTACTCGAAGATCGTCATCCGCTACACGAAGATGTCGATCATCGCCGACCTGCTCGGCTCGCTCGGCACGCTCGTCGTGCTCGGCTACGGCGGCTGGCTCGTCATCGCCGGGCAGATGCCGGTGGGCACGCTCGTGGCCTTCTACGGCTACATCGCGTTCATCTTTCCGCCGATTGTGCGCTTCGCCGACCTCAACCTCATCTTCCAGCGCGCCACCACCTCGCTGGAAAACATCTTCGGCGTGCTCGACACCCAACCCGAGGTCGCCGACCGGCCCGACGCCACCCCGCTCCCACCTGTGCGCGGCGACGTCGAGTTCCGCGACGTCTGCTTCGACTACGACCTCGCGCCGCCCGGGCAAGGCCGCCCGCGCACACTGACCAACGTCTCCTTCACCGCCCCCGCCGGCCGGCTCGTCGCGATCGTCGGCCCGAGCGGCTCCGGCAAGAGCACGCTCGTCAACCTGCTCGCCCGTTTCTACGACCCGGCCTCCGGCGAGGTCCGCATCGACGGCCACGACATCCGCGGCGTCACCGCCGCTTCGCTACGCGGTCAGATCGGCATCGTGCTGCAGGAGAACATCCTCTTTTCCGGCACGCTCGAGGAAAACCTGAAGTACGGCCGGCCCGACGCCACGCCCGAGCAGATCGTCGCGGCCGCGCAAGCCGCCAACGCCCACGAGTTCATCGCCGCCCTGCCCGACGGCTACGCCAGCACCGTGGGCGAGCGCGGGGTGAAGCTCTCCGGCGGCCAGCGCCAGCGCATCGCCATCGCCCGCGCGATCCTCAAGGCCCCCCGGATCCTCATCTTCGACGAGGCCACCAGCGCGCTCGACACCGCCTCCGAGCGGCTCATCCAGCAGGCGATGGAGCGCCTCATGCAGGGCCGCACGACCTTCGTGATCGCGCACCGGCTCTCCACGATCCAGAAGGCGGATATGATCCTCGTCATGGACCAGGGCCGCCTCGCCGAGAGCGGCACCCACGCCGAACTGCTCGCCCAGGGCGGCCTCTACGCCCGCCTCCACGCCCTGCAGTTCCAGGACGTGGCGTGAGCCGCTCCCCGCGGGGTTCCACGGCCCCGCCCGAGCCCGGCCCACGGATACCGACACACCGGCCGGCGGCCGCCCGCTTGCGCTAGGGTCGCCGCTCGTCGGCGGACCGCCCCGACGCCGTTGGCCGGACCAGGCGTGGCGCCGGCCTCCGTGCCGGCGATGCTGGGTGGAGCAGGGAGGCGGAAACCAAAGAAAACCCCCGCCCGGGAATTCCGCCGGAATTCGGAGGTTGGACACTGAGGTCACAGAGGTAAGGCAGGAGTACACAGAGAATTCGGAGAGAAACCGGAAACCGGTACGGCTCACCATTTGGGTAAGTAGACCGGGCCACATAGCGAAAACCAAGTTCCCCTCTGTGATCTCCTTCCGGCTCTCCTCTGCCTCTGTGACCTGTCAGCAACTGCCGTTTCCAGATTCCGAAACCGGGCCCGGGGCGCGGTGACCCGGCCGGGCTCAACCTGAGAACCGCAATTGAACCGCAAAGAACCTAGCGCGACAGAGCCGCAACCAAACCTGATTATGGCCACGAAAAGGCACAAAGATGCACAAAAAGACCGGATTGTTTTCGTGGCTTTTTGTGCTTCTTTGTGGCGATCCCGCTCGGTTCTGCGACCGAGGAGAATCGTGCCAATAATGCAGCGTTGTGAGGGATAGCTGTGCAAAGATCACAGAGAGAGAGAATTCATTGAGGCTCCGGAATTGCGGGATTCACCCTGCAGGTGAGCGATCCATTGGTGCCCATTATATTGGAAGCAACTCTCCTTGTGTTCTTTGCGATCTTTGCGGCTAAACCGAACTGCGAAAAGAAGGTTCACAGGAACGCTGGCAGCGCTGCAGGCCGGCAGAGTGCGCCACGGTTGAGCGTGCCGACGATGTTGTGACATCGCGCTCGCTACGGCGCGGGCGGCAGGCCCGACTCCCGGAGCGCTTTTCGCGCCCACTCGGGCAGCGGTTCGGCCGCGATAGCCGCCACCCCCTTCCGCACCGTCACCACCAGCCGATGCGGAGTCGCCACCGAGCTGTTGCCGAAGAGGTGAACCACGGGAACGAAGCGCATGGCCTGCGCCAGATTCGCCAGCGACTGGGCATAGCGGCGGGCCAACTTCTCGGTCGGCACGTCGTGCCCCCCGCCAGCCACCCGATGGGCCACGCGCGCCTCCGAAAGCGCCACCCCGGCCAATCCGATGAAGAGCAGCGTCACCTCGTAACCGGCCGCCATGGCATCGCGCAGAAACTGCAACTTCGCCCCCGCCGGGTCCGAGAACACGGTTTCGGTCACGAACGATCGCCGCGCCTCCAGATACGCCATGCGCAGCGCATCGGCGGCCGCGGCGCCCTCCGCCACCGTGAGGCCCAGCGTGGCCACCAGCAGATCCGCATTCACAAAGTCCAGACTGAGGTGCAGGTGCGCGGCGAAGCGCCCAATTTTCAGACCTGTCCCTTTTAATCGCCCCCCGCCTCCGCCTCAACACCCAAAGTTAGGAGTAAGGGTTTGACCCCTTTTGCTGACCTCAAAGTTAGGAGTAAGGGTTTGACCCCTTTTGCTGACCTGACCCCTTTTGCTGACCTTGGGGGCATGATAGACTCCGGGACGGCGGCGCCGCCGCACGCTCAGACCGTGTCGGCGAAGAATGCCTGCGATCGTGCTGCAGGCAGGCGGGACCTCGACCCCATGCTTGGTCTCCAGCACCACACGCAGCTTCTTTGGTCCCCAAGTGCGGTGTCGTCGCCGCTCCGCCAGAACGATCTGCTCGATCTGGTTGTCGGTGCGGTGCGGACAGCTCAGCGGCGCGTGGCTGCGCGGCCTCAGGCCCGCCAGCCCTTCGGCCGCGTAACGTTCCAAGTGTTTGTAGCCGGTCTTGCGGCTGATCCCGAACTGCTCGCACAGATCGGTCAGCGTGAATTGCCCGCCACGGGCCAACGTGACGAATCGAATGAGCTCTTCCATGTGGGTTACTTCCTTCCAGGGCATCGCGCCCTATGTGTAACCCATCAGCCCGGATTAAGTGTCACCTATCATCCCGGATCGTACCCCTCTCTTCAGAGTGATCATCTCTATCACCTGTCTACGAGGCACTCGGTCGGGCGCTTACGCCACAAGCACCTCCATCAGTCCAGGCTCGGCAAAGCCTGCGGCTATCTGCTCGCCCATTGGGATCCGCTCGTTGCCCACTGCTGCCACAGCCACACCAGGCTCGACAACAACCTCGTTGAGAACGCTGTCCGGCCCACCAAACTCGGCGCCAAGAACTCGCTCTTCGTAGGCCATCCCGACGCCGGTCCTCGCGTCGCCATCATCTACTCTCTGCTCATAACCTGCCAGCGCCACGGCAAGGATCCGCTCGCGTACCTGCGCGATGTCCTCGCCCGCTTGCCCGCGACGACCAATCAGGACGATCTCGCCGCGCTCCTCCCCGCCAACTGGCAACCGCCGGCTGTATCATTGGCCCGCATCAGAGCCATCATCTCTATGATGGCCGCCTCCGCTCCTCTCATCAGAGTGAACATCCCTATGACCTGTCTACAAGGCATCCAACCGGGCGCTTACGGTTCACCGAGCTCCACTGCCAGATGGAAGTGGTTGCGCATCACCACATACGCGTGCACCGCCCACCCGTACCGCTCTGCCGCCTCTCCGAGCGTCCGCTCGAACGCCTCCCCCGCACCGTGGTCCTCAAACAAATCACGACGGTAGTTGCCACGGTTGATCACGTGGTAACACCCGCCTGCAAACTCCACTCTCCATGGCCTTGCCATGCCCGCCTACCCTGCCGCCATCCACCCAGCCGTCAATCCCACTTAGTCAAGAGTCAAGACCTGACGTCTTCAGTTCGGCCTTTGCTGACCGGTTCGGCCAAAAAGACGATGTGAATTCGGTTCGGCACACCTTGATCCGCGCCAGCCTCATGATGCCGCCGAAGATACACACAAGCGGTCTTACGTCTAATTTATCAGACCTGTCCCTTTTAATCGCCCAATTTAATCGCTAATCGCCTTTCAATAGTCACCAAGCGTTTTCCTACAATCGATTTCCTCTGCCGCGACCTCAATTGCGCGCGACAGATTTTTTTTTCGATACAGCCAGCGTCCAAGAGTGCATCTACTATGATTGCGGCGAGATCCTCGCTCGAAATCCGATGCTTTCTCGGCGGATCGTTTTCGTACTGCATATTCATCACTCCTACTTTGAATTGCCGACTGACTTACTTCTACGGCTTTTTATATAGCCGTAGAGCCTTAGGGTGAAGTTCCACCCTGAAACTTGATTTTTCTGATACTTAAATCCGGAATATCTACGTCGATTGTTGGAGGTCCACTTGTTGAGAGCGGCCTATATTGAATGCTACCACCATTCGGATGGGAAATTAAGGGGTCATTACGATATGTTTGCAATTAGCTTTTTGTGAAGCTTGGAAGCGTCGCGACGGCGACCGGCGGCCATCTCGGCAACGTACCGACTCACTCCGGCGTCGACACCCATTCGCAG
>JAEZUE010000096.1 GCA_023443455.1 Verrucomicrobiota bacterium
CGGTGGCGCCGGGCCGGGGCTGGGGCGCGACCACGCGGCGGGCCTTCGCGCTGCCCGCGGACGCCACGCCGCGGAACCTCATCCAGTGGGGGGCCTACCTGAACTCGCCCACCTCCGAGAACGCGGCGCTGAGCGGCGGGGCGCTCGAGTTCTCCTTCACGTTGGCGGAGGCGGGCGAGGCGGAGATCCGCTTCACGTCGCTCTCGGCCAAAGGGGGCGGGGTGCGTTTGTCGGTCGACGGCCGGGTGGAGCGCGAAGTGGTCTGGCCCGCGGCGGCCGACGCGGTGGAATCGCCCACCGGCGGGCGGCGGCACCAGCCGGCGCCGGAGCCGCTGCGGGTGGCGTTGGCGAACGGGCACCATGTGCTGCGTATCGAGGGAGCGGGTGCGGATTGGGTGCAGCTGGACAAGGTCGTGATCCCGGAGATCGGCCGCGCGGTGCGGGCCGAGTGCATCGGCGAAAACGGGCGGGCGCTGGTGCGGCTACGCGCCGACGAATCGGCCCTCGGCGGCAGCGTGAATTTGACCGGGACAGGGCTTGCCGACGGAGAATACCGGCTTCACGTTGTCGACTTGGAGACCGGCTCCGAGCAGCAGCGAACCGTGGTCGTAGCGGAAGGCGCTTTGCTCGACGTGGCCGTCTCCAGCCGCGATGCCGTCCTTTTTTTGGGACGGTGATCATCAACGGCCGCCCCGGATCGGGGCCGGCCTCAACCAGCAGAAGAAAGGAACCGAATGATCACACGAGCCCGCATCAAGCCACGTCCGTTTCGCGTCTACCAACGCAACGACCTGACGAAGATTCCGCAGCTGGCGAAGCTCGATCCCGGGACCCTGCTGGCCATGCGGGCGGTGGCGCACGTGCTCCCGTTCCGGGTGAACAGCTATGTCGTCGAGGAGCTCATCGATTGGGACAACGTGCCCGACGATCCGATGTTCCAGCTCTCCTTCCCGCAGCCCGACATGTTGGCGCCGGAGGACCTCGAGAAGATGATGCAGCTGCTCGCCGACGAGGCGCCGCAGGAGAAGCTCGCCCGCGCGGCCAAGCAGATCCACCAGCACCTCAACCCGCACCCGGCCGGGCAGATGGAGCTCAACGTGCCCTACCTCGACGGGCAGCCGCTCCCGGGCATGCAGCACAAGTATCGTGATACGGTGTTGTTCTTCCCCAGCCACGGCCAGACCTGCCACACGTACTGCACGTACTGTTTCCGTTGGCCGCAGTTCGCCGGCATCGACGACCTGAAGTTCGCCAGCAAGCAGGCCGAGTCGCTCGTCGCCTACCTCAAGCAGCACCCGGAGGTGAGCAACGTGCTCTTCACCGGCGGCGACCCGATGGTGATGCGTTCGAACATCCTGCGCCGCTACATCGAGCCGCTGCTCGATCCCGAGCTCGAGCACATCACCGCCATCCGCATCGGCACCAAGGCCCCGGTCTGGTGGCCGTATCGCTTCGTCAACGACCCGGATTCCGACGATCTGCTCCGCCTCTTCGGCGAGGTGCGCGACGCCGGCAAGCACATGGCGATCATGGCCCACTACAGCCATCCGCAGGAGCTGCAGACGCCCGTCGCGCAGATGGCCCTGCGCCGCATCCAGAGCGCGGGTGCGATCGTGCGTTGCCAGGCCCCGCTCATCCGCCATGTCAACGACGACGCCGATGTCTGGGCCGACCTCTGGCGCCTGCAGGTCCGACTCGGCGCGATCCCGTACTACATGTTCGTGGAGCGCGACACCGGCCCGAAGGGCTATTTCGAGGTGCCGCTTGCCCAGTGCTTCGAGATTTTCCAGCGCGCCTACCGCCGCGTGTCGGGGCTCGAGCGCACCGTGCGCGGCCCGTCGATGTCGGCCACTCCGGGCAAGGTGATCGTCAACGGCATCACCGAGATCCAGGGCGAGAAGGTCTTCGCGTTGCGCTTCGTGCAGGCGCGCGACCCCGACTGGGTGCGCCGCCCGTTCTACGCGAAGTTCGACGAGAACGCGACCTGGCTCGACCAGCTCAAGCCGGCCTTCGGGGCCCGCGAGTTTTTCTTCGAGCGCCGTCTGCGCGAGATGAAGGCGACGCAGCAGGAGCCCGCGTTTGGGCATCGCGCGGTGCCGCGCCGCAAGCCCACAGTCTTTGGCCACGTCGAGTGGGAGTGAGACGCTCTTCATCCGGTTTCTCTCGGGCCCGGCTTCGGCCGGGCCTTTTTGCAGGGTGAACCGATCGGGAAACCGCGATCGGAGCCGACCGACGCCAGCCATGGGCGCGCGGCGGCAATGATCCGGCAGTGGGGCGTGCGTGCCCGACAAGTAGGGCCGGTCTGTGACCGGTTCGTTTGGGTGGTGCTGCCAAGACCGGCGTGAGAGCGTGGGCGGCGTCGGGGCGCCTGGTCGGGGATCGGACTCACGGGTGGTGGTGAAGCCTGCGGGCGAGGCGAATCGTTGCGGTCCCCTTGGCACGCGACGGGCTTACAGAGATCGAAGAAAATTTTGTTTGAGAACGAGTCTCAGTCTGCCGATATACCACCTGCCATGTCGACCAACCCGACCCACGATTGTCCGAAAACGCTGCCGCTGTGCCTGCTCGCGCCGGGCGCGCAGGCGGAGATTTTCCGGCTGGGCGGGCAGGATGCGATCAACCACCGCCTGCGCGAACTGGGCTTCTGCGAGGCCGCGAAGGTGAAGAAGATCTCGGGCCGGACCACCGTCATGTGCGAGGTGTGCGGCACGAAGCTGGCGATCAGCGCGGAGCTGGCGCAATTGATCCATGTCCAGCCGCTGGTGACAGCGGGCGCGCGCTGATGGAGTCCGTGCGCGGTGTGCCGCACGGCGGTTGCGTGTAGGCGAGCATCGGCCAGCGAAGGAGCCCCACCATGCCCGATCCCGTCTTTGCCTTTGTTGGCAACCCGAACTGCGGGAAGACCACGCTCTTCAACGCGCTCACCGGCCTGCGGCAGAAGGTCGGCAACTACCCGGGCGTGACGGTCGAGAAGAAGGTGGGCGAGTGTTTTTCCCAGCACGGGAAACGGATGCGCATCGTCGACCTGCCGGGCGCGTACAGCCTCGCGGCGCGTTCGCCCGACGAGGCGGTGATGCGCGACGTGCTGCTCGGCCGTCGGGCCGACACCCCCCGGCCCGACCGCGTGGTCTGCATCGTCGATGCGGCCAACCTCGAGCGGAACCTCTATTTCGCCTCGCAGATCCTCGATCTCGGTCTGCCGGTCATCGTCGTGCTCAACATGATGGACCAGGCCGAGGCGGCCGGTCTGCGCATCGACCCGGTCGCGCTCTCGCGGCGGCTCGGCGTGCCGGTGATTCCCTGTCAGGCCAACAGCGGCAAGGGGTTGCTCGAGCTGCGCGTGGCGATGAGCCGCCACGACCTCGCGCCCGCCCCGCGCCCCTTCTGGAATCTGCCCGGCGAGCTCGGGGCCGCGGTCGACGAGCTCGTCGATGCGCTCCGCCGGGCCGGTCGCAGCCCGGCGGAGACGCTGCGGGCCGAGGCGCTGCTGCTGCTCGGCGACCGAGAGACGCTCGCCGCCGCGGGCCTGGTCTTTGCGCCCGAGGCGTTGCCGGTGGTCGAGCGCTGGGAGCAACGGTGGCGAGAGGCTGGATACGATTGGAAGGGCGCGCTCGTGGCGGCGCGCTACGGCGCAGCCCGCGCGATCGTGCACGAGGTCGTGCACACCACGCGGGTGCGCACGGGGCCGTCGCTCACCGACCGCATCGACGCGGTCGTGGTGCATCCGGTCTGGGGCTGGGTGACGCTCGCCGCGGTGCTCGCGACGGTGTTCTTGTCGATCTTCACGCTGGCCGAATACCCGATGGGCTGGATCGACTCCGGTGTGGCGTGGCTGGCCGACACGGTGCGCGGCGCGATGGCACCCGGCGACCTGCGCGACCTGCTCACCGACGGCGTGATCGCCGGGGTGGGCGGGATCATCGTCTTCCTGCCGCAGATCCTGATCCTGTTCTTCTTCATCGGCCTCCTGGAACAGACCGGATACATGGCGCGCGCGGCGTTCATGATGGACCGCTGGATGAGCCGGGTGGGGCTCGACGGCAAGTCGTTCATCCCGCTGCTCGGCTCGTACGCGTGTGCGATCCCGGGCATCATGGCCACGCGCACGATCGAGTCGCACAAGGACCGGCTGGTCACGATTCTGGTGGCGCCGTTGATGACATGTTCGGCGCGGTTGCCGGTTTACCTGCTGCTCATCGCGGCGCTCGTGCCCGACGAGCAGGTGCCCGTGTTCACGAAGGTGGGACTGATGTTCACGCTCTTCGCCCTCGGCGCGGGCGGGGCGTTTTTCTTCGCGTGGCTGTTCAAGCGCACGCTGCTGCGCGGCGAGCAGCCGATGATGATCCTCGAGCTGCCGACCTACCACATCCCGTCGCTGCGCTCGGTGGCCCTGCACATGCTCGAGCGCGCGTCGCTCTTCCTGCGCAAGGCCGGCACGGTCATCCTCGCGATCTCGATCGTGTTGTGGGCGCTCACGAGTTTTCCGCGCAAGCCCGACGCCACGCCCGCCGAGCAGATCGCGCACAGCTACGCCGGGCAGCTCGGCCATGTGATCGAGCCGGCGATCGAGCCGCTCGGCTTCAACTGGCAGATCGGCGTGGGGTTGGTCACCTCCTTTGCCGCGCGTGAGGTATTCGTGAGCTCGATGGCGGTGATCTTCAACGTCGACGAGAATGAGGAGGACGCGACGGTCCCGCTGCGGCGCGCGCTGCTCGACGCCCGCTGGCCCGACGGGCGGGCGCTCTTCACGCCGCTGGTTTGCTTCACGCTGATGGTCTTCTACGTGTTCGCACTGCAATGCGTGAGCACGATCGTGGTCGTCTACCGCGAGACGGGATCGTGGAAATGGCCGGCGTTGCAATTCGGCTACATGGGCGCGACCGCTTGGATCATGTGCTTCGTCGTGCGCCACGTCGGCCTGTTGTTGGGCCTGCACTGACCGGGAAGACTGCGGACGACCGAAGACAACGAAGCTCGAGGCACCACACTTTATGGACGAAACGACACAGACGATCGTCGCGCTGCTGCTGGTGGCGGTGGCGCTCGGTTTCCTCGTTTGGCGCGGCCTGTGGCGGCGCCGCGGCGGCTGCGCGGGCGAAGGCTGCGGTTGTGGGCGGGCGCTGTCGGCGAAATCGCGAAAACAAAAAACCGGCGACTGAGGTCGCCGGTTCGGGAAGTTCGGAGGAGCGGGGGCGGGATCAGTTGTTGGCCGCAGGCGGGATGGTGCCGGTGGGCTTGGTCGGCGGCGGGGTCTTGGGCTGATCCTCGATGGCCTGGCGGATGTCGTTTTCGGCTTCGTTGGAGGCCTTCTTGAACTCGCGGATCGACTTGCCGAGACCCTTGGCGAGGTCGGGCAGGCGCTTCGCTCCAAACAGAAGGAGGAAGACCATGAAGATCAGAATGATCTCGGGAGTACCGAGGCCGAGAACAGCGAGCGAAGGAGTGGGTAGGGCGCCGAACATGGGCGCAACCTAAGCTGGAAGCATGCCGAGTAAAGGGGGAAACCCGGAAGGCATCTCTGGCGCGAACATTGCCCACCACCGGAAGAAGTTCCTTTAGCGGAGCGAACGAAGGAGGCGAAAGCGCGAAGGACTGGATGGGCGGCTTCCACGGAACGAGGCAGGTTCAGATGAAACCTCGGGAGCCACTTCCAGCTTTGGCGTCGGGGTGCACGGCGAACCGGCCGGACGGCGGTGGCGGATTTGACTTTGGCAACAGGCGGCATCGTATGACGTCATCATGCGAACGATCATCGATCTCCCTGATCATCAAGTGGCAGCGTTGGCCGAGCTTTGCGAACGGGAGAATATTTCTCGTGCTGAGGCGGTGCGGCGGGCGCTCGATGTGATGTTGGCGGAGAAACAGATGCAGACGCGCGATGCAGCCTTCGGTGCCTGGACTTCGCGTGGGAATAGCCGCGTTGGCGTGGACGCTCTGCGCGGGGAGTGGTCGCGGTGAAGGCGGTTCTCGATAGCGACGTGCTGATCGACTATTTGCAGGGCCTGCCGGCCGCCCGCGAGGAGCTGGCGCGTTATCGTCGGCCGCTGTATTCGATCGTCTCGTTCATGGAGTTGTTGGCCGGCGCTCGCACCGATGCCGAACGTCAGGCGGCCGAGGCCCTGCTGGCGAGTATGGGGCGCGTGGAACTGAGCGATGAGGTTGCTCGTCGAGCCGTCGAGTTGCGCCAGCGGCTCCGGCTCAAGTGGCCCGATGCGGTCGTGCTCGCCTCCGCGGAGGTCGAAGGCTGCATCCTCGTGACGCGCAACACGCGAGACTTCCCCCCCAACGACCCGCGCGTCCGATTTCCCTATACCGTGTAGGCGAGTGTGCGGATCCGGGGCGGGATCGATGGGCGGCTCGTGGGTCGCGAGACGCGGGGGGCGGTCACGACGTCGTTGCCGACGAAATATCGCCGAGCTGATTCAGGAAGTTGTGCAACAGGGGCGAGTCGTCGTCGCGGTTCCACACCGCGCAAAGGTCGAAGGGGTCGCAGTCGGTCGGCAGCACGGCCACGCCCGACAAATCGGCCGGCAACCCGAGCCGGGGCAGCAGTGCCACGCCCATGCCGGCGGAGACCAGGCCGGTGAGTCCGGGGATGTTCTTGGTGCCGCTCCGGCTGAACTTGGGCGTGAAGCCGGCGTTGCGGCAGGTCTGCTGGATGTAGTTGCGGTAGCCGTTGTCGGAGGTGTCGACGCTGATCCATTCCTCGCGGCGCAACTCGGAGAGCTTGATCGTGGTGCGGCCGGCCAACCGGTGCCGGCTGGGGACGATCGCGACGGTGTCGGTGTGAAACAGCTTCAGCGTCGCGAAGGGGTGATCGGGTCCGATGATCGCGGAGACAACGAAACCGAGGTGGATGGTGCGCGAGTGCAGCGCTGCGATCTGCTCGCTCATCGGCAGGTCGCGGAAAGTGACTTCGACGTTGGGGTAGCGGCTCCGGTAGGCGGATACTGTCTGGGCGATCAACGTGGAGGGCAGGCGCCAGTCGAGGCCGAGCCGCAGTTCGCCGGCGGCACCCTTCGGGGCCTCGCGCACGGCGGTGGTGGCGATGTCGACCTGGGCGAGGATTCTCTGGGCGTGGGCGAGCAGCAGGCGGCCGGCGTCGGTGAGCAGCACGCGTTGGCGGTTGCGGTCGAGCAGGGCGGTGCCGAGCTCGTCCTCGAGGGCCTTGATCTGCCGGCTGAGCGCCGGTTGGGCCACGCGGAGTTTCTCGGCCGCGCGGGTGAAGTTGAGCGCCTCCGCCACGGCGCAGAAGTATCGGAGGTGACGGAGTTCCATGGCGGAAAGGCTAGCTGTGCGGGCGCGGGCCACAAGCGCGCGTCGGACCGGAGTCCGATGCGTGTGTGTGTCGTGGTCCCGCCGGGTGTCCCCGCCTCCCGGACATATACGCTCAGGAAAAATAGCGTGACGGTCGTCACGCTATTTTTCCTCGGGGTGAGGATCGGGGGGCTTGATGCTCGGGGCTGGTGCGCTCAGGGCGTGGAGCCGATGGCGCGTTGCAGGCCGGCGAGGGCGACGGTGAAGGCGTAGCGGGCCTGCGATTGAGTCGAGCGGGCGAGGGTGAGCGCCGACTGGGCGGAGAGCACGTCGAGCTGCGTGGCCGTGCCGGCCTGTTGGCGGGCGCGGGCGAGGCGCAGGCTCTCCTGGGCCTGCTCGACGGTCTTTGTTGAGGCGGCCACGAGTTCGTTGGCCTCGGTCAGGGCCGAGTGCGCCTGCCGGACTTCGACGTCGATCGCGAGGGCGAGCTCCTCCTGGGCGAGGCGGGTCTGCGTGGCCTGGGAACGGGCCTGCCGGACTTTGCCCGCGGTGGCGCGGCCGTCGAAGATCGCCCAGTTGGAGTTGATGCCGGCCATCCAGCCGTCGCGCCGATCGGCGAGCCGGGCGGAGGCGGCGGCGCTGGCCCATTCGTAACCGGCGTACGCGGACACGGTGGGCAGGCGTCCGGATTTCGCGACGGTGACGTTGTGATCGGCCGCGGTCACCAGCCGCAGCTGCCGGCGCAGTTCGGGGCGGCGGGCATGGGCGGTGTCGAGGGCCGCGCCGAGCGACACCATGTCGCCGCGATCGGACAACGTGCCCTCGACGCCGAGATCGGTGGGTGCGTCTTCGACGGAGGCCGGTGCCCCGAGCTGTTGGCGGAGCTGGTCCTGGGCGATGCGGTAGGCGTTGCGGGCCTGGATGAGGGGAGGTTGGGCGTTGGCGACGGCGACCTCGGCGCGGATGACATCGAAGTCGGAACCGGTGCCGGCTTCGCGGCGGGCGCGGGCGTTGGCCAGTTCGGCCTCGAGCACCGCGATCGCCTCCTCTTGGACGGCGATGAGCTCGCGGTCGAGCAGGACGGAGGCGAAGGCCTGCCGGGTGGCCAGGAGGGTGTCGTGGAGCTGGGCCTGGAAGGCGAGGCGGGCGGCCTCGGCCTGTTCGCGGGCCGCGCGGGTGCCGGCGCGGAGGCTGCCGCCGGCATAGAGCACCTGGTTGGCGGTCACCTGGAAGCTCCAGGATTCGTTGTCGTAGCCGGGAGCGGCCACCAGCTCGTCGTCGACGCGGCCGTAGCTGCCGGCCGCCTCGACGTTGGGGATCCGGCGGGCGCCCGCCTGGAGCACGATACCTTCCTGCTCGCGGATCTGCTCGCGGACGCGGCGCAGTGTCGGGTTGTGCTCGGCGGCGTAGATCAGTGCCTGGTCGAGCGTGAGCGGGCGGGGCAACGGGCCGGATGGGGCCGCGGGCGGGGCGGCGAAGGCGGCCGCCGACAGCAGCGCGACGAAGGCGAGCGCGCGTCCGGAACGTGTGATGGAAGTGTGGAGGCTGGACATGGGGAGGACGATCAGTGGCGGGCGGGGACGGGCGAGGCGGCGACCTTGGTCTTGGGGCGGCGGTCTTCGGCGATGAAGGTGTAGAACACCGGCAGGACGAAGAGGGTGAAGAGCGTGCCGATGGACATGCCCGTGGCGATGACCAGGCCCATGCTGTAGCGGGACTCGGCGCCGGCGCCTTCGGCCATGACCAGCGGCAGGACGCCCAGCACCATGGCGGCGGTGGTCATGAGGATGGGGCGCAGGCGCACGCCGGCGGCGTGTTCGATGGCCTCGCGGATGGAGTGGCCCTGCTCCTGGAGGCCGTTGGCGAAGTCCACCATCAGGATACCGTGTTTGGTGATGAGGCCGACGAGGGTGATGAGGCCGACCTGCGTGTAGATGTTGAGCGTGGCGAAGCCGAGGAAGAGGAAGACCATGGCGCCGGCGAGGGAGAGCGGCACCGCCATCATGATGATGAGCGGGTCGCGCCAGCTCTCGTACTGGGCGGCGAGCACGAGGAAGATGACGACGATGGCGAGGGCGAAGGTCGTCACCAGCGAGCTGCCTTCCTGCACGTATTGGCGGAGCTCGCCCTTGTAGTCGGCGGAGAAGCCTTCGGGGAAGACCTGCCGGGCCTCGTTGTTGAGCCAGGTGAGCGCGTCGCCGAGGGAGGCACCCGGGCGGGGCACGAGGCCGATGGTGGCGCAGTTGAGCTGCTGGAAGCGGGTGAGGTTGCGCGGCTGGGTGGTGTTGCTGATCGTGGCGATGCTGGAGAGCGGCACGAGTTCGCCCTTGCCGGTGGAGATGTAGTAGTTGCCCAACTGCTCCGTGGTGAGGCGCGAGGTGCGGGTGACCTGCGGGGTGACCTTGTACGCGCGGCCCTCGATGGAGAAGCGGTTGACGTAGCCGCCGCCGAGCATCGAGCCGAGGTCGGCGCCGAGCTGCGACATCTCGATGCCGAGCAACGCGGCCTTGTCCTTGTCGATGACGAGGTCGGCCTGGGGCTGGTCATACTTCAGGCTGTTGTCAGCGTAGACGAACATCCCGCTGGCGAGGGCGCGGCGGATGAGCTCGTCGGCGACTTCGACGACGCGGGCGTGGTCCTGGGTCGAGCTGACGACGTACTGGACGGGCAGGCCGCCGGACGAGCCCGGGAGGGAGGGCGGCAGGATGGCGGCGATCTTCAGGCCGGAGATGCCGCCGGCGGCGGCGGAGAACTGCGTGGCGAGCGTGCCGGCGCTTCGGGTACGCTTTTCCCACGGCTTGAGGACCTGGCCGATCATGCCGCCGGAGGGGTTGGGCAGGCCGCTGCCGGGGTCGAAGCCGAGGATGGTGAAGGCGACGTCGGTCTCGGGGAACGACTGGTGGATGAGTGGCTGGAGCTGGGCGGCGTAGCGCTGGGTCTGGTCGATGGTGGCGTTGGGGGCGCCGCTGATGATGCCGAGTACGAAGCCGCGGTCCTCGGCGGGGGCGAGCTCCTTCTGGCTGAGGAGGAAGAACGGCACGATGCTGGCGAAGATCAGGACGGCGACCAGCAGGACGGCCGGGCGGGTGGCGAGCACCTTGTCGAGGAGACTTTCATACGCGAGGCGCAGCTTCTCGAAGCCGCGCTCGAGCAGGGCCTCGAAGCCGCGGCGGTTCGGATTATGCCGCAGCAGCTTCGAGCTGAGCATCGGGGTGAGGGTGAGGGCGACGAAGCCGGAGACGACGACGGAGCCGGCGAGGGTGAAGGCGAACTCGCGGAAGAGCGCACCGGTGACGCCGGACTGGAGGCCGATGGGGGCGTAGACGGCGGCGAGGGTGATCGTCATCGCGATGACGGGGCCGACGAGTTCGTGGGCGCCCTTGATGGCGGCGTCGAACGGGGAGAGGCCCTCCTCGATGTGGCGGTGGATGTTCTCGACGACGACGATGGCGTCGTCGACGACCAGGCCGATCGCCAGGACCATCGCGAGCAGGGTGAGCAGGTTGATGGAGAAGCCGAAGGCGAGCATGAGGATGGCGCCGCCGACGAGGGAGAGGGGGATGGCGATGATCGGGATGACGACGGAGCGGAACGAGCCGAGGAAGAGGTAGATGACCACCACGACGATGAGCATCGCCTCGAGCAGGGTGTGCATGACCTCGGAGATCGAGCGGTTGATGAACTCGGTGGCGTCGTAGAGCACGGCGGCCTGCAGGCCGGCGGGGAACTGGGCGACGAGATCGGGCCAGAGGGCATGGACGCGCTTGATGACGTCGACGGAGTTGGCGGTGGGCAGCACGCTGATGCTCATGCCGGTGGAGGTGACGCCGTTGAAGGTGAGGTTGGAGCTGTAGTCCTCGGCGCCGAGCATGACATCGGCGATGTCGCCGAGGCGGACGATGCGGCCCTCGTGTTCGAGGACGACGATCCGGCGAAACTCCTCGGCGGTGTGCAGGTCGGTCTTGGCGGTGAGGTTGACGGAGATCATCGAGCCCTTGGTCTGGCCGACGGCGGAGAGGTAGTTCTGGGCGGCGAGCTTGGCGCGCACGGCCGCGGGCGAGAGGCCGAGGGCGGCCATGCGGTCGTCCTTGAGCCAGATGCGCATGGCGAAGGTGCGGCCGCCGAGAATCTCGGCTTTCTGGACACCCTCGACGGTCGAGAGCTTGGGCTGCACGACGCGCACGAGGTAGTCGGTGATCTGGTTGGCCGCCATCGTCTCGCTGGAGAAGCTCAGGTACATCGAGGCGGTGGTCTCGCCGACGGCGACGTTGAAGACGGGGTCCTCGGCGTTGGCGGGCAGCTCGCTGCGCACGCGGTTCACCTTGGCGGTGATCTGGGTGAGCGCGTCGTTGGGGTCGTAGTTGAGGCGGAGCTTGGCCGTGATGATCGAGACGCTCGGCGCGCTGACGGATTCGACGTAGTCGAGGCCGTCGGCCGAGGCGATCTCGCGTTCGAGCGGCGTGGTGATGAAGCCGCGGACGAGGTCGGCGGCGGCGCCGGGATAGGCGGTGGTGACGGTGACGACGGCGTTGTTGGTCTCCGGGTACTGGCGGATGACCATGGCCTTGAAGCAGAGCCAGCCGCCGAGGAGCAGGAAGAGGTTGACGACCGTCGCCAGAATCGGGCGACGGATGAAGAGATCGGTGAAGCGCATGGGAGGAATCCTCGGCTCAGCTCTCGACGGGTGTGGGGGCGGGGTTGGCGTCGGGGGCGGCGGAGTTGTCGATGCGCACGGGGCTGCCGTTGCGCAGCTTGATCTGGCCGGAGGTGACGACCTGGGTGCCGGGCTCGATGCCGGAGAGGATGAGGACGAGGTCGCCGCGTTGCGGGCCGGTCTTCACGAAGCGTTGTTGCACGGTGCCGTGCTCGATCACGAAGACGGTCTCGCCGTAGGGGTTGCGCACGATGGCGGTGGAGGGGAGCACGAGAGCGCGCTCGGTGGGCGGGAGCATCACTTCGAGCCGGGCGTACATGCCGGGGCGCAGCGCCTCGTCGGTGTTGGCGAGGGTGGCGCGGATGTCGATCGAGCGGGTGGCGTCGTCGATCCGCGGGCTGATGGCGGCGATCGTGGCGGTGAAGGTGCGGTCGGGGTGGGCGTCGACGCGGAGGGCGACGGGCTGGCCGACGGCGAGGCGTCCCAGTTCCTGTTGGGGGAGGGAGAAGTCGACGTGGATCGGGTCGATGGCCTCGAGGGCGACGAGGGCGTCGCCCTTGGAAAGGAACTGGCCGGGATAGACCTTCACGATGCCGAGGCGGCCGGCGAAGGGGGCGGCGATGTGCTTCTTGGCGATGGTGACGGCGAGCTGGTCGACGGCGGCGCGGGCCTGGGCGGAGGCGGCCTCGGCGGCGTCGAGCTCGTTCGGCGTGTTGGTGTTGTTGGCACGCAGTTCGCGGGCGCGCTCGAGGTTGATCTCGGCCAGCCGGGCCTGGGCCTCGAGGCCGCGCAGTTGGGCCTGCTCGCTGGCGGTGTCGAGCACGACGAGCGCATCGCCGGGGGCGACGGTGGCGCCGGAGCGGGCGACCACGGTGCGGACCAGGCCTTCGAGTTCCGTCTTCACGGTGACTCCCTGGTGACTGGTGAGGGTGCCGACCGCTTCGAGGGTGTTGGGCCAGGTCTGCACGGTGGCGGTGGCGGCGCTGACGGTGGCCGGCGGCATGACCATGGCGGCGTGTGCGGCCATGGACTTGCGGATGGCGAGGAACTTGTAGCCGAAGATCGCGCCGAGAACGGCGAGGGCGACGACGGCGGTGAGGACGGTGCGTTTGATCATGGGAGCGGTGAACGGAGAGGGAAGGAGGCGGTCGGGGCGAGCTGGTCGCAGAGGCCCAGCAGGGCGCGCGGCGCGTGTTCCTGGAGCGGTGACGCGATCTCGGTGAGCGTGTGCAGGAAGACGGTCTCGGCCCGGTCGGCGAGCAGCCGGCCGGCGGCGGTGAGGGTGATGAGATAGTTGCGACGATCTTCGCGGCTGCGGCGGCGGCCGACCAGCGCGCGGGCGAGCAGGTGGTCGATGATGTCGGTCATCGCGGCGCGGCTGGTGTCGGTGTGGCTGGCCAGCGTGGTGGGCAGCACCGGCTCGGGGTCGAGGGCGCGGAGGACGACCAGGGTGGCGAACTGGTGTTCGGAGAGCGCGAGTTCGTGGAGGTGGCGGCGGATGGTGGCGCGGACCGAATCGGCGGTGGCCAGCAGCTCGAGCAGGGCATGGCTGCGGAGTTCGTCGAAACCGGTGCGTTGGCGTGCGATGGCCAGCAGGGTGCGGAAGACGAGGGTGTCGCGGATGATCATGATGCTCAGTCGGAGATCCGGTAGATGCCGATGAGGCGGGCGTCGCTCGGGGTGAGTGCGAAGCCGAGCGTGCGGAACAAGCCCGCGGCCGGGGGCGGGACATCCGGGGCGATCACCTGTTTCAGCCCGAGGTCGCAGGCGGCCCTCATCCCGTAGATGAGCAGCAGCGATCCGAGGCCCCGGTCGCGGTGGCCGCTGATGTTTGCGGGCAAGATTCGGGCGAGGACTCGTCGGAGCAGCCGGGGCATCGGGACGGTGGGGCCTTCCGCGATGTGCAGAAGGTGCAGCCGCCCTTCGACTCCCTGGATGGTGATTTCGAAGTGGCCGACTCCGACGCCGTTCGGCGTCGAGAGGGCGAAACGGATGTGGGAGCGGGAGAACTCGCCGCGGAGGACATAGGGGCGCCCCCAGCGGTCGCGGATGGGTTGGTTGGTCCGCACCGGAGAGGTGTGGGAATGCCCGTTGGGCGGAGGCATGGTGTCCGGCGGCTGAGTCATGCCCACAGTGTATTTTCCGGGTGCTTCGGCCGGAAATGCTTCCTTCCTCTCTCGGTCATGCCGACGCGGCATGACGGAGGTTGGGCACAAAAAAACGGCGGACCGGAGCGGTCCGCCGTGGGGGTTGGGAGATTGTCCCTAGCGCGGTGGGGTCACTTCTCGCCCTTGCCGCCGCCGGTGAGCTTCTTGAGGAGCAGCTCGGGGTTCTCGCCGAGTTCGGCGTCGAAGAAGCCGTGGAGCTGGCGCAGGCGGGTGGGGTGGCGCATCTTGCGCAGCGCCTTCGCCTCGATCTGGCGGATACGCTCGCGGGTGACCTTGAACTGGCGGCCGACCTCCTCGAGGGTGCGGCTGTAGCCGTCGACCAGGCCGAAGCGCAGGGAGAGCACGCGGCGTTCGCGTTCGGTGAGGGTGTCGAGCACGTCGATGATCTTCTCGCGCAGCAGCGAGTACGCGGTCATGTCGTACGGGTTTTCCGCGGACTTGTCCTCGATGAAGTCGCCGAAGCTGGTGTCGTCGCCGTCGCCCACTGGGGACTGCAGCGAGATGGGCTGCTGGGCCATCTTCATGATCTGCTGCACGCGCTCGACGGGCAGCTGCATCTCCTCGGCGACCTCCTCCGG
>JAEZUE010000095.1 GCA_023443455.1 Verrucomicrobiota bacterium
CGGGTTAGGCGAGGTACTGGCCGAAGCACTCCAGAAGACGGTTCCAGCCAGACCACCTGCGCGCACGGCGGAGGAATTCCTCCGCTGCGATAAACCACGACAACGAGTGCGACTGCCGAAGGCTTCCAAATAGGCGCCGCCGATGCCTGCCACGCCTCCAACGCCAAGCCGACTGGTACTGCAATTCGGTGACATCCCGATGGGGCAACTCCTTTTCCGTGAGACTGACCGGACTTACGCAGTTGAGCTTGAAGAGGCGTTCCTTCGCGGCCGATACGAGATCGCCCCGGTCATCTATCCTTATCTCGACGTGTTCCGGTCCAAGCTTGTCGAGTACAGCGGAGGGTTGGAGGCCACGAGCCCGTTCGCCGGTGGCCTGCCTGGTTTTCTGTCCGACTCACTGCCTGACAAGTGGGGCGCGACGTTGGCACAGATTGAAGATCCGGCGCGTGCATTCACGCCCATGGACATGTTCTCGCGGGTTGGACGCGGTGGACCAGGCGCAATCCATTTTCGGGCGCCCGACGCGTCGCCGACCACGCCGAAGCAAAGCCAAGAAAGCTTAACGAACCTCGCAGAACGGGCGAACGGGCTCTACAGAGGCGCTGTCGAGACGAAGGTCCGAACCGCGCCGCTCTCCGTGGGTGGTCTGCTGGGCGGCATCTTCCCCAAAGCCGTAGTTCATCTTCCTGCCAATGCCTGCGCGGGAGGCGTTGTTGCAGCCCCACAGATTCTGGTAGGCGGCGATACTCCCGCCAACTCCGTCCCCGGGATCGTGAAGTTCTCGCCAGTTCCGGACGACGAGGACCAAGGCGCTGTGGAATTCGCCTTCCACGAGATGGCCAAAGCGGCAGGGCTCCGTTTGCCGGCTGCGTGCCTCCTGGTCGACGGTGCCGGCATTCGCCATTTTGCCGTGACTCGCTTCGACCGGATCCGCCGCCAGGACGGCACGTTCAAGCGCCTGCACGTTCAGAGCCTCAGCGCGTTGCTCCACCGCAGACCTGTCGGAGAAATTCGGTACGAGGACTTCATCGTCCTGGCCAGTCGCTTGGGTGGGCCACTGGAGGCGCGCGAGGCGTTCCGCCGGGTGATCTTCAATCTGCTTTCGACCAACCGCGACGACCACGGCCGCAACCACGCATTTCTGTACGATCCGGATGTTCGCCTCTGGAAGCTCGCGCCAGCCTACGACCTCAATCCGAACTTCAGCGAAACACTGGAGGCGATCAGGTGGGGCGATGGGACCGAGCTCCCCACTCGTTTCACCGAACTCATCGCCCTGGCGCGTATCGGTGGCATTTCCGAGGCCCAAGCGATGGAGACTTTCGAAGAGGTCGATGCGGCCATCGAGCAGTGGCCGCAATTCGCGACAGCCGCCGGGGTCCGACCGGAGATCACGAAGATCTGGGCCGAAGGCATCTTCAGCGCGACCAAGCAAGGTGGCCCGTTGCGCGCTGACGCCCGGGCCTACCTGCTAGGCAAGCAACAGAGGCGCCGCACCAAGCGATCATCGACCAACGGCTGATTCGCGTTCGAATGCTTACCGGGTGGCGCGGCAAGCCGGTCGTCCTCGCTTCCGCGCATCGCGCGAAAAATCGTCGGCGCAGCGTGTGGCGTTCCCTCGTAAGCTGGTGGCAGAAAAGTGGCAGATTTTTGCCACTTCCCGCTGAAATGAGACGATTTCGGGCGATTTCGTCTAAAACATAAGGCCCGCTCGTAACTTGCGTTACCAGCGGGCCTTAGAGGTGTTTAAATTGGGTGCAGGGCTGGGATTTGAACCCAGGACCTTCAGGTTATGAGCCTGACGAGCTACCAGACTGCTCCACCCTGCAATAGGTGATGAGGGGGCGGAACGTGGGCAGCGTCCGACCCACTGTCAACGGAGTTTTTCGCGTATTTTCACCCACCGATTCTCCGCCGGGAAAACGTCACCAAATTCGGTGCAGACGCGGCTTGCCCAGGCCTATAGCGACTCCCTTTAGTGGACCGTTTAATCGTCACCATCGCCGTCCACGACATGCCGAACACGCTCGCCGCACTCCTCCACCACAGCCTCGATTTCGCCGGTGTCTTCCCGCCGGCCTCGCTGCCCGTGCCGGATGCGCTCCAGGTGTTCAACGTCGAACGCAGCGCCGACTCCGCCGGCATGCTCGCCCGGTTCGTCTGCCCGATCTCCCGCCTCGACGAACTGGTCGCCCACCACCGTGCCCACCATTCGAACACGGCGCTGGTCGTCTCGGTGCTGCCGCGCGGCGGGCGCACCCCAGGCGAGTTTCTCGCCAGCCTCGAATCCGATCTGGCAACGATCCAACGCATCCGCGCCGAACACATCGGCCACCTGCGGATCGATACGATCGAGATGCGCGTCCCCGCCGAGGTCGAGACGCCGGCCGCCCTGCGCCGCCTGCTCGCCGCGGTGGACGCGCTCGTCGCGCGCCACGAAGACGCCGCCCGGCAGGTCTTCTTCGAGCTCGCCCCGTCTCCGTCCCTCCCCGCGCTCATCGCCACCCTCGCCGAGCATGTGGCGACGGCACCACGCCCCTCGGCGCCGGTCCTGGGCTACAAGCTCCGCACGGGCGGCAGCGGCTCCGCCGTCGCGCCGAGTTCGACGCAGGTGGCCCTGGCGATGTCGACCGCGGCCACGCACGGGGTGCCGATGAAATGCACCGGTGGCCTGCATCGCCCGCTGCGCACGCTCGAAAGCGGCGCCGCCGCCCATGGCTTCGTGAACCTCCTCGTGACGGCCGCGCTGGCGGAACAGCGCGAGGGCGCCCCGGCCGACCTCATCGAGCTGCTGGACGAAACCTCCGCGGAGGCGTTCACCTTCGACCCGAGCGCGATCCGCTGGCGCGACCACGACATTCCGCTCACCGCCGTGGTCCGCGCCCGTCGTCGGCTGCTGGCCGCGTTCGGCAGCTGCTATGTGGAGACGCCGCGCCAGGAGCTGCAGAAGCTCGGCTGGTGGCCGGGAACCAAATACACGGCGGACTCGGCGCACTGAGTTCCCGGATCGCCAGGGGCGGAAAGCGAGCCGGCTCGCCCGCCTCCGATTCCGATTGCGCGGACAAACTCGCTGACCGGCCCATCACCCCAGGGTACCAGCGAAGCGCGACGGGCGGCTGGAAGGCGCGCCTCCCAGCGACGATCCGAAGCCCGTGGCCTCGCCCCGAGAAAAGGGCCGGCGGAAACCGGCCCCACGATTCTACGCGGCGTCCTGGTCGGCAACTCGGGGCGCCGGGGCCGCGAGCTTGACGATGGGCTTCTTGCGGCCGAGCACGACCGCGCGGTCGATCACGACCTCGGCCACGCCCTCGCGGTGCGGCACCTCGTACATGACGTCGAGCATGAGCTTCTCGAGGATCGAGCGCAGGGCGCGGGCGCCGGTCTTGAGCTCCATCGACTTGAGCGCGATCTCGTGGATGGCGTCGCGGCTGAAGCGCAGCTTCACCCCGTCCATCGCGAAGAGCTTGGAGTACTGCTTCACCATCGCGTTACGGGTGCGCAGCAGGATCTTCTCGAGGTCCTCGACGCCGAGGCCGTCGAGCACGGAAACGATCGGCAGACGCCCGATGAACTCGGGGATCATGCCGAACTGGAAAAGGTCCTCCGGAGCGATCTTGCGCATCATCTCCTCGGGCGAGAGGTGCTCGGTGTCGGTCGCGATGCCGTAGCCGAGCACGCGTTTGCCGGAGCGGCGCTGCACGATCTGGTCGAGCGAGACGAAGGCGCCGCCGCAGATGAAGAGGATGTTCGAGGTGTTGACCTGGATGTATTCCTGGTTCGGATGCTTGCGACCGCCCTGGGGCGGCACGCTGCAGGTCGTGCCCTCGAGGATCTTGAGCAGGGCCTGCTGCACGCCCTCGCCCGACACGTCGCGGGTGATCGAGGGGTTCTCCGACTTGCGCGCGATCTTGTCGATCTCGTCGATGTAGACGATGCCGCACTCGGCGCGCTTCACGTCGTAGTTGGCCGCCTGCAAAAGGCGGAGCACGACGTTCTCCACGTCCTCGCCCACGTAGCCGGCCTCGGTCAGCGTGGTGGCGTCGGAGATGGCGAAGGGCACGTCGAGGATCTTGGCCAGCGTGCGGGCGAGCAGGGTCTTGCCCGAGCCGGTCGGGCCCAAGAGCAGGATGTTGCTCTTCTCGACCTCGACGTCGTGGAACTCGGCGGTGAGCTCGCTCTGCGGGCTGGTGCCGGCGGTGCGATTGGCGTCGAAGGCGAGGCGCTTGTAGTGGTTGTACACCGCCACCGAGAGCACCTTCTTGGCGTGGTCCTGGCCGATGACGAAGTCGTCGAGCGTCTTCTTGATCTCGGCGGGCTTGACGAGGCGGAAGGTGGGCTTGCCCTCCACCGCGGCGGGAGCCTTCAGCTCCCGATCGATGATCGTCTTGCAGACGCTCACGCACGAGTCGCAGATGTAGACACCCGGACCGGCGATAATCTTGCGAACCTCCGACTGCGACTTGCCGCAGAAGGAGCAGAGAGTCATGCGCGAGGATTTTGCCATGGGGAAAACGGCGCGACCGCGGCGCGTCGGAGGAAGTGAGCGGGAAAAAGCCCGTGGCTCAAGCCACGGACTTCAGGGTCGTGTCGGCCTCGATCTTGTTCTCGAAGACCTTGTCGACGATGCCGTAGGCGAGGGCTTCCTGCGCGCTCATGTAGTAGTCGCGGTCGGAGTCCTTCTCGACCTGGTCCACCGGCTTGCCGGAGTGCTTCGAGATGATCTCGTTGAGCGTCTTGCGCCAGCGGATGATCTCCTTGGCCTGGATGGCGATGTCGGCCGTCTGGCCGGAGGCGCCGCCGGTGGGCTGATGGATCATCACCCGGCTGTTGGGCAGCGCGAAACGCTTGCCCTTGGTGCCGGCGGCGAGCAGCACGGTCGCCATCGAGGCGGCCATGCCGATGCAGTACGTAACGACGTCGCACTGGAGGAAGTTCATCGTGTCGTAGATGGCCATGCCACCGGTGACGACACCGCCCGGGGAGTTGATGTACAGATGGATGTCCTTCTTGGGATCCTCCATCTGCAGGAACAACATCTGGGCGATCACAAGATTGGCGACAGCGTCGTCAATGGGAGTGCCGATGAAGATGATCCGGTCCTTCAGCAGGCGGGAGTATATATCCATACTCCGCTCGCCGCGGCCGGTATTCTCGAGAACGATCGGAACGTAGTAGCTCACTGTGTGGTGGAGAGGTTGGCCCGGCCGGATCAGGCCTGGACGGGCGCGGGCACCACCGTAGCCTGGGAGACCACGAAATCAAGGGCCTTGTCCAGGAGGATGTTCTGCTGCATCGCCCGCACGCGGTTGCGATCCTTGCCGAGCTCCTTGGCGAGCTGCTCGGGGGCCTGGCGGGTGCGCATGGCTTCCATGCGGAGGAACCGGTCGACGTCGTTGTTGCTGATCTCGACCTTCTCCTCGGCGGCGATGCGGGCGAGGATGAGCTGGATCTTGGCGTTGCGGGCGCCGGCGTTGCGGGCGTCGGCGACGAGCTGGTCCTTGTTCTGCTCGAAGGTCTCGGCCGGCACGCCGCGGCGCATGTTCTCCTCCATGAAGCGGCGGAGCACGGCCTGGGTCTCGGACTCGACCAGGCTCTCCGGCACCTCGAAATCGGCGGAAGCGGCGAGCTTCTCGGTGATCTGCTGGCGCTGGGCGGCGCGGTTGTCCATCTCCTTGCGCTGCGTCAGGAATTGGCGGGTACGCTCCTTGAGGGCGTCGAGCGTCTCGACCTGGAGGGACTTGAAGAACGCCTCGTCGAGCTCGGGCAGCACGCGCTCGCGCACCTCGAGAACCTCGACGGCGTAGACGGCTTCCTTGCCCTGGAGTTCGGCCACGTGGAAATCGGCCGGGAAGGTGACGGTGAGGTCCTTCTTCTCGTCCTTGCTCAGGCCGCCGATCTGGGCGCCGAGGCCGGGGATGAGACCCTCGCTGCCCTCGACCTCTTCCCAGGTCTGCGGGGCCTTGCCGAAGATGGCGCGGTCCGGCACGAGCTCGGCCACGGGCTGCTCGCCGATCTTGCCCTCGTAGGAAAGCTTCACGTAGTCGCCCTTCTGGGACGCACGCTCGACGACCTTGAAGTCGGCGCGCTCGGCGCGCATCGACTCGATGGCCTCGTCGACATCGGCGTCGGACACCTCGACCGCCGGCAGCTGCGTCTCGATCCCCTTGTAGGTCGGCAGCTCGAACTGCGGGCGCAGGTCGAGGGTGAAGGTCACGGTGGCGGGGGTGCCCTTGGCGACTTCGCCCTCCTTGACGTCGACCACCGCGAACACGTCGAGCTTCGACTCGTCGAGGCCGGCCTGGTAGGCCTTGTCGACCACCTTGCTGCGGAGCTCGCCGTCGATCTCCTTGGCATAGCGCTTCTCGATCATCGCGGCGGGCACCTTGCCGGCGCGGAAGCCGGGCATGCTGGCCACCTTCGCGATTTCGCCCACCACAGTGCGGTAGACAGCCTCGACATCGCTCTGGTCGAGCGCGACAACGAGGTTCTTACGGGTAACGGAGACGTCTTGGATATCGATGTTCACGGCGGAAATCCGGCAGGTGGTTTCTAGGAATGAAACCGCGAACGCTACGCGGCGGCCATTTTTGCGGTCAATCACCCTTTTCGACGATCTGCCGGGCCACGCCGTCTGCTGCCGTTGCATCAACCGCCCCATTCAACAGGTGCCCCGATAGCGCATCGAGCCGCTCCCGCATTGAAGAACCCCACCCGCTGGGTCATCACGAAAAACGTGAAACCCCTGTGCATCCCCATCCTCGCCATGATTACCGCAACGTTGAGTGTCATACCCGGCCTCACCGCCCAACTCCCCGTCTACCAATCGCCGGAGATCGTGTCGGCCGACACGGTCACCTTCCGCTATTTCGGCCCGGCCGCACGGCAAGTGGCGGTCGTCGGTCTGCGCCGCACGACCCCCACCCCGATGACCAAGGCCGCCGACGGTCTGTGGAGCGTCACGGTGTCCGGCCTCGCGCCCGACATCTACGGCTACTCCTTCGACGTCGACGGCGCTGTCGCCCTCGACCCGAAGAACCGCTCCATCAAGAAATGGATCAACTCCGAAAACGCGTTCGAGCTGCCCGGCGCCAACCCGCCCGCGTGGGCGTTGCAGCCCGTGCCCCACGGCACGCTCCACCGTCACACGATCGGCTCGCCGACCGCCGGGCGTGAGTATTCGTTCCAAGTCTACACGCCTCCGGGCTACGATCCGCACGCCGCCACGCCCTACCCGGTCGTCTATCTCCTGCACGGCTACGGCGACGACGAGACCGCCTGGGCGGAAAACGGCCGCGCCCACCTCATCGCCGACAACCTCATCGCGGCCGGCACGATGAAGCCCGCCCTCATCGTGATGCCGCACGGCCACCCGATCCCGTTCCCGCTCGACCGCGTCGAGGAGTACTTCGGCCAGAACCTGCCCGCCATGGAGAAGGTCGTCACCGAGGAACTAATACCCTTGGTCGAGCGGCAGTACCGGGTCGGCCGCACCGCCGCCGACCGCGCCATCGTCGGCCTCTCCATGGGCGGCGGCCATTCGCTCGGCATCGGCCTGCCCCACCCCGAGCTCTTCCAATGGGTCGGTGCGTTCAGCGCCGCCGTGCCCGCGGGCGATCCCGCGGCCAACTTCCCGGTACTGCTCGAGGCCGCCAAGAACAACCACCCCAGCCCCCGCCTGCTCTGGATCGCCATCGGCAGCGACGACTTCCTGCTCGCGCGCAACGAAGCCTTCCGCCGTTGGCTCACCGACAACCACATCGCGTTCACCTACGAATTGAGCGACGGAGGCCACGAGTGGACCAACTGGCGCGACTACCTCGGGCAGTTCCTCCAGCTCACGTTCCGCTGAGCCCCATTCCGCCGAGCCATCGTGGCGATGGCCGAGAGTCCATCGATTCCGGCCGCCGCTCGGTGGACGAAACGGACTCGATGGACCAGACCGGAGAAGCGAGAGCGAGTACGACCTGCAAAGATTGCACCCGTCACGGGGCAGCACATGTTCCCCGCAGTCCACCACTCCACCCCTCGCCACGCCATGCCGGACACCCCACGAAAGCTTCGCGTCATCGAAACCCCCGATCCCGAGCGTCCGCCCGTCGAACCGGAGCTTCCGCGCGAGAAGCTGAAGCTGGGCCCGAAGGCGATCACCGAGGTCAACCGCCCGCTCGAGGCCACGACGAAACCAATCACCGTGCACGAGATCCTGGCGGAAAATCTGCGGCACACCGTACCCGCGGAGAAACCGCTCGACCTGCGCAAGCCACGCTCCCGCCGCAAGAGCGACTACTGGCTGTTGATGCTCCTCGGCAACGCCGTCTTCGGAGCCGGTGCCTACTATTTCCGGCTCGATCCGTTCATCTTCACCGCCTGCCTGAGCTTCAGCGCCATCTTCACGGTCGGCGTCACCTGGATCATGTGGCAGGTGATGGGCAACTACTGAGCCACACTGGACTCTCGCATCGTTGCGGCTGAGCGGGGCCATGGCTGGCCTCGCGGGCCCCGCCGAGACCGGACAAACAAAGCGGCCACCGGCCTTGAACGGCTACCCCAAGCTGCCGTTGACTCGAAACCACCATGTCATCGGTTCTGGTCATCTCCGACGTGCACCATCGTTTCCGCGAGGCGGAAACGTGGATCCAGCGGCTGGCCGGCCGGCATGACCGGGTCGTCTTCCTCGGCGACTACTTCGACTCCCACGGCGGCGATGACGGTCCGGAGGAAATCGCCGCGACCGCGGCCTGGCTCCGCGACTCCCTCGCGCGCCCGGAACGCACCCACCTGGTCGGCAACCACGATCTCTCGTATCTTGTTCCCGGCGACTTCACTGCGTGCTCGGGCGACTCCTCCGAGAAGCGGGACGCGCTCGCCCCCTTTCTCGCCGACCCTGTCCTCGGCGCCCTCGAGCCGGCCACGATGGTGAACGGCTGGCTGCTGACGCACGCGGGCGTCCACCGCCAGTTGATCGCCCGCATCGGCGCCGACCAGGTGCTGCCCCTGATTCAAGACCAATGGCGAAACCTGCTCGCAGCCGGCACGCCCCCGCTCTTCGCCTGCGGCTATTCGCGCGGCGGAAGCAGCCCGTTCGGCGGCATCACTTGGCAGGACTTCGACGAATTCCGCCCCACCCCGGGCCTGCACCAAATCTTTGCCCACACACCGGCCAACACCGTGCGCGTGCATTGGATGATCCCGGACCGGCGCCACATCCTCAAACGATCCCACCAGCTCGATCGTGCCCCGAAGGAGATCGTCGACCGGCGAGCCGCCTCCTCTGTGAACATCTGCACCGACACCGGTCTGCGCAGCGTCGTGCTGATCGCACCCGACCGCGTCACCCTCTTCGCCGACACCCTGCCGCAAGGCGAACAGGTGATCGTGCAACACTGACCGAGCCGCCCCGCCCGCCGGGCCGGTTCCCCCTCGCGTGGAAGAGCGAAACGGCAGTGACAAACCGCCGACGCGGGCGCAGCGTCGGCGCTCCATGTCCGACCTCGCCGACACGCCCGCCCAACCGGCCGCCGAGCCGCTCTCCCTGGACGAGATCGTGGCCCTGCACGGCAGCGTGCTCCTGCTCGATCCGTGCACCATCCAGGTACAGGCGGGCCTGCTCCGCCACGACCATGCCCCGCTCTGGCACACCGGCGGCGACGACTCCAGCGTGCACCTCTTCTCGGCCGCGCAGACCTGCCTCGAGGCCGCCGGGCTGAAGCCGTCGCAAGTGGGCGCATACGCCTTCTGCGAGGGCCCCGGCAGCCAGCTCGGTATCCGTACCGCGGCGATGGCGCTGCGCACCTGGCAGGTGCTGCGCCCGGAACCCGCCCCGGTCTACGCCTACCGCAGCCTGCTCGTGGCGGCACTGGCCTTCGCGAAGCGCCAACCGGGCCCGTTCACCGTGGTCGCCGACGCCCGCCGCGACAGCTGGCACGTGGTCCGCGTCGCCGCCGACGGCACCGCCTCTCCCGTGCTGCGCGTCCTGCGCTCCGAACTGGCCGAATGGCCCGAACCGCTCTTCACGCCCGCGGGATTCCGCGCCTGGGCCCAACCGCCGCGCGACGCCGCGACCTGCCCCTACGACTGTGCCGAGATGTTCGGCACACTGCCCAACCGCCCGCTGCTCACCCGCGTCGGCGAGCCGGAACCCTGGCTGTCGGCACCGATCACCTACAAGACTTGGACCGGCGAGCGCCACCGCGCCGCCCCGCCGTCATGAACGCCCCCAACTCCCGCCCGCCGCTGCGCTGCTGGGCCGAGATCGACCTCGGCGCCCTCGAGCGCAACCTCAAGCACATCCGCGCCGCGATCCCCGCCCGCCTCAAGTACGTGGCCGTGGTCAAGGCCGACGCCTACGGCCACGGCCTCCCGCAGGCCGCCGCGCGCCTCATGCACTCCGGCGCCGATCTCTTCGCGGTGGCCAACGTCACGGAGGCCGCCGCCGTGCGCGAACTCGGCCCCGGCTGGCCCATCCTCGTGCTCAGCGCCGTGCTGCCCGACGAGGAACGCCTCGTCGCCGAGTACGACCTCACCCCGGCCGTGTCCTCCGCCGCCGAGGTCGAACGCTTCGAGGCCCTCGGCGAACGCATCGGCCGCCCGATCGGCGTGCACCTCAAGATCGACACCGGCATGGGTCGGCTCGGCGTCTGGCATGCCGAGGCACCTGCGCTCTACGCCAAGATCCTCGCGAGCGGACACGTGCGCCTCGACGGCATCTTCACCCATTTCGCCAGCGCCGACAGCGACTCGAAGTTCACCCGCCAGCAGCGTCGCCTCTTTCTCGACACGCTGAAGAAGCTGCCCGCGCTCGATCGCCGCCGCCTCATCATCCACTCCGACAACTCCGCCGGCCTCGAGACGCTCCAGCGCCGCGGCCCGGTCAACGCCGTGCGCGTGGGCCTGTTGCAGTTCGGCATCCTGCCCCACCCCGGCTCGATCCTCGCCCGCGTGCAGGCCGAGCCGGTCTTCAGTTTCCACGCCCGCGTCGGCCTCGTGAAACGCGTGCCCCGCGGCACCGGTATCAGCTACAACCGCACGTTCGTGACGACCCGCGAAACGACGATCGCGGTGATCACCGCCGGCTACGGCGACGGCATTCCGATCGCCTGCAGCAACCGCGCGCAGCTCCTCATCCGCGGCCGGCGTTGCCCCGTGCTCGGCCGCGTGACGATGGACCAGACCATCGTCGACGTCGGCGCCGTGCCCGAGGTCGCCGTCGGCGACCAGGCCACGCTCGTCGGCCGGCAGGGCGAGGACTCGATCCCCGTGACCGAATTCGCCGACTGGGCCGGCACGATCCCCTACGAAATCCTCTGTTCGGTCACCAAGCGCGTCCCCCGCGTCTACCGCACCGCACTGGGGGTGTGAGGCAGGGACAGTTGCTGAGGTCCGTAGCGAAACTCGCCGGAGTTTCGGCACCGCCGCCATCGTCGGCGGTTCCAACCGTTTAACCTGACGACCGTCGAGTTAAACGCTCGGAACCGAGTGGTGTGAGGTGCGCCCGGCGACGGGCATTGGCCACCCCGCCGCGGAGCATGCTCGCCAGCATGGCCGCCCCTGAACCCGGATATTTCACAGCGTAGCGGCTCTGCTGCGCGGCAGGGCAAGGCCGTCGACAGGGCGTGGATGGTCGAAATTCTGGCTCTGCTGGCTTGCAAAGCGCTGCGCCTCTCGCCCGGAGTGGGAAAGATGAGGACTGCCCCCGGAGAAATAGAGTGACGACCGTCACGCTATTTTCTTTTGCCGTTGGAAATGAATGACTAACAGCGTCCGTTTGCCACCGCTCGGGTCCGCCACTCAGATTTTTTCGGATACGGCGCAATTCCGCCGCCCCTACCCCATGCGAGTCGGCGGAGCAGAACTTCCCGCTCCGACCAGTCGGCTCCGCTCAAACTTCGTCTTGGTCCAACTCCACGAAGTTCTCGGTATGGTAGCCGCTGTGCACCGTCCCGCCCAAATGGCGGGCAACCACACAGTGGCCGGGCATGTTCGGAATCTCCCCGAGGAAAACCAGAGTTTCGCCGACCGAAAACGGATAGGGCGACTCCGTTCCATCCGGTACGGGCGGTGGAGAAAACCGGACCAGCGCCAGCGGACGCGGAGAACGCTCCATGGGGAGATCTCCACGGCTGTTACGCGTCATACAACTCCTTCACGGATTCGCGGAGCAGCACGATGAAGGTGAAGACTCCGAGCGTGGTGCCGAGCGGCATGAAGAGGCAGTTGAGGCCCGACACGATGAGCGAGAACGTGCGATGGCGGCGCGCCTTGAGGCAGCCGGCCGAGACGAGGTTCACGACACCGTGCCCGATCACCATCACGGCACCGAAAACATAGAACCACTTGAAGATCGCGAAGAGTTGCGCCGGAGGAGGGCCGCCCTTCACGTCCTTCCAGATCTCCGGGCTGTTGAAGACCATGCTCATCATCAGGTAGTGCAGCGCCAGGAAACCGAGCCCGAGCACGCTCAAGCCGGCCAGGACATAGTGGCAGATCATGAGAATCCGGAGGTGCTCGGCGTCGACCTTGCGCTGGTCGCGGAGAAGCGGCGGCGGCGTATCCATGGCCCGAGGCTAGCGGTCAAACGCGGCAAAGGAAGTGCGGAATCGCACTCCACGCTCTCCCTCGTCGGGCCAACCGCCCTGCTTGACAGCTTTGCTACAACGGAAGTCCGCCACCATCCGATGACACCCTCGCAACCAGACTCGCCGCCCGCCCGCCGCGCCTTCGCGGCGTTGCTCGGCGTCCTGGTTCTGCTTGTGGGCCTGGTTTCGGTGTCGCCCCGGCTGCACGGGCACATCCACCACGACTGCGGCGATGCCGGCCATAGCTGTGCCGCGACGCTCTTCGCGCACGGCGTCACCACTCCGACGGCGGCACCGGTGCTCGCCGCGCCCACTCCGGCATTTGCTCGCGCCCTGCCGCCGGCTCCCCCCGCGCAGATCCGCCCCGCACCTTCGTTGCGCTTGCCGCCGGCGTGCGGCCCCCCGCGACGTTGAGGTCGTCGTCCACCGGTCCGCCCCCTTGGCGCAGACCGGGTTCCTGTCGTCGGATCGTGGATCGATCCGCCTGCCTCCTCACGCCTGCACCCGACGCCACTGTGCCCCGATCGGCACAGCCACGTGCGTCGCCAACAACCACCGACGCAACATGCGCCCATCCCTTTCCCGCTCTGCTCCGAAACTCGCTGCCGCCATCGCCGCAGCCTCCGTGCTCGTCGCGACCGCCGCACCGCCGGATGTCGCCAACGACGATCCCATCGTCCTCGAAAACTTCGTGGTCACCGCCTCGCCGCTCACCCGCAGCCAGGCCGACCTCGCTCAATCCACCGCCGTGCTCTCCGGCCGTGCCCTCGCCGAGCAGCAGCGCGGCACGCTCGGCGCCACCCTCGCCGGCGAGGTCGGCCTCGCCGCGACCGACTTCGGCCCCGGCGCGAGCCGTCCCGTGATCCGCGGCATCGGCGGCGACCGGGTGCGCGTGCTCGAAAACGGCGTCGGCACGCTCGACGTGTCGAACGTCAGCCCCGACCACGGCATCGGCGTCGAAACGCTCTTCGCCGACCGTATCGAGGTCGTGCGCGGCCCGGCGACCCTGCGCTATGGCAGCGCCGCAATCGGCGGAGTCGTCAACATCTTCGACGCCCGAGTGCCTGACGCGCGCGCCACCGCGCCGGTCTCCGGTACCGCCGACCTGCGTTACAACTCCGCCGACAGCGAACGCGCGGGCGCGTTGCGCGTACAGGGAGGCCAAGGCCACTTCGCCTGGCAGGCCCGCGTCTTCGGCCGCCAGACTGCCGACCTGCGCATCCCCGGCACCAACCTTCACGAACACGCAGAACACGACCACGGCGAGGAGGCCGAGGAGCACGAACACGAGGAGGCCGAAGCGGTCGACGGCCGGGTGCCCAACACCGCGATCGAGAGCGACGGCTGGTCGGTCGGCGCCACCTGGTTCTGGCGTACCGGCCATCTCGGCGCCGCCTTCACCGCGCACAACTCCCTCTTCGGTATTCCGCCCGGCGGCCATGTCCACGAACACCCGGAGGAGCACGCGCAGGAGGAGGAAGATTCCGCGGAGCATCTCCACGAAGAGGAACTGGTCCGCAGCGACCTCCACCAACGCCGTGTGGATATCCGCGGAGCCATCACGGAGCCGTTCGGCCCGTTCGCAAGTGCGGAGCTCGAGCTGGCCTTCGCCGACTACGACCACACCGAGCTCGAGGGCGCGGAGGTCGGCACGCGCTTCGACCAGACCGGTCGCGAAGGCCGCCTCGAGTTCACCCAGCTACCGCTCGGCCAGCTCACCGGGGCGGTGGGCATACAGTACCAGTTCGCCGAGCTCGAAGCCCACGGCGACGAGGCCTACCTGCCGACCGTGCGCACCACCAACTGGGCGGGCTTCGCCTTCGAGGAGTGCGTGACCGGCCCCGTCGCCTGGCAGGCCGGCGCGCGTTGGGAGCACCAGCGCGTCGCCCCCGAAAGCGGGTCCGGTTTCACAACCCGCACCTTCGACGGCCTCAGCGGCTCGCTCGGGGCCGTCTGGTCGTTCGCCGAGAACTGGGGTCTGGCCACCACCCTCGCCCGCACCACCCGCCTGCCCAGCGCGACCGAACTCTTCGCCGACGGCGCGCACGCCGCCACCGCCGCCTACGAACTCGGCGATCCGTCGCTCGGCAAGGAGCGCGCCACCTCGATCGAGCTCTCGCTGCGCCGACGTACCGGCTTCGTCACCGGCGTGGCCACGGTGTACCGAAGCCGCTTCGACAACTACATCTTCGAGGAGGCGACCGGCGACACCGCCGACGGCCTGCCCGTGTACGCGTTCGTCGCCCGCGACGCGGAGTTCCTCGGTGGCGAGGTCGAGACCTGGTGGCACCTGCACGAGGGCGCGACGCACAACCTCGACCTGCGCATCGCCGTCGACTGGGTGCGCGCCACCCAGCTCGACGACGACCAACCGCTGCCCCGTATCCCGCCGCGCCGCTACCTCGCCGGCCTGCACTACCGCCGCGGTCCGCTGACCGCCGGCGTGGACCTCACCCACGCCTGCTCCCAGCGGCGCACCGCCCCGAAAGAGGAGACGACCGCCGGCTACAACCTGCTCTCGGCGGAAATCGGCTACCGGTTCGCGTGGCGGAATGCCGAATACCTGGTCTTCCTGCGCGGCACGAACCTGACCGACGACGAGGCCCGCAACCACGTCTCCTTCCTCAAGGAGTACGCACCGCTCGCCGGGCGCAGCCTCGCCGCGGGCCTGCGCGTGACGTTCTGAGGCAAGGCGGCATCGACGCGTCCCGCCTGACCGTGTCACGCCACGGTTCAGCGGGACGTTATGTTTCGACACAGACCCGACTCCTACCATCGCCGTCGCCGAGAAAACTGCCGTAACCAATCCGTGTAGTCGGACTCGTCGAGTTCGCCTGCGGCGAGAGCCAATGTCTTCACCACCGCGTCGACTTCCGACGCGAAGAACTCGAGCCCGTTGCATTCGAGAAATGCCACCGCGAGCATGAAGCCGGTTCGCTTGTTGCCGTCGAGGAACGGGTGATTGCGGACAATCCCAGACGCATACGCAGCCGCAAGTGCGGCCAGATCGGGCTTTTCGTATGCCGCGAGGTTGCGCGGTTTTCCCGCGGACTCGAGCATGTTGTCGTCCCTCACGCCGGCCAAGCCGCCATGCTGCGCCAGCATCACTTCGTGGATGGCGAGGCAGTCGGTCCGATCGAACCAGACCCGCTTCTTCATTTCGCCAATTCCCGCAGCGTGTTGCGGTAGCGTTGGCTGAGATCTTGGACAACCGCCATCTTCCGCGCGAACTCCTCGTCGCCTTTCGTGACGCGATACCCCTCCGGCGACTCGCTCAGGTAAAGCGCCTGGCCCTCCTCGACCTGCATCCGCGCCAAGGCCTCCTTGGGCAGAATCACGCCGAGGGAATTGCCGACTTTCCGCACCTTGAGCTTGATGGCCATGAACGCACCGTGGCCACCGATGTTATAACGTCAAGATCGAGTACGAAACGCACAAGCGTCGCGCCCGAGATCACGCTCTGCCACGAGCTCCCACCTCAACGCCAAACCTAAGGCCCGTTTCCGGCAGGCAGCGGGAGATTGGCTCCAGTTTGATCGAACCGCAGTAGGCACGCTAGAAGTCGTGCCACTCGGTCTCGCACCCGACGGATTTGGAAAGCTCAGAGTCGAAGAACACCCCGACGCGGATCTTGAATTGGACATGATTCGCGCGCAGTTCGTCGATGGAAGCAGACGAATCCGGACCCGAAAACGCCCATCCGGGGTGGTGCACGCTCCACAGATCAGCCAGCGGAAGAGTGATAGTCCGGGTCGATTTCGCATCCAACCGGTCCCATCGCCGGTTCTCGGTGAAGACAACCTCACTCACGCAATAGATTCCGATGCAGTCCCGAATCTCGCCATTCGGCAGCCGCAGTTGTACCCACGACGAAACGGGGACTCGCTTAAACACTCCTTTCCGCGCGAACAAGAAGACTCTACCGTCCTCCAGGTCGGGTTCTCGAGTGTCAGGACACAGTTATCCCCTCGGATTTCGGCTTGCGCAGTGACTTGCGACGCACGGGGCCGCGCAGCACCGGCGGGACGCGACGCACATGACGAGAACGTCACGATCAACAGAACACCGAGCACCACTCGCCAAGTCGATTGGGAGAGTGCTCGAAGAAGATTCATCTGCGCCAAGAAGCGGGAACCCGGCCGCTCGTTGATCAGAGCACGATCTTGATGCCCTTGCGCAGGTAGGTGGGGACGTCGAGGTCCTGGCCTTCGAAGAGGTTGCGGTCGGTGTTGTCGAACCAGCCGCGGGTCTCGGGCTCGGCTCCGGTGAAGAAGAATTCCTCCTGCTTGGCCGGCGCCACGGCGCCCACCGTCACGGTCGCACCGGCCGGTGCGTGGCCACCATCGGACGGACGACGCAGCGACGAACCGGGCTTGGCGCGCACGGGCGTCTCGCCAAGCGGCAGCTTGGTTGACTCCTGCGACGGCACCGTGGTCGGCACGCCGCGGCGGACGGCGCCACGGGAAATGTCGGAGGTGCCGACGATGCAGAGCTCCACGCGGCCGATCAGATCCTCGTCGATGACGGCGCCGAGGAAGATGTGCGCGTCGCGTCCGTACTGTTCGGACACGGCCGCCATGATGTCGTTGACCTGCGCGAGGGTGAGTTCGGGGCCGCCGACGATGTTCACCAGCAGGCGGTCGGCCTTGCGGGAGAACTCGGGGGTGTGGAGCAGCGGGCAGTCCTTGAGACTCTGGATCGCGGCCTCGACCGGGTTCTCGCCGGCGCCGCTGCCGAGGCCGAAGAGCGTCTTGCCGCTCCTCTGGGAAAAGGCCTGCCGCAGGGTGGCGTAGTCGAGATTGATCAGGCCGGTGCGATGCAGCATCGACCAGAGGCTGCGCACGCCGCGACCGATCCACGCGTCGGCCAGCGCGAAGGAGTCGAGCGCGCTCTGCCCCTCCTCGCCGACCTGGATGAGCATGTCGTTGGGCAGCGGGATGACGGCGTCGCAGCAGCGACGCAGTTCGGCGAGCCCGTCCTCGGCCTGCTTGAGCCGGCGGCCACCCTCGAAGCTGAACGGGAGGTTGACGAAAGCGATGACCAGCGCGCCGGCCTCGCGGCAGATCTCGGCGACGATGGGCGCGGCGCCGCTGCCGGTGCCGCCGCCCATGCCGGCGACGAGGAAGACGAGGTCGGTGCGCTGCACGAGCGCGGCGATCTTCTCGCGGTCGGCCTCGGCGGCGAGGCGCCCGAGCTCGGGATCGCCGCCGGCGCTGAGGCCGCGCGTCACGCCGGCACCGATCATGAGCTTGGTCTCGACCGGGGAGACGTTGAGCGCCTCGGCGTCGGTGTTGATCACCGCAAGTTGGACACGGTCGAGGTTGTCCATCTTGAGCCGGTCGACGGCGTTGGCGCCGGCGCCGCCGATGCCGAGCACCTTGATGGCTACGCCGCGGTCGGCGAGCATGTCCTGCACGAGGGGAAGGGCGTTGTCGGGTTGGTCGGTCATGGCGCTCAGGCGTTGGCGAAGAGTCGGGCGAAACGGCCCATCAGGCCGTTGCGTTCGCGGGGGGTGACGACGGGGTGGCGGTCGTTGATCTGGTTGAGGCCGTAGAAGAGCAGGCCCAACGAGGTGGCGTACTGCGGGTCGCGCAGCTCGTCGGCGAGGTTGGAAGGAAACTCGCCGCGGCGGGCGGCCACGCCGAAGACCTGGGCGGCGGCCTCGTCGATCGCCATGAGTTTCGAGGTGCCGCCTGTAACCACAACACCGGCACCGAGCATCTCCGGCACGAAGGCCGGACCGAGCTTCTTCTTCACGACCTCGAAGAGTTCGGTGATGCGCAGGGCGGTGATCTGCTCGACAGCCTGCCGCGGGAAGTGGCGGTCGCCGATCGAGAAGTCGCCGTTGAGCCAGACCTTCTCGTTGCGGTCCTTGGAAGTGATGACCGCCGAGCCGTGGCGCAGCTTCATCGCCTCGGCCTGGCCCGAGGTGAGGCGCAGCCCGAGCGCGAGATCGTTGGTGAGGTGGTCGCCGCCGACGGTAAGCACACCGGTGAGCCACGGGTAGCCGTCGCGGTAGAGCACGTAGTCGGTGGTGCCGCGACCGATGTCGAGCACGAGCACGCCGTTGCGGCGCTCCTCGACGGTGGTGACCATCGTGCCCGAGGCGAGGCTGGCGAGGATGATCTCGTCGACCTTGAGGTTGAAGCCGTTGATCAGGTGGATGCCGTCGGAGATCTTCCGCTTGTCACCGTGCACGGTCCAGTAGCCGACCTCGAGCTTGCGGCCGGCGAGGTTCTCGGGGTTGGGCACGGGCTGGCCGTCGAGGCGGAACGGGCGTCGCAGATATTGCACGACAGAGCGCTCCGCCGGCAGCTCCTTGCCCCGGGCGAGCTCGCACACCGTGGCGATGTCGCCGCGGCCGACGAGGTTGTCGGCGCTGGAGACGTTGATGGAGCCCTCGTGGTAGAAGCCGTCGAGGTGGGCGCCGGTCTGGGAGAGGTAGATGCCCTCGATGCGGGCGCCGGCCTTGCGTTCGGCGGCCTCGAGCGCGGCGTGCGCACAATCGCTCGCCGCCTTGAAGTCCACGATCGAGCCCTTGATCACGCCCTGGGCGGCGCAGGATCCGAGGCCGACGATGTTGAGGCGCCGGCCACCGGCGATCTCGCCGATGAGGGCGGAGACCTTGTGGGTGCCGATTTCGACTGCGCCGATGATTCGGTTCTTAGAGATCACGACGGGTTCTCGACTTGGAGGGTTTGACGAAGGACGGGGGGAGGAGACGCGAAGGGCTGTCGAACGCCACGGGCACGTCGCTGCCGAGGGAGAGATCGACCCGTTGCACGACGGCCTCGGGGCGAGTGCGCGCGTAGTCGGCGATGTAGTCAAGCCGGGCGAGCTGCTGGGTGAAATCCATGCGACGGCTGAGCACGATCTCGGGGATGGTGCGCGACTTCACGATGATCTCGTCGTAGAGCGACAGGCGCGAGAGGTTGACCACCTTCCAGTCGGCGAAGAGCTGCGGCGCGGAGTTCTGCACGGACTGCAGCAGGTCGGCGACGTCGTCCATGCCCGCGAGCGGCCGATAGCCGCCGTGGCCATTCCGGGAGAGGCGCACTCCGTCGAGGAACGGAAGATACGAGAGCCGCGCCGAGTCGTAGCCCTGGCCGGCGAAGACGACGCCGTCGGACGAGACCAGCAGGGTGCCGGTGCGGCCGGTGCGTTCGCGCACATGGATGCGCGCCACCGGGATGCGCTCGCGCAGGGCGATGGTGAGCGTGCCGGGAAAATCGCGACGAAGCTCGACGGCGCGCACCTGCGGGGTGGCGAGCAGGCGGGCGCGCAGCGCGTGGAGGTCGACCTCCATCAGCGGCGTGCCCAGCCGCACGTCGATCACCCGCTCGAGCCAGTTCTGGTCGAGCACGCCGTCGGCGTCGTTGACCAGCACGACCTCGCGCAGCGGGGCCGCCTGGGTCAGGTCGCTGAGCGAACTGCCGCCGGAGGAGGAGTCGAAGATCTCGTACGCCCCCCAACCGGCGACGCCGACGAGGAAGGCGACCATCGCGTACTGGACGGCGGCGAGGGCGAAGCGTTTCCGGCCCTGGGCGGACAGGGTGCGCGGGTTGATCTTCTGATCGAGTTCACGCCAGGAGCGCTCCTCGTTTTCGGTGGTGTCTTTCTTAGCCTTGGCCATGGGTCGGAAGAGGTTGTTGTTGGAACCGGCGCAGGGCGGGCGCCAGCATTTCGCCGACGAGCGCCCGGTAGTCCAAACCGATGCACCGCGCGCTGAGCGGGAGCAGGCTGGTGTTGGTCATGCCGGGAAGGGTGTTGATCTCGAGAAAGTACGGCTCGCCCTCGGGAGTGAGCAGGAAGTCGGCGCGGGAGAAGTCGCGGCAGCCGCACGCGGCGAACACCACCTCGGCGAAACGCTGGATGGCGGAGGCCGCCCCGGGGGCGATGCGCGCCGGCGCGAAGTACTCGGTGTGCCCCGTGGTGTACTTGCTGGTGTAGTCGTAGGTGCCGGACTTCGGCGCCACCTCGACCACGCCCATCGCCCGGCCGTCGAGCAGGCCGACCGTGAGCTCCGTCCCTCGGATACGACGCTCGGCGAGCCAGCGGCCCGGCCCGAGCGCGGCGAGCGCCGCCGCGATCTGGTCGACCCCGCTGCAGATCGCCAGGCCGACGCTGGACCCCTCGTTGTTGGGCTTGATCACGATCTCGTGGCCGAGTCTGGCGGCGAGTTCCGCGGCGAGCGGCGCCGACGCCTGGTCGAACTCCAGCCCCGCCGCCACCGGCACGCCGGCACCGGCGGCCAACGCCTTGGTCGTCGACTTGTCCATCGTGAGCCGACTCGAGGCGGAATCGCAGCCCGAGTAGGCGAAGCCCGCCGCCTCGAGCAGCGACTGCATGCCGCCATCCTCGCCGAACGTGCCGTGCAACGTCGACAGGACAACATGCACGCGCGGGTCGAGCCCGGCGGGAAGTTCGTCGCGGTCGACCCGACACAGCACGGTCGGCAGCAGCCCGGCCGCCGCGGCGGCCACATTCGCTCCGGAACGCAGCGAGACCTCGCGCTCCCGCGAGGTACCGCCGCACAGCACTGCAACAACGGGTGGTTTCACAAGACGTCCCTCCAATCGCGGCCGTAGAGCAGCACCTCGGGCTCGAGCTCGATGCCGCGGGCGGACTTCACCCGCTCACGCACGCGCCGCATCAGCGCGATCACATCGGCGGCGGTGGCCCGGCCGCGGTTGACGATGAAATTGGCGTGCACCGCCGAGACCTCGGCGTCCCCCACCCGCTCGCCCTTCAGGCCGAGCGCGTCGATCAGGCGGCCGGCGGAGTCGTCGGGCGGATTCTTGAACATGCAGCCCGCGCTCGGGTCGCGGGGCTGGCTCGCGTGCCGGCGGCTCTGGTACACCGCGATCGACGCCTGGATTTCCCCGCTCGGCACGCCGGCCTCCGCCGGGCGGAGCACGGCGCCGACGGCCACCGAATCCACGAGTTCGCGACAATCGCGGTAGGCGACATGCAGCTCGTCGCGGCGCAGCGTGCACAGGGTGCCGTCGCGCCGGACAAGCCGGACCGCCTCGACCAGGTCGAACATCCAACCGCCCATGGCGCCGGCGTTCATGCGCAGGGCGCCGCCGAGCGTGCCGGGTATGCCCTCGAGGAATTCGAAGCCACGCAGACCGCGCGCTGCGACCAGACCGCAGAGCTCCTTCAGGCGCAGTCCCGCGCCCGCCTCGACGCAGCCGTCGGGGCGCAGCTCGAAACGTTGCCACTCCCGACCGGCGAGCCGGACCACCAGCGCGTCGACACCGTCGTCGGGCACGAGCAGATTCGAGCCGCGGCCGAGCAACAGCACCGGCAGCCCGCGGGCATCCGTCTCGCGCAGCAGACTGGAAAGATCGGCCTCGTTGGCGGGTTCCGCGTAGTACCGTGCAGGACCGCCCACGCGCATCGTCGTCTTCGCGGCAAGCGGTTCGTTTTCGAGCAGCCGCGTCTCCGGGGCGAGCCGGCCGCGGAGGGCGCGGAGGCAATCGGCCCACTGGGCGGAGCGGGCCCGCTCGTGTTCGATCGCGCCCACGAAATCGACGCCACACCGGTCGATGTCGCCCGCGCCGACAAAGAGCACGAGATCTCCCTCGCGCACATTCTCGCGGAGCAGACGCAGGAATCCGGCGCGGTCGCCGGGCAGGTAAAACACGCGGGTACCCGCGCCGAGCTGCACGATCTCCGAATAGATGTCGGCGGTGGTGCCGCCGGCGATCGGCTGTTCGCCCGCCGCGTAGACGTCGAGGAGATGAAGTTCGTCGGCCGCAACCAGCGCCTTGGCGAAGTCGGCCTTGAAACGTGCGGTGCGGCTGAAGCGATGCGGCTGGAACGCCACCACAAGGCGCTGGTGCGGCAGGCGACGCATGCCGCCGAGCAGCGCCGCGATCTCGGTCGGGTGATGCGCGTAGTCCTCGATCACCGTGAGCCCGGCGGACTGGTACAGGATCGCCTGCCTGCGTTTCACGCCCACGTAGTCGGCCAGCAGATCCGCCTCGAGGGGCACGCCGAGGTGGACGCAGACGGCGAGCGCGGCGGCGGCGTTGAGGGCGTTGAAGTCGCCCCCCGCGCGCACCCTCGCCCGCGGGAGCCCGAAGGCCGGCGCGAGGTCGAGCACCTGGCGGCCATCGACCATGCCAACGATCCGCACGGCAAACTCGCCATCGAAGCCGAAACGTCGCACCGCGGCGCCGGAGCCGCGGGCCGCGAGCCGGGCCGAGAGCGCACAGGCCGGGTTGATGAAGATGGCCCGCGCGGTGCGGGCGAAGAGCGCGGCGAACGTCGCCTCGAGATCGCCGATACGCCGATAGTGGTCGGGATGATCCCAGTCGAGGTTCGTGGCGACGGTGATCTCGGGCGAAAAGCGGTCGATCGTGCCGTCGCTCTCGTCGACCTCGGCGACGACCCAGCCGTTGGAGTCGGCGGCGGCCGGCGGGATGGAGTCGTCCTGGAAGAGCCCGCCGAGCAGCCAGCCCGCGCCGAAGCCGGCGCGCCGCAGCGCGGTCACGAGCAGCGCGGTGGTCGTCGTCTTGCCGTGGGCCCCGACGACCGCGATCAGCTTGCGGTCGCGCAGCAACTCGGCGAGCAGCTCGCCGCGACGCACCTGGGGCAGCCCGAATTCGAGCGCCCGCACGCGCGCGGGATGCGAGGGAGCGATCGCCGACGAGTGGACGAGCAGATCCGTGCCGGGAGGCACGGAGCCGACCTCGCGCAAAGCCACGCCGGACCGCTCGAGCCAACACCGCGCCGCCGGGGTGAGCCCGTCATCCTCGCCGGATACCGACCAGCCGCGCTGGGCCAGCAGCATCGCCAACGGCGTCATGCCGGCGCCGCCCACGCCCACGAGGTGGCAGTGGCGCACGGGCTGGCCGAACAGCGGCGGCAGTTGGCAGGGTGCGGTCATGCGGGTTGCAGCTGGAGATCGGGCCGCACGTTGGTGCCGGAGCCGGCGAGCTCCTGCAGATCGTCGATCATCGCGGCCAGCGAGTTCTCGCTGTCCATGCGGCGGAGATTGTCGCGGAAGCGGTGGAGCATCCAGTCGTTGAAGACAAGGTCGCGCACCTCGTGGTGCAGCCCGCCGAGGAAACGCTGGTCGACGACGAGGCCCCCGCCCTGCCGCTCGAAGAACGCGGCGTTGGCGGCCTGGTGGTTGTCGGCGGCATGGGGGAACGGCACCAGCACGGCGGGGGTGCCGATGCGGGCCAGCTCCGCCAAGGTGCCCGCGCCGGCGCGCGACACGACGAGGTCGGCGCAGGAGAGCAGCTCGGCCATGCGGTCGCAGAACGGCACGAAATACGACTTCACCGGGCGGCCCTCGCGGGTACGGAGAACCTTCTCCTCGCGCGCGGTGCGTTTGCCCGGGCCCGAGATGCAGAAGAGCTGCACGCCCTCGAGGGCGAAGGCCTCGAGATGCTGCTCCGCCCAGGTGTTGAGGGCGCTCGCGCCCTGGCTGCCGCCGAGGATGGCCACCAGCCGGCGGGCGGGCTCGATCCCGAGGGTCGCGAGGGCGTTCAGACGAGGGATCCGCTGGAACTCGCTGCGCACCGGCAGGCCATGGGGGCGCACCGTGCCGCCACGGGCGCGACCGAGGCGCACACCCGTGGGCAGATAGACCCGGCGCGCGAAACGGCTGAGCAGGCGGACCGCACGGCCGGGCACGCGGTTGGCCTCGTGCAGCGCCACCGGGATGCCGCGCATCCGGGCGGCCAGCACAATGCTGGCGGTGGTGAAACCGCCGAAGCCGACGACGACATCGGGGCGGGCCAGCTGGAGGTGCTTCACCCCGAAGGCGAACCCGGCGCTCTGGTGCCAGACGAAGCGGACCAGCCCGGCCGGGCTGGCGGAGAGCGGCGCGGCGGGGATGCGGGCGAGCTTGAGCCACGGATACTTCTCGACCAGCCGCGAATCGACCTGCTTGTGCGAGATGAGCAGGCGGGCCTCGTGGCCGCGCCCGACCAGCCCCTCGGCCAGGGCTATGCCGGGCGCGAGATGCCCGCCGGTGCCGCCGCACGCGATGAGGAAACGGCTCATGCGCTCACCTCCACCAGGGCGCGGCTGGGCGCGAGGTTGGGCCGGCTCCAGGCGCGGCGGGTGTTGAAGAAAAGCCCGATGATCACCCCCATGAGCATGAGGTTCGAGCCGCCGTACGAGATGAAGGGCATCGACATGCCCTTGGTCGGCATCGAGCCGGTGACGACACCGAGATTGATGATCGCCTGCAGGACGAGCAGCATCAGCGCGCCGGCCATGAGCAGGTAGCCGAAGAGATTGGGGGCGCGGCGCAGGTGGGCGAGGCCCGCCCAGAACATGACCGCGAAGAGCGCAACCGTGCCGAAGGTCGCCCAGAGACCAAGCTCCTCCCCCACGATCGCGAAGATGAAGTCGGTGTGCGCCTCGGGCAGGAAGGCCATCTGCTGGCGCCCGTTGCCCAGACCGACGCCGTCGAGACCGCCGGAGGCGAAGGCGAGGATGGCCTGCCAGAGCTGATACGCACCGTCGGACTTGTTGCCCTCGACATCGAGGAACGCGGTGATGCGGCCGAAACGCACCGGGTCGTGCCAGACCAGCAGCGAGAACAGCCCCAGGCCGGCCAGCACCGTGGGCACCATGTACACCAGGCGGGCGCCGGCGAGGAAGAGCATCGTGAAGCCCACCACGCCCGTGAGCGCGGTGGTGCCGAAATCCGGCTCGGCGATGATGAAGAAGGCGAACAGCCCGATGCCGGCGCAGGGCACGGCGAAACCGCGCTTGAACGAGGCCATGTGGCGCTGGTTGATCCCGCAGTAGTGCGCGAGCGCGAACACCAGCGCCAGCTTCGCGAGTTCCGAGGGCTGGACCTTGAGCAGGCCGAGGTCGACCCAGCGGCGCGCGCCGTTGACCGTGCGGCCGATGCCGGGCACGAGCACCGCGGCGAGCGCGACCAGCGCCACGCCCGCGATGATCCAGGCGTAGCGTCGGGCGTATTCAAGATCCACCCGGCTCACGACCATGCCGAGGACCACCGAGACGCCCAGCCAGATGACCTGGCGTTTGAGGAAAAAGTACGGGTCGGCGCCCTTGGAGACGGTGCTGCTGAACAGGATCGTGAGCCCGAGCGTCGCCAATGCCGCCGCACACACGAGCACGACCCAGGCCGGCTGGATCTGCAGCGTGAAGCGCGGCTCCTCGCGGGCGGGAATGTTTTCGGCGGCGGTCATGGCGGCGACGGGCGATCCGGTCAGTCGATCTGCGGGGCCGGCACGGCGGGCGGGGCCTCGTCGATCGGCACCACGGGCACGTCCTCCTCGAGCGGAATCACCTCCGGCTCGGTCTCGGGCTCGACGACGGGCGGCTCGACCACGGTGGCGGGCGCCGCATCCGGCACGAACGAGGGGGGCGGCGGCGCGGCCTTGGCGCCGGCGGCGCCCGAGATCGTGAGCACCTGGCCGATACGGATCTTGCGCGGGTCGGTGATCTGGTTGGCGCGAAGCAGCTCGCCCACGCTGATGCCGTAGCGACGGGAGATGGAGTCGGCGGTCTCGCCGGCGGAGACGGTGTGCATGCCCGGCGTCGACGGGGTCGCCCCGGCCGACTTCGCGGCAATGGGGGCGGCGGCGGGCGCCGGCGGCAGCTCGGGCGACGGGGCCGCGGCGGAGGCGGAACCGGGCAGCGTGAGCACCTGGCCGACGCGGAGGAAGTCGCCCGAGATGCCGTTCACCGCCCGGAGCGCCTTGGTCGTGGTGCGATGGCGGGAGGCGATCTTCGAAAGCGTGTCGCCGGACTTCACCGTGTAGGTCGCACTGCCGGCCACCGGAACCTCGGCGGGAGCCGCGGACCGGGCGGACGACTTGACGGTGACCTTGCCGGGAATGACCAGCTTCTGGCCGGGGCGGATGATCGACCGCTTCGTCAGGTTGTTGGCGGCGATGAGCTCGTCGACGGTGGTGCCGTTCCGGCGCGCGATCAGGTAGAAGCTGTCGCCCTTCTTCACCGTGTAGGTGCTGGCCGGAGTCGCCTCGATCGGCGACGGTGCGGGCTCGGCGCCCGGGCGGGTCGGCGCGTAGCGCTCACCGCCCACCGGAGTGGAGTCGGACATCGGGAAGTTGACGGAGACGACGGAGGGGGACGACGTGGCCGGGTTGAGGGCGTCGTCGAAACCGGGAGTCGGAGCCACGGGCGTGGCGGCGGGCGCTTCGGAGACCGGCCGGGCGGGCTGCGACGCGGTCGAGCGGCACCCCGGCTGGGCGATGACGAGGTAGGCGACGACGTGGACGGCCACGACTGCGCCAAGCACTTTGATGATGTTCATGACGGGAAGGACGGAGGTTGAGTAGATTCAGGAACTGGCGACGAGGGGCGAACGGGCCGCGGCCAGGCGGCGGACGGCCGCCTCGAACCGGTCGCCGCGGTCCTCGTAGCTGCGAAACATGTCGAAACTGGCGAAGCCCGGACTGAGCAGCACATGGGCGCCGTTGGTGGCCAACTGGGCGGCGCGGATGACGGCGGCCTCGAGCGAGCCGCACGAGGTGTGGGGCAAACCGGCGCCCGCGGCGCCCGCGGCCATCGCGGCGGAGGTTTCGCCGATGAGCAGCAGGTGGGCGATGCGGCCGGCCAACGAAGCGGCGAAAGCGGCGATGTCGCCGCCCTTCGCCCGCCCGCCGGCGATGAGATACACCGGGGAGGAGAAACGGTTGAGCGCGCCGTGGACGGCGTGGAAATTGGTGGCCTTGGAGTCGTTCCAATAGACCACGCCGTCGATCTCGGTCACGCGGGCCAGCCGGTGGCGCCCGAGGCGGAAGCTGCGGGCGGCCGCGAGCAGCGTGTCGGGGTCGAGACCGGCGTCGCGCCACCAGGCGTCGGCGAGCACGAAGTTTTCACGTTGTGGATACTCGGCAAAGACCGTGCCCAAAAGGCGTTCGTCGGTCGGCAGGCCCTCGCTGCGGAGCACCGCGGACTCGGGCAGCGCCCGGCCGAGGCGCTGCGCCCACCCGGCGACGGAGGCGCCCACCCGGAAGCGGCCGCTCGAGGTGCAGTGCACGAGGCGCAGCTTCGCGTCGAAATAGGCGCCCATGCCGGCGTGGCGTTCGAGATGATCCTCGTCGAAATTGGTCCAGAGCAGGGCGTCGGCACGGAAGTGGCGCAGGGTCTCGGCCTGGAACGAGCTGACCTCGCACACCGCGACCGCCCCGGGCGCGGCCTCGGTGAGCACGGCACGGGAGAACGGATACCCCACGTTGCCGACCGCGCGGGCGGGCACTCCGGCGGTGCGCAGCGCATGCGCGAGAAACTCGCTGAGGGTGGTCTTGCCGTTGGTGCCGGTGACGGCGACCACCTGGCCCGCCCAGAACAGCGACGCGAAATCCAGTTCGCCCAAGCAGAGGCAACCGCCCGCCTGCGCCGCCTGCAGCCACGGATGCTCCGGAGCGAAGCCGGGACTGAACACCACGAGGCCGTGGTCGACGGCATTCGTCGCGAGGAATTCGGCACGCGCCTCCCCTCCCTTGCGGTCGAAGACCACCGCCCGGCAGCCGATCGCCTGCAGCAGCGCGACCACGCCCTCCCCGCTCACGCCGGAGCCGAACACCGCGACCGGGCGGTCGAGGAGCGGGCGGAGAAAATCGGGAGGGACGAGCGGCATGGATCAGCGAAGCTTGAGGGTGGCGAGACCGGCGAGCGCACAGATCAGGGAGAGGATCCAGAAACGGGCCACGACCTTCGTTTCCGGCCAGCCCAGCTTCTGGAAGTGGTGGTGGATGGGAGCCATCCGGAAAAAGCGCTTCCCGACACCGTCGGGCCCCTTGGTCGCCTTGAAATAGGAGACCTGGATGACGACCGAAAGACCTTCGGCGACGAACACCCCGCCGACGATCACCAACGTGAGGGGCTGGTGGACCATGAACGCCATGATGCCGATCAGACCGCCCAGGGCGAGCGATCCCGTGTCGCCCATGAAGACTTCGGCCGGGTGGGAATTGAACCAGAGGAACGCGATGCACGCGCCGATGAGCGCGCCGCAGACCACGGTGAGTTCGCCGGTGCCGGGCACGTGGCTGATGAGCAGGTAGCCGGAGATGATCGCATGGCCCGCGGCGTAGGCCATGATGCCGTAGACGAGCGCCACGGTGATCGTGCAACCCGTGGCCAGGCCATCGAGACCGTCGGTGAGGTTGATGAAGTTGGAGAAGCCGACGACCCAGAGGAACATCAACCCGAAAAGCCCGCCGTATCCCCACCACACCGACGGGAAGACCAGCACGGGGTTCTTCACGAACGGCAGCCAGAGTTCCCGGATCTTCACCGCGCTCTGCGGGTGCCAGACCAGGACCACCAGCGCCAGCGCGGTGATCAACGTCTGCCAGAACAGCTTCTCGCGCGAGGAGATGCCCGCCTTGCTGCGGTGCACGACCTTCAGGTAGTCGTCGCGGAAACCCACGCCGGTGAGGGCCGCGTACACGAAGAGCGAGACCAGCACCCACACATTCGGCTCCGCGAACAGCAGCGAGGCGAACAGCACCGAACCGGCGATCAACAGCCCTCCCATCGTCGGTGTGTTCTTCTTGTCGAAACGATGCGCCAGGTCGCCCGTGCGGGGATCGTCCACCCCCTCGCCGAACTTCAGTCGGCGCAGCCGAGCGATCAGCCACGGCCCGACGACGAAGCCGAACACCATCGCCGTGAGCGCGGCCAGCACCGTGCGCACCGTGCTGAAGCCGAGCAGACGAAGCGGGCCGAAGGCATCGGCGTAATCGGAGAGATAGGACAACATGGATCAGTGGGCGGCGCCCGCGGCTGCGGGCTCGGCGAAGAGGGTTTCGAGGCGGAAACGGCGACTGCCCTTCACGAAGACCGCGCCGGAGAACGCGGCGAGCGTGGCGCGGACCGACTCGAGGTCGGGCGCGATGCGCACCTGCGAGCGGGCATTGCCGGCGGCGAGGATCCCCTCCTCCACCGCGGCGGCAAACGGGCCGAGCACGACCGCGAGATCGCCGTCGCGCAGGCGAAGTCCGGCACCGAGGCGGCGATGGTAGTCGGCGGCCTCGGCCCCGAGCTCCTCCATGCCGCCGAGCACGAACAGGCGCGGCAGCGCCGCCGGCGCGAGCTGCAGGAAGCCCGCGAGCGAGTCGGCCATCGAGGCGGGGTTCGCGTTGTAGCAATCGAGCAGGACCGGGCGACCGTCGATCTCGCGCAGCTCGCCGCGCAGGCTCGCGGGCACCCAGGAGCCGAGACGGTGTTGCAGTTCCTCGTCGGAGACGCCCAGCGCCGAGGCGAGCAGAAGCGCGAGCACGGCGTTCTGCGCCATGCCGTCGGTCACGCGCCGCAACCGGAAATGGCGGGAACGTTCGCCGCTGCGCAGCACCAGCGAGGTTTCCGCGGCGCCATGATGCACGAGGAAGGAGACGAAATGCGCCCGCTCCGCGCGCACATCGGGTTCGATGCCGGCGGGCACCGCCACGCACGCCTCGGCCACGAGGTGCCGGAAGGGTTCATGTTCCCAGACCGACCACGGTAGCACGGCCAGCCCGCCGGCCGGCAGGGCCCGCAGCAGCTCGCACTTCTCGTGGGCAATCGTATCCAGTGTCCCGAGCCGTTCGAGGTGCGCCGGGGCGACCAGAGTCAGCAGGGCGCAGTCGGGCCGGATCATCGCGGCCAGCTGCGCCATCTCGCCGGGCCGGTCGATGCCCGCCTCCACCACGGCGTAGCGGGTCGTGCCCGGCTCGATCCGTGCGAGGGTCAGGGGCACGCCGATGAGGTTGTTGAAGTTGCCCTCGGTCGCGAGCACCGCCGGGGCGTCGCCGAGCAGGAGCGAAAGCAGGTTCTTGGTCGAGGTCTTGCCGGCGCTGCCGCCGACCCCGACCACGCGCGCGCCCGCACCGGCGCGGTGGAGCCGGGCGATCGTCTGCAA
>JAEZUE010000014.1 GCA_023443455.1 Verrucomicrobiota bacterium
TGCAGCCGGTGCAGACCGCGGGCACGACCCGGGGCAGCCCTTGTTCGAGCACGAGCGCGCCGGGGACGGGGCAGCGTTCGACGCAGACCGTGCAGCCGGTGCCCTCGTAGGCGAGGCAGTGCCGGCCCGCGATGACGGCGATCATTGAATACGGCGTGGCGGATGCCGGAGTCCTCGCGATGGATTTCGCGGCGGGAGGCGGATCGGGCTGCCGTGCCGCCGCGGCGGCACGCTGCACAGGACGGAAAAGCCGGGCGAACATTTCTCGGCGCGAGAAGCCGCGGGGATCGGAGGGCGGAGGCACGGTGCGTAAGTTGTGCGGAGTCGGCGAAGTTTTCGATTTCGAACTGGCGGCTTGACGCTGCTGAAGCGGCACGGGTGGTCCGGCGCCGGGAAAAAATGGCGGGGGTCGAGCGAGTCCAGTCGGAGACTGGACCTACGGGGTTAGCGAGCGGGCGGAGTAGGACCGGTCTTTGACCGGTCGCGGCGGGTGGGAGCCGAAGGCGGAGGCGTGTGATCCGCGGTTGGGAGGCGGAGCGGGTCGAGCGAGTCCAGTCGGAGACTGGACCTACGGGGTGAGCGTGCGGCGACGTTTTAACGCGTCGCGGTGGCGGGCACGTTGGTCTTCCAGTCGGCGATGGGGAGCGGGGGCGGCAGGCCGGCGGCGAAATGGCTGTCGAGTGTGGCGTCGGGTGCGTGGCACTGGGTGCAGCTTTGGCGGTTCGGGTGCGAGGTGCGCAGCGCGGCGGTGCCGCCGGGGCCGTGGCAGCTCATGCAGTCCTCGCGCATCCACGTGGTGTGCGGGATCGTGGGCGGGGCGCCGACGTAGGCGCGCGTGCCCTGGCCGGGCTGGGTTTTTCCCGTGAAGGAGTTGCCGTCGGAGAGTGCTTCGGCGCGGGTGCGCCACCAGCTCGCGGGGCCGACGGAGGACACGTGACACTGGATACAGTTGGTGTAGCGCGGGTGGCTGATCTGCGGAACGGAAATGGAGCCGATGACCGTGGGCTGGCCGTGGCATTGAAGGCAGGCGGCCGAGCTCATCTGGTCGGTGGGGTGCGGCGCGAGCGGCGGGGCGCCGTCGTATTGGCGGCGACTGTTGCGCGTGGCGCGGAGGCTCGCGAGGTCGGCGGCGGTGAGCACCGCGGGAATGAAACGGGCTTCGGCGGCAGGGCGCGCGAGGGTCGCGAGGGAGACGGTCCAGTCGCGGTTGGGGCGGAGACGCCCGTCGGCCAACTCGTTGTAGCGCGGCGCCTTGGGGTAGAGCTCGGCGCGAGCTGCGGCAGTGGGCGCAACAGTGCGTGCGGCGCGGGTGGTGGCGGCGGCGCGGTCGGTCTGGAGCAGGCCCATGAAGAAGCCGCTCAGGCCGGCGGTGAACGCGACGAGGCCGGCCACGACCGCGAGTTTGCGGCCGGTGGTGCGGGCGGGGGAGGGCGAGGGATTCATCGGTGGCGCGGAGCGGCTGCGGAATCGCGTTGGGCGGATCGCTCCTACATCGGAAGCGGGGTGAACTCAGCCGTGGGGCGGGGCGGGGACGGGCACGAGGGGCTCGCCGGCCTTGCGGGTCACCTTCACGGCGCACTTCTTGTAGTCGGGTTCCTTGGAAATTGGACACGGATCGCCGAGCGTGACCTCGTTGATGAGCAGGCGCTCGTCGAAGAAGGGCACGAACACGGTGCCGCGCGGCGGGCGGGCGCGGCCGTTGACCCAGACGGGGAGCTCGATCTTTCCGCGGCGCGACTCGACGACGGCCATGTCGCCGTTGCCCAGGCCGGCGGCGGCGGCGTCCTCGGGGTGCATCTCGACGTAGGCGTTGGGCATGGCGTTGCGCAACTGGGGCACGCGCATCGTCATGGTTCCGGTATGCCAGTGCTCGAGCACGCGGCCGGTGCAGAGCCAGGTGGGGAAGTTCGGATCCGGCTCCTCGGCGGCGGGAACGTATTCGCAGAACCAAATCAGGGCTTTGTCGTCCTTGGTGACGGAGTGGTAGAGCTGGATGCCCTTGCCGGGCTCAACGAAGGGGTCGTCGCCCTCCATGAAACGGAACTTGGTCTCGCGCCAGCCGCCGTCGGGTGTCTGCACGACGGGCCAGCGCAGGCCGCGCGCTTTCGCGAGCACATCGTAGGGCGCGAGGTTCTTGTGTTTGTAGAAGGTGAAGAGGCGGTACTCGTCGTAGAGGGCGCGGTCGACGTTGATGTCGTCGTAGTGGGAGTAATCCCACACGGGGACCTCGCGGCCGGCGTCGTCCTTCATCGCGAAGAGGAAGTTGCCGTCGCGGTCCTTCATGCCCTCGAAGCCGAGTTCGTAGAGGCGGCGGGCGACGGCGATGGTCATCCACGCGTCGGGGCGGGCCTGGCCGGGCGGCTCGACCTGTTTGAACCACTGCTGGGTGCGGCGCTCGGAGTTGCCGTAGATGCCGTTCTTCTCGACCCAAAGCGCGGCGGGCAGGACGAGATCGGCGAGCTCGGTGGTGGCGGTGGGGTAGACCTCGGAGACGATGAGGAACTTGTCCTGCAGGCCCTCCTTCGCGCGGAAGAGCTTGTGGAGGTTGGGCAGCGACTGGCCCGGGTTGGTGACCTGGACGATGACGGTGTGGATGTCGCCGCCCTGCTCGGTGGGTGTACAGAACTTCTCGAAGAGCTGGACGGTGTGGTATCCGGGCTTCGGATCGATGCGGCCGGCGGGCACTTTCCAGATCTCTTCGGAATCCTTGCGGTGCTCGGGATTGGTGACGACACGGCCGCCGGGCAGGAAATTGCACATCGTGCCGACTTCGCGGGCGGTGCCGCAGGCGGAGGGTTGGCCGGTGAGCGAGGTGGGCGCGTCGCCGGGCCGGCCGAAGTGGCCGCTGAGGAGGTGGACGGAGTGGACGAGGCGGTTGATGGCGGTGCCGCGGTTGTGCTGGTTCATGCCCATGCACCAGAGGCTGGTGATGCGCAGGTCGCGGCGGCCGAAGAGGTCGGCGAGCATCCGGAGCTTCGCGGCGGGCACGCCGGAGAGCTGCTCGACGTATTCGGGCGTATAGGTCGCGAGGGAATCGCGGTACTGCTCGAAGGAGATCGCCTTGCCGTAGAGGTCGAGGGGGGTGTTGTCGCCGCGGAAGTTGCAGTGCTTCGCCACGAACTCGCGGTCCAAGGTGCCGTTGGCGAGCAGGAGGTGGGCGATGCCGTTGGCGATGGCGAGGTCGCTGTTGGGTCGGAACTCGAGGTACTCGTCGGCGTGCTCGGTGGTGCGCGTGCGGCGCGTGCCCAGGTCGATGAGCAGCACCTTCTCGCCGCGGGTGCGGCGGTCGATGATGCGCGAGAAGAGCACGGGGTGCATCTCGGCGGGGTTGTTGCCCCAGAGGATGACGACGTCGGCCCGGTCGAGGTCGTCGTAGCAGCCGGCGGGCTCGTCGACGCCGTACACGGAGAGGTACCCGGTAACTGCGGACGCCATGCAGAGCCGGGCGTTGGGCTCGATCTGGTTGCAGGCGAGTCCGCCCTTCATGAACTTCTGCGCCGCGTAGCCCTCGGGGATTGTCCACTGGCCGCTGCCGTAGAAGGCGAAGCCTCTCGGGTCCTTCAGGACGCGCTGCGCGATGGTATCGATCGCTTCCTCCCAGGTGATCGGTTCGAGCACGCCGTTGCGGCGGAGCATCGGGGTCGTGAGGCGGTCCTTGCCGTAGAGAATGCCACCCACGTGGTAGCCCTTCACGCACAGCAGGCCCTTGTTCACCTCGGCGAGCTGCTCGCCCTGGATGGCGACGACGCGACCTTCCTTCACGCCGACGCGCACGTGGCAACCGGTGCCGCAGAACCGGCACGGGGCCTTGTCCCAGCGGATGCCGTCGGGCGTGGTAGTGACGGCGGGGCGATTCGGGTCGGGCAGGGCGGAGCTGGCGTCGAGGCGCTGGGCGACGACCGCCGCGGCGGCTGCCATGGCGGTGGTGCGAAGGAATTCGCGGCGTTCCATGTTCATCGGTGGAGGGATGAGGGAAAGGGAGGGAGGGGCTCAGGCAACGGGGGCGGGCACGACCTCGACGAAGGCGACGTCGACAAACGTCACCCCCGGCAACGACTCGACCCAGCGGTGAAACTCCATCGGTGCCGGAATCTCGGCGACGAGGGGAAGAAGCGCGCCGGAGATGGCGCCGAGCTCGACGGCAGGATGGGCGCGCAAGGCGGCGAGGGCGGCCAGGCGCAGTGGTGGATCCTTCGCGAGGTGGACCACGAGACTGACGACGGAAGGCGACGGGGCGGGCGCGGTCATCATGGCGGGAAGATGCCCAGCCCGGGCGCCGGCTCAAGAATAAAAGACAGTTTACTCTTGAAATAACGTACGGCCTCGCCGAGGGTGGCGCCCGCTTGAAGGCCCCGCTCTACCTCTCCTTCGCCGCGATCGTCGCCCTGGGTATGGGCGGCGCATGGGCGGCGCATGCCGCCGGGACTGCGCCGGCGTCCGCTCCTGCCGAAACCGCCGCCTCGCCCGCGGTGCCCGGCGCCGTGCTCACGAGGCACGCCGTGCGCATCCGCTCCGGTCCCGCGACGCCGAAGGTGCTCACCGACGCGCTCAACCACGGCGGCGCGCCCGTGCCGGTGGCGTGCTCGACCTGCCACACCACGCGCCCGCCGAACCTCGCGCTGCGCGCCGGCGAGGATCTCAAAGAGTTCCACCAGGGGCTCGCGTATGCGCACGGCGGCCAGAGCTGCCTCTCGTGCCACAATTCCGACAACTACGACACGCTGCGCCGCGCCGACGGCACGCCGGTCGAATACCCGCGCACGATCGAGCTGTGCGCGCAGTGCCACGGGCCGCAGTATCGGGATTTTCAGGCTGGCGCGCATGGCGGCATGACCGGCCATTGGGACCTGAGCCGCGGCCCACGGGAGCGCAACACCTGCACGGATTGCCACGACCCGCACGCGCCGGCCTACCCGACGTTGCGGCCGGTGTTTGCGCCGGTGGACGGCGCCGCACAACAACAGGCCGCCCGCGCCGCGGCGCATCCGGTGCACGAGGAGGTTTCCCATGAGTGACCCCGCAACCGAATCCCAACCGGACGCCTCGCCGCCGGCGCCCGAGGGCGGCATGACCCGCCGCACCGCGCTCAAGGCCGTGGGTGCCACGCTCGGCGCCGCGGCCTTCGCCAAGGCGATCGCGCCGATCACGCAGTGGGCGGCCGACCAGTCGGTCGACGAGTTTCTCCAACGCCACTACCGCGAACTCGGCCCCGACGACATGGCGAAGGTCCTCGCGCGCCTCGAGCAGGATGCCCGCGAGGAGCACGGCGTGGAGGTGCACATCACCGACCCGAAGCCGACGCCGGGTGTGAAGTTTGGCTACGCGCTCAATCTCTCGATCTGCGTGGGTTGCCGGCGTTGCGCCGAGGCGTGCCACCAGGAGAACAACCACGACCGCCCCTCCGGCAACTCGTATATCCGCGTGCTGGAGATGCAGAAGGGCTCGCTCGACCTCGAGAAGGGCAACGTCACGTACACGCACCCGGTGGCCGACCCGGAGAAATTCTACATGCCGGTCCAGTGCCAGCAGTGCGACAACCCGCCCTGCGTGCACGTGTGCCCGGTCGAGGCCACGTGGAAGGAGAAGGACGGCATCGTGGTCGTGGACTACAACTGGTGCATCGGCTGCCGCTACTGCGAGGCCGCCTGCCCGTATCACGCCCGCCGTTTCAACTGGACCAAACCCGAGGTGCCCGCCGCCGAGATCAACCCGCAGCAAGGCTACCTCTCCAACCGCCTGCGGCCGCAGGGCGTGATGGAGAAATGCACGTTCTGCCTGCACCGCACCCGCGAGGGCCGGCTGCCGGCGTGCCTCGAGGCCTGCCCGACGGGCGCGCGCGTGTTCGGCAACCTCCTCGATCCCGACTCCGAGATCCGCTGGGTCCTCGCGAACAAGCGCGTCTTCGTCCTCAAGGAGGAGCTGGGGACGCGTCCGAGTTTCTACTACTTCTTCGACAAGTAACCGCGCCTGCCGATGCCCGCCTCCGCCACCACCCCGCGCCTGCGCTTCACGCCCGATCCGGAACGCAGCCACTTCGTCAACTACGGGCGTTTTCTCTGGCGCGCCGTGCTCGCCGCCACCGACGGCTCCGGGTGGTTCTACGCTTGGATGACGCTGCTCACCGCCGTGGGCCTGGTCGGTCTCCATGCCTGGGGTACGCAGATCCACGAAGGCATGGTCGTGACCGCGATGAACGACCATGTGTCGTGGGGCCTCTACATCGCGAACTTCACCTTCCTGGTCGGCCTCGCCGCGGGCGGTGTGATGATGGTGATCCCCGCCTATCTCTACCACGACGAGGAGATGCACGACGTCACCCTCGTGGGCGAACTGCTCGCGATCGCGGCGATCTTCATGTGTATCGGGTTCGTGGTGGTAGATCTTGGTCGGCCCGACCGTGTCTGGCACATGCTGCCGTTCATCGGCCGCTTCAACTGGCCGATCTCGATGCTCACGTGGGATGTGATCGTGCTCAACGGCTACCTCGCGATCAACCTGCACATCTGCGGCTACCTGCTCTACATGCGCTTCCTCGGGCGGAAGCCCAACCCGCGCTGGTACGTGCCGTTCGTCTTCCTCTCGATCGTGTGGGCGATCTCGATCCACACGGTGACGGCGTTCCTGTACTGCGGTCTCGGCGGCCGACCGTTCTGGAACACCGCGTTGCTCGCACCGCGTTTCCTCGCCTCGGCGTTCGTGGCCGGACCGGCGTTCATCGTCGTCACGCTGCTGTTGCTGCGACGCCTCGCCGGCGTGCGGTTGAGCGACCGTCCCATCGAGATCCTCACCAACATCATGCGGGTGACCGTGCTGATCAATCTGCTCATGCTCGCCTCCGAGGTGTTCACGGAGTTCTACAGCGGCACGAGCCACACCGCGGCGGCGCGCTACCTCTATTTCGGGCTGCATGGCGCGCACGCGCTCGTGCCATGGATTTGGACGTCGGTCGCCTGCGGCGTGCTCGGCGCGATCCTCTTGTTGCGGCCCGGCGTCGTCGGACACAAGCGCCAGCTCGTGCTCTCCTGCGTGCTCGTGTTCACTGCGGTGTGGATCGAGAAGGGCATGGGCCTGATCGTGCCCGGTTTCATCCCGTCGACTCTGCACGAACTCGTCGAATACAGCCCCAGTCTCGTCGAGTGGCAGATCATGGCGGGTCTCTGGGCCGGCGGCCTGCTCGTCTACACGGTGGCGCTGAAGATCGCGCTCCCGGCGCTGACCACGCCGCACGCGGGCAAGCATTCGGAGCACGGGAATTTCCCACAGAAGGAAACGAAGTGAACGGCGCGGCGACAGGGCATCGAATCGGACGCGATGACTGCGGTCTGGAGGTAGGAGCCTGCTTGCAGGCGATTTCGATCACAGATCGCCTGCAAGCAGGCTCCTACAGAAGGCACTACACTCGCCCCATCTGCCACCACCGGTACGGCGGCGTTGCGCGATAGCAGATCGTTCGTGACCTCGGCGCCCATCCCTAGAACTCTCGGACTTCCCTCTTCACCCAACTCCCACCATGCTTCGCTGCGGAAAAACCGCCCAGACTGCCATCGCCGCCATGAGCGCGCTCGCCGCTCGCTACGACGGCGGCAAGACCGTCGTCAGCTCGCTCGACATCGCTCGCGACCGCGGCCTGCCGCAACCGCTCGTGGCCAAGCTGCTCTCGACGCTCTCCACGGGCGGCTTGGTCGAGGGCACGCGCGGTCCCGGCGGCGGCTACTGGCTGGCGAAGGCGCCGTCGCGCATCACACTGGGCGACATCACCGGGCTTTTCGAGAAGGAGATTGAAGGCGTGATGTGTCCGTTTGGTCCCGACTGGTGCGGCAAGGGTGAGCCGTGTCCGTTGCACGATGAACTCTCCGCAATGAACAAGCAGTGGGCCGACTTTCTCCGGAAGACGACGCTGGCCGTGTTCAAGCCGAAGAAAGGCTGAGGTTTGACAGCCGCGCAGGAGCGCTTTCCTCGACGCCGATGAAGTTTCGCGAAAGCGGCATGCCGGACCTCGAGTATTGGGAGTCGTTGTTCGACGTCGACGCGGTGCTGGACGCGTTTGCGTTTGGGCCGGCGACCGGCGCCGTCGCGGAGTTGGGTTGTGGCTACGGCACCTTCACCATGCCGCTCGCGCGGCGGACCGGCGCACCAGTGCATGCGTTCGACATCGATCCCGCGATGACGGAGACCACGCTCACGCGGGCCGCCGCTGCGGGCTTGGGCAATGTGTTCGCCCTGGTGCGCGATGTGGCCGCCGCCGGTTACGGCCTGGAGTCGGGCAGCTGCGGGGCCTGCCTGCTCTTCAACATCCTCCACGGCGAGGCTCCGGTGGCGATGCTGCGGGAGGCGGTGCGGATTGTGCGTCCTGGCGGACTGGTGGCGGTGATCCATTGGCGCAGTGATCTTGCCACACCGCGGGGGCCGAGCCTGGAGATCCGGCCGCGCCCCGAGCAGATCGTCGCCTGGGCGGAGGAGTGCGGCGGGCTCGCCGTCGAGGGCCCGCCGCGGCACGTCGGCCCGTGGCACTACGCGCTGCGGCTGCGTACAGTGGCGACGCTTCACTGAACGCGATCCGACAGCACGGGCGGGTGATCGGAGGACGCATTTCCAAACCCATAACAACGCGCGCCGACCACTCGCCGCGGGTTGCGCGCGGGGCGTTTTCGGTCCCCTTTGCCGGCACACTTTCTCCTGCCATGAACACCACCAAGTCGCTCCGTCAGTTTTCCGCCCACGTCCACGATGGCCCCGACCGGGCGCCGAACCGCTCGATGCTGCGGGCCGTCGGTTTCGGGGATGCGGACTTCCGGAAGCCTGTCGTCGGGATCGCCTCGACCTGGAGCATGCTCACGCCTTGCAACATGCATATCGACGAGCTCGCCCGCCGCGCCGGGCAGGGCGTCGACGCCGCGGGCGGCAAGTCCGTCATCTTCGGCACCATCACCGTGGCCGACGGCATCAGCATGGGCACTCCGGGCATGCGGTACTCGCTGGTGTCGCGCGAGGTCATCGCCGACTCGATCGAGACGGTGTGCGGCGCCGAGGGCTTCGACGGCCTGGTGGCACTGGGCGGTTGCGACAAGAACATGCCCGGCTGTGTCATGGCGATGGCGCGACTGAACCGCCCGTCGGTGTTCGTCTACGGCGGCACGATCGTGCCCGGGATCCATCCGGAAAGCCGGCAGGAGTGCGACATCGTGTCGGTATTCGAGGCGGTCGGGCGGCACGCCGCCGGCGAACTCGATGCCGCGGGCCTGGCCGCGATCGAACGCTGCGCCATCCCCGGGCCCGGGGCCTGCGGTGGAATGTACACGGCGAATACGATGGCCTCGGCCATCGAGGCGCTCGGTCTGAGCCTGCCCAACAGCTCCTCGCAGATCGCCGTGAGCGACGAGAAACGCGAGGACTGCGCCCGCGCCGGGGCCGCCGTCCTCGAGCTGCTCCGCAAGAACATCCGGCCCCGCGACATCCTCACCCGCAAGGCGTTCGAGAACGCGATCACGGTGGTCATCGCCCTCGGCGGCTCGACCAACGCCGTGCTGCACCTGCTCGCCATCGCCCACAGCGCGGGTGTCCGGCTTCGACTCGCGGACTTCGCGCGCATCGGCCGCCGCGTGCCCGTGCTCGGCGATTTGAAACCTTCGGGGCGTTGGGGCATGGCGCACCTTTCCCGGATCGGCGGACTGCAACCGCTGCTCAAGCTGCTGCTCAGCGCCGGCCTGCTCCATGGCGACTGCCTCACCGTCACCGGTCGCACGCTGGCGGAGAACGTCGCCCGTGTGAAACCGTATCCGCCGGACCAGGAGATCGTGCGGCCGCTGTCGGCACCGATGAAGGCGGAGAGCCATTTGCGGATCCTCCACGGCAATCTCGCGCCGGAGGGAGCGGTGGCGAAGATCTCGGGCAAGGAGGGGCTGCGGTTCTCGGGTCGGGCGATCACGTTCGAATCCGAGGAGGCCGCGTTGCGGGCGATTCTCCGCGGCCGGGTGAAGGCCGGCCACGTCGTGGTCATCCGCAACGAGGGCCCGCGCGGCGGCCCGGGTATGCGTGAGATGCTCGCGCCGACCAGTGCGATCATGGGCCGCGGATTGGGCAAGGAGGTGGCGCTCATCACCGACGGGCGGTTCTCGGGCGGCAGCCACGGTTTTGTCGTGGGACACATCACCCCGGAGGCGGCCACCGGCGGACCGATCGCGATCGTGCGCAACGGCGACCCGATCACCATCGACGCTGTGCGCAACACCGTCTCGCTCGACCTGCCGGCGCGCGAATTGCGCGCGCGCCTGGCGGCATGGAAACCGCGCAAACGCCGGGAGACCCGTGGCGTGCTCGCGAAATACGCGCACCTCGTGTCCACCGCATCCGAGGGTGCGGTCACGGACAAACGGCTCTGACACGGTTCCGGGCCGCCGCGGAGGCCGGTTTCCCCGGCGGGTGATCCCCGAAAAGCGGGGTCGCTCACCCGCCGATGGCGGTCATCGGACGGCAGGGCTTGTATTGGCCGTTGAACGAATGCTCCTTCGGCTTCGCGCGCAGGGCGGCCTCGAGAACCTCGCGCACGGCGGCGTCCGTCGGGGCATGGCGGAGCGTTTCGCGCAGATCGATCTCGCCGTGGTCGCCGAGGCAGGGGCGGATCTTCCCGTCGGCGGTGAGGCGCATCTTGTTGCACGTCTCGCAGAAGTGTTCGGTGGTGATCGCGCCGATGAAGCCGACGAGCGTGCCCGTGCGGCGGAGACGGAAGTATTTCGCGGGGCCCCAGCCGAGGTGGTGGCTGGGTTGGGCCTCGAGCTCGTCCTCGGCGGCGAAGAGCCGCATGGCGTCGCCGACGGAGAAGAAGTTCGCCTCGGTGAGCACCTCCGAACTGGTCAACGGCATCAGCTCGATCACGCGCAGCGGCAGGTCGTGCTCGGCGGCGAAGCGCGCGAGCGGCCAGAGCTGCGACTCGTTGACGCCGCGCATGAGCACGCAGTTGAGCTTCACGCGCTCGAAGCCGGCCGCCACTGCGGCGTGGATACCGGCGAGGACCTTGGTGAGATCGCCGCCGGTGATGCGGCGGTAGAGGTCGGGGTCGAGCGCGTCGAGGCTGACGTTGGCCGTGCGGATGCCGGCGGCGAAGAGCGGGCCGGCGAGCGCGGCCAGCCGGGTGCCGTTGGTCGAGAGGCCGATGCGGCCCACGCCCGGCACGGCCGCCATCTCACGGACGATCTCGAGGATGTCGCGGCGCACGAGCGGCTCGCCGCCGGTAAGGCGGAACTTGCGGAAGCCGAGGCCGGCGGCGACGCGGACCACGCGCAGGATCTCGTCGGCACTGAGGTGGTCGGGCGTGGTCTCCCAGCCCTTGTAGCCCTCGGGCATGCAGTAGAGGCAGCGCTCGTTGCACCGGTCGGTGATCGAGATGCGCAGGTAGTCGACGGTGCGGCCGAAGGGATCCATGGCGTCAGCGGGCGGGGGCGACGGCGTGCGGGTCGTCGCCACGCAGGTGGGCGAGCGCCTCGCGGATGGCCGGGCCCAGAATCTCGAGACATTCGGCGACGGCGGACGGTTTGCCCGGGAGGTTGACGATGAGCGCGGTGCCGCGGGTGCCGGCGGTGGCGCGGGAGAGGATGGCGGTGCGGACCTTGGCGAAGGATTGCACGCGCATGATCTCGCCGAAGCCGGGCAGCTCCTTGTCGAGCACGGCGCGCGTCGCCTCCGGGGTGACGTCGCGCGGGCCGATGCCGGTGCCACCGGTCGTGACAATCAGGGCACAGCCGTCGCGGTCGGCGAACTCGCGCAGGCGCGCGGCGATCGCGGGCGCCTCGTCGGGCACGATGGCGGCGAGAAAGACGGCGTCGGGGCCCAGCGTGGCGCGCAGCAGGCGTTCGATCTCGGGTCCGCTGCGGTCGGTGTAGGTGCCGGCGCTGGCGCGGTCGCTGACGGTGAGGCGGCCGATCTTCATGGGGCGATTTTCGCCGGCGTGGATCGCGGGGGAGGGCGAGTCGTCCCCGACGAGCCGCGGCTCACCGGGACGGTTCGCCCTACCAGTCGGGCAAAGTGCTGCCGGTAGGCTTTCATGACTTCACCTTTTCGACGACGTGCACGCCCTCGATGCGCATCGTCTTGTCGACGGCCTTGCACATGTCGTAGAGGGCGAGCGCGGCGACGCTGGCGCCGGTGAGCGCCTCCATCTCGACGCCGGTCTTGGCGCTGGTCCGCGTCGTGCAGACGATGTCGATGGCGGCGAGGCGCAGGGTGAATTCGATCGAAACCTGGTCGAGCGGCAACTGGTGGCAGAGCGGGATCAGCTCGTCGGTGCGTTTGGCGGCCTGGATACCGGCGATCTGGGCGACCGTGAGCACGTCGCCCTTGGGCAGCGCCTTCGCCTTCAGGGCGTGGATGGTCGCGGCTTGGCAGACCAGTCGGGCGGTGGCGACGGCGCGGCGTTGTTGGACCGGTTTGGCGCCGACGTCGACCATGCGGGCGTTGCCCTGTGCGTCGAGGTGGGAGAAGGCGGCGGTCTGGCGCTTGGGCGTGCTCATGGGAGGGACGGGGTGGGAGCAAATTCGACGGTGGCGCCGCGGGCAAGTCGGCCGGCCCCGGCGGCGACACGAATAAGCCCGTTGGCCGCGGCGAGTGAACTGAGATCACCGGAGCTCATCCACCGCAACGGCGTCACGACGGCGCGGCCGTTTTCGAGCGACCAACGGGCGGGCCAGAGGGTTTCGCGTGCGTTGCCGTCGGCCTCGAGTTCGGCGGCGAGCGTGCCGAGCTCGAAAGGGTTGCGGGGCGGCAGTCCGGCCATGGCGTGCAGGGCCTCGTCGACGAAGAGATGGAGGCAGACGAAATGCGCGAGCGGGTTGCCCGGCAGGCCGAACGCGAGGGCGTCGCCGCGGCGGGCGAAGATCAGCGGTTTGCCCGGGCGGGTGGCGGTCTTGCTCAGGAGCACTTCGTAGCCGAGGTCCGCGAGCAGGCGTCCGGTAAAATCGAATTCGCCGACGCTTGCGCCGCCCGAAATCAGCAGCAGGTCGGGGGTGGCGTGGCCGAGGAGGGCGAGTGCGGCGTCGTAGTTTTCCGGAGCACGGTGCTGCTCGGGTGCGATGCCGTGGCCGGCGAGGAAGCCGCGGACGAGCGACGAGTTCGAATCGCGGATCTGGCCATGCTCCGGTGTTTGCTCGGGCGGCACGATCTCGTTGCCGGTGGCGACGTGGATGGTGCGCGGGAGGCGGCTCACGACCGGGGCGGCGGCGCCGACGCTGGCGAGCAGGCCGAGCATGCCGGCGGAGAGGCGGGCCGGCGCCGACAGCACGGGTTGGCCTTGGCGCACATCCTCGCCGCGCTCGCGGAGGTGGCGTGCTGGAGTGCGGCCCGGGGTGCGCACGTTTTCACCGAGCAGTTCGACGTCCTCCTTCATGAGGACCTGCAGGCCGCCGGAGGGCAGTGCGGCGCCGGTGGCGATGCGGACGGCCTCGCCGGTGGCGAGTGCGCGCGGGCGCCAGTCGCCGGCGCGCAGTGTGTCCACAATCCGGAACCACTCGGAGCGGTCGTCGAGGCGCACCGCGTAGCCGTCGACCGCGGAGCGGGTGAAGGGCGGTTGGTCTTCGGGGGCGACGATCGTTTCGCGCAGAACGCGTCCGGCCGCGGCGGCCAGGGGAATCGGCTCCGGCGGAAGCGGTGTCGCGTGGGCGCGGATCAGCGCGCGGACCTCGGCCACGGAGCCGCCGTTGGCGACAGTTCGGTTGGGCGAGGTCACGAGGCGGAGGGGATGGGTTGGCCGGAGCGGTCAAGTGCGCGGACCTTCCAGATCGGCACGTCCTGCTTGAGGCGGTCCATGAAGCCCACGAGCAGCGCGAAGCCGGCCGCGCGGTGCTTCGATGCCACGACGACGTGGATGGCGGCCTCGCCGATCGGGATCACGCCGATGCGATGGGTGACGCGGACGAACTGGCAATCGGTGTCGGCGGCGAGTTCGGTGCAGAGCCGGCGCATGGTACGCTCGGCCATGCCGGAATACGCTTCGTACTCCAGCGCGCCGATGGGGTGGCCCCCCTCCTCGCCGCGGACGAGGCCCCGAAATTCGGCGACAGAGCCGGCGGTGCCGGCGAGGCCGGCGGGGAGTGGTCTGGCGAGGTCGATGGGCTCGGAGGTGAGACCGATCTCGAGTTGCATGCTTCAGCCTCCGGAGACGGGCGGGATCAGGGCCACCTCGTCGCCGGCGGCGAAGCGGGTGGTGGCGTCGGCGAAGTCGCAGTTTCGCGTCAGGCGAGTCTGGGCACGCACGCGGGCGAGGTCGGGCCAGCGGGCGAGCAGTTCGCGCCAGAGCGAGTCGGCGTCGAGGTCGTCGGCCGCGAGCTCGGTCTCGGCGCAGCCGGTGAGGTTTTTGAGGTGGGCGAAGAACAGGATGCGCATGGTAGATGCGCCGCGGGTAGCAGCGTGGGGGATCGTTGGCGGCATGGTGCGGCGGGTCAATCGTGCGGGGTTGCATCGGCGGGGAACTTGGGCAGCGTCCGGGGCGTCGAACCCGCATGATATCCGAATCTGTCGCCGGTACCCCGAAACTGCCCAAGGACCTTCCGCTCGAGGTGTGTCACCTCGTGATTTCGCCGGGCCACAACTATTTCGGACACCACGGGCAGCCGGCGGGCACGAACGATCCGATCGAGGTCGACACGATCGAGTGCGTGGCCGGCCGCGGGATCCGCGATGACCGGTTCTTCGACTTCAAGCCGGACTACAAAGGGCAGATCACGTTCTTCGCGATGGAGACGTTTGCGGCGTTGGCCGAAGCGGTCGGTGCGCCGGACGCGCGGGCAACAGCGGTGCGGCGCAACGTGTTCGTGCGTGGCATCGATCTGCCGGATTTGATCGGCCGCGAGTTCGAGCTGCAGGGAGTCCGGTTCCGCGGCTCGGAGGAGTGTCGACCGTGCGAGTGGATGGACGAGGCCGTGGCGCCCGGCGCGTTCGAGTGGCTGAAGGGGCGTGGCGGCCTGCGCGCGCGGATTTTGTCGGATGGCAGCATCACACTTGGAAAGGGAGTACTGCGTGTTACCTGAAACCCATTTTTCCGTGGCAATCCTCGTCGGCGGGCGCTCGACCCGGATGGGTCGCGACAAGGCCGGGATCGAGATCGGCGGGTGCACATTGCTCGCCCGGCAGATCGCGCTCGCCTGGTCATTGGAGCCGGCCGAGGTGCTCGTCTCGGGGCGGTCGGATGTGCCGCTCGGCGACCGTTTGGTACGGGTGGTGGACGACGAGAGACCGGGACTCGGTCCGCTCGGGGGGCTGGCCTCGGTCCTTATCTCCGCGGTCGAGCCGCATCTGCTGTTGCTGGCGGTGGACCTGCCGGCCCTGAACGCCGGGATGCTCCATCGGTTGCTCGCGAAGCGGCGGGCGGGAGTCGGCGTGGTGCCGCGCACGCCGCGCGGTTGGGAGCCGACCGCGGCGGTGTATCCACGTTCTCTGCTTCCGGAGATTCGGCGACGGCTGGCGGCCGGGGAACTCGCGTTGCACAAATTTGTCGAGGCGGAGGTCGAGGCCGGCCGGCTGGTGGCCCTCGATGTGCCCGAAACGGACGCGGCTGTGTTCGAGAACTGGAATACGCCGGCCGATATCCACGCGAATCTGTGAGGCGGCCGGAGAAGTCGGCGCGGTCGCCTGGGGCGAGGCAGCCGTCGGCGAGCCCGGACGCCGCCGCCGCTCCGGCGGCGTCGATTGTATCCACGAAACCGAATAACGTGACGGCCGTCACGCTATTTTTCCACCGGGAGGGCGGGATGGCTCCGATGGTGGGCTGAATGGCTTCGCCATCCAGCTACCACGCAGGCGCTGCCTGTTACGCGATGCCGTCGAGCATCTCGGGGTCGAGCGTGCCCTCGCCGACGCGGGTGACGCCGCCGGTCATCTTGATCGCGAATTTGGCGCCGATGCGGATGCCGATCTCGCCGCCGGGCATGTGCACGGTGACCTTGTCGTCCACGAGGCCGAGCCGGTGCGCGACGGCCGCCGCGGCCGAGCTGCTGCTGCCGGAGGCGAGCGTGTAGCCGGCACCGCGTTCCCAGATCTCGATGCGGATGTTGGCCCGGTCGAGCACCTGCATGAACTGGACGTTGGTGCGGCGCGGGAAGTTGTCGTGGTTCTCGATGTGCGGCCCGTAGGTGTGCGCGAGATCCGGTGACACTTCGGGCAGCGGGATGACGCAGTGCGGGTTGCCGATCGTCGCGGAGCAGAAGGTGAAGGCGCGGTCCTTCACGGTGAGGGTCTCGTTGATGACCTCGCGCGGCGGGCCGGCGACGGGGATTTTTTCGCTGTCGAAGCTCACGTGGCCCATGTCGACGGTGATGGAGCGGCCGCCCTTGGCGATGCGGACCTCGACGAGACCGCCGAGGGTGTCGAGCAGGAAGGGTTTCTCCTGCACGAGCCCGCAGTCGTAGAGGTAGCGGGAGAAGATGCGAATACCGTTGCCGCTCTTCTCGGCCTCGGAGGCGTCGGGGTTGAAGATGCGCAGGGCGAAGGGCGCGCGGTCGGAGGGAAGCGGGCCCCAGAGGATGCCGTCGGAGCCGATGCCGAAATTGCGGTGGCAGATGCGCACGATCTGCGGATCGGTCGGCAGAGGTCCGGCCTTGCTCGGATCCATCACGATGTAGTCGTTACCGAGGGCGTGGTATTTGGTGAAGCGCATGGGAGGGGGATGGCCGATGGGGAATGTTGGATGGCCGATGGCGGATGGACTCTGCCGGACGGCAGCGCAGGCTGGCAGAGGGATGATGGCCGAGGGGGGCGGCGGCGAAAGGATGAAAGCCAACGCTTGTCCGGCCAGCTGCGTCGATCTTGGCGTCCTGAAGGAGCGCCCCACGGGGTTGTCGCCGGGCTTACTCGACCAGGAACGGCGCCACCAGGTCGCGCAGGCTGAAGGGGACGCGGCCGGTGATGTAGTAGGCGTCGTCCTCGGCGCGTTCCTCGACGATGCCACCGGTGGCGTGGAGCTTGGCGACGATGTCGTAGCGGGCGTGCGGCACGCGCAGGGTGGCGGCGAACTCGGCGGTGCGGGTGAGCTCGCTGCAGCGGGCGAGGAGGTTCTCGATGCCTTCGCCGGTGTGCGCGCTCACGAAGACTGCATCCGGATGGCGGGCACGCACGAGCTCGATCGTCTCGGGGCGGGCGGCGTCGCTCTTGTTGAAGACGGTGATGGTGCGCTTGGTGTCGGCGCCGAGCTCGTTGAGCACGTCCATCGTGGCCTCGAGGTGCTTCTCGACCTGCGGGTTGGTGAGGTCGAGCACGTGGAGCAGGAAGTCGGAGATGACCGTCTCCTCGAGCGTGGCCTTGAAGGCCTCGACGAGGCGGTGGGGCAGGCGGCGGATGAAGCCGACGGTGTCGGTGAGGAGGAGCTTGCGGCCGTCGGGCAGGACGAGCTGGCGGGTGGTCGGGTCGAGAGTGGCGAAGAGCTTGTCCTGCACGAGCACGGCGGCACCGGTGAGGCGGTTGAGCAGACAGGACTTGCCGGCGTTGGTGTAGCCGACGATCGCGGCGTTGGGGACGGGCACGCGCTGGCGGCGGTGGCGCTGCACGGAGCGGTGGCGGACGACGGCGGCGAGCTCGGTCTTGAGCGCGGTGATGCGGTCGCGGACGAGGCGGCGGTCGACCTCGAGCTGGGTCTCGCCTTCGCCGCCCATCTTGCCCTTGCCGCGTTGGCGACTGAGGTGAGTCCAGGCGCGTTTGAGGCGGGGGAGGGCATACTCGAGTTGCGCGAGCTCGACCTGCAGCTTGGCCTCGCGGGTCTGGGCGCGCTGGTTGAAGACCTCGAGGATGACCTCCTGCCGGTCAATGACGGCGCGGTCGGATTCCTTTTCCCAGTTGCGGCCCTGCGCGGGCGAGAGCTCCTCGTCGAAGACGATCAGGTCGACGTCGAGTTCGTCGGCCAGGCACATGAGCTCCTCGGCCTTGCCGGTGCCGACGAGGAAACGGGCGTTGTGTTCGCGGATACGCACGAGCTCGGAGGCGGCGATCTCGATGCCGAGATTGCCGACGAGCTCCTCGAGTTCGGCGAGCAGTTCGGCGCCTTCGCCGGCGGGCATGTCGGGCGTCTGCACGCCGATGAGGAGAGCGCTGGAGGCGCGTTTCGGATTCTTTTCGCGATCGATGACCAAGGTGGCGGGAGTGTCGGGGCCGGCCGGATGGTGTCAATGCGGTGAACCGGGGGAGGGTGGGCTGCGCGCGGTTGTCGAGGGGCACGAAGGTGGTAGGCTGCGTGGCGATGAGACTGCTCAACCGACTCCGGACAGGGCTTTGCCTGGTGGTGGCGTTGTCGGTCGCGCTGGCGGTGGGGGCGGCGGCGCAGACCCGGGCGACGCCGTTCAAGTTCGAGCCGTTGGGGGTGGCGAATCCGTGCTTCGTGGACTCGGTGCGCTTCGCCGACGAGTACCTCGGGGGCAAACGCAGCGAGGGGAAACGTTGGGTGCGCGTCCTGCGTTGGGGCACGCTCGACGACGACGACTCGATGGGCCCGGGGCACGCGGTCGCGGTGTTTCAGTGGCGCGGCCGGCTCTTCGCCTTCGACATCAACCACGGGGTGCGCGAGCTCGCGGTACCGGTCGCCCGGCGCGAGGACTTGCGCGAGGTGTCGGGCGCGGTCCTGTCGATGTACCCGCAGTTTCGAGCCATCGGAGCGGTGGCGCTGGACGATTCGTGGGCTTCCCATCGTCCGCGGTTGCGCGGCGGTGACGACGGCAAGGTGACTCCGGAATATCGCGACGCGTACCGGGTGGCGAAACTCCTGAGCAAGCACCGCGAGGTGCGGCTCGTGCGCTTCAGCCATCTGGAGAAAGGCGGGCGCCGGGACTCGGCCGCGGCGGTGTTTCTCTTCGCGCGCCAGCTTTGCATCTACATCCCGGAGCGCGGCACGATGGTGCTGAAGCTGATGCTGCCGTCGGTCGACGACGATGCCGAGATCCGCCGCCGGCTGGTGCGGTGCTTCGGGCGCGAGGCGGAGGTGCGGTTGGAAGTGTCGGCGAATTGAACCATGCAATTCAAACCGGCGGCAAAGCTACCATCGTAGCGAAACTCGCCAAGAGTTTCGGCCACCCACGAACCAGCCGAAGGTCTTGGCGACCTTCGCTACCGCAAGCGCCGGGCGATTGCGCGAGGCTCACGCGTCGTGGTCGGCCTTCGCTCGCGCGATGGCCTCCTCGCCGAGCGGGTGGGCGTGTTTGACGCGCAGGCTGGTGGCGAACTCGCGGGCGAAGTCGCGGTGGAGGCGCCAGTTGATCAGCGCGACGATGCTCATCGCGATCAGCGCGCCGCAGGTGGCCATGAGCATGTCCTTGTGGGCGTCCCAGATATCGCCCTGGGTGCCGAGGTAGGCCTGGCCGAGCTCGCCGCCGACGAGCACCGCGGCGGCCCACTCGATGAATTCGTAGATCAATGACGTCGACATGACGACGTCGAGCGGGAGGAAATAGCCCCAGAAACCTTTGGCGTCGGCGATGCGCAGGAAGACCTCGCGGATCGGGTAGGCGAGCAGCAGCCCGTAGGAAAAGTGCACGAGGCGGTCGAAGTGGTTGCGCTCGAAGCCGCAGAGCTCGTTGAGGGGGCGGCCGAAGAGCGCGCGGGTCCAGTCGTTGTAGGGCACCTCGGCGTAGGTCCAGTGCGCGCCGATCTCGTGCAGGCAGAGGAAGACGAACAGCAGTGTATAGCTGATACGCGAGAGCGGGAAACGGCGGTACGTGGCGCCGAGGAATGCCAGGGCTGCGAGCACGAGCGCGTTCTCCAGCCACCAGTCGTGCGGGTAGTGTGCGCCGATGCCCGAGCGCGTGATCACGCCGACGAGCAACGCGGCCAGGACGAGGAGGTAGCGACCGAGGGGGATGGAGCGGAGCATGGTGTTGGGATTGGGCGGACGTGCGGCATCGGAGCGGACGCCGGACCGGATGTCAGCCGAGATCGTCGACCACGAGCAGGCCCGGGATGTGCTGGAAGTGGCGGTCGAAGGTCAGGACCGCGGCGTCGTGTTCGAGCGCGGTCGCGGCGATGGCGAGGTCGGGCAGGCCGATCACCTGGCCGGCGCGATCGAGTTGCCAGGCGAGGTCGGCCGCCCGTTGCCAGCCCTGCGCGGTGAGGTTGAGGAAGACCATGGTCGAGAAGCCCTCGGCGAATCTCGCCCGCGTGAACGGGTCGCGCCGCCCGCGGATGACCTCGGCCCAGATCACGCCGTTGATGGCGAACTCGAAGTCATCCGCGAGCGACTCCAGTTCGTCGAACGGGTCGCGATGGAGCGCGACCATCCGGATCCAGTAGTTGCTATCGACCAGAATCAGGTTGCTCATCGCCGGTGCGGTAGGGGGCGTGGTCCTCGGCGACCTTCAACTCGCGGGCCTGCTTGGCGGCGCGTCGCGCGTCGCTCTTGGCGATGAAGCGCTGCACGGCCGCCTCGTCGGTATCCATCGAGTCGCCATGGATTGCCATGAGGTCGCGCCCGATCTCGCCGAGTTGCTCCGGGGTGAGGCCGAGGCCCCGTTGGAAAAACTTTTTCTGCCTGTGGCGGCGCGCCATCTCGGTGAGCGCCATCTCCACGGCCTGGGTCTTGGTCTTGGCTCCGGTGAGCTCCATCACCTGGGCGAGGACATCCTCGTCGATGTGCATGGTCATTTTCATCGCGCCAGTGAGTATGGCTGCGATGCCATACTCGTCAAGTCGCAGTATGGCTTGCGTGCCATACCTTTTAGAAATCCCTAATTATGAACGGGAAAAGCGCCTTGAGGCCCATGGCGAGGGGGCCGCGCGTTCGCAGAAACTCCGCGTTGCCCCGCGGGCGCTGGCGCTCCACGGTTGTCCGCTTCATGGCCCTGCTCACGCTCCTCGACGTCTCCCACGCCTTCGGCGGACCGCCGGTTCTCGACCACATCAACTTCCAGGTCGATCCCGGCGAGCGGGTGTGTCTGGTCGGCCGCAACGGCGCGGGCAAGTCGACCCTCATGCGCATCATCGCCGGCGAGATGTTGCCCGACAGCGGCGCGATTTCGCGGCAGCCCGGCGCGCATTATGCCCGGCTCAACCAGGAGGTGCCGACCGATCTTGGGGGCGTGGTGCACGACATCGTCGCGGGTGGTGTACGCACGGAGGCGCAGGGCGGGCCGCACGAGGAGGACTGGCAACGCGAGATCCGGCTCGAGCAACTCATGGAGCGCATGCAACTCCCGGCCGCGGCGCAGTTCGGCACGCTCTCCGGCGGTTTGAAACGGCGCGTGCTCATCGCCCGTGCGCTCGCCAGCCAACCCGACCTGCTGTTGCTCGACGAGCCGACCAATCACCTCGATCTGGCCAGCGTGCTCTGGCTCGAGGAGTTTCTGCTCAACGAGAAAGTCGGCCTGTTCTTCGTCACCCACGACCGTGCCTTCCTGCGCCGGCTCGCGACCCGCATCGTCGAGCTCGACCGCGGCGTGATCACGAATTGGGACTGCGACTACGCCACTTTCCTCGTGCGCCGCGAGGAACGCCTCGAGGCCGAGGAGCGGCAGCGCGCCGCCTTCGACAAGAAGCTCGCCCAGGAAGAGGTGTGGATTCGCCAAGGACTGCGCGCGCAGCGCAAGCGCGCCGGCGCCCGTATCGATGCGCTCATGGCGATGCGCGCCGAGCGCCGCGAACGCCGCGAGCGGCTCGGCAACGTGAACATGCGTCTCGCCGAAGCCGGCCGCACCGGCGAGAAGGTCATCGAGGCCGAGCACCTCGACTTCTGCTACGCCGACGGCCGCCCGCTCGTGCGCGACCTCACCACCACGGTGATGCGCGGCGACAAGATCGGCCTCATCGGCCCCAACGGCGCGGGCAAGACCACGCTCATCAAGCTGCTGCTCGGCGCGCTCGCCCCGACCGGCGGCGAGCTCAAGCACGGCACGAACCTCGAGATCGTCTACTACGACCAGCTCCGCGCGCAGATCGACGACAACCGCAGCGTGGCCGACAACATCGCCGATGGCATGGAGACGGTGCTGGTCGGCGGGCGGCAGCGCCACGTCATCACCTACCTGCAGGACTTCCTCTTCTCGCCCGAGCGCGCCCGCACCCCGGCGCGCGTGCTCTCCGGCGGCGAACGCAACCGTCTCCTGCTCGCCCGCCTCTTCACGAAACCCGCCAACGTGCTCGTGCTCGACGAGCCCACCAACGACCTCGACGCCGAGACGCTCGACCTGCTCGAGGATCTGCTCGTTGAATACAACGGCACGCTCCTGCTCGTCAGCCACGACCGCGAATTCCTCGACAACGTGGTCACCAGCACCCTCGTCTTCGAGGGCGAGGGCAAGCTCGCCGAGTACGTCGGCGGCTACAGCGACTGGGTGGCGCAGGGCGGCGGGGTGAAGCCCGCCGCGCCGGCCGCGAAGCCCGCCGCCCCGGCCCCGCGCCCGAAGCCCGCCGCGAAACCCCGCAAGATCACGCAGAAGGAACTGCGCGAACTCGAGGCGCTGCCCAAGCGCATCGAGGAACTCGAGACCGAGCAGGCCGAACTCACCGCCAAGCTCGCCGATCCCGGTTTCTACCAACGCGACCCCGGTGCGGCCCCCGCGGCGAAGGAGCGGCTTGAAGCCATCGAGCACGAGGTCGCCGAGACCTTCTCCCGCTGGGAGGAACTCGAGGCGATCAAGGCCGCGAGCGCCTGAGCCGGCCCTTCCTTTGTAGGAGCGTGCTTGCACGCGATTCCGAGCGCGAATCGCGTGCAAGCGCGCTCTCCTGCGCCGGGCTCCGGACGGTTGGAAAACCGAGAGCGGAGATCGCCCGCACGGACCGCTGCGGTTGATGCGGGTTGGGGGGGCGGAATTTCTCTTGGCGATTTGTTGAAGGGCAATCGGCGGTTTCGGCATTATGGGAGCATGCGCTCCCCCCTTGCATTTCTGATCCTCGGTCTCGCCGGGGCATCGTTAGGTGCCGTCTCCCTGGCCGCCGAGGACACGGCGAAGAATGAAACGGTCGAGATCGTCCGTCCGGAAGGGGAACGCACGCCGAAGGAAGCGTCGTTGCAGGTCGGCATGTCGGCGCAGCAGGTTCGCGAGATCCTCGGCAAACCTTCGGAGGTGAAACCGCTCCAGTCCCCCTCGGGCAAGGCGGAGGTTTGGTCCTACGTGACCCGCACGGAACTCGGCCGCGAGCGCCTCCAGGTCGGCTCGAATCCGATCAAGGCCCTCGTCAAGGACTCCTCGGGGCGGGATCGGGAGGTCGTCATCTCCAACGAACCGATCTGGGGCACGCGCCGAAAGGTCGAGGTCCGCACGTATTCGGTTCTCGTTTTCAACGACCAGTTCATGAACGACAAGGTGGTCGTCAGGGTCGAGCAGTCGCTCGAGTGAGCCGGGGCCGCGTTCCTCCCTGCTCCGGGGCGGCGGCAGCAGGTCCGGCGTGCCAGAGGGTGGCGGGGCGATGTCGCAAAGCCTGCCAGGGCTTTCGTGCTCCATGGGCATGACGACGATCCTGGTGCCCTTTGCCACCGCAGGCGCCACGCCGTCGCGCGAGCCTCAACCGGCCCGTTGCGGCGCCGCCAAGGCGAAGCGCACTGCGCCCGCGCTCGCCAGGCCCATCGCCGCCGCGAACCACCAGAGGAAGGTCGGACTCCAGCCGTAGAGGAAGCTGCCGAGCGACGGGCCCACGATCGAGGCCAGCGACCACATGAACGTTGCCGCGGCCATGTATCGGCCTCTTAGATGCGGCGGTGCCATGCCCGCGAGCACCGCGCTCTGGGTCGGGGAGCCGATCATCTCGCCGCAGGTCCAGATCACCACGGTGATCGCCAACGTGGCGAACTGGTGCGCGAGCCCGGTGCACGCGTAGCCGACGCCGAGCAGCGTGTAGCCGAGCATCAGCACGTTCACCGGACGGCAACGCCGGGTGAGGCCCGTGAGCGTGAGCTCGCAGGTGACGATGAGAATGCCGTTGATGCCGAGCAGCAGGCCGAAATCGCGCGGCGAGAAGCCGAGATCCGCGGTGTAGAGCGCGAAGCTTGAGGAACCCTGCATGAAGATGAACGTCATCGGGAAGATCGCCGCGAGGAAGACCAGCAGCCGGCGGTCGGCGAGCACGGGTGCCCATGAGCCCGGCGTCGGGTGGGCGTGGTGCTCGGTCGCGATCCGTGCGGGCAGGCCGCGCCACGCGAGAACCCCGTAGACGATGTCGGCGAGGGCGTTGCCGAGGAAGATCCAGTGGAACGAGAGGTTCGCGAGGATACCGCCGACGGCTGGCCCGAGAGCGAAGCCCGCGTTGACGGCGAGCCGGTTGAGCGCGAAGGCGGTGAGCCGGTGCTCCGCCGGCGCGAGCTCGGCGATCAACGCGCTGGAGGCGGGCCGGAACAGCTCCGAGGCGAAGCCCTGCACCAGCACCATTGCGAGGATGGCGTGGTAGTGTGTCAGGAAGCCCAACACCAGCATGCCGGCGGCCGAGCTGAACATGGAGACGGCGATCACGAAGCGGTGGCCGTGGCGGTCGGTCCATGCGCCGCCGAGCAATGAGGAGCCGAGCCGGCCAATGCCGTAGGCGCCGAGCACGACGCCGATCTGCTTCGGCGAGAACCCGAGGCGGGTGAGGTGGAGGGCGAGCAGCGGCACGACGAAGCTGCCGAAGCGGTTCACGAAGTTGCCCGCCGCGAGCACCCACATGGCGCGCGGAAAGGAGCGGAGGGCAGTGCGTGTCGCTTGATCCACGGTACCAGCAACGGCGCGCGCCTTCCGCTTTTCAATCGGGAAGGCGGGCGTCGAAAGTAGGACCGGTCTGTGACCGGTCCCTCCGGGCTCGGGCCGAAGGTGCTGGCGTGAGTCTGTCGGGTCCAGTCGAAGACGTGGACCTACGGGAAGGCGCGTATGTAGGACCGGTCTGCGACCGGTCCCTGGAGTTTGGCCAACTGGAGATGGATTCAGGCGGCGGCGTGCTCGATGGCGTGCGCGAGACCGAAGGAACCCTGCCAGTCGGCGAGCAGTTCGGGGCGGTCGACGAGCTGGGAGCGCAAGGCGG
>JAEZUE010000062.1 GCA_023443455.1 Verrucomicrobiota bacterium
TGCAGTCGAGCTGGAGCCCATCGGTGCCGCTGGAGAGCGCGACACCCGGCACGTCGAGGTCCACGAAGGAGTCCCAGCTACCGGTGGCGGGGACGGTGAGCGGACCGGCCACCACGGCGCCCTTCCAGCGCAACGAGATCGCACCGGTCGAGGCGGCGCCGGAGCCGTTGGCGACCCGTAGGCGAAGGCTGTACCTCCCCGAAACCGGCACCGACAACGTGTAGCGCAACCACTCGCCCGGCTCGGTGTAGCCGATCTTCAAGCCCGGAAAGTCCGCCCCCGGCTCGATCGCCACGATGTCGACATCGTGGCCGCTGCCGTCGGCCCGCACCTGCGAGGTTCCCTGTCGGCCATCAACATCATGATACGCCACGCCCTCCCCGCCTTCGTCGTAGTCCTCGGCCTCGATCCGCACCCCGGCGGGGCCCACGACCGGCAGCGCCTGCACCGCGACCTCCAGCCGCACCGTCGCGGTGCCGCCGCGGCCATCGGCCAGGGCCACCTCGAACGAGTCGTCGCCGACATAACCCGCCACGGATCGGTACAACACCACGCCGTCGGGGCCGACACTGGCCGACCCTTGCACCGGGATTTGCCCGATGCTCCAGTCCAGCGAATCGCCGTCGGGATCGGAACCGGCCAGCGCGACGATCAGGTCGCGTTCGGCAACCGCCCGCAGCTGGCGCACCGCCGGCCCGGCAATCACCGGCGCGAGGTTTGCGCCGCCACCCGAGCCCTCGACCAACACCGATGTCTTGAGCACCTGCGGCACCGGCGAGTTGGCGCGCACCGTCACCGTGTAGAGTCCGGGCGCCGCGTAGCGGTGCGCGATGGTCGGTTGCGGCCCGGAGACCGTCTGCACCGGCGAGCCGTCGCCGAAGTCGATCGTGCGCGAATAGCACTCGCTGGCGAACGGATGGTGGCGGATCGTCATCTCTTCGCCCGGCTTGATTCCGCGAAGCGGATACTGATAGAGGAAACCGACGAGGGGCAACTGCCCCGCCGAGCCGGAGTTGAAGACCCGCACCTGGGTGAAACCGCGCTCCTCGCGCCCGTCGTCGAAGAACACGCGCAGCTCCTCCGCATAGAAGCCGGCCGTCGGCGCCGTGAGCACCGCGGAGGGACCATCGACCACCGTGCCGTCGTGCAGGATCCACCGGTAGCCGGTGATCGTGCGCCCCGGCCGGGCGAGCGAACGCCGACCGTCGAGCGCGAGCGTTTCGCCCGCAAACAGGAACTGGTAGCCGCCGGCGACCACGATGCCGGCGTCGGGGTAGTCGCGCAGGTAGGCGTCGGCCGCGAAGGGAAAACTGCCGACCTCCTCGTCGCCCCAGCTGATGTCGTAGTGGACATGCGGATCGGCGTTGCTGTTGCCGCGGTTGCCGGTGAGGCCGAGCACCTGCCCGGCGGCGACCTGCTGGCCGGCCGCCACGGCGATGTTGGCCGCGTTCATGTGCGCCGCCCAGAAGAGCGTGCCGTCGGAGCTCAAGGTCTGCACCCCGGTGCCGTCGGTCGACGCCACGCCCGCCTCGGGTGCGAGCACGGGCAGCAGATCCGGCACGGCGCCGAAATCCTCGCCCTTGTGGTAGTAGGTCGTGCTCACGTCCTGCGGCACGACGCCCAGCCAGGTATTGTTGTACGTCGTCGCGTGCCAGCGGTACTCGCCCACCGGGAAGCGCAGACCGGCCGGGCCCCAGGACTCGCCCGCCGCGGTGAAGCGCAGCCGGATCCGCTTCGGGAGGCGCAGCGGGTACACATCGTCGGTGCCGAGCCATTCCCTGGTACCGTCGAGGTAAAGCCGCAGGCCGGCGGCCGTCACCGGATATTGGAACGGACGGGCGATGAGTTCGACCTCCTGCCCGTCGACCGCCAGCCGCACGCGCGCCGCGTAGTTCACCCGCTTGTCGACCGCCGTGGTGGGAAACGGCATCGTCTCGTACGTGATCGCCGGCTGGCCCTGCGCGTCGGCGAGGATGCGAAACGTGTGCGCCGTCCCGCCCCGTGTCACGATGACCGTCTCGCCCGGATCGACATCGACGGTGGTCGGCCAGCGGGCCGGCGCCGCACCGGCATCCGGCGCCAGAAACGCGCCGAACGCAGACAGCGCAAACACGGCCAGCCGCGCAGAGCGCCGAACCCGCAGAGCGACAGAAAGGCGGAGCGGCACCATGACCCGACGGAGGACCCCGCCCGCGCCGGGGCTCCGGCCGCCGGCTCGCGCCCCGCCCTGCGACCCACACCGACCTCGGACGTTCGGAAACCGATCGGACCAGTTCATGGCGAGGTCACCCGTACGCGTAAGAACTGCCGCGGCTTCGCGGCGAGCGCCGCCGTGCTGCGGAAGGTCACCGTCTCGAACAGGCCCGAGGCATCCGGCACCGCATCGCCGAACGGCACGAGGTCGGCCGGTGCGCTGCTCCAGGAAACAAGATCGTCGGAGATCTCCGCCCCGACCGACACGCCGGTGGCCCGCTTGAACGTGAGCGCGGCATGCCGGTTGCCGCCCACGGTCACGAAGGTCGGCACGAGCGGCGATTCCGCGAGGTCGGGGCGCCGGGCCAATCCGTATTCGAGAATATTGTTCAACCCGTCGCCGTCGGG